>NZ_CAZEQU010000010.1:0-302627 GCF_964513065.1 Tenacibaculum xiamenense
CCTTAGTGGCTCTATTAGTCTTAGAAAATTTCATAATAAATTATTAGCTGTTTTTAAGCAATTTGTTAATATTCTTTTTTTACAATTTTAGAAGTAGGCTCCTAGCAATTAATTTCTATACAAAATTAGAATTTTATTAGTTGATAGCAAACACCAATTTCAAAAAAAATCAATTATTTCTTAAGTGAAAACTTTAATATCTGATTATCAAACACTTTTCCAAAATATACTAATTTCATTTTTTCTTGTTCTTGAGGGAACTTGAAATACAATAATAATCTTTTATAAGGTGTTACCTTAAAAGTTCTTTCAAAAAGAACTCCTGAAGCCGGAATGGTATCACCTTTGGTTGTAATAGCGTAAAAATCATTCTTTATGTTAAACGACAAATATTTCACTAGTTCTTCAACTTCTTTCGCCGACCTATTCTTAAACAAATCGTCTCCTTTATAATACTGAAAATCAAACTGGACTACCTCTTCCTTCTTCAACTTATTTAAGTAATTATCAAGAGAATCTGTCTTTTTCAAGTGCTTTTTGATATAGTACTCTTTTGGTAAAATTGAAGCGGAATAAAACATATTATTAATAAAAACCGTCTTTTTACTCCCTGAAAAACTCTCACCTAAAAAATTAAAGCTCTTTTTAGTGTCTTTGAAATTATCTTCATCATACAATTTAAAATCCGAAATACTAGAATTAGCATCTCCCTTTCCCACAGAATTATCTTCACTTTTGGACTGTTTTTCTGTTTTACAAGCAACTATTAAAATCACAAATAAATAAATTATCTTCTTCATTTTTTTACACTTTATAAAAAATTAATTTCCTTCGTACTTTGAATTAGCATACTCAATAAATTCATCCGTCACATTAAACTCTTCTTTTGAATACATAATATTACCTTGACCCTGTGCTCCTAAAACGACATCGTAATTACGCTCTTTTCCAAACTCCCTCACATATGTATTTAAACGTTCCCAAACTTTCTTATTGATTTCCATTTTAACCTGCGTTCTTAAATCCTGAATTTCAGCATCTCCAGAAACTACCAATCTCTTTAGCTTTATATACTCCTCCTCTTCTTTTTTAGATATTTTCTTTTGACCGTTTAGTTTCTCCTCAAACGTCTTTAGCTTATTCACTATACTATCAAATTTGACTAAAAATGGCTTGTATTTTTTCTCATTTATATCTCCCAACTCCTTAGTCATATTAAATTCATTATACAACTTTACATTATCAATATAAACAACCCTTTCCTTATTATTACTAGCTATAAAAAACATTATGGCTAAACCAATAAGTATAACACTATTTATTATACTCCAACTATTTCTTTTAATATGTTCCATTTTAACTTCCTTTTTTTATTGTTTTTATTTTCTTTTTTCCTTCAATTATTATTGAATCTTTAAATACTTTCTTAATTTTAATATCATTTAATATTCTTTCATTTTTTCCAACTTTTTTAAACTTACCATTTACTAAAAGTAAAATCTTTTTTCCACTATTTTCTTTTTGCAAAAAACCTAAATATTTAATACTTGGCCAAACATCATTAATAATTTTCTTTGTTATATTTTTCTCTTTAACAACATTGGGCTTAGCAACTTTTTCTTTTCTTTCTTTTTTGAACATATTTTGGTTCAAAAACGGGTCTCTATTTAATGGAATTATAGAAACTTCTTTTATTTTCCTCGGGCTGCTGACAATGGAATTGTGTTTGGTATAATCTCTAACAAATTGATTTTCTGAAGAACCTTTAAACCAATATTTATATATTACCAAAGCCCAAACAAGGACAACAATAAAAACTAACACTTTATTTGTTAAACTCTTATTCATCATGCTTAAAGTTTTGGAATAATAACTCCACAAACAACTCTTCGTTTTTTAATTTATAATTTCTTTTCTTAAAAAATTTTACATTATTCAGTTTTGATTTTCTAAAATCCTTTTCAATCTGATAGATTAAATCTATCAATGAATTATACGTTCCTTTAAGAGTAAACGAATTTGATATTATAGAATAATTTCCTACAAAATATGAATGAGTTGGTTTTATATCAGTTACCATTATATTATTCCTTGATTCTTTTGACGTAATAAATTCTAATATTTCCTGTTGAATCATATGTTCTTTGAAGTTTTCTTCTCCTAAATAGTTATCTAGATTGTAAATCTCATTTTGAACACTTAATATCGATTGTCGAATTCCCTCTTCATTTTTCTTTATGTTTTTATTCTTCAAATACCTATTTCCTTCACTGATAGTATTTTTAATAACCCTTTTATATCCTAGAAGTAAAACAAGAAAAAAAAGCACAAAAACTCCTATTTTCTTTTGCTTGTATGTAAACTTATCTTCCATCATCTATTCAACTGAATATTTAATTCAAACTTCACTTCTTGGTCCTTTCTCTGTGTATAGTTGATTATATCAATTTTAAATATTTTCTCTTTTTGAGTCAATACTTTTATCCAGTCATTAAATCCATTTTCATCAAAAGAACTTCCCTTAACAACAATTAAATTCCCATTAATATCAATTTTCTTATTTTTCTTTATTTTCTGTTTTATAGTAAATACTTCAAGTTCTGATAATACTACACTTCTAGGAATATCTTTTACTATCTCATTTGTCCAATAGCTAACTCCGTCTGAGTTCAAAAAACCTGAAATCCTTAATATTTCCTCTTTTTTAGTCTTTTCTTTATTTAACTTATTAAGAAGGTTTTCTTCCTGAATTAAATAATTCAATCTCGACTCTATTTTTTCGTTTTGACTAGCAAAAAACTTAGTGACTACAAAACTCAAAAAAATTATTATAAATATTACGATGAGGGCTATCTTACCATAAAATAGAAGTTCAGACTTATGAACACTTTCTGTTTTATTTTCAAATATTATCGAGTTTTCATAATTACTTATCAATTTATCCGAAGGATAGTAATGATTATAAACCGATGAAAGCGCTATGTTGATTTCTTTTTTTTCATCAAGATCAGTTCTAACCAACGAATCTGATATTTTCTCAACCTTAACACAGTCCTCATCATCAAAAACCAGGGATAAATAACTTGTTTTAAACTCTTTATCAAAAAAACTCTTTTTGTAAAAAAGCCCAATACTGAAACTTCCAATTTGAATATCAATTATAAAAAGTCCATTATCTAAGAAATTTTTCACAATTTTATCTACCTCCTCTTTTCTCGCAAGAGCGAGAAACTCTCTATCGTCACTACTAGAATATTTACTCGTATAAAACGAATTTAATGTTGACCGAAACAAATCTCCATTTCCAGTATAAAGAACTTTATCTCCATTAAATAATAATATAACACTCTTCTTTCTTGAAACCTCAATTACTCCATGAATCTTCCCAGAAACCAAGACTTCATCAATAACCCTTATTTTATCTCCTACTTTTTTTACTGAAGAGCATATAAACTTAAGTTCTGATCCGAGCAAAATGTTAACTACAACTAACTCTTGAATATGTTTAAAAAACTCCATTATTGATAAAATACAGTTGGTTTTATAAACATGTGTAATTTCTTCTTCGCCTTTTTCTTCTTCCTTCCACTAAAGAACCATTTGATAATTGGAATACGAGATAAAAAAGGTGTTCCTGTTCCTGAGTTACTCTTCTCTGCTTCATCCAAACCTCCTAATAAAATCATATCTCCATTTTTTACTCTGATGAATGATTCGAACTGCTGCGTACTTTTACTTGGTGGAGCTGTTTCTCCTACCCTTCCTGTAAAAGAACTCTTTTCTACTCTAACTTCTAAAGTTACACTTTCATCTTGAGATACGAATGGCTTTATTTTCAAGCTTAAGTTAGCTTCTGTTGGTTTCCATCTTCCTGACTGTAATATATTATCATTATTATTATTGTTTCCGTTTAATAATTGATTCGTCTGTTCGAAATAGTAGTCTGTAGCCCCAATTTTTAAAGATGCTTCATGCCCGTTAAGAGTTGCCACTTTAGGGGTTGATTCTAAATCTATTATAGCATTGTTTTCTAACGCCTTTAACTGCATAAAAAAACTAGAAGGTACTTTTCCTAAATTTACTATTCCAAATCCATTAAATGCATCAATGATTTTATTAATATTATTTGAGTTTAAGTGAACATCAGTAGTAGGGAATGCACTTGCCAAATTTGATGTCTGTTGATTTTTATCAAACCCAGCTTTTAACCCTGTCTGTATGTCATGTGATTTTTCATACTGAAAAATAATAACTTCAATTTGAACCACTGGTACACTTTTATCAATTTGAGTTAAGAATGCTCTCAATTCTGATATCGCCGAAAAATGTCCAGTAACTACTAGAGCATTTAATTCAATAAACTCCTTCACTTCTAACTCAGAAACTATTCTTTGAGGTATCGATTTTAAAACATTTTCAATTGTTCTATTTTTCATTTTAATAACCTCTGTCATCCTCATTCCCTCAGTCGTTTTGTTTCCAATTAAAAAATAATCTCCTTCTTTTTTAAACGTAAACTTAGTTCCTTTTAAAATATGCTCCAGTACATCTTTATAAGATGCATTTTTAATAGAAAATGATGCCCTGTCTCCGCCATTTAAATTAGAATATAAAAAATAGCTTTTTTTCATTTCCTTTGATAAGTTATAAATGACATCAATTATTGAAACTTCATTAGCTAATATATTAACCGTTCCATCGGAATTCGTTTCTATTAACAAATTGTCTGTTGCCCTTTGCAGGTTTACTACCTTTCCTCTCTTTTTAACAGCAGGTTTAATTTCCTTAGGCTTCTTGGTAATGAAGTAATAGCCTTCTTTATTTTTTGCGATATGAAGATTATTTGATTTCGCTATCATTTCTAAAGCAAAATCGATTTCCTTATCCATCACAAAAGCACTAACAATTTCATTTTTAATTTCTGGGCTTAAGACAATATTTTCTTTTGTTTTGTTCGTAATTAATCTAGCAACTGTAAAAAGAGAATCTCTGTTTAAATTTAATGAAAGAAGTTTTTCATTTTTTTTATACGATATGTCTATTTTCTTTTGAAGTGTTTTTTTTACTTCTTTCTTCCTTTTTTCTACAACTATAATTTTACCAAGAATCTGTACATCTAAGTTATATTTTCTAACGAGAAAAGAAAAAACATCTTTGACTTTAACATCGTGGAAATTATTTATTATTCTTTGATTCAAAGATTTATCAACACTTACATTTAACTGATGGTCATTGCTTAATGCAGTTATAAAGTCATATAAGGAAATTTGCGATACGTTAATTTGAACCAAATTATTCAACCCTTTTTCGGTAAGAGATAATTTCTCTAGTTTTTCATTTATATTTCCTGATTCCTGTCCAATCATTAGATTAAACACGAAACAGAATATTACAAAACTTAATATTTTTTTCATTTCTTTTTAAATAGCATTAATTAAAATTGGATATACTTCACTAGGAGTAGTTTCTCCTTTCATCACCAAATCAAAAGCTTTATCAGCTAATGTTTTTATATTTCTCTTTTTCAAAATTCTACTGAAATTATTAGTTTCCTTACTAATTTCATTTGCTAAGTCATTATCTACAATTACAATTTCATAAATAGCTCTTCTACCACTATAACCAGTGTAGTGGCATTCTTTACAGCCAACTTCCTTAAAATATGATTCTGTCACTTCTAAAGAACTATAAGTGCTTGGAAAATCACTTTTATTAAACTTCACTTTCTTTTTACAACTACATAATTTTCTTACTAGCCTTTGAGCAAGTGTTACATTTATTGTTTCGGATAACAAAAATGGTGAAATACCCATATCTACTAACCTCGAAATTGTTCCCAAAGCAGAGTTCGTATGAATTGTTGATAAGACTAAATGCCCTGTTAAAGACGCTCTAATTGCCATTGAAGAAGTCTCTTTATCTCTTATTTCACCAAGCATTATAATATCAGGATCTTGCCTTAGAAAAGATCTTAATGCACTTGAAAAGGTAAGTCCGATATCTTCATTTAATTGCATTTGATTTACTCCATTCAAAACGTATTCTATTGGGTCCTCAATGGTCATTATATTCTTTTCTACACTATTCAACATTTTAAGCGTAGCGTAAAGTGTAGTTGTTTTACCAGAACCTGTTGGTCCACTAATTAAAACAATTCCATTGCTTTTTTTTACTGCTTCCAGATAACTTTTTAGTTCATCTTCCTCAAAACCCAGCATGTTTAAATCTAAGGAATCCGCACTCTTACCTAGAACCCTCATCACTATTTTCTCTCCAAATTGCGTGGGTATTACTGAAACCCTTATATCATAGCCACCTAGCTTAGTTCTTCCATCCTGAGGCAATCTCTTCTCTGTAATATCAAGGTTCGACTTAATTTTGATAATATTAACAAACTCAAGATATATTTCTTTTTCAATAGTTCTTTTTTGTATTAAAACTCCATCTAAACGATACCTAACTCTTGTATAGTCTTCATAAATTTCGAAATGAATATCACTACTTTTTAAAGAAATGGCCTCTTCAATAATTTCACCCAATAAATCTGACTGTACTTCTTTCTTTCTTTCTTTTTTCTCATTATTATCGGTATTTCGAAACCTTTGAGTTAGCTCTCTTTCGGCTTCGAATGAACTTACCTTTCTAAGAATTACTTCCTTTCCAAAAATTATTTCAAGTTCAACCTTTAACTCATCTTTGAACTTTGCCTCGTCAATAAGTAACTCAATACTTTCATCGTTTTCACTTATTGGTACAACTCTGTAATACCAAGCTAGTTCTTTAGTTAAAATATTTTCCATAGCACTAAAATATTATATTAACATATAAGCTTCTTCCCGAAACCTGAGTAAATAAGATCAATATTACTAGATAGAAAGCCATATATCCAGCTAATGGAATTGTTTCTCTTTTATCTATTCTAAACTTTACGAAAAGATGAATTATAAGAGAAATTAATAACCCAGTAATAAAAAAAAGCACATAATTATAAAAACTAAAGAGGGGGATAATTACCAGAAAAAAAAGTATATCTCCTTCCGCCAAATTATTGATTTTTAAAAAATTACCTGCAAAATCCTTTTCTTTAATAATTAAATAAGCTTTAATACATAGAAGGTTTATCAAAAGAAAAACAAAGCTAAAAGCTAGATTCTTAAAAATTCCATTTTTAAGAATAAATATGACAAAACCAGTTATGACTACTGCTCCAAAATAAAAGATATTAACCAATCTGAATTTAAAATCCTCCCAAAATATTAGCCCTAAAAAAAGAACTAATAATACATTTAGTAATAAAAGCATTTTATTAGTCTTTTACAACTTCTTTTAAATTTCTGTCTTGATCAATTTGCCATTCATTAAAGACGCCATCTCCATCAAAATCTGCCAATGCCCTAGCTCTTGCTATGAAACCTGAATTCGATGCTTCTTGAATTGTTATTACATAAACTGCCTGACCATTACTTTCAATTGTTTTTTCTTGAACAAAACCAATATCATCTAAGTTTGAAGTGTATTTGGAATATCTATAAAAATAATTCTTTTGTAAGCCATGTAGATGTGCTAACATATTTTGCGCTTCCAATGATTTGGCTTGAGATACAACTGACGTTTGATTTGGCATTACTAGCAGTATTATAATTCCAATAATAGCCAGAACAACAAGAATTTCACTAAGTGAATAGGCTTTTACGTATTTTTTGTTTTCTTTTTTCATATTCATTAAAATTTAAGGCTTCATAAGCTATTTATTTGCAAATATAGAAATTAATTTGAATTTAATATTTTACTTAAATCAAACATTGGGAGATACATGGCTATTAAAATAACCCCAACTAAACTTCCTATTACTATTATTATTACTGGTTCAATAATAACTCCAATTCTTTTAGATTTGGTTTCTACCTCTTCAGAATAAAGAGATGCCAAATAGTTGAACATATCCTCTAATTCATTAACTTCTTCTGAAATTTTTATCATAGAAACCATCCTATTATCAAAAAAGGTATGTTTTTTTAAACTATCGGTCAAACTCCTCCCCTTAACAATGTCTTTCTTTATATTATCAATGGATGATTCAATAGGGTAAAAAGTTATCATTTCTTTTATAAAGGTTAACGACTCTACTATAGACACATTGGCTCCAAGCAGTAGTGCCAGAGCATTGCAAAACCTTGATAAATAAATAGATTTTACCATAGACCCTATAAATGGGATTTTTAAAATAACACGAGACGTTATACTTCTGAATCTATTTGTGTCTTTAAATTTGAAGTAGAATAAAAAAGTAATTACCAAAAAAACGACTATTAATAGCAGGAAAAATGAAAAATTATCGGATATATATATAATTTTCTTTGTTAATTCAGGTAAATCGCTATTAAATTGCCTAAATACTTTCTGAAACATTGGCACTACATTTCTTAACATAAATACAAGTACACCAATGGTTATTGCTATTACAAAAGCAGGATAGGTTAACACAGTTTTAATTTGGCTCTTTAATTTGTTCTTTTTCTCAAAATAAAGCTCTAACTCCTCAAGTACCTTGGGTAATGTTTTAGTTTGTTCTCCTATGGATAAGCTATTAATTTCAAATGGGGTAAAAAACTTTACCTGATTCATGGCGAAAACTAAAGTTTTCCCTTTCAACAATTCCTCTTTGATTTTTTTAAGACCTGAAACTAATTTTTTATTCTTGTATTGCGAAATTAATAATGTAAAAGCTTCTTCCAAAGTTACTCCAGACTTTAGCATAACCTTTAACTCTCTATACATTATCATCTTCAACTTATCATTAACCTTAAAATCTAAGGAAAAACTAAGCCCTTGATTCTTTTTGGGCTTATTTACTTTTTTTCTTCTGTAATGTTTTACATCAATTTCCATTAGCAAAGTATAGATTAGTTAATATATCCGATGAATACTCTTTTGAAAAATGTAATCCCAAATCTCTTCCTAAGAAATCTAACCTAAGTGAAAGTTTTTTAAGCACCTTTAATTTATCATAATCAATAAAAGAAGGGGTTGTTTTTTTCACTTTAATTTCAAAAGTATCTATAACACTACTTTTCTTCAACCTTCTTGTTATGTATGAATCTCCAAAACTATAAATTAGAGTTTGGTTATTTCTTATACATTTGAGTTCGTTAAAGTTCAATATTAAATAATCTGATTTATAAACATCTCTTTTAAGAGTGTTTTTGAACATCGACACTTCTGTAACTTCAATTTCATTTTTATTAAAAGCTAAATATCTCTGAGATAGCATCGAAAAAAGCACATATAAAATACTTACTATAATACTTGTGATAACCATTGTAATTAATAATTCAAGTATTGTATATCCTTTTAGTTTATTCTTTTTCATTTATGATTAGATATTTTTTATCTAAAATTTCCTTTCCATTATAATCTGCAACAATATTCAGTAACAACAACTCTTGGCTCTTCTCTTTCAAGTTAGTTACAATAACCGTATTATTAAAACTAAACTCTTTTCTACCCAAATAAATAGCTGGATTTTGTTCAACCTCAATTTTTATCGAATCGATTCTAGCAATTACTTCTATTTCAACAACTCTACTATGAAACGAACCAAACAAATTTGAAAACATCATCATGGAAATAACAATCGCTATAGAAACCAAAGCCAAAGAGAGAATACTTTCCGCTAAGGATGATGCCTTTACTTTATACATTTTATAACTTTATAAGTACTTTTCTTTTTCTCAAATAGGTTTAAGTGACAAGCAAAGGAAGGTAAATTAAATATTTGTAAATCTAATGCTGCATTTTCATACTCCGACTCATTAGTTCTAAAGCATAAATCATTTGCCATAACTTCTCCATACATTTGTCCATGAACCATTAAATTCCCCATACAAAATATGTCTCCCATTATTTTGGTATTTTTATTTATGGTTACCTCAACTTTATTTTGATCAGAAACTGCAACAACAGCTCCTAAAACCAAGCTTTTATCTTCTATAAGAATTTCTCCTTCTTTCTTACCTTTTAAATACAAAACAGAGGGAAATTCCAACATAACATTTTCTTCTAATTTTATACTCTTAGTTGCCAATAATTGAATATTTCCAGTAAAACCACCTTCAATAAGAACTTCTGGCGCAATAATAATTACATCTCTTAATTTTGCACTTCTTTTAATTATAAGTTTTTGCTGTGATTCTATGATAACATTACCATTAATCTTTATATTTTCTAATACACCTTTTTCAATACTGATTTTTTTAGTTGGAGAAAAAAAACTGTTAGAGTACTCCATGTTAAAATCAAACAGATCAATAGGTTCAACATTTTTTTCAATAAAAAAATCTTCAACTTTAGGTAAATGATCTGAAGATTTATTTATCTCCCCTTTAATAGTTATATCATTTATTTTTTGTGGGATATATAATTCTCCAAAAGTACTCATTGGAAAATAGGCGTCTCCCTCTATGATTGTTTTCCCTCCTAACTTTAATTGTTTACTATTATTTGGAATATATAATGATATGTTTTTACTTCTTCTTTCTCCTAAAAATAATGTTTCTTTGAGTGTATCATTTTTTACCCAAGTCTTAAAATGAACTTTATCGATTAGACCCCATTTACTTTTCCTTACAACAACATTCTTCATCCCATCAAGTTCACCGAAAGTGCTTTGAAAAATATTTTCATTTCCAAAATTAGAACTACAAAAATTACGTATAGATTTCGCATTATCAATTAGTGAATCTTGACTTTCAAGTTCATTGGTTATTTTATAGAAATAGCTTACCATTAAAACTATTGAAGACAAAACAATTCCAACCAATAATAACGTAATTATCACATAGGGTAATGATTTCGCACTAACTTTTCTTTTCTCTGAAAGTATCCCAAAACGTTTCAACATGTTCCTCTACTATAGTGTCTTTATTGTATCTCTTCCTAGTCTTTTTTAAATAATCAATCCATATTCCTGATTTCATATTTCTTTTGTACTTACCCTTTCTAAGCAAATTACCTTGACTATCGTACTCTTTATAAGTTCCGTCTAAAAGATTCTTTGACCAATTAGCTTTTATTAAAACTCCATTCTTAACACTTATCCAAACACCCGTCTTTTGCCCTCTTCTAAAACTCCCTTTAGATAAAATTTCCTGGTTTTCATCATACAACTCAAACTCACCTTCTTTCCGACCTTTTTCCCAATTCGTAATACTGAGTATATTACCAGAGTTATCCCATTCCTTCCATTCTCCATTTTTCATCCCAAAGAAAAAAGACCCTTCTTCTATATTTCTTTTAGAATTATTCAAACTTTTCCTATAATGACCATTAAGTAATTTACCATTAAAACCATAGTAGGTCGATTGTATTCTCTCGAGAGCATACCAATAAAGCTTAATATCTTTTTCCAACTTCACCTTTGAACTCTTGTTTGTAATCGAAAATTCATAAGTAAAATTGGCATCACTATACCTCCTTTTTGTACTGTCCGACATAATAAAAGACAACACAGCTATATAAAACAATACTGAAAACTTCATAACAACTTGTAGTTTAAAGTACAAAGTAACAATTTTTTTTAAAAACTAAAAAACCTCTTCAAAATAATGAAGAGGTTTTGCAAATATATTGTCTTTGCTTTTTAGTCTATTTGTGAAACTCTTAAGGTATTTACCATACCTTTTGCTTCAACTGGCATTGAAGAAAGATTTATAATAAAATCTCCTGTTTTTACATATCCTTTTTCTTTAGATATTTCATTTATATCTTCAACAGTATCATCAGTACTTAGCTCTCTATCGTAATAATATGCTCTTACACCCCAAAGTAAATTTAACTTACCTAAGATTCTTTTTTCAGAAGAAAACGCTAAAACATGTGCCTTTGGTCTCCATGCCGATATTTGAAAGGCAGTATATCCACTATTTGTTAAAGTAGATATTGCAGAAGCTTTAATATCATCAGCCATTAACGCTGCGTGATGGCAAACCGATTTAGTTATGAAACGATTTGTTCTAATATGTGGTGCTTCTTGAGGTACTTTAATAAGATCTGAAAACTCAACACTTCCAATAATCTCAGTCATCTTCTTAATTACTCTAACTGGGTGTTTCCCTACTGAAGTTTCTCCCGAAAGCATCACTGCATCTGCTCCATCCATAATAGAGTTCGCTACATCATTTACTTCGGCTCTAGTTGGTACCGAATTCTCTATCATCGTCTCCATCATTTGTGTAGCAATAATAACTGGAATTCTAGCTTGTTTTGCTCTTTGAACTAAACTCTTCTGAATTAAAGGCACATCTTGCATAGGTACTTCAACACCTAAATCACCTCTAGCTACCATTAATCCGTCACAATAAGGGATTAAGGCATCAATATTTTCAACGGCCTCTGGTTTTTCTATTTTTGCAATTACAGGTACTCTGTAGCGAGATTTCTGCTTAATTAAATCTCTCAACATTCTTAAATCTTCAGGCGTTCTCACGAAAGAAAGCGCTACCCAATCAACTTCTTGCTCTAATGCAAAAACAACATCCTTTTTATCTTTCTCTGTTAATGCAGGAAGTGAAATATCAGTATTCGGTAGATTTACTCCTTTTTTCGATTTTAAAGGACCTCCTACAACTACTTTAGTCACTACATTTTTATCTTTGTCTGTAGAAACAACTTCAAACATTAACTTTCCATCATCTACCAAAATATTCTCTCCTGCTTTTACATCTTTAGGAAAGTTTTGATAGGTCATAAAAGCTTTTTCTTTACTTCCCTTACACTCTTCTGTTGTAAACACGAACGTATCACCTTCCTTTAGCACAACACCATCTTCCATAACTCCAACGCGTAATTTTGGACCTTGTAAGTCAGCCAAAATTGCAACATTGAACCCTCTCTCTTCATTTATTTCTCTAATTTGTTGAACACGTTCTTTCACGATGTCATAATCGGCATGTGAAAAATTAATTCTAAAAACATTTACCCCTTCTTCTGCCATTCTTTCCAAAACTTCTTTGGTACTTGTGGCAGGTCCTAGTGTGGCAACTATTTTCGTCTTTTTATTATGTGGCATATGCTAAAAAATTAAAAAATCCTTAGATTTTAATGAGTCTATATCTATTTCGTATGACGTTAACACTTGAGGTAGTTCTTTCAATTTTACCACCAAGTCCGATAAATAATCTGAATTAACGTCCCCTTCTATTTTAATAAAATAATCAACTTTTTTCTTTTCCGGAACTAAGTAATCTACCGTATAACTTTCCGTAAATAAACTTACTCCATTGGTAGTTGATTTATTCTTAAAAGTATTGTTAATCAGAAAGAAATCATATTCTGCATTGGAATACTCATATACAGAAAATGATGCTTTCACATCATTTTTATTATTCTTGTCTAAATTAAAATTACTCTTTTTAAATGTACAACTTAACTGTCGGTTTAATAGATAAGCTAACTTGTAATCCCCTAAAGTTGTATGTATTGCTACTAACGAATACTCACAAGATGAAAAATCATTAAAGTCTAACTCATAAATCGTCATAAACAACGTTAAGTTTTTTGCTAAGTTAATGAATGTCGTTAAAATTTAATATGAAAATAACGAAAAGGTTTTCGAGAATAACGTTAAGAATTGGACATTTTATCCTGCATTGCGAAATAAACTCTTTTCGCTGCAATCTCTTCTGCTTTCTTCTTTGATGTAGCTCTTCCCTTGGCTACCATAACTCCATCAATGCTTACACGAACACTAAAATGCTTCTTATCTTGATTACCAGTATCTTCATAAGAGTCGAATTTATACTTCTTCTTATTCTTTTGACACCATTCAATAATGAAACCTTTATAACTCGAAATCTTACCTTCTAATCGTTCAATATCCACATAAGGTAAAATTACCTGTTCATAAATAAACTGATGACAGTAATTATATCCTCTATCCAGGTAAATAGCCCCTATTAAGGCTTCAAAAATATTTCCATGAATATTCTCACTTATCTGATTGTTGACAATATTGCTTTTTACAAATTTTAAGAGATCTAAGTCCTTCCCAAGAGCGTTCAAATGCTCACGGCTAACAACTTTAGATCTCATTTGTGTTAAATATCCTTCATCTCCTTCAGGAACCTTCTTATATAAATAAGAGGCTATTACTGAACCCAAAATGGCATCTCCTAAAAACTCCAATCGTTCGTAGTTAATAGGATTTCCTTTACTATCAATTAACTTTAAGGATCTATGTGTAAACGCCTTTTTATAATGCGTTAATTTTATAGGCTTAAAATTTAATAGCTCCTTTAGTTCGTAGTAAAAGTTTTCATCCTCTTTATTCTGGGGCTTAACTATTCTACGAAGGAAATTCATATAAATTTAATCTAGTTTTTTGAAAGCAACACAAGCATTATGACCTCCAAAACCAAAAGTATTACTCATGGCCACTTTTATCTCTCTCTTTTGAGCCTTATTAAGTGTTAAGTTAAGGTCTGGATTAATATTCTCGTCAACCGTAGAGTGATTAATTGTTGGTGGAACAATTCCGTGTTCCATGGCAAGTATTGAAGCTATTGCTTCAATTGCTCCTGCTGCACCTAACAAGTGACCAGTCATTGACTTTGTAGAATTTATATTAATTGTTTTGGCATGCTCTCCGAATACTTCAGAGATCGCTTTTAACTCTGCCACATCTCCTAATGGAGTTGAAGTTCCGTGAGTATTAATATGATCAACGTCTTCTGGTTTTAATCCAGCATTTTCAAGACAGTTTTTCATAACAGCTATAACTCCTACTCCTTCTGGATGTGGAGCTGTCATATGGTGAGCGTCAGAAGACAATCCTCCTCCTACTACCTCAGCATATATTTTAGCACCTCTTGCTTTAGCATGTTCATATTCTTCAAGTACAATTGCACCTGCTCCTTCTCCTAAAACAAATCCATCACGTTCCGCATCAAAAGGTCTTGATGCGCTTTCTGGACTATCATTTCTAGTTGATAAAGCATGCATTGCATTGAATCCTCCCATACCAGCAATTGTAACCGCTGCCTCACTACCACCAGTTACTACTACGTCACAGTGACCTAGTCTGATGTAATTTAATGCATCAATCATTGCATTAGCCGATGATGCACACGCTGATACTGTTGTATAATTTGGTCCCATGAAGCCATTCTTAATAGAGATGTTTCCTGGAGCAATATCAGCAATCATTTTTGGGATAAAAAATGGGTTGAATTTAGGAGTACCATCTCCCTTAGAGTAATTTAGAACTTCATCTTGGAAAGTTTCTAAACCACCAATTCCTGCACCCCATATTACACCCACTCTTAATTTGTTAACCTCATCTAAGTTAAGCTTTGCATCAGCGATTGCCTCATCAGAAGCGACCATAGCATATTGCGTGAATCTATCCATTCTACGCGACTCTTTTCTATGGATGAAGTCGTTTACATTGAAGTCTTTAAGTTCACATGCAAAACGAGTCTTGAACTTGGCAGCATCAAAATATGTTATAGGTGCTGCTCCGCTAACTCCGTTAACCAAGCTATTCCAATACTCATTTTTATTGTTTCCTATAGGCGTTAATGCGCCAAGTCCAGTTACTACAACTCGCTTTAATTGCATATAATTCTTATTTTTTGCTTCTTATTATTTAGTGCCTTCAATATAGCTAATCGCTTGTCCAACGGTAGCAATGTTTTCAGCTTGATCATCTGGAATTTGAATATCAAATTCTTTTTCGAATTCCATTATTAACTCAACAGTATCTAATGAGTCAGCTCCTAAATCGTTTGTGAAGCTTGCTTCATTTGTTACCTCGCTATCGTCTACTCCTAACTTGTCAACGATAATCGCTTTTACTCTTGATGAAATGTCTGACATAATTTTATAAGTTTTAAAATTTAAAATCGGGGCAAAAATACAAATCTTAAGTTTTAATTCTAATTTTTCCTCAAAAATGTGATGTCTAAAATAAAAAAAATACTTGAATCTTTTGTCTCAGAGCCCTTCAATCTTAATAATTATTCTTTTTTTTGCACTAACAACACAATCAAAAAAAACATGAAACGTATAGTGATTTTTGCTTCAGGTTCAGGAAGTAATGCCGAAAATATCATTAATTATTTTAAAAATTCGAACGATATTTCAGTAACTCATGTTCTTTCGAACAACAAGAACGCAAAAGTTTTTGATCGATGTGAACGTTTGAATATTGAAGCTTCATTATTCGACAAAGAGAGCTTTACAAAGGAAGAAACCGTGCTAAATTTTTTACTAGTAGAGGCTGATTTCATAATTCTTGCTGGTTTTTTATGGCGAATTCCAGCGGCAATTGTCGATGCTTTTCCTAACAAGATTATTAATATTCATCCTGCATTATTACCAAAATATGGAGGGAAAGGAATGTATGGAATGAACGTCCATAAAGCGGTTAAAGAGAATAATGAGAAAGAAACGGGTATTACCATACATTATGTGAATGAAAATTATGATGAAGGAGCTATTATTTTTCAGGCAAAAACAGAGATAACTCCCGAAGACACTCCTGAAAGTATTGCTAGTAAAGTACATACTTTAGAGTATGAACATTTTCCTAAAGTTATTGAAAACGTCATTTTAAATAATGAGTAAAAAAAAGAAATACTATGTAGTTTGGAGAGGTAAAAAAACAGGTGTTTTTACCTCATGGGCAGAATGTAAAAAACAAATTGATGGTTTTGAAGGAGCTCAGTATAAATCTTTTGTAGATAAAAAAGAGGCAGAAGAAGCTCTGAAAAGGTCTTATAATGACTATAAGGGAGTTAATACGAAGGTAAAAACCTTAACAAAAGCTGAAAAGGAAAAGTATGGCTCTCCCATTTTACAAAGTATTTCAGTAGACGCCGCCTGTGCAGGTAATCCTGGTATTATGGAGTATCGAGGTGTTTTAACTCATAATAAGAAGCAAATATTCATAAAAGGGCCTTTTAAAAATGGGACTAATAATATTGGTGAATTTTTAGCTTTAGTTCATGGAATTGCCTTCTTAAAAGGTAAAAAAATGGAGAATCTCCCCATTTATTCGGACTCAAAGATCGCTATGAGCTGGATTAAGCAAAAAAAATGTAAAACTAATGTAACCTTCGATAGTTCTAATAAAGAGCTCTTAGAGTTAATAAAAAGAGCTGAAAACTGGCTTCAAAATAACTCTTTTAAGAATCCTATTCTAAAATGGGAAACAAAAGCTTGGGGTGAAATTCCTGCCGACTTTGGAAGAAAATAAAAAAACCGGGTAATTAACTTACTCGGTTTTTAAATATATTTAATTAGATATTACTTAATAGCAATCTTGGTTTCTTCTCTCCAAGTTTGAACACTTGCTATTGTATGATCTTTATAGTCAATTTCTCTTAAGCCTTCTTTATGCCACATGAACCACTTTCCAGTTTTTTTACCGTTGGTGTAATGAGCGATAGCGGTTTTGTTTCCTTTTTTATCGAAAGTAATCCAAGTTCCTTCAAGCTTTTTATTTTTAAAGAAACCTTGCTCTTTTACAGTTCCGTCTTTATAAAAATATGTAGCTTTTACTAAATCACCTGCTTTTTCGTATTTCGGTTCTACTTGAGCTTGCACAGCAACAAAGCATAACATACAAGCTAAAACAATTATTTTTTTCATATCTAACATTTTAATCATTAACATTGTTATTACAAACATAACACTTATTTTACACATAAGCAACATTTTGGTAACATTAATTTAACATTAGATTTTCAACTATTCTTTATGCCATTTTACTATATTTACTGTTATTCAACCATTTAAACAAAAAATCATGGCAGTAATGAAAGTTATCGAAATCTTAGCTAACTCTGACAAGAGCTGGGAAGATGCAACAAAGAAAGCAATTAAACACGCCTCGAAATCCGTTAAAAACATCAAATCGGCATTTGTTCAATCACAAAGCGTGGTGGTAAATGACGATGAGGTATCAGAATTTAGAGTTAACTTAAAAATTACTTTTGAAGTAGTTTAATTGTAAAATATCATTTATTTATTATGCGATTTCTTAAGAAATCGCATATTTTTATGGTATGAATTTACTCCAGAACTCCTTCGTAGCTATTTTAGCTCTTATACACATTTACATACTAATATTAGAAATGTTCTTATGGACGAAACCAAAAGGAAGAAAAGCTTTTGGTATTAGAGATGAACAGTTTGCTGAAGACACCAAAACCTTAGCTGCTAATCAGGGATTGTATAACGGCTTTCTCGCCGCTGGTTTTATTTGGGCTTTGATTTCACAAAAAACTGATGTTGCTTTGTTTTTTGCGGCCTGTGTTTTTGTTGCGGGACTTTACGGAGCCTATTCAACTGGTAAAAAAAAGATTTTATATATTCAATCTGTACCAGCACTTATCACAATTATTCTTTTAATATTATAAACTAGCTTGGTAAACCATTACTACTTCAATTCAATATTAACTATTTAAAAATTATAATTAAAAAAATGGAACAGTACATTGAAAAGACAAAGGAACTGTTGATGGATTACGCTCCGAAAGTTGTAACAGCTTTAGCTATTTTACTCGTAGGATTATTTCTTATTAAAATAGTTGTTAAAGGTGTTAAGAAAGTAATGCAGAAACAAAATGTTGATATTACTTTACAGAAATTTCTAGGCGACTTATTGGGATGGGCTTTAAAAGCTTTATTATTTGTAACAGTAATTTCAAAACTTGGTGTAGCCACAACATCGTTTGCTGCCATTATTGGTGCCGCTGGTTTAGCCATTGGTTTGGCTCTACAAGGTTCGTTATCAAATTTTGCAGGCGGAACTTTGATAATGATCTTTAAGCCTTTTAAAACTGGAGACCTTATAGAAGCTCAAGGTGTTACAGGTGTTGTGAAGGAAATTCAAATATTTACTACTCATGTTAACACTCCAGATAATAAACTGGCTATTATTCCAAATGGAGCTTTATCTAACGGAAATATAATTAACTATACCAAAGAAGGAAAGCTTCGTATTGATTTAACCTTTGGGGTTTCTTACGATGCCGACATTAAGCAAACAAAAGAGATACTAATGGAAGTATTGACTTCTAATGATAAAGTATTATCAGATCCTGCTCCTACAGTAAATGTCTCAGAGCTTGCGGATAGCTCAGTTAACTTTGCAGTTAGACCATGGGTTGATGTTGCACATTATTGGGATGTTTATTTTGAAACTACCGAAAACGTAAAAATCGCATTAGACAAGGCAGGTATTGAAATTCCTTACCCACACGCAGTTGAAATTCAGAAAAAAGAATAGCGACCTATAACATAACCATTATAAATTAAGAAAGTCGTTTGATAAACAAAACAAACGACTTTCAAACATAATGGGGGCTCTATTGACCCAAGTTATAATTGTTACTGAGAATTATTTATTCTCTCTTAGTTTCTTAATTTTAGCTCTTCGATCTTGAATTTCTTTCATTGCTTTCAATCTTTCCTTTTCAGCCCTTTCTTCCATGGCCTCCTTACCTTGAACAATAATGAAATAAGATCTTCTATTTAACTGATGTTCTTCTTTTGAACACTTTCTCTGATTTGCATCATTACAGTCATTTAAGAGCTTAGATTCTCCAAACCCTTGTGCACTTACTATTCTTGCTCTGTCTATACCTCTTTCAATAAGATATTCTCTTGTAGAAGCTGCTCTATTTTGAGAAAGTCTCAAGTTATAGGCCGCTTTACCCCAACTATCAGTATGCGATTCTATTCTAATTACTAATTCAGGATGATTTGCCATTATTCTGTAAAGCTTCTCAAGTTCATACTTTGCATCATCACGAATATCATATTTGTCTAGATCAAAATAAATTGGTTTTAAATCAATACGATCACCTACAATCAACTTATCAAGAGTCATATCAAAGTTACTAATTTCTTTAGAAGATAACTCAATATTTCTTTTTGAAGGCTCATAGTCAAACTTTTTAGCACTTATTGAGTATTTAGAATCACATGGTACTTTCTCTAAACTGTACATTCCTTCTGAATCAGATAATACTTCTTCTATTATTTCACCTTTTTCATTTAATAATGATACTGTTGCATAAGAAACCTTTGAATCCGTTTTTGAATCAACAACATGACCACTTATTCCATTAGTACAAGGTGGTGGTACAGAATAAATAAAGAAACTATAAATATCATCGCTTCCTTTACCGTTATCTCTGTTTGAAGAGAAAAAACCATATTTACCTTCATCATTGATAAAAAAGGCAAAGTCATCTCTATTACTATTCAATGGTTCTCCTAAATTGATCACTTTTTCGTCCTCTACATTATCGCCTAATTTCGTTTGAAAAATATCCAATAACCCTAAACCAGTATGCCCATCAGATGAAAAATACAAAGTCCCGTCCTTTCCTACAAATGGAAATTCTTCTCTTCCTCTGGTATTGATTCTATCTCCTAAATTTTTAGGAACTCCATAGTTATCTTCAGCATAAATTTCTACCATGTATAAATCAGTCATACCAAAACCTCCAGGCATATCAGAGGTAAAATATAAAGCTTTCTCATCAGAACTTAAAACTGGATGTCCTACTGAGTAGTCATCACTATTAAAAGGAAGTTCTACAACATTAGTCCAAACACCATTAATCAAAGATGCCTTGAAAACTTTAAGGTTTACTATCTTCTTTTTATCTTTTCTAACTCTTTTACCATCAAAGTTATTTCTAGTAAAATACATGGTTTTCCCATCCTTAGTAAAAATAGGTTTTCCTTCATGATATTCTGTGGTAACAGGAGCGCTAATCATCTTAGCTTCATCCAATACCAAAACAGTATCTTTTTTGCTCCAATCTAAAGGTTGAACTTTAGTTTTCGCCTTATATATATTCAAGAACGGTTGATTGTTCCAATCATATATTTTCTGTTTCATATTTGTATTCAAAGCAGATGAGGTAAAATAAGCGTTTCCATCCAAAATAAACCCTCCATAATCTGAATACTCAGAGTTTATTGCCAAATTACTTACGCTAATTCGTTCTTCTTTCATTTTAGAATGTTCTAAAATATATTCTGAACTTTCCATTCCGCTTTTTACAATACTTTCAGGTAACGATTTTAATGATTTTAATATCGAATCTGATTTTTTGTACTTTCCTGTACTTCTCAACACCTGTGCATATTTAAACAAATACGCATCAGACAATTCTCCTTTATATTTCTCTACCAGTTTACTATACCAAACTTCAGCCTCTTTCACATCGGCATTATTATAATACGAATCGGCTAGTCTCGAAAGCACATGCTTTGAGTCATCACCTTTTTCATTGTAAATATCTTTGTACAATTCAGCTGAACGTACGTAAGAAAACTCTTCGAAATATCTATCTGCTACTCTTTTACTTTGCGCGTAAGAATTAATACTAATACACATGCAAAGAATAAGTAACTTTTTTAAATGTAATTTTATTCTCATGACTAGTTTAATTAGAAAAATCTCGGAGACCTATACTTTAACTCTTTAAAAATATCATAACGTATCATCACCTCATGCGTTCCAGAGTTTGTGACATTATAATTTGTTGTTGTAAGGTCGTACGCATACCCTATCAAGAAAGAATCACTAACTTGAAATCCTAATAATACACTGATGGAATCATCCCATCTCCATGCAATACCTGTTCTAAATTTTTCATTAAACATTACCGTCGCAGAAATATCCAACGAAACAGGAGCTCCTGCTACCGCTTTTAACAATGTTGCAGGTTTTAACTTAATGCTCTCTGTTAAATCAAATACATAACCTCCAATAAAGTAGAAGTGCATTCTTTCTACTGCTGTCGTTTGAAGCGACTGAAGGTTTCCATCGTAATGTTCAGATTTTAAGAAATTAGGTACAGATAAACCAACATACCATTTTGGTTCATGGTAATAAACTCCTGCTCCAACAGTTGGTAAAAACCTACCACTAATGTTATTAGCAAAAATTGGTTCATTTTCATCAACTTGACCTTTAGACCAGTCAATATTTAAAATTCTACCACCTAATCTTAATCCGAACGATAAGTTTCCTTGATGTCCAGTTTCTATACTATAAGAACCATTTGCATCGAAATAAAATTCATCTGATGGCCCTATTTTATCATTTAATAAATTTATCCCCAGCCCTAGCCCTGAATAACCTAAAGGTGTATCAAAACTTAAATTTTGGGTATCTGGAGCGCCGTTAAAGCCTACCCACTGAGCTCTACCAAGGGCAGTAATCACTGCATGGCCTCGTGAACCAGCATAAGCAGGGTTCACACTCATTGTATTGAACATATATTGGGTGTAATGAGGATCCTGTTGAGCTGTTAACTCAACAAGACCTATTACTGTAAGAAAAAAATATATTCTTATTATTCTCTTCATGTTTTCACTCTATTTGAAAAATTTTATACCTAGGTAGACTATCGGTTAAGATATAGCCACCCTTTTAACACATCACTTCCGTTACCTAAATCGATCATATAAAAATATGTTCCTGTTGGTAACTCTTCATCAACTCTTACATTTGCTCTACCTTGGGATTTTCCTGTGAATGAAATTGTATTATTATTATATCCTTCAACTCTAAATACAAGGTTACCCCATCTGTTAAATATTTCAACTGTGTTATTTGGGTAATTTGTAATACAATCGATTTTAAAGTACTCATTAACACCATCTCCATTTGGACTAAACTCGTTATAAATATGTAAACAAGTATTTAAAATTAGGTAAGTGGCATCATCTGTTGGATCATTACCAATATCTGGGCCATCAACCGTTAAAGGATCTGTTATTGTATTTCCAAACTCATCTGTTCCAGCATCAGAAGTCACACTTACATCATCCGTTCCATCTGGGCTATCTCCTGTAGCTGTTGCAATATTGCTATAACTTCCATTATCAAGATTCAACTGTGTTACCGCATATTGAGCCGTTACTGTAGCAGATTCTCCTGGCGCTAAACTAGCTATTGGGTTTCCAGAAGTAATCGTTGCTCCTAAATCAGTTACTTCAATATTAGAAAGTGTAGTCTGTCCTGTATTTGTAACAACTAACTCATAAGTAATCATTGAACCAACATCGTAAGGACCAATTGAAGTTACACTCTTAATTAAGGTCATACTTGAATTGTTTCCAGAACCACTATCTAAATTAATATCTGTAGCATCATTTGTTGGATCTGTATCAGCATCTGGACCATCAACATTCAATGGATCTGAAATTGGATTTCCATCTTCGTCAGTTCCGGCATCTGAACCTACCGTTACATCATCAGTTCCACTTGGGCTATCACCTGTTGCGGTTGCTGAGTTGCTATAGGTTCCACTTGCAATATCTGACTCAGTTAACGTATAGCTAGCAAATACAGTTGCAGAAGCTCCTGGTTCTAAACTAGCAATAGGGTTTCCTGACGTGATTGTTGCTCCTGGGTCTGTTACCTCAATATTTGTTAACGTTACTGTTCCAGTGTTTGTAACAACTAATTCATAAGTTAATACATCTCCTGCTTCCTCATAAGGACCAGTAGAAGTTACACTCTTGATCAAAGTCATTGAACCAGATAGGTTTAATACAGTATCATCATTTGTTGGATCTGTATCTGTATCTGGACCATCAACATTTAATGGATCAGAAATTTCATCTCCATTTTCATCAGTTCCAGCATCAGACTCTACCGTCACATCATCGGTTCCAGTAGTACTATCTCCAGTTGCTGTTGCCGAGTTACTATAACTTCCATTATCAAGATCTGATTGGGTTAATGTATAAGCCGCAGTTACTGTTGCTGACGCTCCTGGTACCAAACTAGCTATTGGGTTTCCAGAAATAATTGTAGCTCCCGGATCTGTTACTTCAATATTACTTAAGGTTAATGTACCTGTATTAGTTACTACTAACTCATATGTAATTGTTGATCCAGCCGAATATGGTCCACTAGAAGTTACACTCTTTATTAAAGTCATACTTGAAGTTTGACCTTCTGTTAAATCAATATCCGTAGCATCATTCGTTGGATCTGTATCAGCATCTGGACCATCAACGGTTAATGGATCCGTAATTTCGTCTCCATTTTCATCTGTTCCTGCATCTGATGTCACACCAACGTTATCAGTTCCTCCTGAAACATCTCCAGTTGCTGTAGCTGTATTTGTATAATTACCATTATCAAGATCTGATTGGGTAATTGTATAACTTGCCATTACTGTAGCAGATGTTCCTGGTGCTAAACTAGCAATTGGATTTCCTGATGTAATTGTTGCTCCTGAATCAGTTACTTCAATATTTGTAATTGTTGTAGCTCCAGTATTTGTTACTACCAACTCATATGTAATTGTATCACCAACTGAGTATGGACCACTTGAGGTCACACTCTTAATCATAGTCATTGATCCAGATAAGTTAATCACTGTATCATCATTTGTTGGATCCGTATCAGCATCTGGACCATCAACAGTTAATGGATCTGTAATCTCATTTCCATTCTCATCCGTTCCTGCATCTGACTCTACAGTTACATCATCAGTTCCGCTAGGACTGTCACCTGTTGCTATTGCAGAGTTGCTATAACTACCATTATCAATATCCGACTGAGTTAATGTATAGCTCGCTGTTACGGTAGCTGATTCTCCTACAGCTAAACTCGCTATTGGATTTCCAGATGTAATTGTTGCTCCTGGATCGGTTACCTCAATATTCGTCAATGTAACACCTCCCGTATTGGTAACTACTAACTCATAAGTTAACGTTGAACCAGCTGTATAAGGACCATTAGATGTTACACTTTTTATCATAGTCATACTAGGGTCATTCCCTTCAGTAAGATTAAGATTCGTTGCATCGTTTGTTGGATCTGTATCAGCATCTGGACCATCAACAGTTAATGGGTCAGTAATTTCATTTCCATTCTCATCCGTTCCTGCATCTGATGTTACTCCTACATTATCTGTTCCTCCTGAAACATCTCCTGTAGCCGTAGCCGTATTACTATAGCTTCCAGTATCAATATCAGCTTGCGTCAATGTATAGCTCGCTGTTACTGTAGCTGATTCTCCCGCTGCTAAGCTAGCAATTGGATTTCCAGACGTAATTGTTGCTCCTGGATCAGTTACTTCAATATTTGTAATTGTTACAGAACCCGTATTGGTAACTACTAACTCATATGTTATGGTACTACCAACGTCATATGGTCCTGATGAAGTTACACTCTTTATCAATGTCATAGAACCTGATAAGTTAGTAACAGTATCATCGTTTGTTGGATCTGTATCAGCATCTGGACCATCAACGGTTAATGGATCAGTAATTTCATTTCCATTTTCATCCGTTCCTGCATCCGATTCTTCAGTAACATCATCTGTTCCTGTAGTACTATCTCCAGTTGCTGTAGCAGAGTTGCTGTAGCTACCACTATCAATATCTGTTTGAGTTAATGTATAACTCGCCATTACTGTAGCCGATGCTCCTGGTGCTAAACTAGCTATTGGATTTCCAGATGTAATTGTTGCTCCTGGATCAGCCACTTCAATATTACTTAAAGTAACCGTACCTGTATTTGTTACTACTAATTCATAAGTTAACATAGAACCCGCAGTATATGGACCACTAGAAGTAACACTCTTAATTAAGGTCATACTTGGATTTTGCCCACTAGATAAATCGATATCAGTTGAATCATTTGTAGGATCAGTATCCGCATCTGGACCGTCAACAGTTAATGGATCAGTAATCTCATTTCCGTTTTCATCGGTTCCCGCATCTGATGTTGATACTACATCATCTGTTCCAAAAGGACTATCTCCTGTTACGGTAGCTGTATTACTATAAGTACCGTTATCAATATCTGCCTGAGTTAATGTATAACTTGCTGTAACAGTTGCCGATTCTCCTGGAGATAAACTCGCAATAGGATTCCCAGATGTAATTGTTGCTCCTGGGTCAGTTACTTCAATATTAGTTATTTCTTCATTTCCTGAATTTGTAACCTCTATTTCATAATTGATTACAGTACCTACAGAAAAATCCGATGGTAAATTTACGACAGACTTAATAGCATCTAAAGAAGCTCCTGATGTATAGGTAAAGAAGCTAGTATTTCCTGATGCATTAGTAGTTGTTCCTAATGCCGCAATATTACCGTTAAACCCGTTTCTACTTTCTCCTTGAGAAGAGTTTTGGGTAACAATAATTGGAAAACTAATTTCTTCAAATAGATCAGCAGGAAGATCTGCTTTTTGGGTAAATTTTAGAATTCTCGTACCTGATGCATAGGTAACATCAAATAACGACAACACGTCCACATCGTTAGACGTTCCAGTAATTAGAGAAATATCATCATTTTTTAATGCGATATAATCTCCTAAGTCAATAGTTACTGTAACGTTAGGCTGACCTCCAAATACGAATGCATCAACATTTGCCCCTGAGGTTTCCTGAATTTTAAAACTTGCTATTCCTTCTCCTGAATTCTCAACGGTTCCCAATGGTGCAGGTGTAATAAAACCATCCTGCAAACTAACAGATTGAGAAAAACCAATCTGAGAACACATTAATAATAGAAAAGTGCATAACTTAACTATCCCCCTCATATATTCATTATGTTTATTTTTTTTATCCCCTTACTTAAATAAAACTCCTTTATTAAAAGAATGATTTTTGGCCCCCTCAATCTTTTAATAATGCTGGTGCCAGCTTATTAACTAGCACCAGCGTTGTTTTTAGGAATTTTATTGGTTATTACTATAACTTATAGTATCAGAGTCATTATCATTTCCTCTAAATACCTGACCTCCAGAATTACCTCTGATTGTCGCTTTTAATGGTCTTTCTCCTCTAGAGTTTTCAGGAGAAACGAATTTCGCCTTAATTCCAATTCTTGAGAATGAGTTTCCATTAAATATTCCTCCATTTCCTATATAAGTGAACTTATGAAGTCCTCTATCTAATTGGTACGACCAATCAGAATTAGATACTGTTTGTCCATTTAAAGTTGTTAGAGTGCTATCATATGTGAATTCAAAGTTTGCACTATCTGAAATTCTGAATTCTACTGTATCTAAACCATTCGAGTTAAATCCGTTTCCTTCACCAACGAACACTACAAAGTCAATATCTCCTTCTGCACCAACAACATTTGTCTCTCTAGTAATTACAGAAACTGTATAATCTGGCTCCATGAATTTCTTCACAAGAAGAATTACTGTAGCAGTATCACATGCTTGAGGTGTTCCATTATCACATACTTGGTAAGTGAAACTATCTTGACCAGTGAATCCTGCATTTGGTTGGTAATTAAATGTACCATTAGCATTCAACGTTAATGTACCATTGCTAACATTAACAACCGGAGTTGTATTCACTGTTTGCGTATCTCCTTCTGGATCTGAATCGTTCGCCAATACGTTTCCAGTGATGTTATTATTTGCTGTATCAGCTACTGTATCAAATGCATCATCATTTGCTACTGTAATGTTTCCAGAATCCTCGTTAACTTGAATTTCTACTGTAGCAGTATCACATGCTTGAGGTGTTCCGTTATCACAAATTTGATAAGTAAAGCTATCAGTTCCTGTAAATCCTGCATCTGGAACATACGTAAATGTACCATCAGCATTTAAGGTCAACGTACCATTACTAACATCACTTACTGGTGTTGTATTTACAGTTAATGGATCTCCATCTGGATCGAAATCATTACTTGCTACGTTTCCAGTTACCGTTGTTCCTTCTTCTGTAGTTACAGTATCAGGGTTAGCAATTGGAGCGTTGTTTGATGAAGTCGAATCTGGTAATACTTCAATAAATACTGTAGCTGTATCACATGCTTGAGGTGTTCCATCATCACATACTTGGTAAGTGAAACTATCTTCTCCTGTGAATCCTGCATTTGGAGTATATGTATAACTACCGTTAGCATTTAATGTTAAAATACCACTACTTACATTACTTACTGGAGTTGTATTCACTGTTTGAGTATCTCCTTCTGGATCTGAATCATTTGTTAATACATTTCCTGCCAATGTTGTTCCTTCATTTGTATTTGCGATATCATTAACAGCAATTGTTGAGTTCGCTAATCCTCCAACGGTAATTACAACTGTACCTTCGTCACATGCTTGTGGAGTACCGTTATCACATACTTGGTAAGTGAAGCTATCCGTTCCTGTGAATCCTGAACTTGGAACATACGTAAATGTACCATTAGCATTCAACGTTAATGTACCGTTACTAACATTGCTTACTGGTGTTGTATTTACTGTTTGAGTATCTCCTTCTGGATCTGAATCATTTGCTAATACATTTCCTCCTGTTAATGTTACATCTGTTCTCGTAGTAAATGCATCATCATTTGCTACAGTTGTATTTCCGTTATCTTCAACAACCATAATCTCAACTACTGCAGTATCACAAGCTGGAGTTGGTGTTGCATTATCACATACTTGGTAAGTAAAGCTATCAGTTCCTGTAAATCCAGCATCTGGAACATATGTAAATGTACCATCAGCATTCAATGTTAATGTACCATTGCTAACATCACTTACTGGAGTGGTATTCACTGTTAAAGGATCACCATCAGGATCGAAGTCATTACTTACTACATTTCCTGTTAAAGTTGTTCCTTCTTCGGTAGTTGCTGTATCCGCATTTGCAATTGGAGCTTCGTTAGCAGCTGTACCCGAATCCAATACCTCGATAAATACTTGTCCTTCGTCACATGCCTGTGGATTTCCATCATCACATACTTGGTAAGTAAAACTATCTTGTCCAACAAAACCTGCATTTGGAGTATATGAATAACTACCATCAGCACTTAAACTCAATGTACCATTACTAACATTGCTTACTGGTGTTGTATTTACAGATTGAGTGTCTCCTTCTGGATCGTAATCATTTGTCAATACATTTCCGCTTACCGCTACATCTTCATAAGTATTATTAATATCATTAACTGCTACTGTTGTATTTGCTAATCCTCCAACTGTTAGTACAACAGTTGCCTCGTCACAAGCTTGAGGTGTACCGTTATCACATACTTGGTAAGTGAAACTATCCGTTCCTGTGAACCCAGCACCTGGAACATAGGTAAATGTACCATTAGCATTTAAGGTTAATGTACCGTTACTTACATTGCTTACTGGTGTAGTATTTACTGTTTGAGTATCTCCTTCTGGATCTGAATCATTTGTTAATACATTTCCTCCTGTTAAAGTAACTCCTGGAGTTGTATTAAATGCATCATCATTTGCCACAGTAATATTTCCAGAATCTTCGTTAACATGAATTTCAACCGTAGCTGTATCACATGATGGCGGTGTTGCGTCATCACAAACTTCATAAGTAAAACTATCAGTTCCCGTAAATCCAGCATCTGGAACATAAGTAAATGTACCATCAGCATTTAATGTCAACGTACCATTACTAACATCGGTTACTGGTGTTGTATTTACAGTTAATGGGTCTCCATCTGGATCAAAGTCATTTGCCGCTACATTTCCTGTTACCGTTGTTCCTTCTTCAGTTGTTACGGTATCAGCATTTGCAATTGGGTTTTCATTATCAACTGTTCCATTCGGAATTACTTCAATAAATACCTGTCCTTCATCACATGCTTGAGGATTTCCATCATCACAAACTTGATATGTAAAGCTATCTTGCCCAGTAAATCCAGCATTTGGTGTATATGTATAACTACCATCAGCACTTAAACTCAATGTACCATTACTAACATTGCTTACTGGTGTTGTATTTACAGATTGAGTATCATTTTCTAAATCGTAATCATTCGTTAATACATTTCCAGTTGTAGCTGTATCAGCATATGTATTACTAATATCGTTAACAGCGATTGTAGTATTTGCTAATCCTCCCACTGTTACAATGGCAGTTGCTTCATCACATGCCTGAGGCGTACCGTTATCACATACCTGGTAAGTAAAGCTATCTGTTCCTGTGAATCCAGCATCTGGAACATACGTAAATGTACCATTAGCATTTAAGGTTAATGTACCGTTACTAGCATCTACAACAGGTGTTGTATTTACTGTTTGTGTATCTCCTTCTGGATCTGAATCATTTGCTAATACATTTCCTCCTGTTAATGTTGCTCCTGGAGTTGTATTGAATGCATCATCATTTGCGACTGTGATGTTTCCAGTATCTTCATTTACATGGATTTCAACTGTAGCAGTATCACATGATGGAGTTGGGCTTGCGTCATCACAAATTTCATATGTAAAGCTATCTGTACCTGTAAATCCAGCATCCGGAACATAGGTAAATGTACCATCAGCATTTAAGGTTAATGTACCATTACTTACATCTGTTACTGGTGTAGTATTTACTGTTAATGGATCTCCATCTGGATCAAAGTCATTCGCCGCTACATTTCCTGTTACTGTTGTTCCTTCTTCAGTTGTTACAGTATCAGCATTTGCAATTGGGTCTTCATTACCAGCAGTTCCTTCCGGAATTACTTCGATAAATACTTGACCTTCATCACATGCTTGTGGGTTTCCATCATCACATACTTGGTAAGTAAAGCTATCTTCACCTGTAAACCCAGCATTTGGAGTATATGAATAACTACCATCAGCATTTAAAGTTAATGTACCATTACTTACATTAGTTACAGGAGTGGTATTTACTGTTTGTGTATCTCCCTCCGGATCTGAATCATTTGCTAATACATTTCCACTAACTGCAGTATCTATATAAGTGTTATTAATATCGTTTTCAGCTATCGTTGTGTTAGCAACACCTCCAACAGTAAGGGCAACAGTTGCCTCATCACATGCTTGTGGGTTTCCATCATCACATACTTGATATGTAAAACTATCAGTACCCGTAAATCCAGCATCCGGAACATACGTAAATGTACCATTAGCATTTAAGGTTAATGTACCATTGCTAACATTATTTACCGGTGTTGTATTTACTGTTTGTGTATCTCCTTCCGGATCTGAATCATTTGCTAACACATTCCCTCCTGTTAATGTTACATCTGGAGTTGTAGTAAATGCATCGTCATTAGCTACTGTAATATTTCCAGTATCAGGATTAACGTTAATTTCAACTGTAGCAGTATCACACAAAGGTGTTGGACTTGCGTCATCACAAATTTCATATGTGAAAGTATCAGTACCTGTAAATCCAGCATCTGGAACATACGTAAATGTACCATCAGCATTTAAAGTTAATGTACCATTACTCACATCTGTTGTTGGCGTAGTATTAACTGTTAAAGGATCTCCATCTGGATCAAAGTCATTACTAGCAACATTTCCTGTTACCGTAACTCCTTCTTCAGTTAAAACTGTATCAGCATTTGCTATTGGAGCTTCATTAGCTACTGAACCATTTGGTAATACTTCAATAAACACTGTTGCTTCATCACAAGCAGCTGGGCTAACATCATCACAAACTTGGTAAGTGAAACTATCTTCACCTGTAAATCCAGCGTTTGGTGTATAGGTATAGCTACCATTTGCAGCTAAACTTAATGTACCATTACTAACATTTGTTACAGGAGTTGTAGTTACTGTTTGCGTATCTCCCTCTAAATCGAAGTCATTTGTAGATACGTTACCGCTTACGGCAACCCCTTCATAAGTATTATTAATATCATTAACCGCTGTAGTTGTATTCGTTGTCCAAGTAAAGAATGCTGCGTTTCCTTCAGCATTTGTATCTGAACCTAATGCCGCAATATTAGCATTGAATCCATTACTTACTTCCGACTCACTAGAATTTTGAACTACTTTAATTGGAAAAGTAAATTTAATGTTTGCATCTGCAGGAATATTATTATTCGTCTGCTCAAACTTTAAAATACTACTCGCTCCGTCATACGTCATTGTGAACAAACCACTCATATCAGTTCCATCAAAGGAATCTTCTATGGTAATATCACTTAATGAAGTCACTCCATTTGGTAAGTCAATATAATCACCTAAATCAACTGTGATCGTTACATTTGGTAAAGAACCAAATACCGGTGATGAAACTGGACTTCCTGAAGTCTCTTGAAGCCTAAACTCGGCTGTACCTGAACCATTTGCCTGCACCGAAGGTAGTGGCGCTGGCGAAATTAATGCATCTGTTAAATTTACAGACTGGCTATATCCTAAATGGACACAACACAAAAACATTATTAAAAATGTAATTTTTCCCCTCATAAGAAAACATCTTAAATTATTAAACTCAAACTATTTATTTAAAATGTTAATAATTGTACAGTATAACTGTTATCAATCTCCCCCATTACTAGTAGATTATTAATTATTAACCCTTTTAATTCTTTATTAATTTTTATTACTAAACTGTATTATATCTTGGTCATTATCATTTCTTGTATTCACCTGCCCTCCAGAGTTTGCCTTAACAGTAACCTTAAGAGGAACCTTCCCACTTGAACTTGCTGGTGATTTAAATATGGCCATTACCCCAATCTTTGACACAGTATTCCCTTGAAAGTCACCACTTTTCGTATAAACAAACTTATGGAGTCCGGATTCCTTTCTATAAGACCAGTCAGAATTATCCACTTTTGTTCCATTTAATAAAGTCTGATCTTTATCAAATTGAAAAGAAAATCTGTTACTATCAGCAATCCTAACCTCTACTGGATTTAGACCATTTGCATTCTGATTATTTGCTTCTCCGACGAAAACCACAAAATCAATTTTGGCACTATTTCCATTTACTATTGTTTTTTCAGTAAATAGAGTTGGATAGTAATCAGGTGGTAAAAATTTATTCACTACAATAATCACCGTTCCTGAATCACATGCTTGTGGAGAACCATTATCACAAACTGTATATCTAAAGCTGTCTTGACCAAAGAACCCAGCATTTGGTTGGTAATCGAATGTTCCATCTGCATTTAATGTCAAAGTTCCGTTACTTACATCTTTAACAGGAGTTGTATTTACCGTTTGTGTATGTCCCTCTGGATCCGTGTCATTATCCAACACATTCCCTTCTACATTATTATTTGCAGTATCTCCAACAGTGTGGTAAGCATCATCATTAGCTACCGTTATATTACCTGTTTCTGAAGTTACCGTAATGTTTACTATCGCAGTATCACAAAGAGGAGTTGGACTTGCATTATCACATATTTGATATGTAAAAGTATCTGGTCCTATAAACCCAGCATTTGGCACATAAGTAAAACTACCATTAGCATTTAATGTTAAAGTTCCATTACTTACATTACTTACTGGAGTAGTATTCACTGTTAAAGGATCCCCATCTGGATCAAAGTCATTACTTGCTACATTTCCTGTAAGTGTTATTCCAACTTTTGTAGTTCCAGTATCAACATTAGCAATAGGTGGTTCATTATCTGTAGTTCTTCCTGGTAAAACTTCAATAAAAACACTTGCTCTACCACATGACTGAGCAGAATTATTATCGCAAACTTCATAAGTAAAAGTATCCTCCCCTACAAAATTTGGATTTGGAGTATAAGTGAAGTTTCCATTCGAACTCAAGGATAATGCTCCATTAGCAACATTTATCACTGGAGTTGTCTTTACAGATTGTGAATCTCCTTGTAAATCATAATCATTAGCTAATACATTTCCTGAAACAACCTGTCCTTCATTCGTGTTTACAAAATCATTTACAGCGAAAGTATCGTTATGACAAACAGAATTTACAGAGCTTCCATCGATAACCTTAGCCACATCACCTGTATCATACGACGCCGCAACCACTTTACCAGAAGTATTTACTGCTCCAGAACTAACTGTTAATGGTTCAGTTAAATTTGATGGGTTGTAATAGGTATCACCATTTCCATCAGCATTTCTATTATTATAAGCTTCATTTGCATCACTACACCCGTCATTATCACTATCAGCACTTAAGTAATCCTTAACTCCGCTTATAGTTTCTCTTGCAACTGTTCCTTTATCTACTCCATTGGTAGTTTCAATTGAATCCGCTAGTCCGTCTTTATCAGTATCTATGTCAACAGAAGTGCTATCCATATTATCAACACGTCCATCATTATTGCTATCTAAAGACGCGGTTCCCGCTTCAACAATATCATAAATACCGTCATTATCACTATCTAAATCTAGATGGTTTGGAATACCATCTTGATCAAAATCGTTCCCTGCTGAGGTACAATTTGATCCAGAACCTCCACCTGATGTATATTTAAATCCTCTGGTACCAACTGAGAAGAAAATTGCATCTCCTGCAATCGCACTTGGACGGCTAATTGTCATTGTTATAGAACTATGCTCTCCTGAGAACTGTAGAGTTGCATTTGGCTCATTGGTTCCTGTTCTCATTCCAGAAGCTCCTGTAACACTGTTTCCACTCTTTACTGTCCAGCATTGATCAAGAACAGAGAAAGACTTATCAAATGAAACGACATCCGAAACATTTTCTGAAGCTGCTCCTCCTGAGAAGGATGTTAAATGTATTAATGGATCAACAGCAACTCCGTTTTCAAAAGTAAACTTGATGGTTACTGAGTTATTAGGATTTACCGACACCGCCATTGCACGAGAGGCTCCAACTGGCACATTTGCCGAGTTAGAATATCCTCTACTTGGATTAGGCTGGTTTCCATCACAATAAAAATACATTTGATTTACATGTAAGTTATTTGCGCCAGAAACATGTTCAGTTTTTATGTTTATATCCGCTCCGGTTCCTGATGAGATAACTCCATTTATTGGTCCTTGATAAGGTCCATTCCAAGTACTCCAATAGTAAGTTCCTGGTGTTACAGGTAAATCATCTGGAGTTTCACATACGTTTTCATCTTCGTCTGCAATACCGTCATTATCATCATCTAAATCACAGTCATTATTGATTCCGTCTCCATCAGGGTCGTTTGCTGTTGGTGTTCCTTTGATAGCTCCATCATAGCATGGACCACAAATAGCAGCATCAGTATCACCATCAATTACTTTTGCAACATCGCCTGTTGTATAAGATGCTGCAGTCACTTTTCCATTGGCGTTTACAGCACCCGAAGCTTCCGTTAAAGGTTCAGCTAAATCATTTGGATTATAATACGTATCTCCAGCTCCATCTGCACTACTATTACCATAAGCTTCATTTGCATCACTACATCCATCTGCATCACTATCTGCATTTAAATAATCTGCAGTACCTGTAGTAGTCTCTCTTGGAGAAGTTCCAGTATTTTGACCGTTAATAGCTTCAATAGAATCTGCTAAACCATCATTATCAGTATCTCCTGATGTGCTTGTTATACTATCAATAGTTCCGTCGTTATTAGTATCCATTGAACCTGTTCCAGCCTCAACCACATCATAAATACCATCATTATCACTATCTAGATCTAAATAATCTGGTATTCCATCACTATCAGTATCTCTCGCTTCTGAACCTCCGTTATCGGCACAATACCCCATTACTCCAACTCCAATAAAGTAATTTTCACAATTACAAGAAGAAGCATTAGAGTTATCAACGGTAAAGCTAAAACTAGTATAAGTTCCTGGAATTTTCACTAATCCTTGAGCTGCAACATTTGAACAAGTTCCTGTCGCAGTTGTTGAACCAATTGAAAGTCCACAATTTTGAATAACTTCAATATTTCTATTAAAACGAACAGTTTCTGTTCCACAAGGACCTGCCCATCCTCCAGCGATATCATTGAAATATACCACCATATCAGTTACTGGCTGTTCAAAAGTGACTGTATATTGATGTTGGCTTCCTCTAGTAGACAACCCAGTAATCACACTTACTTTTCCAGACAAACTACAACTAGCGTTGTTTTGTTGCATTGAGAAATCTACATTCGAAGTTATTGTTCCATTTAATGTGCTAGTTCCGTTAGATATTTGAACTTGTTTAGATTTGTTCCAACCTTCACTACCTGCCTTCATATCAGCAAAATAATAAGTCCCATTTTGAGAATCAACACAACTAGAAGAGTTTCCAGAAACACCTTCATCAATGTCTAAAATTCCATCATTATCATCATCGATATCTACTAAATCTCCGATACCATCTCCATCAGTATCCGCACAAGCTCTCAAGTCAGAATCAGTACCATATTGTTCATAAAGAGAAACATAATTAATTTCTCCACTATCCACTGAAGTTTCAAGAACATCTGCAAGTCCATTCGAACCAACCGCAGAAGTAAATTTATAGTCAGATGTGGTATCTGTGGTTGCTCCTGCTTCATAAGCATCACTACAGCCATCACCATCACTATCTAAATCTAAATGATTTGGTGTTCCATCATTATCTGTATCAACTAATGGACAATCATTTGAAGATCCACTAAGATTATCCGCAGTAATTACAATGTCTTTATAAGTTACTGGAGAGTACTGTGAAATTGCCAACTGGTAATCTGAAACTGTTCCATTAAAAGAAGCTTTCTCAACTCCTCCAATTTTAACAGTTATGGCTCCATTCACATCAATATCAATTTCATATAGTTCATCAGCTTGTGATGTATGTGTAAATGTCCATGCATTCGGGAAATACCCATAAGTTGTTCCGTTGCTATGATAAAACTTATAACCTTGGTCATTCCAGTTCGATACAGTTTTATTAGCCCCTGTTGGGATTAAACCGAACATTGTGATTCCAGATAAATTAGTTCTTTTAAACTCAAAATGAATTGGCAGACTAAATGTCTGATCACTATAAGAAGATCTCCACCCTCCACTTCCTGAAGTTAACGTGTTATTTTCGTTAGTAATTGTTGCATTTCCAGTAAATGTCAATTCCGAAATATCTTGTGATAAACTACATCCTAATTCCTCTATATCTAACACTCCATCATTATCATCATCAATATCAATTAAATCACCTATACCATCACCATCTGTATCTACACAAGCATTTAACCCATCGTTTTTCGCATAGTCCTCATAGGAAGAAGTATAGTCAATCACTCCACTATCAGCTGAGGTTTCAACAGCATCGGCAAGTCCATTTGAACCTACTGCCGAAGTAAATTTATAATCAGTAGTTCTATCTGTCGTAGCTCCTGCTTCATAGGCATCACTACAACCATCACCATCACTATCTAAATCTAAATGATTTGGTGTACCATCTCCATCTGTATCTATAGATAAGCATATTCCTGCACCCGATGTAGACTTTAATGTGAAGTCATCTAAAATAATATGACCTTCAGAAGTTCCCATTAAATTATTTAATGAAATTTCTGCTGATGTTTGATTAGCTCCTGTCGTGAATCGAACTTCATATGTATTCCACTGAGGGTTGGCTATAGTATTTTCACTATACATACCTAATTGCACCCCATCAACTTTGACTTCCCATTTAGACCAACGAACCGTCCATATTTTATATGAAAAAACATATTCCTCATTAGGAACCAAGCCTGTAACTGTTTGATACCACATTCTGGTATTAGCTCCTTGGTTTACAAATAATGCATTTCCTATAAGACCGTCAGGATCCGCTGCTGTTGGATAATTTGGAGATCCTCCATAGTTATAGTTAAATATTACTGTGTTATATGGTGCAATTCTATATTGTGATTCTCCAACTGATCCACTTGTATAGGTATAATCCGAAGAAAACCCTGTATTACCTTGTGAAAAATCCCCATTTTTAATTAGATTCTCAGAATTACATCCTTCTTCAACATCTAACACTCCATCATTATCATCATCAATATCAATCAAATCTCCAATACCATCGCCGTCTGTATCTGCACAAGCATCTAGATTAGAGTTAACTGCATATCTTCCATAAAAAGAAGTATAGTTGATTTCTCCACTATCAGCTGAGGTTTCAACAACATCGGCAAGTCCATTTGAGCCAACTGCTGAAGTAAATTTGTAATTAGACGTAGTATCTGTCGTTGCTCCTGCTTCATAGGCATCGCTACAACCGTCACCATCACTATCCAAATCTAAATGATTTGGTGTTCCATCATTATCCGTATCAACCGAAGGACAGTTATTTGAAGAACCGTTAAGATTATCGGCTGTAATGACAATATCTTTATAAGTTATCGGAGTGTTCTGTGAAATTACTAATTGGTAATCTGAAACGGTTCCATTAAAAGAGGCTTTTTGAGCTCCTCCTATTTTAACCGTTATAGCTCCATTGACATCAATATCTATTTCATATAATTCATCAGTCTGTGATGTATGTGTAAATGTCCATGCACTTGGAAAATATCCATAGGTGGTACCATTACTATGATAAAATTTATACCCTCCATCATTCCAATTCGATACAGTTTTAGTAGCTCCAGTGGGAATTAAACCAAACATTGTACTTCCAGACAAACTTGTTCTTTTAAATTCAAGATGAATAGGCAAACTAAATGTCTGATCACTGTATGAAGACCTCCAACCTCCACTTCCTGAAGTTAATGTATTATTTTGGTTAGTTATTGTGGCATTACCTGTGAATGTCAATTCTGAAATATCTTGAGACAAACTACAACCTAACTCCTCTACATCTGTGATTCCATCGTTATCGTCATCAATATCTATTAAATCTCCTATTCCATCGCCATCTGTATCCGCGCAAGCTCTTAATCCCGAATTTAACGCGAAGTCGTCATACGTTAAAGTATAATTCAGTTCTCCACTATCAGCAGAAGTTTCAAGGCTATCTGCTAAACCGTTTGCTCCAACTGGCCCTGTAAATTTATAATTTGCAGTTGTATTTATCGTTGCTCCAGCTTCATAAGCATCACTACAACCATCTGCATCACTATCTAAATCTAAATGATTAGGAGTACCGTCTCCATCCTCATCTCCTGTACATAAACTAGCTTTCCCAGATGTTATAACCACGTTATTCGCAGTAAAAGAACCTCTAGAAATTGTTATTTTATAATTTTCAACTTGCCCTTGGTAAGTTTTCTTTACTACTCCATCAATTGAAAAGGTAACTAAACCATTTTCATCAATATCAATCGTCTTTACAGTTCCATTTGCGGCACCTTGCCATCCTGAGTTACCACTTTCATGGCGGATATAAGCATTATTGTTTTGTAGCTGGTATTTGTATCCTCCATCATTCCATCCCGATGTTTCAGTTTTGCTTACTGGAAGTAGCCCTAACATACCATTAGAAATAGAAGAAATCGTAAATTCTAAATGTATTGGTAAAGAAAGCTCTTGGTCGGAATAAGCATTCCCCCAAGCAGAACCTGTCATCCCTAATGTTGTATCAGTTGCCTGCACATTTGCAACAGAACCACCATGCCAAGTAAAATCGCTAGCCAAAGTTGATCCCGTACAATCTGATTCTTCCACATCAGGAATCCCATCATTATCATCGTCAATATCTACGATATCATCAACACCATCTTGATCTGTATCAATACAAGCATTAATTTGTTTTTCTAAAGCGTAACTTAAATACGATGAAGTATAGTTGAGATCACCACTATCAACGCTTGTTTCTAAGGCATCAACTAGTCCGTTATTCCCTACGCTTCCAGTAAATTTGAAATCTGCAGTTTTATTTGTTGTTGCCCCAGCCTCATAAGCATCGCTACAACCATCACCATCACTATCAAGATCCAAATGATTTGGAACCCCATCACCATCCGTATCAATAAAGGTACAGTTTGCAGAGGAACTTTCCGTGCATTTAAGTTCTATGGTATCTAAAATACCGTCATTATCATCATCTAAATCACAAACATCATGGATACCATCTCCATCCGCATCATTTTCCGAAGGAGCATTAAAACAGTCAACCTCTATAACATCTGTAACCGTAACCGTTATATTCTGATTTCGACATGCTCCATAGCTATCACAAACTCTAACTGTTACATTATAAACATTATTACCATCAGAATCGGAAGGCATCTCATAATCTGGAGAATTAACAAAAGTAAGAACTCCAGTACTACGGTTAATATTAAAATCTCCAGAATCAACTCCTCCAACGATTTGGTAATTTAAACCAGAACCTGGATTTGGATCACTAGCATTTACATCCAAAACTGTTCCTGTATGATTCTCTTCTACCGTTACCGATGAAGCACTTGTGAATGAAGGTGTTGTATTTCCACAACTACCTGTTGGAGAAACATATATACTTGCAGACCTTCCACCAGCAGAAAAAGTAAAAGTACCACTAGCATTAATTCTAACATTGAACTCCATTCCTCCATTTATTCGAGAAGGCCCTTGAGTTCCCCAAATTTGAACAGAATTCGATCCAGATATGCGAGCACCTTCATTTACAACCCCTTGATCAGAGTGACTCCAACTATTTACATACAAGTTGGACATGTTTGGGTTACCCCCAGAGACATTTAATGTAAAATTGTACGGTACACCATTTCTACCTGAACCAAAATAAACCATGGTTCTTACTGTAAATTCATTTCCACAATTAATAGATGACCTATTAACCGTTATACTTTCTACAGATTGCGCGAATGCGTTCTGAAGTGATAAAAATAAAATTGAGAATAGTACAAGTATTGAAGTTTTTAAATTGATAGATCTAATTACAGACCCATTACTTATACTAAAAGCAAGTTGTTGTTCTTTCAATGATCTGCGAAAAAAACACGAAATACAATCAGCTATGTTAAAAACTAACATGCCCAATCTCCGCAGATACCCTCCTAAGTTTTTAGCCCCAAAACTGGTAAGCCAATGTATAAAATTATCCCCCACTTTAAACAAGTTTTATAAAACAAAAAAATTGTTTTGATTAACTTAATTTAATCGGGATTATGTTTACAAAAAACAAAAATCCCAAACTATCACAACAAGCTACTACCATGCTTGTATGCATAAATTTGGGGGGTATACATCTAATTAAAGGCGGGTCAAATATACACTAAAAAAATACTCCAGCAAAAAAAAAGCACTTTTTAATTGATTGAAATACAATATTTTAATACTTTTCACCATTTATCGATACTTTTTTACCATTCACAGATAAATATTCACCAACTATACTAGTTATCAGTAAGCTGATAAATGAAATACCCTTTTCAGCGTCATTTTTCCACCTTCCAGGTTAATCGTCATATCACTATCCATTACAACCTATAATCAAAATCTTTTCAGGCGAAATAAGAAGGCTAAATGAAAGAAATTATCCCTCACTCTTATATTCAATAAAGTTTTAATCGTTATCGTTTCTTATATTCGTTTGACCTCCTGAATCCGATTTTACAGTTACTTTTAAAGGTATCTTGCCAACTTGAATTTGCTGTAAATTAAATGTTGCTTTTATCCTTGCAAGAAAACATCTTAAACTATAGAACTCAAACTATTTATTAAAAGTTCTAATAATTGTAAGGTGTAACTGTTATCAATCTCCTCAATTATTTGTGGATTATTTAATCATTAACTTCTTTCTGTTATTAATTAATCATCATCCTCATCGTCACCATATCCTCCGTTACCATTACCATTGCCATTGTTCCCATTACCGTTACCGTTATTTCCATTACCATAAGCGTTACCGTTGTTCCCATTACCATTGCCGTTACCATTATTTCCACTAGCAACTAAGTTGGCGTATTGTATGATATCTTGATCGTTATCGTTTCTTGTATTTGTTTGACCTCCTGAATCCGATTTTACAGTTACTTTTAAAGGTCCCTTCCCACTTGAATTTGCTGGTGATTTAAATGTTGCTTTCACCCCTATCTTTGACACAGTATTTCCTTGAAAGCCACCACTTTTCACATAAGTAAACTTATGTAACCCAGATTCTTTTCGATATGACCAATCTGAATTGTCTACATTAGTTCCATTTAAAGTTGTTAAAGTCGTATCAAACTGGAAAACAAACCTATCACTATCGGCGATCCTAATTTCTACAGGATTTAATCCATTTTCATTTTGTCCATTTGCTTCACCAACGAAAATGACAAAATCAATTTTCGCCTTACTACCATTTACAATGGTCTTTCCAGTAAATAACGTTGGGTAGTAATCTGGGGGTAAAAACTTGTCCACCAAAATAATTACAGTTCCTATATCACATGCTTGTGGGGAACCATTATCACAAACCGAATATCTAAAGGTGTCCTGACCAAAGAATCCAGCATTTGGTTGGTAATTGAACGTTCCATTTTCATTCAATATTAGGGTTCCATTACTCACATTACTAACAGGTATTGTATTCACTGTTTGTGCATGCCCCTCTGGATCTGTATCGTTATCCAAAACATTACCTTCAACATTATTATTTGCGGTATCCCCCACAGTATAATAAGCATCATCATTCGCTACTGTGATATTTACCGTTGCAGGAGTCACTATAATATTAACAATTGCTGTATCGCAAAGTGGAGTTGGACTCCCATTATCGCATATTTGATACGTAAAAGTATCTGCTCCTATAAATCCAGCATTTGGTACATAAGTAAAACTACCGTTAGCATTTAATGTTAAAATCCCATTACTCACATTATTTACTGGAGTTGTATTTACAGTTAACGGATCACCATCTGGATCAAAATCATTACTAGCTACGTTTCCATTAAGAGTTATTCCTGCTTTTGTAGTTCCTGTATCAACATTAGCAATTGGTGGCTCATTATCTGTTGTTCTCTCAGGTAGTACTTCAATAAACACATTAGCTCTGCTGCATGATTGAGCAGAATTATTATCACAAACTTCATAGGTAAATGAATCTTCTCCAACAAAGTTTGGGTTTGGTGTATAGGTAAAGTTTCCATTTGAATTTAACGTTAATGTTCCATTAGCAACATTCACAACAGGAGTTGGCTTTACACTTTGTGTATCTCCTTGTAAATCGTAATCATTTGTTAATACATTACCAGTAACCGCTCGCCCTTCAATTGTATTCACAAAATCATTTACTGCAAAAGTATCATTATTACAAACGGAGTTCATAGAACTTCCATCAATTACATTGGCCACATCTCCAGTATTATATGACGCTGCCACCACCTTACCTGAAGCAAATACTGCTCCAGAACTAACTGTTAATGGTTCTGCTAAATTTGATGGATTGTAATAAGTATCACCATTCCCATCGGCATTTTTATTGTTGTAAGCTTCGTTTGCATCACTACACCCGTCATTATCACTATCCGCGTTTAAATAATCCACGGTTCCCGTTGTAGTTTCTCTAGCAGAAGTTCCAGTATTCTGACCGTTAATAGCTTCAATTGAATCGGCTAAACCATCATTATCATTATCACCTGAAGTACTTGTTATACTATCAATAGTTCCGTCATTATTTGTATCCATTGAAGCAGTTCCAGCTTCAACAACATCATAAATACCATCATTATCACTATCTAAATCTAAGTGGTTTGGTATCCCATCTTTATCGAAATCAGGGAAATCGGTACTATAAACGAAACTATCTAACCCCATATGATCAGCAACATTTCTTAAATACCCTTCCTTAACATCATTTCTAATCGTTACTTTTTTCACCAACTTACTCGTATTGAAACCTATTGACGCTTCAATATTATGACCCACTTTTATTGATTTCTTGAAACTTCCATTTGCATCATAAACTTTAACATATCCTGTACTATCACTCCCCACCGTTTGACCTTCCAAATAGGCAATTAGCTTATCATCTGCATACACTTGATAACTTAATGTTGGTGGACAATAATGTCCGCGTACACTAATATCAAAGATATCTGTTAGATCTATATTGAAAGCATTTACGGAAGTATTAAAGTCTATCTCTATTTTGTAATAATTATTATGGCACATCCCGTATTCTGGAACAACAAAAGCGGCGTCTCCTGAATTTCCTGAAACAATATTTTGAAGCGTGGTATCCTTAAATTCAGCATAATTACTACTAATATTTGAAGTGTATTTCATGGAACCATTTGGAAAACTCACTGTGCTATATATTGCTGTACCTGGTCCAGTACGAGTAGCACTAAAGTCATTTAAATTATTAAGTACAACCAGTGATTTACCTTGATTAGCGACAGCTTGTTGAAAGCCGGACTCTTTATATCCCAAACCGTTGGTATTTCCTCCTATAACAAATATTTGAAAACCGTCGAAAACCCAGTTAACTGCATCTGAGTGAGGTGGATTATTAATCGAAGAAGTTAAATTTTGAAATTCATCTACGTCTAAAATACCATCATTATCATCATCCAAATCACAATCATTATGAATCCCATCTCCATCTGGATCGTCTTCTGGATTTGGGTTACTACATGAAAACTCATCTACATCTTTAACTTTAATATAAATACACTTATAACCAAAGGCTCCATAACAATCGATTACTTTAACCTTAATTTTATACCTGTTATCCCTATCGCTATCATGCGGCGCTTCATAATCTGGCGGCACAATAAAACGTAATTCACCAGAATAACGATCCAAAGTAAAATGGTTTGAGTCCCAAACATTCACTAGATAATACTGCAACCGACCACCTGGGTTAGGATCATAAGCCTCAATATTCATTACGGGTCCTGCAAGATTTTCATTTACCCAAACGACATTAGGGGAAGTAATCACAGGAGGGTTATTGTAATAATAACCTCGACTATGAGTCGATTGAGAATTTACATTATGGAATGACAAAAATAAAATTGAAAACAGTGTAAGCATTAAAGTATTTGAACTGATAAGTTCACTACTTACACTACAAGCCTTTAGCTCTTTTTTTCTTGATCTGCGGTAAAAACATGAAATAAAATCGAACATGTTCATCTTCTGCAGATACTTCCCTAAGTTTTTAGCTCCAAAATTGGTTAGCCAATGTATAAAATTTTCCCCCACTTTTAAACAAGTTTTATAAAACAAAAGTTGTTTTGATAACTTAATTTAATAGGGATCATGCCCACAAAAAACAAAAATCCCAAAATTTAACAACAAGTTACTAAAGTACTTGTATGATATAAATTTGGGAGGTATTTATCTAATTAAAGGCGGGGCAAATATACGCTAAAAAACTACTCTAGCAAATAAAAGTACTTTTTAATTATTTAAAAAACAACGCCTTATTATTTTAATGTTTTAGAGCAGCTCTCAATACTTTTTACCATTCACAAATAATTAACGACCAAACATACTAGTTAACCGAAAATTCATAAAGAGAAGCAATTATTTTCGTGAAGTTTTCTAACACAAATTAAGTTACACCTATACCTTTTTCTTTTCAGGAGTAACAACAAAATCTTTTAAATAAAATGGCTCAAAATACGCAACATCTTCAAACTTGTTTTCCTTAAACTTAGTATAACTTAATTCAACCATTTCTCGAGAAGAAGGAAATTTATCATCGTGAAAAATAGCATTTTCGCTTGTAATCACATCTTTGCATTTATTTGCTCCATCTCCTAAAAAGTGTACTTCATTATTTTCCAATAAAGTAACGAATGACTCTTCATTAATAATTTCAGCTTGAATTTCCCTTTGTTGCGAATAATCAATATTATACACTTCAGAATAAACTTCCATACGCCTAGCGTCGAGCATTGGAACAATGTATCCACTATTAATACTAATACTCGTAGCCAATGAATGTAACGTTTCCAATGCTATCAATGGAATATCATTTGCAAAGCACAATCCCTTGGCTGCTGAAACACCAATTCTTAAACCAGTATAAGAACCTGGCCCTTTACTTATAGCAACAGCATCCAAATCATTCATTTGAATTCCAGACTCATTTAGAACCTCTTGAATAAATGGATGTAATTTCTCAGCATGCGAATAATTTCCATCATTTAATTCTTTAATAGCTAAAAGCTTCCCTTCTTTTCCTAAACTTACTGAACAATTCTTAGTTGCCGTTTCAATATTTAATATTAATGCCACAGAAATTCTTTTAAAACTACAAAGATAATCATAAAAAAAACCTTACCAATTTGGTAAGGTTTTATATAGATTAATATTTAATTTTCCCCTGTACATTAATCTACTATAGATTCTCCAAAGTAAAACTTTAATACTTTGGTTTTGAAAACATAATCGTATTTAGCTCTGATCATCGCTCCTTCAGCATTTACCAATCTATTACGAACTTGGTCGAAATCGAACTGGGTCATTGATCCATAGTCATAACTAACCTGTGCATTTTTAAAAGCTTCTTTCTGAGCTTCTAAAGAAATTTCAGCTGCTTCAAAAGTTTTCGCTGCTGCCTTTGCATCCAAATAAGCTTGCTCAATAGTTTGTTGTAATTGAAGCTTTTGATTTTCCAACTCTAACTCAGAAGCTTTTTTGCTTATAACAGATCTTGAAATTCTATTCTTGTTTTGAAACCCACTAAATATTGGAATATTTAAACTCAAACCTGCAGAATATCCAAGGTTTCCATCTAATTGAGTAAAGAAACCATTACGTTGTAATATAATATCTCCTGTAGTTGGATCTTGAACAGGTAACACATCTTTCTCTCCTAAAACGGTTTGGTAAGAAGTATTGGCGCTAGCAAAAAACGACAATGTCGGTAACAAAGCCCCTTTAGCTAAATCAATAGTTAAGTCTGCATTTTCAACATTAAGTTTTGCTCTTGATATCTCAGGTCTGTTTGTCAATGCTTGATTATATACCTCTTTTGAACTACGGTAAAGGAATGCTGCAGATGGGGCATCAATAGCTACAGAAACAACATCAAAACCTTCTGGAGATATTTGAAGTAACTGCGCCAACTGTAACAAAGCTATATTTAAAGTATTTTCCTGAACGATAACATTTTGAAGATCATTGGCAGATGTAGATTGAACATTTAACAAATCTCCTTTAGGAATAGCTCCTGCGTCAAATTGTGCTTGAGCTCTTTCTATTTGTTTTTTACTAATTTCTGCTTGAACTTTAGCTACATTTAAATTCTCTTTAGCAAACAATACATTTAAATAAGTTTGAACAACGTTTAAAGAAATGTTATTAATATTAGTTTCTAAGTCTAGTTTGCTTCCCTCAACTCCTAGCTTCGATTGCTTCAGTGTGTTTTTATTTCTGTTTCCGTTAAATAAAGTTGCATTTGAGCTTAGACCGAAACTATTCCCTCGAGTATCTCTAGAAATCCTTGATCCGTCCTGACCAATGAAAGAACCAAAATTTACATTTTGAGTGGCAGATCCACTCAAAGTAGGTAGAAAATTTCCTTTAGCAATTGCTACATCTTTTTCAGCCAATTGAACATTGACCTCATTTTGTTTTATAGTAATGTTATTTTTTAATGCGTAATCTACACATTCTTTTAAAGTCCATTGTTTTTGAGCAAAAAGACTACAAGTTGATAACAAGGTTACCAATAATACAATTTTAGTTTTCAAAACGTATATTTTTTATGTTCAATTAGTTTTTTCAATTGTTGTTCCAAATAAAAAAGAACAAACAAAGTCCTAAAAACCAATTAGTTTATTCATTTTTAATGTTTTAAGAAGTTCAAAAACGGACACTTTTGTGTTTGCTTTCGGACATTCTTTAACAATTTACGCGTATATGACGACTAAAATTTAATTTTGTTACAAGAAAACTTATTAATTATTACGATATTTTTTTATTTTTTTTTCGATGCCTATAAATGAAGTAAAATAGAATTCCTACCAATATATATGGAAACACCATTAAATAGGTAATTCCACTGTTAACACCTTCAGCCATTGTTTCATTCCCGCCTTCGATTACGGCTTTACACATCGCACATTGTGCATAAGTTTTAACACTACTCAAAGCACAAAAAACTAATAATAGTATTACTATTTTATTTTTAAGCATAATATGGAGAAATCATTAAATAAACTACCACTCCCGTTACAGCAACATACAACCACAAAGGAAATGTAATTTTTGCTATTCTTTTATGATCTGTAAACTGTCCTAATCTGGCTCTCATAAAAGTTATAAGCACAAATGGTATTATTATTATAGAAAGCAATATATGTGTTATTAGTATAAAGAAATAAACATATTTTATAACTCCTTCTCCTCCAAACTTCGTTGAATCTGAAGTCATATGATAGGCTACATACATTACTAAAAACAATGCAGAACAAATTATAGCAAAGGTATTTAACTGTTCATGTAATTTTCTATTCCCTTTCTTTATTGCAATTACCGATAACACCAATAAAACAGCCGTTACTCCATTAATACTTGCATATATGGGAGGTAAAAAAGATAACGGTTCAACATTAGGTATTTTAATTCCAAAAAGCGCGGCCACAGCTAATGGGATTACAATAGAAATTACCGTTATGAATTTTTTATATTTCGATTCTTGAGACACTGAACTATTCATTTAACAACAACTTAATATCTTGTTTTAACTCTGTTATTTGATCTGGAAGACCATTTTCACCTAGGGCTCTATACACAAATATAGCATTCCCCTTATCATCATACCTTGAACGTATGTTACCATTCTTATCAATTAAAGCGAAATTACCCGAATGGTACAAACCTCCATGATCTGTTCCACCCTCACCAGCAGGTAATTTAAATCCGTTACTAGAAAAATCGAAAACTACATTTTTAGATTTTCCTGTTAACAAATGCCAGTTTTTATGGTTTATTTCGTTTCGTGACGCATAAGCTTTGAGTGTTTCCGGTGTATCAATATCTGGAGTAATAGAAAAAGAAGCAATTCCGAAATTAGGGTTTCCCATAAACTCGTTCTGTATACTTACCATTTTTTTATTCATTATAGGACAAATGGTTGGGCAAGTTGTAAAGAAAAACTCAACTACATAAACTTTTCCTTCATAATCCTTATTGGTAATTGTTTTTCCATCCTGATTTATAAACTCAAAATTAGGAACCTTATCAAAAACGTGTAAATCTGCCGTTTTAAAGTGTTTTACAATTTTCGGAACTGCATAAATTCCAAAAAGCAATATTACCAGGGATATTCCAACGTATGAATAATTTTGTTTTTTCATTCCTTTAAATTTCTTAGTTAAGAAATCGGATAAAAATTATATCTCTCTATCCGCATTATTCTTTTTAAGTGCCAAACGATACTCTGCCAAAACCACTTTTACATCATCCTTCATTTTATCATTTAACTCTCCTACTGACTTCATATTATAACCAAATAATTTCCCATCTGCAGCATCTTTATCATCAGTTCTTCCTCTTAAGTTAACTTCTTTATCAATAATAAAAGCCTTTGATGTATGTAAATTAGCATCTAATGATTGGTTGGTTTGAAAACTATCATAGAATGCTTTTACAACTTCTTCATTAGCAAAAACAAATTGCCATTTATTCATATCTGTAAACGCTCCAATTTCTTTCCTAAGTTTTTCTACGTTATCTTCTGTTCCTTTTACCGCAATAACAATCATTTGAAAATCTTTAAACCCATAAAATGGTTTGTAAATTTTCTGATTTAAATTAAAGAACTCTCCTTTTACACTCTCTAGGTCCTTGCCTAAAAACGTGACTATTGAAATCTTTCGATCGAACTTCTTTGTTGCATCAACTGTTGAAACGTCAATAACATTTTTAGTTAGCACTGGAAGTTTTGCGAAGTTATTGATTCCCAGCGACAAAAAAATATAGAAAAGTAGAGGCACTATAAACAGTGCAAATAGAACAATAAACTTTTGTTTTTTACTCATAATACTGCCGTTTAATGCAAAAAAAAGGTGGTTTAGACCACCACCTTTTCGTTGCTATATTTTATTACCATTTTACTAATGGTGCCAAAGTTTCAAATAAATAACCACCTTCAATTAACACTAGGGTTACTAGGTAGCAGATAAGGAAAACTGCTGTCCAAACTACTGAACGTCTGAACCACGTTTTTTCTCCTTCTAAATGCATGAATGCCCATGCAATATAATACGCCTTTGCAATAGTTAAAATGATGAAGATCCAGTTTAAGAAACTAGTTCCTAAAAAACCACTTAAGTATAGTGAGTCTGGCTTATAAATACCTAATACTACCTCTACTGCTGTTATAATTGATAAGATTGCTAAAACAATCCAGATTCTTTTTGTATTTGATTCGTGTGCGTGACCTGCCATTGTATACTATTTTTTATAATTATACTAAGTAGAAGAATGTGAATACGAATACCCAAACTAAGTCTACGAAGTGCCAATATAAACCTACTTTCTCAACCATTTCATAATGACCTCTCTTTTCATATGTTCCTAAAACGACATTAAAGAAGATTATGATGTTTAAAACAATTCCTGAAAATACGTGGAAACCGTGGAATCCAGTAATGAAGAAGAAAAAGTCTGCAAAAATCGGATTACCATACTCGTTCTCAATTAAGTTAGCTCCTTCAACTACTCTTGTAGCTTTCGCTAATTGAGCTAAACTTTCCTCTCTTGATAAAATTATTTTTTGCTTTGTTTCTGGATTAATTCTTTCTGTTCTAATCAATAAAGAAGCGTCACTAGCAAAGGCTTTTTGAACTTGTGCTACTGAATACTGAGATATTGTTCCTTCACTTTCGAACCATAATCCATTTTTTCTAGAGTGCTCCTCTCTTCCATCAACTCTATCATTATGCACAAAATCAGCTAATGCGATTTGATGCCCGTCTTTAACAAATTGTAAAATATGATTGTCAGATGTTTTTACGGCTCCATAAGAACCATTGATAAATGTTTTCCATTCCCAAGCCTGAGATCCAACGAAAATTAAACCGAAAACAATAGTTACAAACATATAAACTGCAACTTTCTTTTGTTTCATATGATGACCTGCATCTACTGCTAATACCATTGTTACAGAAGACACAATTAAGATAAATGTCATAAATGCAACATAAATCATTGGATAATTACCATGGAAAAATGGGATGTGAGTAAACACCTCATCGGCAATTGGCCAAGAATCAATAAATTTAAAACGAGTTAAACCGTAGGCTGCTAAAAAACCAGAAAAGGTTAACGCATCAGATAATATGAAAAACCACATCATCATTTTACCGTAACTAGCTCCAAATGGCTTAACACCACCTCCGCTCCAAGTCTCTTTTTTGTCAGAATTTACAGCAATATTTGCTTCCATAAATACTCTTTTGTTATTTTTTGTTAAAACAGTGCGCCAAAATTACGCATTTTTAATTACCTAATGAAATAGAAAAAGAAAAATAGATAAATCCATAAAACATCTACAAAATGCCAAAAGATTGCACCTAGTTCAAACCCAAGCATATCGGCAGATGAATACTTCTTTTTATAATGATTATAAATAACGACTAATAACACAACAACCCCAGCAATTAGGTGCAGTACGTGCATAAAAGTAATACCGATTATGAAAGATGTTGATACTGTACTTTCAGGACCGGTGAAATATAATCCTACTTCCTTTAACTGATTAAATCCTACATATTGATACCAAACAAATCCCAACCCTAATACAAAAGTGATTAATAAAAGGATTAAAGAGTTTGATATTTGATCTTTTTTTAATGCTTTCTGAGAAAAGAAAAGGGTAATACTACTCAATACAATTAATACTGTACTGATGTAAAACGCCTGAGGTAAATCAAACGTCACCCAATCTTCACGGTTCATGCTAACAACATACGCACTTGTTAATCCAGCAAAAAACATGACCATGCTAATCATCGAAACCCATAGCATTGGTTTTGCTGATTTTCTTCTACCTACTCTTAATTCTTCGTCTACTATTTGTGTTTGTTCACTCATTAGTGTAAAAATTTATCTACTACATATATTATTGGCACAACTGTGATGTAAAAAACACTTGCCAACATTAATTTTCTTGCATCTATATTTTCTTCCGATTTATACAATTTAAAAGCATACCAAAGCATTAATGCCCCTAATAGGAAAATTATTATTGCTGTTGCTGGAAAAATGTAGAAACCTCCTGTAACTTTTAATACTGGAGCTATAGACATTAATATCATAATACAGGTATAAAAAATTATTTGTACAACTGCTCCCTTATCTTTTTTATCCATTGGGAGCATGTGTAATCCTGCTTTATTATATTCTTCATATTGTAACCATCCAATGGCCCAAAAGTGAGGAAACTGCCAAAAAAACTGAATCATAAAAAGGAAACCAGCTTCAATACCGAATTTACCTGTTGCTGCTACCCACCCTAACATAAAAGGAATAGCTCCTGGTATTGCCCCTACGAACACAGCCAAAGGTGTTACTGCCTTCAACGGTGTATAGGCCGAAGTGTACAAAAAAATGGAAATTGCACCAAACAATGCACATTTTGGATTTATACTATATAAAATGGACAATCCTGCAATGGTAAAGAAAATGGCAATTCCCATTGCTGTATTTACCGACATTCTTCCTGATGGTAATGGACGATTCTTCGTACGCTTCATTACCGCGTCAATATCTTTTTCTATAACTTGATTAAAAGCATTGGAAGCTCCAACCATGAAATATCCACCGATAGCCAATAATATAATAGTGGTATAATTGATTTCATTTGCCCCTAAAAGGTAGCCAGTAATAGAAGTAAAAACCACACTTACAGACAAACCAATTTTTGTAAGCTGCTTGAAATCAGAAAAAAGCGTTTTTACTGAAGTTTTATCTTGTATTGTAGAAACAGTACTCACTTGTTTTCAAAAAATTTTTGCAAAGATATTTCTTTCTGAGTGAACCACCGAATTTTTTGAAATTATTTAAAAAAAACAGAAAAGTACTTTGTATTTCAAAAAATCGTATTATATTTGCACCCGCATTCAAGCAATGCAACGTTCATTAAAATAACATTATTGACTACGCGAAAGTAGCTCAGGGGTAGAGCATCACCTTGCCAAGGTGAGGGTCGCGGGTTCAAATCCCGTCTTTCGCTCTGATCCTTTTTTAAAAGATTATGCTGAAGTGGTGGAATTGGTAGACACGTTGGACTTAAAATCCAATGAGCCGTAATGCTCGTGCGGGTTCAAGTCCCGCCTTCAGTACTAAGCCTCGCTTTAATTAGTGAGGCTTAATTTTAAAAGTAGTCAATATTCATATACGCTGAAGTGGTGGAATTGGTAGACACGTTGGACTTAAAATCCAATGGGCCGTAATGCCCGTGCGGGTTCAAGTCCCGCCTTCAGTACAAAAGCCTTAACATTTATGTTGAGGCTTTTTTGTTTTTTAACAATTGCTAGTCATTATCTTTTATTAAATATTAAAAACTGCTTACATCTTCATCCTTAATTGGATGATAACCTCCTCCTATTTGGTTATGATTTTCTTCAGCCCAAGTTATAATTAGACTCATTAATTTATATGCTTTCTGTTCATCTATTGAAATTTCATCTTCTGTTTCTAAACAAAACAAACTCATAACAATCCGTATTCCTCATAAATTATCAATTTTATTATTCGCCAATCACCTTCTTTTTTAGTAACTTAGAAATTCATTCAATGATTGTTTGTAATGACCTCTTTTTCTTTTCGTCTAAATCAACAGTTCTAAATAAATTAAACATGCGAAAAATATTTTTATTTCTGAGTTTATCTTTTTTTATCAGCTCTTACGGTCAAACAAGTGTATTCAATTCATTGTTAAAGAAACATGTTGACACAAAAGGAAATGTAAATTACAAAGCTTTTAAAAATGATGAAGCAAAGCTTCAAGATTATTTGAGTTATTTAGCCAAAACATCACCTCAAAAAAGTTGGTCGGCAGCTAAAACTAAAGCTTTTTGGGTAAATGCATACAATGCTTACACGATAAAACTGATTTTAGATAATTATCCTTTAAAGAGTATTACCAATATTAAAAAAGGAGGTAAAGACGCATGGAATATCAAATTTGCAAAAGTTGGTGGTAAAAATTATACTCTAAACCATATCGAACATGAAATTTTAAGAAAGAAATTTAATGATCCTAAAATTCATGTCGGGGTGAACTGTGCTTCTGGATCTTGTCCTCAATTAGGGAATTTTGCTTTTACTGAAGCCAATTATGAAGCCAAAACTGATGCACTCATGAAGAAGTTCGTAAATGACACTAAGAGAAATAAAATTTCTGGAGACAAGGTTCAAATTTCAAAAATATTTGAATGGTTTAAAGGTGATTTTACCAAAAACGGTTCTTTAATCGATTTTCTTAACAAATATTCGAATACAAAAATTAGCTCTAATGCTAAGATCAAATATTTACAATACGACTGGAGTTTAAACGGAAAATAACAAGTATTTGAGAAAAGTATTTAAGCGAAACAATTCGTATTTTTACTTTTTTAGGGATTTTCCTTTAATACCTCACATTATTGTGGGGTACTTAACTTTAAACAGAAATAAAAAGACATGTCTAAAACATACTACGATCCAGCAGATTTAAGAAAATTTGGTAAAATTACAGAATGGAGCGAAGAATTAGGAACTAAATTCTTTGATTACTATGGAAAAGTATTTGAAGAAGGAGCTTTAACCGCCAGAGAAAAAAGCTTAATTGCTCTTGCTGTTGCCCATACTGAACAATGTCCATACTGTATTGATGCTTACACGAAAGATGGACTCCAAAGAGGTGTTACTAAAGAGGAAATGATGGAAGCTATACATGTTGGAGCAGCTATTAAAAGTGGTGCTACTCTCGTTCATGGAGTTCAAATGATGAACAAAGTAAATAAGTTAGAAATGTAAAAATTAATTTTGAGTGTTGAATTTTAAATTCAGAGTTTGAACATTATATAAAAAATAAATCTCTTATATAGCTATTTCGAAAAACTTAAAAATCAATACTCAAAATTCATCATTAAAAATGAAGAAATCTCTATTAGCAAGAAATAATGATTTAGCAAATACGCAACGTCAGTTAGAAATTTTATCCAATGGAATTTTTAAAGACGAACTTCCAACTTTTGCCGATAAAATAAAGGAAACCAATCAATTTCCTTTGCGTCCTAAAAAATTGGAAATCCTTCAAATTAATGTTGGGTATATGTGTAATCAGGTTTGTGCACATTGTCATGTTGATGCTGGCCCAGACAGAAAGGAAATCATGACAGTTGAAACGATGGAGCAATGTTTAGAGGTTATTCGAAATACTGGTGCTCATACTTTGGATTTAACAGGTGGTGCTCCAGAGATGAACCCTAATTTCAGATGGTTTGTTGAAGAAGCTGCTAAAGCTGGAATTAAAGATTTTATCGTTCGTTCGAATCTAACCATTATTCGAGCTAATAAGAAATATTACGATCTTCCAAAGTTTTTCAAAAAACATAATGTACATGTTGTTTCGTCCATGCCTCACTGGACACGAGGTAAAACTGATAAGCAAAGAGGTGATGGTGTTTTTGACAAGTCTATTAAAGCGCTTCAAGAATTAAATGCAGTCGGCTATGGTGTTGAAGGAACTGGTTTGAAACTTGACTTAGTTTACAATCCTTCTGGAGCTTTTCTTCCAGGAGATCAAGCTTCGATGGAAAAAGACTTTAAAAAAGCTTTATTGGAAGACTTCAATGTAACTTTCAATAGTTTATTTGCAATCACAAACTTACCTATCAGTAGGTTTTTAGATTACTTAATTGCTTCTGAAAACTATGAAGATTACATGTATGCCTTGGTTGAAGCCTATAATCCAATGGCTGTTGAAAATGTAATGTGTACCAATACACTTTCTATAAGCTGGGATGGCTATTTGTATGATTGTGATTTTAATCAAATGCTCAACTTAAAAGTTGCGAGCAAAGTAAAACACATCTCTGAATACAACGAAAAATTATTATCTAACAGAAATATTATCATTAATCAACATTGTTACGGTTGTACTGCTGGTGCTGGAAGTAGTTGCCAAGGAACAGTAGCTTAGTTCAGTTATCAAAAATAAAAACAAATGAAAAACTTACTTTATACACTTCTTTTTCTTTGTTCTTTGACTGTAAGCGCTCAGAAAAGCTTAAAAAGTTTATTGAAAGAGCATAACACTGAGAATGTTCCGTACATTACAGTTGATGAATTGAAAAAAGAGACTAGTAATGTTATTCTATTAGACGCCAGAGAACCTAAAGAATTTAAAGTAAGTCATATTGAAAATGCTCAGTGTGTTGGTTATGATCATTTTGATTTAGATAAAACCATTTCTTCTTTAAAAAATAAGGATGCCAAAATTATCGTTTACTGCTCTCTAGGAATTAGATCAGAAGATGTTGCTGAAAAGCTCCAAAAAGCAGGCTTTTCCAATGTTTACAATCTTTACGGAGGTATTTTTGAATGGAAAAATGAAGGAAATAAAGTTGTCAACAGAAAAAACAAGTCCACAGAAAAAGTTCATACCTTCAATAAAGATTGGAGCAAATGGTTACTAAAGGGTAAAAAAGTCTACTAGAAATACTGTCCTATTCCGAAAACCAAACCACTTGAAGAAGAACTCGGAGTTATCCCATAACCATAGTCAATTCTAAAAACAGCATTGAATATTTTCTTGCTAATAAATCGAAGTCCCAATCCAGAATACACTCGAACATTCTCGCTTTTAACAAAATCCTTTAAACTTCCTCCGGGAGTTCGCCAAGTTCCAAAGTCTGTAAAAACGTTTCCTTGAAGCACAAACCACTTTTTCTCGTAAAGTGTATGACGATATTCCGTATTCCAAACAATACTTCCTGTGCCTCTATCTACCAAAATACCTACACCTCTTAAATTAACGTTATTATCTAAGGCAAAAGGTGCAAATGGGCTTTCTTCATTGGTTGACAGCCCAACTCTTAAACGGTTTGCCCAATTTCCTTTTTCGCCGATTCTTTTAAAATAAAACGCATCATTCCAAGCAATAAAAAAGTCGTTTTGATACTCATTTACAGTAGTTACATATTGTCCGTACAACTGGCTCTTAAATCCTTCAACATAATGATAAAAATAATTTAAATCGTCGTAAGTATAGACAAACTTTAAGAGCTTCTTATTTAAATCTAACTGCTGTGGAACACCATCGGCAGTATGCCCATTCAAGTAAGTATACTTTTCATTAAAAAGATTAATTCCAAAGTCTACATTATGCTTAAAGTTTATTCTATATAACAAAAGCAGTTCATAGGATATATTCTGGTACTTATAATTGGCAGAATTATCTCCAAAATATAGAGGTTCTTCACTACTCCAGTTTTGATGATTAAAGGCAAGTCCTAATGTTCTTGAAAACAACATTGGAGCTCTAAAATTAAAGCCATAAGAGTCAAAACCGTTTTGCTGATAAAATCCTCCAATTCCAATATTTCTTCCTAAGAAATTATAGTCATAAACTCCCAATTTATAAGCTAACCTTCTATTCGTTGTTGTCCATATATTCACTTCTGGAATGATGGTGAAATTTTCTTCAACATGAAAAGTTACAATGCAATTCGAACTGTCAACATTCTTTATTTTATAATAAGCGTGAGATATTGCTGGTAATCTTTTTAACTGAATGATATCTTGCTCGAGTTTAGAAAGCTTTAGTTCTTCGCCTTTTTCTATTTGAATAACTCTCAAGAGGATTTGTTCTTTCGTTTTTTTTAAGCCTTCAAATTTTATATCAGAAATAGTCGGGGCTTGAGAAAATAAAGAGGTTGCACAAAAAACAGTTAGAAAAATAAGTATAATTTTATTCATTAGTTAGCCTCAAAGTTTTTTTCAATAACAAGATTCACCCAGTTATCTTCACTCACACCCATTAAAGTGAATCCATAATTCATTCCCATTTGTAAAGCAGGCGGTGTTTCTCGAGTTACGTTTAAAACAACATTATCAAGTTTATAATACTGAAACATTTTCTCATAGGTATACGTCCCTGATAGCAAATCACCTCCTTGATTAGTTATTACCTGAAAATAGATAACGTTCTCTCTCACTAATCCATCCATCCAAGAAAACTCAGGCATTAATTCAGCACTTTCATCTATGGCAACCGAATTATTCCATTCCGTTGGTTTTGTCGCATTTTTTAACCTAATTGGGTTTGAAACGTGTACGATGTTATTAACTTCGTAAGTAACAATGCTCCAAACTTCATTGGAACCGTTCCTAATAAATCTTCCTAAATAGTTATTAAAAACACCTTCATTTTCTAAAGAGACTTTTTCGTATTGAGAGAAATCATTTGGATCGACTGAAACACTGTTTGTTTCAAAATATTGAATATTTCGAGCCTCAGGAACTGGGTAGTAAAAGATATATGATATTGACGCATCTGCCCTATCGCTAGCAGCACAAGCAATTACCCCTTCCTTCTTTATCTGTTCTTTGGTATTCAAATAGGAATTCAAATTACTTGTATTTTCTTCACTTTTTGAACAAGCAAGAATAAAAAAGACGGTCAAAATCAATATTATTCTACTTCGCATAAGCTTTTCTTATAATTTCTTCTGCTGGTTTATTCTGAGGCGTAAAACGATTGTTATCATTCCCTCCTACTTGATCATGATTATGAAACCATTTCCATAAAAACCCTCCAGCAAACCAAGGTTCTTCCCAGAATTCTTCATAAAGAGCTTGTAGGGCTATCTTTTGCGATCTTAAATCTACCTTACCTTCCACTCTGTTTGAATCCCAAGGCTGTTTTCCAGTGTAATACACACTTCGATAACCATATTCAGTAAAAAGAATGGGTTTTTCAAATTTATCTTTAATCGAAATAATTTCCTTTTTATGAGGGCCCCAACCTTTCTTAAAATCGTCTTTTGTAGGAGTTTTCTTATCACTTAAAGGAAAGTAAGCGTCAATACCAATATAATCAAGTTCCTTCCAAAAATCAATTTTCTTATATTCATCCCAATTCGCAGCATAAGTAAGCTTACCAGTATACACTTTTCGTACGTCAGCAATTAGAGATTTCCAGTATTCAGGTCTAGTTACTACGAATTTTTCAAGTTCTGTACCCACGCAAAAAATTTCCGCATTCACTTTCTGAGCAACTTCTGCAAACTTCAAAATAAACTCTGAATATGTTTTTTCTAATTGCTTCCAATCATCCTCAGTTTTCATGGTGATAAGTCCAGTATACTCACCATGCCAAACCCATATTTGAGGTTTAACCATAATCTTTATCTCTTCCCTCTTAAATTTCTCAGCATATTGTTCAACTCCCGCAACAGTCTCTCCAAACCATTGTTTGGAAGAATTGAAATGTACGGTTGATGAATTAACATTTTCAATAAAACCGAAAGGCATCAACGAAACGTAATTCGCTGATACCTTTTTAACGGGTATTGTGTGATTAAAGTTTATTTCTTTCGACGAAGCTACAAAGCTTACTCCATTAACTGTTTTCCTCTGACTTTCACAAGATGTATGGAGACAAATTATTCCTAAAATTAGGAGCCACTTAATTTTCATAGTAGCAATTTACATTTTTTATTAAAATAAAGCTCTTAACCCTAGGTTAAAACTCTGTCCCAGACCAGTATCCGTACCTGCAACAAACTTACTGTATAGCACTTCTAGGTTTAATACTTTTGTAATTTGGTATTTTCCACCGAAACCTAACGCCGTGTAATTTTGAGAAAAGTCCCCAAAACGCTGAGCATGCTGAGCAAAAACTAACACCGTAGACTCATCACTTGGGAAATAACTTAAGAAAGCTCCTGGTACTAATAAAATTGTATTATTTGCAAAACTTTTCTCGTCTCCAAAGTTATATTCAGTATTCAATTCCGTGAAAATCTGCCATTTTCCACTACTAAAAGTGTAATCGTAGAAGAATCTGTTTTGAAAAGCCCATGCCGTTTGATCCAAAAACACTCCATTTTCATCAGTTTCTTCATCTGCTAAAGGAATATGTAAGGCTGATTGAATTGAGAAATTCCCTACATTTTCTAAAGGTTGAAATTTAATTGCTGGCGCAATAGTAGTAAGCCCTTTTCTATCTGTATTCGTGTCTTCTAAACTAAAAACAGATAAAGCCTGTCTTCCTCCTCTTGTATTAGATCTAAATTCAAGAATCGCACCAACATTAATTCTATTGTTCTCAGAAACTCCTGTAAACGCTTCTACTGTTGAAGTAAAATAGTTCTCTCTTGGTTTATCAAAGGTTGCATCATTAAAGTTTGCTCTTGTTTCAGTATATAAGTTATTAAAGAATTTAATATCCCACTGACCTTTGTTTAATAAACGAGATGGTGTATACGTTTGAATATTGCTTTTTGTCTGTTCTTCCTCCTGTGCAAAAATGCTTGCACCAAATGAAACGAAAAGTATTAAAAGAAGCTTAGCTCTATTTTTCATGATAATCATTTTTAATGCTTCATAGGTCGAAGGAAAATGAAAGGGCTTACAATGAAGACCTATTTAAAATCATTCTAAATTTATTTCACCCATTAAGTTATTAACTTTAATGACGACCTAATTTGCAAATCAACTTTTTTATGGAACATGTTGTTATTATTGGTAATGGAATTTCTGGGGTTACGGCCGCTAGGCACATTAGAAAATTATCTGATAAAAAAATCACGATCGTTTCTAGTGAAACGAAGTACTTCTTCTCAAGAACGGCACTTATGTATGTTTACATGGGACACATGAAGTTTGAACACACTCAACCTTATGAACCTTGGTTTTGGAAAAAAAACAATATTGATTTAAAAGAAGGAACCGTTACGAAAATTCATCCTTTAGTTAAAAGGATACAGTTTGATAACGATGAAACCTTGAGATATGATAAACTCATTATTGCAACAGGTTCAAAACCTAATAAATTTGGATGGCCAGGCCAAGATGCTAAAGGAGTTTTCGGCATGTATCATAAACAAGATTTAGAAAAGCTTGAAAAATACGCTCCCGATAACAAAACGTGTAAACGAGCTGTTATTGTTGGTGGAGGACTTATAGGAATAGAGCTTGCTGAAATGCTTCACAGTAGAAACATTCCTGTAACTTTTTTAGTTCGAGAAAGTAGTTTTTGGAACGGAGTTTTACCTGAAGGTGAATCAGCAATGATCAACAGAGAAATTATTGACAACCATATTGATTTGCGTCTTAATGTGAATTTGAAAGAAATTAAAACCGATTCAAATGGAAAAGCTAAGTCAGTGATCGTAGCTGAAACTGGAGAAGAGATTGAATGTGATGTGGTTGGGCTAACGGCAGGAGTTTCGCCAAACGTTGATTTTTTAAGAGATAGCGATATCGAAATTGGTAGAGGCGTAAAAGTTAATAGGTTCTTAGAAACAAGTGATCCGGACATTTATGCTATTGGCGATTGCGCTGAACAACATGAACCTATTGGGGAAAGAAGAGCTATTGAAGCGGTATGGTATACAGGCAGAATGATGGGAGAAACCGTAGCTCAAACTATCTGTGGAAACAAAATAGAATACAAACCAGGGCACTGGTTTAATTCAGCAAAATTTATTGATATTGAATATCAAACTTATGGTTGGGTTTGGGCAAAACCGAAGGAAAATGAGGCACGTTTTTACTGGGAACATGAAAGCGGTAAAAAATGTATTCACCTTAATTACGACAAAAACACACGAAAGTTTATTGGTATCAACACTTTCGGAATACGAATGAGACATGAGTTTTTTGATAAGGTACTCAATAATGGTGAAACCGTAGATCATGTTGTTGAGTATTTAGCCGATGCAAACTTTGATCCTGAGTTTTACAAACTCCATGAACCTGAAATCGTTCAAAAATTCAACCAAGAAAACAATACTAATATTAAATTAAAAAAGAAAAGCTGGAAACGTATTTTCAGCAGAATTTAAAATATGAAAGCAATCAAACAATTTGGTCTAGTAATATTTTTGCTAGGACTTAGCATATTTACTGGAAGTCTATTCACTGGTTCTTTTAATTTAAGTTCTGCCGAATTAGACACCTATATCAAAGAAAAAGGATTTAAAAGTGAGGTTATAAAAGATGAGTTAGCGAAAGCAGTAGTTACTGATGAACCATTGAGTATTTTTGAGTTTTCATCAAGAGCTCGTCAGGCTTTTAAAAATTCAAATGACCACTATGATCAGTTAATAGAGAAATACGATGCTGAAAAAAATTGGGATTTAAAAGGAGCTCAATATCAGTATAAAATCTATGGAAAACCACATACTTTAAGTTACAACTTAGCGAAAAAAGCGGGTAAAGGTTATATCAAAGAAAGCCCAGGGTTCGTATGGTTTTTAACCTTCGGACTTGGTATTATAGGCGCCTTGTTATTTATAATTCCGAATGTTGTTTTATTAGGCCCTAAGGGAATAAAAAACAATGGAATTTACTTAGAATCAAGTACAAATAGAGGATGGATTGCGTGGTTAGTATTATTTTATTTAGTGATATTTTATATCCTTCTATATTTTTTACCAGATTATGTTGTCAACTGGACCTTTATTTTAGATCCAATTAGTAAAGCTTTGAACGGAGGAGCTGCAAGTCAATGGTTCGTGTATGGATTCTTATATTGCGTTATCATGATTGTTATGGGGGTTCGCATGTACATCAAATATCGCCATAACAATTATCAAATTGTTCGTACTACTTCTGTCTTATTCTTTCAGATAGTATTCGCTTTCTTAATTCCTGAAATTATGACAAGCTTGAACATGCCTGGATATGACTTTAAAAATGCTTTCCCTTTAGACTATGATTTCTTTTTTGAATGGAATTTAGATTCTCTATCAAAAAGTGGTGGTATTGGTATTTTTATTTTGGTATGGGGAGTATTATTAACCTTAGTTTTTGTTCCTGTCATGGTTTATTTCTTTGGTAAAAGATGGTACTGTTCGTGGGTATGTGGATGTGGAGGTCTTGCAGAAACTTTAGGAGATCCTTACCGTCAACATTCAAATAAAACCTTAAAGGCATGGAAACTTGAGCGCTGGGTAATTCACTCTGTATTGGTATTCTCCATTGTTATGACGATTGTAACGCTATATTGTTATTTCACAGGAGCTTCTTCTTTTCTAGGAATTAACTCACAATGGATTAAAGATTCATACAGTTTCTTAATCGGAGCCTGGTTTGCTGGCGTAATTGGAACTGGTTTTTATCCAATATTTGGAAATAGAGTTTGGTGTCGATTTGGTTGTCCATTAGCTGCATACTTAGGTTTAGTTCAACGATTTAAATCTCGCTTCAGAATTACCACAAATGGAGGGCAATGTATTTCTTGTGGAAACTGTTCAACATATTGTGAACAAGGAATCGATGTTAGAGCTTATGCTCAAAAAGGTGAAAATATCGTTCGTGCCAGTTGTGTAGGGTGTGGGGTGTGTTCTGCGGTATGCCCTAGAGGGGTTTTAAAATTAGAAAACGGACCAGAAGCGGGTAGAATTAATCCAACAGATGTTTTACTTGGAAACGATATTGACCTAATGAAGTTAGTTAATGATAAAAAATAGGTTATATAAACTAAAAAATATAATGATTGGAAAGAGTGTTCTTTTCCTCTTTCTAATCGTTTTGTCTGAAAATTCTTGGGGACAAAAAACATATCACAAAAGCTATTACTCCAACGGAAACCTAAAAGAAGAAGGATGGCAAATTGGAGACAAAAAAATTGATTATTGGAAGTTTTATTATAAAAGTAAAGTACTAAAAAAAGAAGGGCATTATAAAAACAATCTTCCTACAAATTATTGGTACTTTTACCGCAAAGATGGTAAAAAAGAAAAGGAAGGGCATTTTGTAAACGGGAAACAAAACAAGTGGTGGTTATACTACGACAAAAAGGGAAACGTTAATCATAAATGCCAACTAAAAGATAACATAAAGAATGGGTATTGTTTACTTTATCGTAAAAAACAATTAATAAAAGCTGTTAAGTTTAAAGACGGTAAAAAAATAAACGAATGGTCTGATTTTTCTTCCTTTAAAAAGGAGAATGATCTGAATGATTTAAGATAAAAAATGAACCAAATAATTAAAGTTATTATTCCTGCTTATAATGAGCAAGATTCTATTGCAAATGTAATTAAAGACATACCTCCAATAGTTGATGAAGTAATTGTTGTAAGTAATAATTCTACCGATAATACCGAGTTAAATGCTAAAAATGCTGGAGCAACTGTCCTGAAGGAATCGCGAAAAGGTTATGGTTATGCTTGTTTAAAAGGAATGGACTATGTTGCTAGCAAGGAAATAAAGCCAACTATTTTAGTATTTCTTGATGGAGATTATTCTGATTATCCTGAGCAGTTAACTGAGATAGTTGCACCAATAATAGATAGAGATATCGACTTTGTTATTGGAGCCAGAGTTAAAAAATTACGAGAAAAAGGAGCTATGACCCCACAACAGGTTTTTGGAAACTGGCTTGCTACTTTTTTAATGAAACTCTTTTTTGGAGCAAAGTTTTCAGACCTTGGACCTTTTAGAGCTATTAAGTATGAGAAACTATTGAATTTAAACATGGAAGACAAAACATATGGTTGGACTGTTGAAATGCAATTAAAGGCAATAAAACAGAAATTAACCTATGAAGAAATCGCTGTAAAATATAGAAACAGAATAGGTGTTTCAAAAGTTTCAGGAACCGTTAAAGGTACTATCTTTGCAGGCGTAAAAATTTTAGGTTGGATATTTAAATACAGTTTCAAGTAATGGTTTTAGAATATATTGTAATCGCGCTATACACAATATCGTTAGTTCTTATTTTAATGTATGCGTTGGCTCAATTAAATCTGCTTTTCAATTATTTAAAAGCAAGAAAAAAGCAAGATGATTCACCTAAATTTGATTTAACAAACTCAGAAGAGGTTCCTTATGTAACCATTCAGTTACCAGTTTACAATGAGCTTTATGTTATGGAACGTTTGTTAGATAATATTGCTAAAATAAATTATCCAAGTGACAAACTTGAAATTCAGGTGTTAGATGATTCGACAGATGAGTCTGTGGAAACTACAGCAAAACATATCAAAAAACTTCAAGGAACTGGTTTAGACATTCAACATATTCGACGTGAAAACCGAGAAGGGTTCAAGGCTGGAGCATTAAAAGAAGGTTTGAAAATTGCTAAAGGTGAATTCATTGCCATTTTTGATGCCGACTTTTTACCAAAACCTTGTTGGTTAGAGAAGACTGTTCCATTTTTTAAAAATCCAGAAATTGGGGTTGTTCAAACTCGTTGGGGACATATTAACAGAAATTATTCTACCCTTACAAAAATACAAGCCTTTGCTTTAGATGCTCATTTTACTTTAGAGCAAGTAGGAAGAAATAGTCAAGGGCATTTCATCAACTTTAACGGTACTGCTGGTATTTGGCGTAAAGAATGTATATACGATGCTGGAAATTGGGAAGGAGATACCTTAACAGAGGATTTAGACCTTAGTTACAGAGCTCAGTTGAAGAAATGGAAATTCAAGTATTTAGAAAATGTTGAAACACCTGCCGAACTCCCTGTTATTATTAGTGCAGCTCGATCGCAACAATTTAGATGGAACAAAGGTGGTGCTGAAAATTTCCAAAAAATGTTGAGGCGTATTATTACATGTAAAAACATTCCTTTCAAAACAAAAATCCATGGAATGCTGCACTTGTTAAACAGCTCTATGTTTACCTGTATTTTCTTGGTAGCGATACTTAGTATTCCAATGCTGTATATAAAAAACGAATATGCTCATCTAAAAATTTACTTTTTAGTAATGAGTTTCTTTGTGGTTAGCACACTTATTTTCTTTGTATGCTATTGGTTTATGTATAAGAAAACCTACGGAGGAGGCTTTATGAATTTCATAAAATATATTGGTGCATTCTTTTCATTTTTCTCCATAGCAATGGGCTTTTCCTTACATAACACCATTGCTGTATTGGAAGGACATTTTGGTAAAAAAAGTGAATTCGTAAGAACACCTAAATTCAATATAAAATCGCTTACCGATAGTTGGAAAAACAATAAATATATTCGAAACAAACCTTCCATGAATGTTATTATTGAAGGACTATTAGCATTGTATTTCGCTTTTGGAATGTACAGTGCCTTTATTGTTGGGGATCAAGGAGGAGATTTTGGTTTATTCCCTTTTCACTTGATGTTATTTATCGGGTTTGGATATGTATTCTTTAAATCTCTTTTTTCAAAAGCTTAATGAAATTCATTGAGAAATATAGTTCTTTATTAACGGGAGTTATTTTAATCCTATATTTCTTATTTGCATATTTTCTGGAAAGAACCTCTTTTTATTGGCTACTGACCTTATGGGTAAGTTTGTTTACCACTACTTACCTTTTATTTCATGCAAAAAAATATGACTTTTCATATTTAGCTGGAGTTTCAATTTTATTCAGACTTGTATTTCTATTTGCAATACCCAATCTATCGCAGGATTTTTATCGTTTCATTTGGGATGGTCGTATGTTATTTGAAGGGCTTAATCCATACCTATCACTTCCTGAAACCTTTATCGAGCTAGGAAAACAGCCAATAAATGAAGCTGCCGAGTTGTATAAAGGAATGGGAGAAATGAATGGGAGTCACTTTACCAACTACCCTCCTATTAATCAACTATGTTTTTATATTGCTGCTTTAATAGGTAACCACAGTGTTTTAGTGTCTGTAATTGTTATGCACGCCTTAATTATTGGAGCTGATATAGGTATTCTTTTCTATGGTAAGAAGCTCTTACAACGAATGCGTCTTCCAGTTGAGAACATCTTCCTGTATATTCTGAATCCCTTTGTTATTATTGAGCTAACTGGAAATTTACACTTTGAACCTGTAATGTTATTCTTTCTTGTTCTTTCTCTTTATAAACTATCAAAAAAAAAGTGGATTCTCTCTGCTGTATTTTTAGCATTCTCAATATCGGTAAAGTTAATTCCTCTAATTTTTCTGCCATTATTCTTTAATCATTTTGTAAACCGTGATAATTCTTTTTTCCAAGGAGCAAAAAAACTAATCCTATTTTACCTTATTACACTGACCTCACTCTTGCTCACCCTTATTCCTTTTGCTTCAGGAGAATTTCTAGCTAATTATGGTAATTCAGTCGGGCTTTGGTTTAGAAGTTTTGAGTTTAATGCCAGTTTTTACTATCTAGCGAGAGAAATCGGCTATCTTTTTAGAGGATACAACGAAATTGCTATCATAGGAAAAATAATTCCTTTAATTGCTATTGCATTTATCTTCTCCGTTACCTTTTTTAGAAAAAATAAAAAAATGCAAGAATTGATAACAGCAATGCTTCTAAGTTTGTCTTTTTATTATTTTATTTCTACAACAGTGCATCCTTGGTATTTAGCTACATTATTAATTTTAAGTGTTTTCACAAAATATCGATTCCCTCTAGTTTGGAGTTTCGTTATTATTCTCAGCTATCAAGCATACGCAAACACACCATGGAAAGAGAACTTAATATTCGTTTTTATTGAATATTTAATAGTTTTTTTAGTATTTTCCTATGAATTAAACATTCTAAAACCCAATTTTAAGACAAAGCTAACCTAATCCATTGTGCTCATATTAATGGATTTTCGTATTATTGTTTTTCACTATTTCCTAATTTTTTATGAAAAGGCTAACAATTAAAGACATAGCTAAACATCTTGGTGTTTCGATTTCCACAGTTTCAAAAGCATTAAACGACAGCTATGAAATTAGCGAAACAACAAAAGAAAAAATCAGAAAATTTGCGAAAGAAAACAACTACAGACCAAATATTACCGCTGTTAACTTAAAAAATAAAAAAACCAAAACTATTGGTATTTTGATTCCTAACATGCTGAATTACTTTTTAGCTCAAGTATTTAAAGGAATTGAAACCGTTGCAAGTGAGAATGGCTATAAAATTATTTCTTGTATTTCTAACGAATCATACGACAAAGAGGTAGAAACCATTCGAATGCTGTCAAATGGAAGTATTGATGGTCTTATTTTGTCTTTAGCCGAAGAAACAGTTAAAAAAAGAAGTTACGATCATTTTCAAGATACAATTGATAGTGGGGTTCCTATTGTTATGTTCGATAGAGTTGCTCAGGACATTGATTGTGACAAAGTAATTACCAATGATTTTGAAGGGACAGTTACAACCGTAAAACACCTATACAAAACTGGGCACAAAAACATTGCTTTCATTTCTACGATAAGTGATTTAAAAATAGGTGAACGACGATATTTAGGGTACCTGAAAGGTTTGGAAGACTTAAACATTCCTTTAAATAAAAACCTAGTAATTAATATCGTTGAAGAAGACTATAAAAAATACGAGTCTATTCTAGATCCGATATTTAAAAACAATACGATTGATAGTGTGATTACTACGGATGAATCTTCTGCTGTTGCTGCGATGAAAGTTGCAACAAGAATGGGATATAAAATCCCTCAAGACTTTTCTGTGATTTCTTTTTCAAATGGAATATTAGCCCGACACTCTAGTCCAAAAATGACTACAGTAAGTCAACACGGAGAAATTATGGGGGCAACCGCTGCTGAAATGCTAATTAATAAATTGGAAAGAAAAGGAAATGCAAATAAAAACGAAACAAAAGTTATCAAGACCGATTTAGTTATTCGAGAATCAACAAGACCAACAAAAACTTACTAAAAAAACAAAACCCACTCAAAAAAGACTGAGTGGGAAAAATTGCTATGAAAAAGAAAAAGAAAGTGGTTTATTCAACCACATCACAAATTTAATAAACTTTTTCTTTTACGCAAATATTTTTTACAAAAAATTTACATTTTTCTAATATTAGTTAATCTTTTGATTTTCAACACGTACAATATCGTCCTCTTTTACGTACAAAACGTTAGATTCAGGGCAAACTGCTTCACCTTTTTCATCGAAATTTAATCGATGACCGTACTTACTTACCCATCCAATTTGTTTTGAAGGATTACCAACAACCAATCCATACTGTGGAACGTCTTTTGTTACTACCGAACCTGCCCCTATTAATGCATACTCTCCAATAGTAACACCGCAAATAATGGTTGCATTTGCTCCAATAGAAGCTCCATGCTTTACTAATGTAGTTTTAAATTCGTTTTTACGGTTAATTTCACTCCTTGGGTTAGTAATGTTTGTAAATACCATTGAAGGCCCTAAAAACACGTTATCTTCGCATATTACACCTGTATAAATAGACACGTTATTCTGAACTTTTACATTTTGTCCAAGAATAACTTTAGGAGACACTACAACATTTTGACCAATATTACAGTTCTGACCAATTTCAGCATCCGGCATTATATGGCTAAAGTGCCATATTTTAGTTCCTCTTCCAATTAAACATCCATTATCAATTACTGAAGTTTCGTGAGCAAAGTATTCCTTATTGTTATCCATAAGTACAAATGTAAAAAACTCAGTCAATAAAATTAACTGAGTTTTCTTTTCACTACTGAACCATAAAAGTAATAGGTAACATGTAGCTGACTTTAACAGGTTTGCTATTTTGCTTACCTGGTGTGAACTGTGGGAGTTTGCTAATTACTTTATTGACCTCTTTTTTAAGTCGTGCATGAGGAGCCCTTATTTTTACATCGGAAATGTTTCCTTGTTTATCAATTACAAACTGTGTGTAAATATTGTATTTACCTGATCTCATACCAAGATCGTTCGCCAAATCAGCGTCAAAATAGCGACGTACATATTGCTTCATTTTTTTCTCCAAACAAATTCTCCCTTCTTTTTCATTCAACCCTTCACAACCTTTAAATACAGGAGCGTTCTGAATACTTACCATTGGCACAGGATCATCACTTTCCTTTATTTCATCGCCATCTGAAACCTCTACTAATTTCTCCACATCAACAATAGGTTTATCCTCATTACTTGGTAAATCAATTACCTCTCTTAGGTCTTCATCGTTATTAACTACATCTATATCCGTTAAATCTACAGGTGCTTTTCTTTTTACTTGGGGTGCCTTTTTTTTAGGAACATCCTTCACAAAAACAATTGGACGGTCATAATTATAAACCTCATCTGTATCAGGCTCATGATTAGCGACTGCAACATTTTCTTTTTTCTCGGATTCATATTCTACCAGAACATAGACTATAAACAGCGCAAGAACCAACCCTAATTGGGTGAAAATAGTTGAGAATTTTTCTAATTGTTTTCTTGAATGTTTTTTTTGCATTTTCATAGTGATTGAATTTAAGTTATAATTATATCTTCATTACAAGAAACATGCCAATAAAAAAAAAGCAACCAAATTGGTTGCTTTTTATATAAATCGTAAGTTTTTAAAGACTACTCTACATTAAATGTAATTGGTAATGTATACCCTACACGTACAGGCCTTCCTCTTTGTTTTCCTGGCTCCATTTTAGGTAATTTCTTGGCAATACGGATGGCCTCTTGCTTTAACCTTGGGTGTGGAGCTCTTGCTTGAATATCTTCTATATTACCAGTTTTTCCAATTTTGAAAACAAGATAAATTCTTTTCTTTCCTGGAGATAATCCTAATTCGTTAGCTAAATCAGCATCAAAATATCTTTGGATATGCTTATTCATTTTCTGATTTAAACAAGCTTTCTTTTGAGCTTTTGTTCCTTTACAACCAGGAAATACAGGTACATCTTCGATAATAGAAAAAGGTACATCTTCTACTAGATCTTCTTCCTCCTCTACTTCTTCAATCTCTTCAACAACTACTGCTTCAGCTTCATCAGTTTCAGTAGACTCAATAATTGTTTCTTCTACTTCTTGCTCATCCTCTACAACTTCAATCTTTTCTGGTGCAGGAGGTGGAGGTGTATTTTTTGGTGGAGGTGTAATCTCCTGTTGTATTTCAATAGTTTCTTCTTCAACGTCTGCAGACATATTACTTTGCCCTAGGTCGCCGTATTCTTTATCGTACGTTTTATTTTCAATGGCCACATACGTTATAAATAAAGCTAAAACCAAACCTAACTGCACAAACAGCTTACTGTAGTTTTCAAGATTTGATTTTGGATTTTTCTTAATTTCCATCCTTTATGTTTTTAATAGTTCGCTAATTTAATTAATTTATTTCAACTTTTACAAGCTATTTTTTCTAAAAAGTGCCTTTTTTGTAAAAAAACACTCGAAACACTGTAAAAGCCAAAAACACTCCTATTACATTGGCTATAATATCGTAATAGTCACCGCTCCTATAAGTTGTTAATGTTGCCTGTAAAACCTCAATAATTATGCCGTAAAGGGAACATAACAATAAGATTAAAAGAGAATCAGACTTTTTTCGAAAAGCTAACAACCAAAATAATGTTAGAAAAAAATAAGCTGTTATATGCTCCAGCTTATCAATATGTTTAACATTAACTGGCGGATTGTCAAGTTTTATTAAACAAAGAATAGCGATACTAATTGTTATAAGTATCGCTATTGCAAGGTTAATTTTTCTATGATTGAATAAGCTCTTTATAAGCTTCATCACTTAACAAGCCTTCAATTTGAGAAGTATCAGAAATCTTCACTTTAATCATCCATCCTTTTCCATATGGATCAGAGTTTACTAATTCTGGTTCATCTTCTAAACCTTCATTAAACTCTATTACTTCACCCGTTAAAGGCATAAATAAATCTGATACAGTTTTAACTGCCTCAACAGAACCGAAAACTTCTTCTATTTCAACAGTATCATCTAATGTATCTACATCAACATAAACGATATCTCCTAATTCTCCTTGCGCAAAATCAGTAATTCCGATTGTAGCGATGTCTCCTTCAATTTTTACCCACTCGTGGTCCTTCGTATATTTTAATTCTGATGGAATGTTCATTGTGTTGTTTGTTTTTATTCTTGATTCGTTTTTTAATTTCCTAAATTATATACAAGATTTAATCCTGCATTTATTGCTTGTCTAGGGAATGTTGTTGAAATGGCGTAATTAAATGTTTGATGGTTATAATAGAAAGACGCCGTTAAGTTTTTACTCAAATTATAATCTGCTAAAAACTTTATCCCAAACAATCTTTCTCCTCCTGTAACTTGATTATTACTTTCATCAACACTTCTAATTAATGTAAGGTTATCTCTTAACGAGATATCAGCCCTTAAATTAATATCACCTTTCAAGGTTTCTTTCTTCCCTGTAAATCGCGTTACAAATTTAACATCTCTTATCTTATATCCAAATCCAAATACATATTCTGTTCCATTTATATCAGTAATCGTATTGTTATTGAAATTTAAAGTCAAACTTCTATCTCTTCTAATTTCTCCTTTAAACGACAGAGAATTCTTCATTCTGAAATCAACTTTTATCAATGGTGAAAATTCATCAATAAGTGTTACTGAGGAAATTAGCAAGTTAGGCTGGAAGTTTCCAGAAGTATTTGCAACCCCTTCTTCGTACTGTAAATTGTTAGTATAATTACCTATTGTATATGATGATTTATATCCATGAGTAAGTGTAAATGACGAGAAATTTTTCTTGAACCATTTGTATTTCATAAGTCCATTATAACGTAATGTCCAGTTAGGGATAGGAATATTTTTGAAAGGACTTGTACTTACTGAATTAGGATCTTGCCCAGAATACGCCGCCAAGAATGCAGGAAGCATTGCCTGTTGTCCATTTTCTTTAAAGGCTGGATCATCGGGATTCGTTGGTCTAGTGAAACCAGTTTCATCATACAATCTGTTTGCTATTGTTGATCTGTAATCTCTAAAGTTTTGATATAAGGTTTCTCCATCAGTAAACATGGTAGATAACATAAAATGACTTATACTAAAATCCCCTGTTTCAAATGCCTTAATGGTTTCATTTTGTCTGAACCCTCCAACACCATCAGAAATAACATCAAGTTGCTGAGTAAGTCTATTTGCTTCAATTCTATTCCCTCTTAAGTCAATGGTTAAACTTTTAAAAGGTTTTACTGAAACCGTATAGTCTAATTTTTTATTGCTGTTTTTACCGTAATTCTTGTTATAATAAGTATCGTTTGGATCATTTGGATCTCTGGTTACTAACCATCCATTATCAATAGCACTTCTTAAAATATCCGTTTGACTTCCAAAAACAAAACCAAATGTTGGTGCTAAACCACCTCCGTAGTTATTTCTTCCTAAGAAACCAACCGATGGTATATATCCTTGAAGTAAGGTTCCGTTGTTTTGGCTGTAACTAATTTTAGCTCTTTTAACAGAAGTTAATACATCATATAATCCTTTTAAAGCCTTTTGACCAAAACTTGCATTCTTCTTTAATTTTAGTTTTTCATCAGTTTTTTGATCGGCTCCTAATTTTAAAGAACCTTTTTTAACTGGTCCTTTCTTCCCTTTTTTAACTAGTAATTTATCTAGTTTTAAAGTTTTATAAAAACGTCCAAAATCTACAGTAGCATTTATGTTATGCGTATTTGCATTTTGAATCATGTTCCCCACTTTGTCTCTTACATTACCTACTAACTCACCTACGTCATTAAATATCGGACTTTGAGATGCCGCTTGCCAATCGAAATCAGCTGTATATGCATAGTCAGCGGATAAAAACCCTAAGTAAGGAATTTTATTAATCGGAACTTTATAGGTTCCATTTAATTTTTGATGATAAGAATTTGGCCTACCAATATTGAAGAATTTATCATAAATTTCTAAGTCTTCCTCTCTACCAAAACTATCATAAATAAAACTATTGGTTGCATTAAAGTTTAATTGTAACGACTTTGTTAAATCGAATCCAATTGTATAATCCCAGTCAAACACAAAATTGCGTTGCTTCAACTCTGGCTGAGGAGATAAACCTTCAATTAAGTTCCTAGATTTTTGAGAACTAAAATTTCTATTAATTCTTGAGTTTACCGCAATGGTTTTCGGTACAGGATTTAGGTTAAAATCTTTTATAAATTTTAAATATTTACTACTTAAAAATTTAGTTTTTTTGAATGGTTCTATAACGAATGGCTTGAAATTAAAATTATAACTCGCACCCGCCATTACATTTTGATTAATATATTTTTCAATATTATAATCTCTATGATATTCTTCATTAAAAGAATAGGATACTGAGAAATTTTCTACATCGTAAAATTTTTGTTTTTTCTTACTATCTGGATTTCTATTCTTCTTAACATTAATAAAACTTATACTCTTTCTACGAGTATAATCTTGAGCGTTGGCTATATTTTCTCTTGCTTGCTCATTATTTGAGTTTTCAGCAGCATCACGAGCTTGCTCAATGGTTATATCTTGAGATTGTGGATCATACTTTGGATCTCTAAATTCTTCCCCGTAACTATAGCTCATTGGAATTTGCATATTCCATTTCTTAGGCATCATTTTACCTAACTGAACATTTGTTGCAACATTATATTGCTTTACTTCTTCAATACTTCTTTGCTGTACTCGATCTTCTACATTTCCAAAACCAACTGTTGACATTCTTCCTCCAAGAGAGAGATTCATTACATCGGCAAGGTTCGCATCCGCATTTAAAACAGCTGCCCATCCTCCTTTATTATCAAATCCAACAGCTCTTAATTCATTGTACCAAACTTCAATTGATTTTTGGTTTGGAGATGTATTTTTTACTCCGAGCATTACCGTTCGAACTTGAGCCAATGTTGGATTACCCTTTACGGATATTTTAAGCCCGTTAGAACTGACCCCTGAAAATAGTTCAGAAACAATAGCTCCTGCTGGTCTTTGTAATTTAAGTCCAGATAAATCCTCCAAAATAACATCGAGATTGTTTTCTTCTGGCCATACTTGATCGGCTACTGGGGTTCCTCCAACAGCAGAATAAACTAGAGGCTTTTCAATTTCATAATAGTTTTCGTTCAAATCGGTACCTAATCGGATGATTGCAACGGCACCAGCATCCTGACCTTGACTTGCATTTCTTTCAGGATCCTCCGCATGCAAGAACATACGCATGTTCTTATAACGACGCATATCAATACTAATATTCTTATAAATCGTACGTATTGAGTCCGCTGGTAAATCGGTTACCTTTAAGGTTACAGACTGCTCATTTTGTCTTTGAATTCTATTCGTTCCTTGAAGCAATTCTCTTTGAATTCCTGGAGGTAATGCATATCTATCTCCATTTTGCTCAATATTAACCACTCCTATTTCAAAATTATTTAATTGATCATCTGGAACCGTTTGAACATATCTTCGCCAATCACTTCTTACCAATTCTAGCTCTCCAAAACGCAGAACAACAGGCATTTTAAACTGAGTTAAAAACATTCTCACGAAACGAATACTATTAAAGTCAGATATTCCATTTATAGGAGTACCCGATCTAACTGGAATTCTAAATTGATACCATCTACTTGTTTCTACCTCACCATTTGGGCGTGTAACTTGAGTTTCTTTTACATCAACAATATGATTAAATCCTACACCTCTATTTAACTCTGTTCTATCTAGTGATACTTCGTATTCAAAATAACTACTTACCGCGTCCATTGTCTGATCTCTGTTGATATCTTCTGTATCTGGATATGTGGTTGAAGAAACTGGATAGGTTTCAGGAGATTGTTCTGGTGTTGGAGAATTTCCTTGTGGATTGTTATATCTTTTATAACGCGATAAAATAGAAGCGTTTGCATTATCCAATTCACCTCCTCTAAAAAACTGAAAGTTATCTCCAGCCGGATCAGAGAACTGATTATAATTTCTACCTGCTACAGGCACATTAAACCTTGCCTTTTCTTCACTATCATTTAATCCATCTAAACCAACATCTTGATTAACTCTTGCATTTGCATCAGCAGCAAAGGCATATAAAATTGAAGGATTAATCGGCGTGAATCCCCAAACCGATTCACGAACGTTACTCCCCACTGTTTTTACACCATCTTCAGGCAATCCATTCTCATATTGCTTAGTACCATCACGTAAAATATCTTCTGAAATACTTCCTAAATTAATTACAAGCTTACCTACTTGATTGATAGGCAGCTTTGGATTTATTGAAGCTGGTCTCCCTTCTTCTTCTGTTATTGAATAGTTTTCATATGGATCCATTAACCAGAATTGAATATACTCAACATTTGCTTGTTCGAAATTATTCGTTGTTAAAGAACGCATAATTCCACCCCAGTTTCCTTCTGGCTGCGTTAATCGAATATCATTACTTTCAGAATCAATATTTACCTCACTTGCATTATCGTTAAAGTTATAAGGTCCTCTTTCGGAAGGATAATACGCTAAATCTAATGTTCTCACTAAATTCTGTTGCGTAATATCCAAATCAAGATCGAAAAGCTCTTCGAATCGAATTTGACGAACCTCATCTCTGGAAAGCTCAACTTCGTCAATATTTCCAGGTCTATTAACTGTTCCGTAAAATAATTGGTCAATATTATACCATGCCAGTTTAGCTCTGTGATTGTTATATGACAAGTTATTATTTGCACTACCATCAGCTTCAAACCCTTGAGATTCTGGTGTACTTGCTAAGAACCACTGCTGCGGTGAATTTAGATTAATAGGAATTTGAGACGCCTCAAAATCATCTAAATAAGAAGTAGCCGTTCCGTTTACATCGATACCACTTGGAGAACCAGGTAATAAATAGGCCATATCTGCCCTAACCGAAACCTTCGAAGGAACATCAGTTTCAACAAACGGTAATTTATTCGCTAGTTTTGTTAAATAAGGTACTTCAGATGAATAATCTAAATTCATCCCTAACATAACATTATCTATTGGTTCACCTCCAAAGTTTACTTTTGGAGTAATCGGACGCTCGCTTACATTTAAGAATGTTCCTCCTAAAATAAAATCTTCCGAGAATTGATGTTCAACATCAATTCCGATAAACGTTTTTCTCTGTTGATTAAAAAATGTGTTATTCTCTACTGTGGCATTAATTGGAACTCCAGAAGCTTCTAATCCTGGATCTAAAATTTGCACTCTTCCTAACTGATAATCTACTACATAATCAACCCCTTCCACAAGGACTCTACCTCCTGCGGTAACTTTTACAGAACCTCTAGGAATATTAAAAGCACCTAAAGAAATACCTCTACTTGTTTCAGATTTGTAATACCCTTTTAGAAAGAATTTATCTTTATTCTGATATTCGTTCTTCGCTTGAATTTTTGTGGTTAAATATAATTCATCAAATAAATATCTTGATTTATCTGCTCCTACTAACCTATTATCAAGATATGAGTCCAATCCAAAAGGTTCTGGATCTGGGAAAATAATATATCCTTTTTCTGAATTTACCGTAGCTCCTTCTACGAAATCAAAATAACCATCTCCACCTGCTACTTGATACTGACTCTGGTCAAGGCGGTCAATATGGAAAATCCGCATTAATGGTATATTTCCAATATCGGAAGAACTTGCATTTTGTAATGTATTTTGCAAAGTTCCTGTTTGATCATCTCTATATAATAAATCAAAACGGAAACCTTCTTGTCTTAATGGATATGCCCCAAGAGCATATACATTTTTCATCATTAATCTCCAAGTTGGAAATGGCTCCGCTGGAATAACTCCAGGTCTAACGGTTGTTAAAATCTCACTTCTTAATAACTTCACTACTAAGTTCGCAGGAGCAATAACACCATCGTTAGAGAATTCTCCTACTTTAAAAACGGCTTCATTTGACGAAGCTCCAACAACAGTATATTCGTAGGCTACTGCAAGTACCTCACCATCATTTAACCTTCTATTTAAAGAGATAAAACCTAATTGAGGATGTAAACGGTATTCACTTGGTTGTAATTTTCTCGCATTTTGTAAGTACGAGAAGTCAGTCCCTTGAGCGACACCTGTAATTCCTTCACCTGCAAAAGCACTTTGCATGGTAGCAACATCTCTAATAGGTCCACTATCCGTTAACAATCGATCTAATTTATTAACTCCATTGTAAGGAATATTTACCCCATTTGCTTGGACAGGAACTATCGCTGGATCAACCACCGTGTTATTAACTAAATTATTAGAAGCTGGTGTTGTATTCGATTCTCCTAAATCGGCAATAGCCACAATACTTCTAAAATCATTAACACTTTGAGTTCTATTTGTTACCCAAACCTCAATTCGAGTAATGTTTATTGGACTATTAATTAAAGGATATTGAGTAAGTGCTTTTTTATAGTTTTCTCTAAAATACTGAGAAAGGAAGAAGTGGCGATCATTATCATAATCGGAAGCTCTTAATTCAAAATCTTCAATAGTCGCCCCTCCTTCGGCAACAACTGTTCTAGATTGTGAGTTCTGTTGTGAAAATGCGGCTGTTACTCTTGTTTTTCCAAATTGCAGTTCAGTTTTCACCCCGAATAGTGCCTGCGCTCCATTAATTAAAGAGTTCTTTATTGGCATATTGATGTTACCCGCGTCAATTCCTTGGATAATATCATCTTCTGTAGGTGTATATTCAAGTTTGATTAAGTTCTGAAAATTAAAAGTAGACTGAGTATCGTAGTTTGCTGTAACTTTTAAACGCTTCCCAACTTTAGCTTGTAAACTTGCACTAATCTGCTGATCGAAATCAAATGTAAAACTACTCTGCTGATCAATAGAAATCTGAGGATTCTCATTATTCTGATAAACTCCTCCTAATTTTATATTTACTTGACCTCTAGGAATTACCTCTACAGTATTTCCTCCAAAAACAGACTCGAAAAACTTTGAGTTTACATAATATTTTGGAAGTAAATTTTTTCGTGCATCTTTTTTACCTTTCTTTCTGGTATCAGCTGCATCAATTTTTTCTTTGAAATAGGTTTTGATATCTTTTTTAAGGCGATATTTTTCATATTCCTTCGGTGTTAAAAATATAGGAGTTCCTATCAAATAATCTCCAATCTTTTCAACAATAACAAATTTGTTTAGAGCTTTATCAAAAGTAACCTGAAACTCTGACGGATTGTTTAAGAAAAGCTTTCCTGTTTGGTTATGTTTAAAATTGTATTTAAGCGGTATTACTGTATCTTTTAATACCCTATTACCAACACTTTGTGAAAACGAAACAACACTTACCAATAAAGTAAGTGCTGTAAATAATTTATTCATAAATGTATTTTTCAACTTTTCTATAAGTTTTTTAATGCCTGCTTAATGAGCTGTTCTACAGACGCATCAGGCATTCCCTTTAATATATTATTGACAACCTTTTCGGCTTGTTTCCGAACAAAACCTAAGACCTCTAAAGCAGATAACGCTTCTTCCTTGTTTGTATTGTTCTGGACTACAGAAACTTCTTCTAAATCGAAGGTTTTTAGTATTTTATCTTTTAAATCAACAATAAGTCTTTGAGCTGTCTTTGCCCCAATTCCTTTTACAGATTGAATCAATTTTACATTCTCAGAAGCTATTGCTTGTTGAATTTCTTCAGATGTCATAGAAGAAAGCATTGTTCTAGCCGTACTTGGACCAACACCCGATACAGATATTAATAACTTGAAAAGTTCTCTTTCAATTTTACTAATAAACCCGTATAAAGTATGTGCGTCCTCTCTAATAGATAAATGTGTGTACAACACAATATTTTCATCACTCGGTAATAAAGAATATGTGTTTAGAGAAATATGAAGCAAATATCCCACACCGTTACAATCAATCACAACGTACGTTGGATTTTTTTCCACAAGTCTTCCCCTTATTTGTGTAATCATCTATTTCTTTTTTCGCGTTGTCTAAAGTAGAAAAATTATTTGTTTTTAAAAATTCTCGTTTTCAATGTTTTAAAAAGACTATGCTTTTTTAATTATAGCCTTATTCTGAGCATCTACTACAGCTACTGCTGCCATATTCACCATTTCATCAACACTTGCTCCCAATTGCAAAATGTGAACTGGTTTACTCATACCTAATAAAATTGGTCCAATTGACTCAATTCCATGAATCTGCTTCATTAATTTATAGGTAATATTTGCTGCATCAAGATTAGGAAATATTAAAACATTTACTTTCTTTCCGTTCAGTTTAGAAAAAGGAAACTCCTTCGCTAACAACTCCGGGTTTAAAGCAAAATCAGCTTGTAATTCACCGTCAACAACCACATTTGGATGATTTCTATGAATATAAGCAACTGCCTCTCTAATTTTAACTGAACTCTCAGATTTAGTAGATCCAAAATTTGAAAATCCTAACATGGCAATATTCGGAGTCATTCCAAACATTTTAGCTAAAGACGAAGTCAATTGCGTAATTTTTGCTAAATCTTTTGCTGAAGGATTCACATTGATAGTTGTATCTGACAAGAACATTGGTCCTTGTTTTGTCAACATAAGATTCGTTGCAGCTACTCTTGTAACCCCTTTATCCTTTTCTATTAATTCTAAAATTGGACGAACTACAGAAGGATATGGTCTAGAATATCCAGTTATTAAAGCATCCGCTTCTCCAGAGTTCACCATCATTGCAGCAAAATAATTACGCTCACGCATTAATTTTTTTGCTTCGAATAAAGTAACTCCTTTTCTTTGGCGTGATTTCCAGAATATTTCTGCATAACGGTTCCTAGTTCCTTCTTCCTCATCTGTTTTTGGATCAAGAATTGGTACTTCTCCATCAAAACCAAGCTCTTCTTTTAACTCTAAAATAACTTCCTTTCTACCCAATAAAATTGGGAATCCAATCTTCTCTTCGTAAACTCTTTGAGCCGCTTTTAATACATCTAAGTGATCTGCTTCTGCAAAAACAATTTTCTTAGGATCTTTTTTAGCTCGGTTATGAAGTAATCTAATTTCTTTCGTCCCTGTTCCAGATCGGTCCATTAACTCTTCTCTATACTTCTCCCAATCAGTAATTGGTTCTTGAGCTATTCCTGAATCCATTGCTGCTTTTGCTATCGCTGGAGGAATTTCATAAATCAATCTTGGATCGAATGGTTTTGGAATGATATAATCTTTCCCAAAAGATAAACTTATTTCATCGTAAACAATGTTTACTTGCTCTGGAACGGATTGCTTTGCCAAATCAGCCAAAGCATGTACCGCTGCCATCTTCATTTCTTCATTTATCTTGGTTGCTCTAACATCTAATGCTCCTCTAAAAATAAATGGAAAACCTAAAACGTTATTCACTTGATTAGGATGGTCTGATCTTCCAGTAGCCATAATAATGTCTTCCCTTGTATTTACCGCCAAATCGTATGATATTTCAGGCTCAGGATTGGCCATTGCAAAAACAATCGGGTTTTTCGCCATAGAAAGTAACATCTCAGGAGACACCACATTTCCTTTCGACAGACCTATAAACACATCAGCATTGTGCATAGCTTCTTCTAAAGTATTTACATCTTTATCTGTAGCAAACTCGGCTTTTTGCGAGGTAAGATTATCTCTATCATTCCTGATAACCCCTTTACTATCGCACATTACCACATTTTCTCTTTTAGCTCCAAGAGCAAGGTATAAACGCGTACATGAGATAGCCGCTGCACCAGCACCATTTACTACGATTTGGACTTCTGAAATATCTTTTCCATTAATTTCCAATGCATTTTTCAACGCTGCAGCAGAAATAATTGCTGTTCCATGTTGATCATCATGCATTACTGGAATATCAAGTTCTTCCTTTAGCCTTCTTTCAATTTCAAAGGCTTCAGGAGCTTTAATATCTTCTAAATTGATTCCTCCAAAAGTTGGAGCAATTGCTTTGACTGTTTCTACAAATTTATCAACATCCGTAGCATCCACTTCGATGTCAAAAACGTCAATATCTGCAAAAATTTTAAAGAGCAATCCTTTCCCCTCCATAACAGGCTTCGATGCCTCTGGCCCTATGTCTCCTAAACCTAAAACCGCTGTTCCATTAGAAATAACCGCTACTAAGTTACTTTTAGATGTATACTTGTATACGTTATTTTTATCTTTCGCTATTTCTAAACAAGGTTCTGCAACACCAGGGGAATACGCCAAAGATAAATCGTGCTGTGTTGCATACTTTTTTGTAGGCACCACAGAAATTTTCCCAGGAGTTGGTTTTGCATGGTATAATAAAGCTTCTCGTCTTTTTCTTGATTCGCTCATAATAGTGTTGTTTGTATGAACATACAAATATAAGGTTTGTTGCGAAGTAAAAAATTTACAACCTGATAAAAGTCATATTTTATAAGGTTTATTTCCTTGACCTTTGTTGTATCATTAACCTAAATAATTATAAATATGCAATCCCCACAAACAATGAGACAGATCATAGATGAGGAAGTGAAATGGGACAAAACCCAAACTATTGTTAGTAAAACTGATCTTTTCGGAACTATTTTATATGCAAATGATGTATTTACACAAGTATGTGAATACAGTGCAATTGAACTTATTGGTGAACCTCATAATATTATCAGGCATCCAGATATGCCAAAAGTAGCTTTTAAAGCTCTATGGGATGCTTTGAAAAAAGGAGAGAACTTCCATGCAATTGTTAAAAACCTAACAAGAACAGGTCGATACTACTGGGTTATTACCGATTTTACCATTGACAAAGATGAAAATGGAGAGCCTTGTGGTTACACAGCAAGAAGAAAAGCTGTTCCTAATGGTGTTGTAGAAAAGATTGAACCTATTTACAAAACGCTACTTGATATTGAAAAGCTAAAAGGAGAAAAAGCAAGTGAGTTGTATTTCGATGCTTATTTAAAAGAGGAAATCGGAAAAACCTATAATGAATTTGTTGTGGACTTATTTGAAGAGGAAAGTAAGAAAGAACAATATCAAAAAGAAAAAACTAAAAACACTATTAAAAAAGGCCTTAACTGGTTCTTCTTTGGTGATTAAGATTAGATAAAAGATATACCTTAAATACAGATTGACAAAAACACATGAGCAACCAACTACAGTGGGGGTTTCTCTTGTGTTTTATATTTTATAGGCTTATTTTTGTGTTCAATTTAAACTTTTAGAAAATGAACACAAACTTGTCCCCCCGTCCCACAAAAATCATCGATGAAGAAGTTAAATGGGACAGATCAAAAACCATCATTAGCAAAACCGATTTAAAAGGTACTATCCTCTACATGAATGATGCGTTTGGAGAAGCTTCAGAATACAATAAAGTTGAACTTATTGGAGAACCTCACAACATTATTAGGCACCCAGATATGCCTAAAGTGGTTTTTAAAGTTCTTTGGAAAGCTTTGAAAAAAGAAGAAAACTTTCATGCCATTGTAAAAAACCTTTCTCGAACGGGAAGATACTACTGGGTTATTACCGATTTTGAAGTTGAAAGAGATGAAAATGGAAAAGCGACCGGTTATACTGGAAGAAGAAAAGCTATTCCACAAAGCATCATTGACAAAATAGCTCCTTTGTATAAAACATTGTTAGAAATTGAGCAAATAAAAGGAGAAAAAGCAAGCGAACTTTATTTTGAGGCGTTTTTAAAGGAAGAAGTTAACATGAGTTATGATGAATTTGTTGTTGACTTGTTTAAAAATGAAGTTGAAAAAGCTGCAAATCAAAATGAAGAAGCTGAGCCTAACAGTAAATTGAAAAAAAGCCTTAACTGGTTTTTCTTTGGGGAGTTTGTTTAAAATAAAATATTAGGGATTATATTATGAAAACCACCTGAGAAAGGTGGTTTTTATTTTTTATTCAGAAATTTAATATTTCGCTGTAATCCAGAAAACTTCGTCCTTTTAACAGCAGATTTTTTAAATACTTTACTAAACGTTTCTTGGGTAAGTTCTTCCCAATCTCTAGCCTTCATTTCCAATAAATTTTCTTGAGGACTAAATAGAGGTTCGGAGTGGGATTTTGAAAATCGATTCCAAGGGCATACATCTTGGCACACATCACAACCGAACATCCACCCTTCCGTTTTATCTTTAAAATCAGTTGGTATTGCATCCTTTAACTCAATTGTTAAATAGGAAATACATTTACTACCATCAACAGTATTATTTGGTAAAATAGCTTGTGTTGGACAGGCATCAATACATCGTGTACACTTACCACAATGATCTGTTGTAAACGGATGATCGTATTCTAACTCTAAATCAATGATTAATTCTGCCAAAAAGAAAAACGATCCTTGTTGTTTTTGAATTAATAACGAATGCTTACCATTCCAGCCCAATCCTGCTTTTTCTGCCCAAGCTCTTTCTAATACAGGTGCAGAATCGACAAAGCAACGTCCAGAAACCACTCCTATTTCATCATTTATTAATTGTAGTAGTTCTCTTAATTTGTCTTTAATTACATGATGATAATCTTGACCATACGCATATTTCGAGATTTTATATTCTTCTGACTTCTGGGTTTCTTCTGGAAAATAATTATAGGATAGAGAAACAACAGACTTGGCTCCCTCAACCAGTAAAGTAGGATCTAATCGTTTGTCAAAATGATTCTCCATATAATGCATTTTTCCATGGTACCCATTTTTCAACCACTCTTCCAAACGAGGAGCTTCCTCTTCTAAAAATTCAGCTTTGGCAATACCACAACCTAAAAAGCCCAAGCGTTTTGCCTGTTCTTTAATAAACTTGCTATATTGCTCTTTGGTAGTAATTGCCAAACCTGTCTTTTTTTTGCAAAATTATCAAAACTTTTATTTTTATGGTTTTCTTATCCTTTTGTTAACAAATAAATACGGACATTTGCTCGTTATAATCTGTATATTAACTATTTCTTCTGTACTTTTTTGTCAGAACATACTGATTTAATGACTTTTCTATCAAAATAAAAGTCAACCGTTTAATTTAAAATTTAGACTTGTGAAAAAGCTTTATAAAATCATTTTGGGTATAATCGCATTCCTTTTTGTCTTGCTTCTTGTTATTCCATTAATTTTTCAAGACAAGATAATAGGATTAGTTAAAGAAACAATTAACAACAATGTCAACGCTCAAGTCGATTTCTCAGATGGGAGCTTAAGTTTACTTCGCAATTTTCCAAACGCCTCTGTGAGTCTTTCAGATGTTTCTGTTATTAACGTTGAACCGTTCAAAGGAGACACTCTGCTATATGCTAAAGATATAACGCTTAAATTAAAAATAACGGAATTATTCAAAAACTCTTCAGAACAGCTTAATATCAAATCGTTTTCTATTGATAAAGCCAAAGTAAATGTTTTAACGAATGAAAAGGGAATTGCAAACTACGATATCGCTAAGCCTAATACAGAGGTGAAAGAAGAAGAAAATCAATACACGGAACCATCTTCTTTTGGTTTATCAATAGATAGTTACCGTATTGCTGACACACAAATAAAGTATCTTGACGAGAAAGGTAAAATTAGTTTAGTTTTAAAAGATCTGAATCACAGTGGAAGTGGCGACTTTTCTCAATCTAATAGCGAGTTAACAACTGAAACTAGCACTTTAGTTTCTTTTGCCATGGACAATATCAATTATGCAAAAGATCAAAAAGTGTCTCTAGATGCAGTCTTAGGAATGGATTTGGTGAACAACAAGTTTTCATTCTTAAAAAACGAAGCAAAATTAAACAACCTTCCTTTGGTTTTTAATGGATATGTGAAGTTGAATGAAAATAACCAAGAAGTTTCAGTACATTTTAAAACTCCATCTTCGGATTTTAAAAACTTCTTAGGATTGATACCCGAAGTTTATGCTAAGAATATATCTGATGTAAAAACATCTGGAAACTTTAGTGTTGCAGGGCATATCGAAGGAATTGTTGACGATAAAAATATTCCAAAACTTGATATTGCCTTAAAGGCTGAAAATGCTTCTTTTAAATATCCTGATCTTCCAAAAAGTGTCCGAAACATCAACATTAGTTCTCAACTAAAAAATACCACTGGAAAAATTCAAAACACTTTTGTTACTATTGATAATTTATCATTTAAAATTGATGAAGATGTATTCTCAGGAAATGGAAGCCTTCATAATGTAACAACGAACCCATTGGTTAATGCTAATTTGAAGGGAACTTTAAATCTTGCCAATATAAACAAAGCATACCCCGTTAGTTTAGAAAATGAATTGAGCGGTATACTTAAGGCTAACTTGAATACGCGATTCGATGTTAATGCCATTAAAAAGAATATTGTTAGTCGTATTAAAAACAATGGAACTGTTGAGCTTCATGACTTTGTTTACTCATCAAAAGATGTTGTAAATCCAATCGAAATTAAAAACTCTTTAGTAAAGTTTACTCCAAAAACAATTTCATTAAATAAATTCCAGGCTAGTACAGGTAAGAGTGATTTGAATGCAACAGGTAAAATTAACAACCTACTTGGCTTCTTATTATCGGATAAAAAGCTGCAAGGAACTTTTAACGTTGCTTCGAGCAATTTTTATGTAAGTGACTTTATGGAAAAGAACGAAGGTACTACTTCTGAAAAAAATCCTGAAGAAAAGAATGATAAAACATCAAGTGAAGGTTCTTTAAAAATCCCTGATTTTCTTGACTGTAAAATTAACGCCGACGCCAAAAAGGTATACTATGATAATTTAACGCTTTCAAATGTAAAAGGTACACTTTGGTTGAAAGATCAAAAAGCAACACTGCAAAACATGAAAGCTGGAATTTTCAATGGTCAAATTTCTTTAAATGGTGAAGTAAACACTCAAAAAGAACGACCAACTTTTGCTATGAAGTTAGGTGTTGATTCATTTGACATTTCCCAATCATTTAGTACTATGGACTTACTACAATCATTAAGTCCAATTGCAGGTGCAATGGATGGTAAATTAAATTCAGATATTAATTTATCTGGAAGTTTAAATGATGATTTTACACCTAATTTAGGAACAATATCAGGAAAAGCTTTAGCACAATTACTAACAACAAAGATCAATCCTGAAAAAACTAAAGCATTGAGTTTATTAGACAGTAAACTATCTTTTATCGATTTAACAAAACTTGATTTATCTGACATTAAAACTCACTTATCTTTTAAAGATGGTAAGGTAGAAGTTGCCCCATTTAAACTAAACTACAAAGACATTGGAATTAATATTGGTGGTAGTCATGGATTTGACCAAAGCATGAATTACAATGTTACTTTAGATGTTCCTGCTAAATATTTAGGAAGTGAAGTTTCAGGGCTTTTAACAAAATTAAGCCCAAAAGATCAAAATATTACAGTTCCAGTAACGGCTACCATTACTGGAAACATGACATCGCCAAGTGTAAAAACTGATTTAGCTTCTTCCGCTTCAAAATTGAGTCAAAAACTAATTGAACAGCAAAAAAATGACTTGGTTAACAACACTCTTGGTAATTTATTAGGTGGCAATAAAAAAGATTCAACGAAGACAGGAAAAGATGGAAAAAGTGATGCTGTGAACAAAGTAAAAGATGTACTTGGCGGATTATTTAGTAAAAAGAAAAAAAAGAAGAATTAGTCAGGCAACTTTTCTCATTAAATAAGTGTCTTTATTTTAAGATTTCTTTGTAACAAACTTAACATATTTTAGTCATATTGCTGATTTTATATAAGTTAAGTTTGCTGCAAAACTAATTTCAAACAATTAATAATGAGAAAAATAATCACGTTTATTCTATTAACCTCTGTTTTTTCGAGCTTTGCTCAATTGAAAGGAAAAGTATCAGATAAAAATGGCACTCCATTACCCTTCGTGAGTGTTTATTTGGAAGGAAGTATTACCGGAACCATAACTAACAATAGTGGAGATTACTTCCTCGACATAAAAAAACCGGGTGACTATGTAGTAGTTTTCCAGTTTTTAGGCTATAAAACTGCCAAAAAGAAAATTAGTTTTAGTAAATATTCAAACTTAAATATCACCTTAATTGAAGAGCAAGTTACTTTAAGTGAGGTGCAAATAAATTCTAAAGAGAATCCTGCTAACAGAATTATTCGTAATGCCATTGCAAGCAAGGATAAAAACACTGATAAACTAGGAAAGTATACTGCTAATTTTTACTCAAGAGGACTCTTTAAAATAAAAAATGCTCCTGAAAAATTTCTTGGTGAAGAAATTGGAGATTTAGGAGGAGGTTTAGACTCAACAAGAAGTGGTGTTATTTACCTTTCTGAAACCATATCAAATATTAAATACCAAAAAAATCCGAAGAGATTTAAAGAACACATTATCGCTTCAAAAGTTGCTGGACAGGACAATGGAATTAGTTTTAATCGAGCAGATGAAGTAAATTTCGATCTTTATGAAAATTCTTTCGATTTAGCAGATGCTCAAATGGTTTCTCCTATTGCTAACAGTGCTTTCGGATATTATAACTACAAATTGGCAGGAACCATATACGATGACAATGGTAAGCTTATAAATAAAATACAACTCATTCCTAAACGAAAAAATGATCGTGTTTTTTCAGGACATATTTATATCGTTGAAGATGATTGGGCCGTTTATGGAACGGATGTAACCGTTTCTGGAACTCAGGTTGGAATTCCACTTATCAAGGAATTAAAAATTAAACAGAATTACAATTATGTAAAAGAGTCTAATGCTTGGGCAATTGTTACACAAACCATAGACTTTGAAGCAGGCATACTCGGTTTTAATTTTGAAGGACGTTTTTCTGCCGCATATTCAAATTATAATTTTACCCCAAATTTTAAGACCTCATCCTTTACTAATGAGGTATTGTCTTTCGCTGAGAATGCCACCAAAAAAGATTCTGTATATTGGAATACTATCCGACCAATGCCTTTAACCCAAGAAGAAGTATCTGACTATAAATTAAAAGACAGTATAAAAGTACTTAGGAAGTCTAAAAGATATCTTGACTCTGTTGATAACAAACAAAACAAATTCGAATTATTAGATATTCTCACAGGTTACACTTACGAAGACACTTATAACAAATGGTCTGTTTCTTTTTCTTCACCTATAGAAAAATTAGGTTTTAATACTGTTCAAGGCTGGAATTCCAGTATAGGTGTTGATTACAGTAAAAGATATAACGACAAAGGAAAGCGTCTTAATATGGGATTAGACGTGAATTATGGTTCTTCGGATGAAAGACTGCGACCATCTGGACATTTATCGTATAAATGGAACAACAAAACCTATCCAATTTTATCAGTATCTGGAGGGGTTACTACTGCACAATTCAATGCTAAAAACCCGATATCGCCATTTTGGAATACAATTAGTTCTATTTTCTATCAAAGAAACTATATGAAAATCTATGAAAAGACTTTTGCTAAGGTTTCTTTTTCGAGGGAAGCGGTCAATGGAATTCGTGTATTTTCAAGCCTAGAATATGCCAGAAGAAATCCATTATTCAATACGACAAATTATGTAATGTTCCCTGAAGACGATGTGGAATATACCTCAAACAACCCACAAGAACCTAATAACTTTGACAGTTCTTTTACATCACATAATATGTGGACAATGAATCTTGGGGCATCAATTCGTTTTGGACAAAAATACTTATCATATCCTGATAGCAAAATCAATATTCCCAACTCAAAATACCCTTCTTTATATGTTGGATATCGAAAAAACTTCGGATCTGGTAATAGCCAGTGGGATTCTGACGTTGTATTTTCTGAATTAAACCAAAGTATTAACCTTGGAAATTTGGGACGTTTAAGCTATAAAGCCAAAGGAGGTATTTTCTTAGAAAAGAAAGATATTCCGTTTATGGATTATGCACATTTTAATGGAAACAGATTAACAATCGCTCCTAATAGTAATTATCTTGATGGTTTCTTTTCACTTCCATTCTATGATCTAAGTACTAACGATCGTTATGGAGAACTACATGTAGAACAAAATTTTAAAGGAGCTGTTTTAAGTAGAATTCCTTTAATAAACGAATTAAACTTCTATTTAGTGGCTGGAGCAAAAGGGTTGTTCACAGGAGGCAATAGACCATATTCTGAATTTTCTATTGGATTAGATAATGTTGGTTTTGGAAAATGGCGCTTCATGAGAGTTGATTTTGTGAGATCAAACTTTAATGGAACGACGGAAAACAGATTTTTAATTGGGTTTAAATTGTAAAACTACAACTTATAACCAACACTCAACAATACAACCCTAGGCATTATAAATGTTCTTGTATCAGAAATAAGATAGTCTGAAAATTGATTACTTTGCTTAAATGTTTCATTGAAAATATTTTGAGCTGTAATTTTAAAATTCCAAGGGCTATCTTCTTTTTGATAAAACAATGAAGCGTTGGCTATACTATAATTATTCTGTTGCCCTAATGTTTTATTTTTATAATCGTAGTAATTATAATTTCCTTTCAAGGTAAAATCGTTTAAAAAAGTATATTCTAAATCAACAAAAGGTTCGTTTGTTACAAACTTTGAGTTCGTAGCTCCTGACTTGTAATCTCCAATACTTTGTTTATATCCGAATTCAATCCTTGGGAATTTATCAAATAATGTTTCAGTACTTAATGTATACGAGTAATTTTTATTCACATTATTCGTAAGTGAATTATTTACTTGTTGAATAAACGTTGAGTTTCTATAACTTCCTTGAACTTTATAACGTATTTTATTAATCTTCTTATGAAGGCTTCCACGTAGCCCCCAATTTTCATCAGGATTGTCAAATAGATTCACACTCACGAAGCGATTAATTCCATCGAAATCAACCGTACTCCTGAAACCCCTTACTTTTTTCGTATAGTTTGCACTTGCATGTAACATTAGTCCACGATACAAACTAAACCTACTATAAAAAAGCCGAGCTGAATGAAATAATTCATTTTCTAAGTTTTCATTACCTCTAAAAACCGAGTTATACGATTGTAAATAAAATCTATTCGCTAACTTAGAAACATCCGAGAAATTTGTTTTTAAATTGTAATTAAATTTTAGTTTTTTAGACTTATTAAACTCTATATTTACGAAGACATCAGGTAACGCTACCCACTTATTCTTGTGAACTAAAGAATTTGACTGTACAACTCTCCAATTATAATTATGCAAGAAAACACCTTGTTTAAAAGTGAATATCCCTGTTCTGAATTTATAATGGACTCCAGCAAAAAAATCATTAAACCTTAAAACTGTACTGTTATTAAAGCCTCCAGAAGTAAAATTATTGATACTTGAGTCATCTAATATCTGCGAATCATTACTTATAAACTTTTCTTGTTGATGTGTATTTCCAAGCGTTGTATAAATATGATTATTTCTATTTAACACCCAAAAATCCTTAAAGACAGTATATAAATGATGTTGTTTCTTTTCCTGAATTTGTAGTAATCGAAGTTGATTTTGATTGACATCTACAGGGTTTACCATTGCTTGAATTGTTTGAGCAAACGATTGTGATGCATTCCACATTGTATTAGGACTGTAATTGTCAAAAGCATAGTTAGCAACTGCGGAAAAAGTATGTTTCTTCGATTGTTTTTTATGCCATTCTATATTTTGATTTACATTCCAAACTCCAAGTGATCTATTTGTAAGTATTGAGTTTACCTGACTATCCGTAGATGATAAAACACTACTAGTGTCATAACGAGTACTTCTTTTTAGCTGGCTCCTTAAATAGAATTGTTCATTGTTATTAGGTGCATATTCTAAATTTAGTTTCCCAATACCTAAAACATCTTTCACATTACCCTGTGCCTCTTTATTTTCTGTAAATGCCGTATACTCATTTAACGTTTCTCGGAAACTCAATGTATTATTGTGAGAAAAAATAGCATAACCTGAAACATCTAATTTATCAGAGGTTGTTTTTGTAATGTTAATAGCCCCAAAACGTTGACGGCTCCCTAATAAATCTTTATTTTCTAAAAACTGTGAAAAATCTCCACCTCTCCAATTAAAGTTCTCGTTAAAAGCTGCATTTACTCCTCCTTGAAAATTCAAATAGTCTTTAAATGTAAAGGTCTTTTCACCAATATTGTTAAGGTTCCCTATAAAATTGACATTAGTTTTTGGCGTATAGTAAAATAAATTCGTACTACTCTTATAGTAAGCTTCATTTCCCTTCCCAGCTTCAATATCCCCAAAAAGAAAACGCTTTTTATCTTCTTTCAATTGAATATTCATCGCCATATCTTCGGAATCAGTCAAATCTTTTAGAAAAGCAACCTCATTATAATTATCAATTACTTCAACTTTATCAACAGCATCAGCAGGAATATTCTCAACACCTAATTTTGTTCCTCCTCCGAAAAACTTCTTTCCGTCAACCAACAATTTGGTGACTTTTTTACCTTGTACAGTTACCTCTCCTTCTCTACTAACCTCAACACCTGGTAACTTCTTTAATACATTTTTTAGTTTGCGTTCGTTTCCGTTTACAAATTTATCGGTATTGTAAATAATGGTATCTTGCTTTATGATGACAGGTAACTCAATAACTACCTCTTCTAACTGGTTCTTAGACTCAAAAAGCACAATATTTTTAGTAAGGTTATCAGTCGGAGTTAGCTCAAAGCTTTTAGTTTCAAACCCCATCATACTAACGGTCACTGTATACGTATTATTCTTAATTAACTCTAATCGATATCTTCCTTGCTCATCACTAAAAGAGAACGCCATATTTATTGCAGAATCCATTGGGCGAGCAATCACGTTAACATAAGGCAATGCATTTTTTAAAGAATCTGTTATAAAACCATTTACTCTTGCCTTCTGAGAAAAGGTCTTAAAACTAAAAAGTAATATAAAAAAGTAGAGTATCTTTTTCATATAAATTGTCAACAATAATTATAAATTTAATTTCTTCTTGATTCTATTTTTACCACATTTTTTTTAACAATTTCACGAAACTCTTCTTCATTAATCTTCTTTAAGTCTAATGAGTTTTTAGATTTAACTTTCACTCTATTTTTTAGATTTATTTCCTGAGCGTAAATAACTACCCCTCCTTTTTTAACCTTCAAAACTAATCCTGGAAAACCAACAAATTCCGCTGGCCCAAATGGTATTGGAATATCAGGAGTATACCAGACTATTTGTTTTTGTTTTACCATTCCCTTTCGAGTATCAAATTCATAGAACCTTTCTGCTTTATAGCAATTGTATTTTCCAATCTTTTCCTTTTCATTTAACAACTTCCAATCAGAGGTTCTTATATTCCTCCTAATTAAAAAATTTTCCCCTAAATAAGTTTTTTCCTCCAAAATTTCATCTTTCCCAAACTCATAATAAAACCTACCCTTTGTTTCATACTGAATTTTAGCAACTCGATAGGATAAACCTTTCTTTTTACTTAACTCCATATGCTCCAATAATTCGTAGTAGGATCTATTTTTATTAAAGGACAATCTCAACTCAAAATCTTCCGCTATTTCTTTAGCTTCATCATGAAGTTGTCTTACCTTCAGAGCCATTTGGCTTAATTTCTCCTCATTACTTTTTTGTATCTTAATATTTTGATTAGTTTTTATTTTATATATTACTTCTCCATGTCCTTGGCTTAAGACTGTAATACTCGAAAAAAGCGTTACACAAAAAAAAATTAAATTCCTCATATCGTTAAGATTTAAAGAAGCACTGGATTAAACACAAGTACTTCTTTATTTTTAATTAATTATAACTTCCTCCGTTTCCTACCCAACAATCAGCTACAATTTGATTCATAACTTCAGTGTAAAACTCGTCAGTAAGAACACTACAGTTGCATCCGGACGCATCATGCCACCCTTCATACATTTCTACGGCAATAACTGCAGACTCAAAACAATCTTCACCTGCAACGTCAAATGTATTGGCTTTTAAGAAACTTCCACTGGCAAAAACAAAAACTAATGTTAATATTATTTTTTTCATTTTGTAAATTTTTAAATTTTTATTGTAATACTAATCCATAAAGTTTATGGATACACTTTCATAAATCATTCTAAAAAATAATTTATGTATTGTTCAAAATTTAAAAAGGAAATGTGCGCAATTTTTCATGATCATCCCCTTCTTTTTCTAGCTAGCTATTTTTATAGGAAAGCGATCAATTCCCCTATAAAGCACCCAAATCTAAACAAAAAAAACAAAACACAAAAATACTTTCCATATTCTCAAAAGAATAATTTTATTTTTTCGAAAATATTGAACTCTTTAAATACAAAAAAGGCAGATCAAATTTGATCTGCCTTTTTTGTTCTATCAAGTAAATAAATTGTTATTCAGCCTCTTTTTCTATAATCCCTAATCGTTTTCGTTTATTCCTATTTCTTTTCAAGCGAAACTTTGTAAATCGGCAACGTTATCACTCTCATTCTTTTTTCAAAAAAAACCTTCTTCTAATCCTATTTATTTACTCTACTAATATCGACTCGAAAATTCTTACTATCTATTTTCAAATGCTTTTTTACCAATACTCTCAAGCTCTTCTTTTGTTACCAATTTTCCTTTTGAGGGTTTTTGTATTTTCATCTCCTCTTTCTTTAAAACAACCTTTGTTGCCCTATATATTCTATTCTTAATCGAAAGCTCTATAATTAGACCCGGTAAATTACAAAACTCAAACGGACCATAATTAAACGGTATAGTTGGGCAATACCATGCAATATAAGTTATGTATGCATCTTCTCCTTTATAAGGACCACTTCTTTTCCTTTTCACTTTTGCTTTGTAACAAGTATAACTTCCAATAACTTTTGTTTCATTTATCAGCTCCCATTTTAAATCGGAAGTCGATGATTGAACTAAAAAATCTTCACCGAAAAAAGGCTTTTGTTCTATCAATGTTTTTTTTCTAAAATCGACAAAATATACATGATCGCTCTTTGTTAATACTTTTGCCAATTTTGAGAAGCTTTCTTCCTTTTCTAAAGTCATATCTAAATTCACAGAAAACAAAGAACTTACTCTGTTAAACTTTAATCTATAACTCACTGTTTCAGAAAAACGATCCATTTTCTTACGAAAACCATTAAAATCGTTCCTTTTTAAAGGATTCTCAAAATTAGATTTAGAAGCAATCTTTACACTGTAAATTACTTCCCCAGACTCAAATGACTCTTGAGAAAACAGATTGAAACTTATAAACCAACAAATAAACACTAATACTAAACTCTTCATTATCTTAATTTTTTAAAATAAAAAAGCATGTTGACTATCATAAACACATAGTCAACATACTATTTGATTTCTACCAATTTTTACTTCTATGCAATGTCCATATGCTGCAAACCATACGGTAAAATAATCACAACCTTCATTTGAATAATCATGTGCCTCCTTGTGAGTCCAATCTCCACACGCATCTACAGCTTCAATCTCCTTTGCTCCATTTGCATTAACTTCTATTGAAGTAGCGTTTATAATACTTCCTTTAGCAAAAACAAACGCTACAGCTAAAATTACTTTTTTCATTTTGTAAATTTTTATTGTAATAATAACCCCATATAAGTTTATGGTAAAACTTTCATAAATCATTCCAAAAAAATAATTTATGTATTGTTCAAAAATTAAAAAGGAAATGTGCGCAATTTTTCATGATCATCCCTTTCTTTTTCTAGCCAGTTATTTTTACAGGAAAGTGATAAATCCCCCTAATAAAACGTTCCCAACTTAAATAAAAAAAACGAATTACAAAAATACTTTCCATATTCTCAAAAGAATAATTTTATTTTTTCGAAAATATTGAACTCTTTAAATACAAAAAAGGCAGATCAAATTTGATCTGCCTTTTTTGTTTTCTCAAATAAATGAATTATTATTCACCTTCTTTTTCAATTATTCCTAAACGTTTTGCTCTTTCTTCCCAGTTCTTTCTAGCAAAACTCTGCAAATCGGCAACGTTATCGCTTTCATCCATAATTTCGAAACCAAGTAAGGTTTCAATTACATCTTCTTGTGTTACCAGTCCACTTACTGCACCAAACTCATCAACTACTAAAGCTAAATGCTCTCTTTGTTCAATTAATTTCTCAAATAAATCCGGAATTGATAAATCTCTTTTCGCTACAATAATATCCCTTTTGATACTTTTTAAAGTTTCTTCTCCTTTTCCGTTAACTAACGAAAGTAATAATTGATCCTTTAAAAAATAACCTGTTATGTTATCGGTTTTTTCTGCATAAACAGGAATTCTTGAAAACCTCAGTGGTTGATTTGCATCAAAAAACTCCTGAATTGTTTGATTTTCATTTGCTGACTTTAGCACTGTTCTTGGTGTCATAATATGCTTCGCTTGAACCTCTTTAAATCCAATCATATTACGAATTACCTTACTCTCATTCTCTTTAAAAACTCCTTCTTGCTCTGCAATATCTGTCATCGCAGTAAAATCTTCTCTACTCAATACACTTTCGCCGTGAGCTCCTTTTCCTCCGATAAGTTTTGTTGTTAACTGTAACATCCATAAAATACCCGTCCAACGTAATGGAAAAATTAAAAGCTTCAAAGCTTTTGCCGTAAAGTTGGCTAATCCTTTCCAATATGTAGCTCCTATAGTTTTAGGAATAATTTCAGAAACAACTAAAATTAAAATGGTCATAATAGCAGAAACTATTCCAACCACATTCACTCCTAAAATTTCAAACTTATAAGGAAGTTGTTCTGCCTGTACACCTACTAAAATTGCTCCTACAGTATGAGCAATCGTATTTACAGTTAAAATAGCAATTAACGGTTTATCTACATCTTTCTTTAACGCCTCTAATTCACTAGCATAAGCTTTTCCTTCCTTCTTTTTTACATTAACAAAAGTTGGCGTTACACTTAACAAAACTGCTTCTAAGATGGAACACAAAAAAGAAAAAAGAATAGATAGTGTTGCGTAAATAAGTAATAAAGTCATTATTTAGTTTTTCAGACAAAAATAAACAAAAAAGGCTATCTCGAAAGACAGCCCTAAAATCAATATGTAGTTTAAAGTTCTTATTTTTTATCTAATGCTTCTTTCAAAACAGCATATGCTTCGTTAGCCTTTGACATTTTTGCATACTCTAAAGCAGTATATCCGTTAGAAGACTTTACGTTTAATTTTGCTCCTTTCTCTATTAATAATTTTAAGATATTTACTTTATTGTAGCGAGCTGCGTACATTGTTGGAGTTAATCCTAATGATTTTCTATTGATATTGGTTCCGTTACTAATAAAAGCTTTTACAGTGTCATAATCTCCTGATCTAATCATTTTACAAAAAGTACTTAATCCATCAAACTCAACACGAGTTGGTTCTATAGCTTCTTTACTGTTTGAAGCGCTTACTGAAGTTAATGATAATAAAATTACAAACGATGCTAAAACAAATTTTTTCATGATACTATTTTTTAGTTAATGTTGTTGCTTATAAGACTGGGGGATTTTTAAAATGTTTCACCTAAACCATCTTATTAACAATTATTTAGCATTTACTTAAAAGTTGCATTTTTGAGGCAAAATTTTAATTTTTCATCATTTTTTAATATTTTAACAATCAATTATTTAAATCAATAACTAATGAGTAAAAATTTGACTTATTTATTAGGAAATTATTCAATAATTTTTCCGAAAAACACGTTACAGTTTTGGGCAGATTTTTGCAATTCATTAAGAAAAGTGATTAAAATTAAGTTCAATAATAAGCACTCTAATTAAACTCACTTTACTATGTATATTAAACCTCGAAGAATCGACTATACTACTGGTTCAATAACTACACTTCTTATAAACACTAAAAAAACAAACATGTAAGTAATATTTGATATTGGTAATCTTTATTATTTCATGCGGTAATAACAGAAAATTAAAAGAACTATTAATTAAAAACAAAAGCAAAAATGAACGTATTAGCAACCCAAATACCTTGGTGCTGGATAATTCCAGTAATTGTTGGAATTTTATGTGCTATCTTAGGATACCTTCTCGGAAGATTATTCGGAAATAAAAACTCAGAAAACGATAACGATAATGATTCAACTGATGTTATTGCAAAATTAGAAACTGATTTAGAAACTTGTAAAAAACAGAAGGCTGTTTTAAAAGCGGATTTACAAGAATGTTATAAGGTTAAGTTAGATTTGGAAAAAGGACTATCTGGAGAAGGTTCTTCAACGAATGCCAACCTAGCAGCGGCTGCTTTTACTGGAGGGGAAATTGAAAAAGACATTCCATTCGATGCAGCAGCAGCAAAAGCTGTTTTTGGTAAAAAAATAAAACAAAACGATTTAAAGATTATAGAAGGTATTGGACCTAAAATTGAAGGGTTGTTTCATAATTTCGATATAAAAACCTGGAAAGATTTATCAGAAGCTTCAGTAGATAAATGCCAAGAAGTATTGAATAGCGGCGGTGATCGATATAGAATGCATAAACCTGGAACATGGCCTGAACAAGCTAAATTTGCCTATGAAGGAAAATGGAAAGAACTTAAAGATTGGCAAGATAAATTAGACGGTGGAAAAGCCTAATTCGCTTTTCCTACTTTATATTAATTGATAAAAACCTCGCTAAGCGAGGTTTTCTTTTTGTTTAAAAATCAACTAAATATAAAAAATTGTTAATCTCCCCTTTCTTTTTAATCATAAATTATTTCTAATCCCATTTTCTGTGCTATTTTTACCTTTTTATCAATTTAAACCTTCTTTTATTACTAAATATGAAAAATCTGAAATTAGCTCTACTATTAGGCTCTCTTGCGGTTTTACCATTTTCCTGTAAACAAAAAACAGAAGAAAATACCGCAACCTCAGAGAACAAAACAACTACGGACTTAACCAAATATGTGAATCCTTTAATAGGTACCAGTAAAATGGGACATGTATTTCCAGGAGCAACAGCGCCTTTTGGAATGGTTCAATTAAGTCCACAAACTAACTTTCAGGTAATGTTTAAAGACGATGGAAGTTATAATAAAGAAACCTATGAATACTGTGCAGGCTACCAACATAAAGACAGCACTATTATTGGTTTTGCTCATACCAATTTTAGTGGTACTGGGCACTCAGACTTAGGAGATTTTTTGGTAATGCCAACTACAGGAAAACTTGTACTGGATCCTATGAAAACGAAGGATGATTCAAAAGGATTTTATTCTACCTTTTCTCATGATACCGAAAAAGCAGCTCCAGGATATTACCAAGTAAATCTTGATAGCTATAATATTAAAGCAGAATTAACAGCAAGCGAGCGTGTTGGTTTTCACCAGTACACATTTCCAAAATCGGAAGACGCTCATATTATTCTAGATTTAGTATATAATGTATATCACCATGACAATAAAAATGTTTGGACATTTATTCGTGTTGAAAACGATAGCTTGATAACAGGGTATAGACAAACCAAAGGTTGGGCAAGAACTAAGAAGATATTCTTTGCCATGGAGTTTTCTAAACCTTTTAAAAGTTATGGTCATAAAAAATATAACAAGGAAACTTATGATGGTTTCTATAGACGTTTTAAACAAAATGAAAACTTCCCTGAAATGGCAGGAAAAGATATAAGAGCGTATTTCAATTTCGACACCAACGAAGGTGAAAAAATTAAAGTGAAGTTTGCTTTATCTCCAGTTAGTACGAATGGAGCTTTAAACAACTTAAAAACAGAAGTACCTCATTGGGATTTTGACACTACAAAGGAAGAAACTCAAAAGAAATGGAATAAAGAATTGAACAAGATTCAGGTTGAAACAATTTCTGAAGACGATAAAACTACTTTTTATACCGCTTTATATCACACGAGCTTATCTCCTATTTTATATGAAGACGTTGATGGAAAATACAGAGGTTTAGATCAAAACATTTATACGTCTGAAGATTTTACAAATTATACTATTTTTTCTCTTTGGGATACTTATAGAGCTTTACACCCTTTATACAACATCATCCAGCCGAGCAGAAATAACGATATGATTAAGTCAATGCTTGCTCATCATGACGAAAGCGTTCATCACATGTTACCAATATGGAGTCATTATGCAAATGAAAACTGGTGTATGATTGGTTATCATGCTACTTCAGTAATAGCTGATGCTATGGCAAAAAATGTTGGAGATTTCGACATTGATCATGCTTTAAAAGCCTCAAGAAACACTGCAACTGTGAGGTATTTTGATGGGGTAGGTGATTATATTGACTACAAATATGTACCAGACGATAAGAGTCATTCTTCAGTTTCTAAAACCTTAGAATATGCATATAATGACTGGTGTATTGCTCAAATAGCTAAAAAAGCAGGAAATAAAGAAGCTGAAAACGAATACTCAGAAAGAGCCGAATATTATAACAACGTATATGATCCTTCAATTGGTTTTATGCGCCCAAAATTATCTGATGGGAAATTCAGAGAAAACTTTGACCCAATGGACACACACGGTCAAGGGTTTATTGAAGGAAATGCATGGAATTACGGATTATACGTTCCTCAAAACATAGACCATATGGTTGAAATGATGGGAGGAAAAGATAAATTCAGCAAGCAATTGGATGAGCTTTTCACTATGGAAATTGAAGATAAATATATTGCTCATCATGAAGATATTACGCGCGATGGTATCATTGGAAACTATGTACATGGAAACGAACCAGGGCACCACATTCCTTACTTATACAATTGGACCAACAATCCTGAAAAAACTCAAAAGCGAGTTCGTATGATTATGGATACTATGTACGCACCTACGGTTGAAGGCCTTTGCGGTAATGATGATGCTGGACAAATGAGTGCCTGGTATATATTCAGCAGTTTAGGCTTTTACCCGGTAACTCCTGGATCTGCTGATTATGCAATTGGTAGTCCAAACATTAAAGAAGCAACCATTAATTTAGAAAATGGAAAAACATTGAAAATAATTGCCAATAACCAAAGTAAAGAAAACGTGTACGTAAAAAGCGTTACGGTTAACGGTAAAAAGTTAGACGGTTTATTGCTCTCGCATCATGATATTGCCAATGGAGGTGAAATTATATTTGAGATGACAAATAAATAGCTATTCAAAGCTATCTATAATTTTATTTAAATAAAACCGAATTCTAGTTGAAAATCAAATCATTCTGGAATTCGGTTTTCTAATTTATTTTAATGAATGAGTCTATTATCTTCTTTTAAATAAGCTTTAATGACTATTGAATCATTAGTCTTAACTAAAAGTGAGTTTAATTTTAAAGGAAGTCTACCTACAGACATTATTTCAATATTAAACTTTTTATTTGGTTTAGGTGAGACACTGATTGACTTTATTCTATCATCTTCATTTTCAACGAAAAAAAAGATATCATTAATACATACAAAACTAGGAATCTCGGTTTTATAATTGCGATCAGAATATGTATCAATTGTCATTACAGGAGCTGCTTTATTGGTCTTATACCTATTTACAATATAATCTTTGGTAACTATATTGCTTTTTTTCGCAACAGAACACAATACTATAAAACAAGATAGAACAGCACATAGTTTGAGCTTATGGACATTTAGCACTTTTCGCATCTCTGGTTGCATATCTTTCATTGTTAATAATTCTTTGAATTTCATTCTTTTCATCTTGCTGAAGTGCTTGGCAAGCAACCGATGATTCTAATCCTCCCCACGACATAGCTTTATAATAACTCATATCTTGTCTATGGTTATCATAAGCTGATAGAGAATAAGCAAGTGCTTCAACAAACTCTGACATAAAGTTATGTTGTGATAAATTAGAGTCATTATTATAAGTTGCATAATAAGATTGTATAGATCTTATAAAAGACCAATCACTGTTGTATACATGAGCTGTGAAATTAATATAAAGATGCATACTTTCATGAATTAAGGTTTTAGCAATACTTAGCCGAGTAGCATCATCAATTAGATCATCGTCAATAATAATTGTGGTAATTCCCGCGGTACCAGCATTTATCTGATTACCATGAGAATCAGTACCTAATTCTTCAGAAGTTATTTCTAAATCGTAATTACTACAATTCCCAAACAATTCTAAAACAACTTGAGATAAATGTTGCATCCCTTCTAAATCTGGGACTAATGCACCGTTTTGATCTTTTTCTTGTAAAGATCTGATAATATCTCCTAAGCAAGGACCACCTGTGTTGTTAACAACATCATCCTCTTCTTCACATCCATCAGGAGTAGGATTATCACATGGGAATAAAGGCATATCATCATCACTTGAGCCAGAGCTTCCGCCTCCATCTGAATTGGAACCTCCTCCGCCTCCAAAGCCGCTACTTCCTCCTGATAAATTTAGGTATTACCAACTTACACTAAATATTGAATCAGTAACGTTCTTATATAAGGAAAGTAACGGGGTGAAAATAAAGTCACCTTTTAGGTTTATTAAAAAGATATAAAAAAGCAAAAACTCTTAAAATCCGTACTTATCTCATTTTTTATATACTGCATTATGGTTTGTTGTTTATTTTCATTAATCTTATTATTTTATCTTGCTTTTTTAAGTTGATATTTTTATCAGTTATCTCTAATATTTTAAATTTTTCTACCTGATTCTTTAATGCCTTGGGGTGATACTCATAAGTTTCTGTTTTATTTAAAAAAACATCTATTTCATAGTTCCTATCCAAATTAATATAAACAATCAATTTATCAAAACCTACTTGGTCAATATGAATTTGAGCTACTTCTTTAAATGATTTCTTCTTAAAATTTAGAAAAGCCTCTCCTTCCTTATTCGTTTCCGTGTCTTTATAATTAGGGAAAGACCATATTTGAATCCTATTCAATGACTGCTTACTAAAATCATAAATATTAAACTTTACACTTATTGAATCCTTATTATTAAAATAAGTCTTAGTTTTAAAATAACTATTTTCTCTAAGTTTAGTTAAGTTATATTTTAACATTAAAGAATCCTTTCGAATGAAGTACTCTCCTTTTCCGAATTCTAAAAGACCTAAATCCCCTGAATGATTATACTCAAAAATTCCATTAGGATAAAAAACTAAATTTGTACTAAAGTCTTTTAAAGAATAATCTAAAATAAAACTTCCTTCTATTTTTTTTTGAGCAAAGCAATTGTTGCTATAAAAAAAAACTAAAAGACAAAACAATAAAATTTTAGTTACATTTTTTCCCTTTAGCTGCATTATTCCCATCTTGTTCATTTTTTAAAATTGCTCTAATGTTATTCCTATCTGATTGACTCGGAACTAGTTCTTTAAATGAATCAGTATCTATTAAATTCCCGTTTGAATCCTTATAAAACAATCCACCAAATGCCATAGAATAATAATAATCCCAGCTATGGTAAATATCCCTAGGATTTTGAGTTTTATCCCATTGAAATAAAGAAGAGGCTATTGCATTAACATATTGCCCCATAAACTCATGATGCAATCTTTGATAATCAGTATAGCCATTATCTTGTGCATATTTTATAAGTTTAAGTCTAAATGGCTTATCCTGAAAATCGGGATAACTGTAATATTTCACATTCAAATAAGCATGAATTGACTCATGTATTATTGTTCGAGCTATTGATAATGTAGTAGCATCTTTTAGGTAATCATTTGACAAAATTGTAGTTGTGTTTTGAGTTTGGGGGCTGGAACTTGTGGAAGCATTAGTTCCTGATAAACTACCATTACCTATAATATAATTCGATTGATTGGATTTATCAAAAAGATTAAGTATATCTCCAGAAAAGGTTAGGTTACTGCCAAAATATTGATTAGTATCAAATTCACTTATATCTTTTTCATTTCGTATGTATTCAAAAATTGTATGTGCACACTCATTGGTTAAATTATTAATAATTTTATCCTCCTCACATCCATCTGGAGTAGGATTATCACAAGGAAATAAGGGCATATCATCATCACTTGAGTCAGAGCTTCCCCCTCCATCTGAATTGGAACCTCCTCCACCTCCACCTCCAGAGCCGCTGCTTCCCCCGGATAAATTTAAATTTATCCAACCTTGAGTTGATATTGGATTGGTTACTATATTAATACCACCAGATCCAGAAGAGTCAGTATTTCCTCCTCCACCTCCTCCAGAAGATATATTAACTTCATCTAATTCTTGATCGCAAAAATCAGTACCATAATCTGTACAATCATAATCCGAAGGATTCATCGTTCTTGCTCTTTCTGAAAGCTCAATTCTTTTTATGTATTTAGAAACAAAAACGCCTTGTTCTACCTTATATCCATTGATAAACTTACCATCTATTGTGGTGATAATAATTTTCCCTGAAAATGGATCATTTTCTTTATAATCCCTCTCCAATGGAATACAATGATAAAGGCAAGTATAAATAATCCCTTCTTTCTTAACCATAAAAACTTTTGTATTAACTTTTTCGTTCAAGTTTGCGGAAAAAGTTGGTAAAGAAAGGTTTGTATTTTTCACCTCTGTATAATGTAATGAAGAATTATCTATAACTAAAGAGGAACCCCCTCTTTGAAATAATCTACCCCCATTACTTATTATGGCATCAATAGTTATTTTTGCCTCTGATTGCTCAATAGGTTCATAACCTTGGTAATTCTCTTGAATACTCAACTCCCCATTCGACTCGCAGTTCCATAAGAACAAAGAGCCCCCTAAAAGGGCCAATCCAAACCTTAGCAGTTTTCGCAATTTGATTGTTTTCATTTTCATAATCTTAAAAATTTAATTAATAATTCACAATTTATAGAGATAGTTTTTTATTCATAACAGTTTGTACCAATTACCAAAATCAAACTAGAAAACACTATAACACTTTTTCATTGTTTATTTTAATAGATCTCTATCGCAAGTTTGTTTAAATAAAAGTAGAGGGATTTTTTTAAGGTGCATTAAAAGTATAAATAACTTACAGACAACACAACACCTAGTTTCCCTGAAATTAAACTAAGGGTTTACACTAGTGTCAGTCAGGAATTTTTAATTATGAATTACGAGTTTTTTGAGTTTGAAAATGTTTCTTGTATGTTGCGAGAAGGTGTTTTTAGTTTACTTTTGTTTCTCAACTAAATTCCTTCTCATGCAAATTATCGATTTATCAAAACCCATACAATATAACAAGCAGGACCCTTGGTTTATGAAGGTTAAAATCAAACATAAACCTCATCATAAAGCAAAGTGGCTAATTAGAATTTTAGGACTTCCTTTCAAACTATTTCCAAAGAATTTTACTGGATGGGCTGATGATACCATACAAAAAATGGGAGTACATTCCACTACTCATATTGATGCTCCTTGGCATTATTCACCAACTACTAATGGAGAAAAATCTAAAACCATTGATGAAATTCCATTAGACTGGTGTTATGGTGACGGAATTGTTATTGACATGAAGCATAAAGTTGATTTCGATCCTATAACCGTAGATGATATCGAGCAATTTTTAAAGAATAATAACCTAGTCTTAAAACCAAACATGATTGTTTTGATAAAAACGGGTCGTGATAAGTTTAACGGCACTAAAGATTTCCATAAAATAGGGACTGGAATGAGTGCTCAAGCCACAGAATGGTTAATTGATCAAGGAATTAAAGTAATGGGTATTGATTCTTGGGGATGGGACTTACCTCTTCCCTATCTTATTCAAAAAGCAAAAGAAACTAATGATGCAGAATTATTCTGGGAGGCTCATTTGGTTGGAAAAGACAAAGAGTACTGTCATATGGAGCAATTAGTAAATCTTGATGCATTGCCTTTTACAGGTTTTAAAGTAGCCGTTTTTCCATTAAAAATAGTTGGTGCATCTGCGGCACCTGCCAGAGTAGTTGCCATGTTAGAATAGTATAATTTAAGGCAACCCTTATATGATTAAACTTTGAGTTATCGCCTACAATTAAACTTTTTATCAAAAACTGTGTCTTATATATATGGAAGTAAGACACATACAACATTTATATAACAGAATTGGTTTTGGAATTACTCCGAAACAGCTTGATAATATCAAGGATTTATCTAAAAACCAAATCCTTGATATTCTATTTAACTCTTCTTCTGAATATACTCCTTTACAAATTGATATTTCATTTCTTAAAAACATTACCCGTGAAGATGTAAAAAACAAAGCTCGAAGGTCAGAGTTAATGAAAATGAGTCGAAAAAAGCTAAAAGAGTTCAACCATGCTTGGCTTGATAGACTTTGTCATCCCAAAGAGCTGCTAAGAGAAAAAATGACTCTTTTTTGGGCAAATCATTTTGTATGCGAAGACAAGAACATTCTTTTTGTTCAACAATATAACAACACGCTAAGAAAGTATGCACTTGGAGACTTTAGAACTTTTGTAAAAGCTATTTCTAAAGAACCTGCAATGTTAAAATACCTAAATAATAAGCAAAACAAAAAAAGCAGACCGAACGAGAATTTTGCTCGTGAGCTTATGGAGTTATTTACTCTGGGGCAAGGGAATTATTCAGAAAAAGATATCAAAGAAAGTGCTCGTGCCTTTACAGGTTACAACCATCGATTTTCGGGAGAATTTATTCTAAGAAGAAGACAACATGATTATGAAGAGAAAACCTTCTTTGGAAAAACAGGAAATTTTGATGGTGATGATATAATTGACATCATTTTAGATCAAAAACAATGTGCTGCGTTTGTTTGTCAAAAAATCTATAAATACTTTGTCAATGAAACAATAAGCTCTTCACATATCGAGGAAATGACAAATGTATTTTACCCGAATTATAACATTCAAGAATTAATGCATTATCTTCTAAGTTCCGATTGGTTTTATCAAAAGAAAAATATTGGCTCCAAAATTAAATCACCTATTGAACTGGTTATAGGTTTGTATCAAACCATTCCATTTGCATTTGAAAAGCCAAAACAAGAATTATTAATTCAACGATTACTTGGGCAAATATTACTGTTCCCTCCCAATGTTGCTGGATGGAAAACAGGAAAATCCTGGATTGACAGCAATACCATTGTAACAAGACTTCGCTTACCTTCTGTATTATTAAACAATGCTGAAATAAGCTATTCTGACAAAGGAGACTTAAAAGATGATGCCAGCAACCTTTCCAAAAGAAGGCTTAGAAGAAAGGCTTTCATCAAAACAAAAGTTGATTGGAGCACGTTTCATAAAAACTATCCTTCAAATAACAATCAAGATTTAGTCCATCAATTAATTATAAGTCCAATAAACAAGGGGACTTTAGAATTTCTTGAAGGAAGTAAGCAAGTTTCAAAAAGAGATTTCTGTATTCAATTATTGTCACTTCCAGAGTATCAACTTTGTTAAAAACTATGAGTATGAAAAGACGAGATTTTATAAAAAAAACACCCATTGCCACTGGAGGCTTATTCTTTATTCCTCAATTTATTCAGGCTTTTAGTCAAAGTGCTAAAAAACTTTTTAGCCATAAAAAACTGGTAATTATTCAACTTAAAGGTGGTAATGATGGATTGAATACAATTGTTCCTTTTAGAAATGATATCTACTACCAAAAAAGGCAAAATATTGCCATTTCCAAATCAGAGCTTATAAAACTAAATGACGAGGTAGGTTTGCATTCTAAACTGGCTCCGTTAAAAATTTTATATGATAAAGGCTATTTAAGTATCATAAACAATGTAGGGTATCCAAATCCGAATCGATCGCATTTCCGATCTACAGATATATGGCAAACCGCCAGCAATAGTAATGAATATTTACAAAGTGGTTGGGTAGGACGTTTTCTAGATATGACCAGCTCCCAACCTTATCATGCTATTGAAGTAGATGAAAGTTTATCGTTAATGCTCAAAGGGAACCAACAGAACGGTTTGGCAATTACTAATCCGAAGCTTTTTTATCAATCCTTAAGACAGCCATTTTTTTCCGATGTATTACAAAATTATGATGACACGCACCTTAGCGAACACAATCTTGGGTATTTATATAATACCATGATTAATGCAAAATCATCAGCGAAATATATTTATGAAAAAAGTAGCGCAAAATCTACCAATAAATCATACCCGCAAAATGTTTTTGGAAAGCAGCTAAAAACCATTGCCGATTTTATTAATTCAGGCTTAGATACTCAAATATATTATGCCGCTTTAACTGGATTTGACACGCATGTAAACCAAGTTAACAAACAATCACGTTTACTTGAAACCTATGCAGAAAGTATCTCTTGTTTTGTTGATGATTTAAAAGATCAAAACACTTTCGAAGATACACTTATTCTAACCTTTTCTGAATTTGGGAGAAGAGTACAGCAAAATGCTGCCAATGGAACCGACCATGGAGCGGCGAACAATGTTTTTGTTATTGGTAAGAAATTAAGACAATCTGGAATTTACAATGAACTATCACGACTTGATAATCTCGACAGCAATGGGGATCTTAAATACACGATAGACTTTAGGGAAGTATATGCAACAATCTTAGACAAATGGCTTGAGGTTGATGATCGTAAAATTTTAAACAAATCATTTTCTAAACTTTCATTTATCTAAAGTAATGCGAGTTTGACACAAGAAAAAAGTGTAATTACATACAAATAAAACAATTACAACTCCGCATCGCTCTTAACTTCTTTATGAATACCGAATGAGCGCTTGTTTAAACTTCGAATATTAATTACATTCGTTGGAGATTTTCTGTTTCACCATGACTACAATTTCAATACCTGAAGAATTACATATTGAATTCTCAGAAGTTTCAATCTACAATTATCAAAGTATTCAAGAAATTGCCAAACAACAAATACAACTAACACAAAACACTTTTAGTTTTTTAGTAGAAGGAACGAAAGAAGTTATTACAAGTAATGAAACTATTTCCATTGATAATTCTAGTTTTTTATTAATGAATTCAGGACATTGTTTAATGACAGAGAAGCTTTCAAATGCTCAAAAAAGATATCAAAGTATCTTACTCTTTTTCTCCAATGATGCTGTTTTAGATTTCATTCGAAAATATGGTATCACCACTGCCAAAAAAACCGAACAAAAATTAATACACGCTTTCACAAAAGATCTTTTTCTTAAAAATTACATTCAAGGCTTGCAACATGCCATGACCTTATCTGAAAAAACCAAACGACGTCTTGTTTCATTGAAATTCGAGGAACTCATGTTGTATTTAGTGGAAACTTATGGAACCCATTTTTTATCTTCAATTATCAAAAATGGAAATCAGAAAAACAATGATTTCTTGAATACCATTGAAGCCTATAAACACAAAAAATTAACCCTAGCTGAGCTCGCTTTTTTATCAAACATGAGTGTTTCAACATTTAAAAGAGAGTTTGAGAAACACTTTCAAGAATCACCGATAAAATGGTTTCAAGAAAAACGACTAGAACATGCAGCATTCTTACTTAAAAATGAGCAAAAAAGAGCCTCAGAAATCTATTACGAAATTGGTTATGAAAGTCTTTCGAGCTTTGTGCAAGCATTCAAAGTAAGATTTGGAAAAACACCAAAGCAATTTCAATCGATTTGACCTTTTTCCAACACTTTTTGAGCTAATTCAAATCTTAATAACTCCAAACTTCGGCTAACTTTGCATTGTCTTTAAGGCAATTAAAGAGGCTTTTATTTAAAATCAAATATTTTGATACATTGAAAACAATAAACATAAACACATGAAACAACTAACACTAATTTTACTCCTTGCAACAGCTACTTTAGTAGGACAAAACACCTTTACATTAACAAGTTCAGATTTAGGCGGACAAGCAACTAAAAATCAAGAATTCGGTGGATTCGGATGTACTGGAAAAAATGAATCTCCACAACTCTCTTGGAAAAATGCACCAGCAGAAACAAAGAGTTTTGCGATTACAATGTATGATCCAGATGCTCCAACGGGAAGTGGATGGTGGCACTGGCTTGTATTTGACATTCCAACGAATATTAGTTCCATTCCAACCAATGCGGGAAATGTGAGTTTAAACCTACTTCCAAAAGAAGTAGTTCAAAGTATTACAGATTATGGAACTCGAGGATACGGAGGTCCATGTCCACCTCAAGGACACGGTTTCCATCAATATATTATTACCGTATATGCCTTAAACAAAGAAACTTTAAAATTAAATTCTAAAACCAATCCAGCTGTTGTGGGGTACTATTTAAATAGTAGTGCATTAGCGAAAGCTAGTATTGTTGCCTATTATAAAAGAGATAAATAACTTATATAGTTTCCGATTTAAAAAGCGTCAATAAGAATATAATCTTATTGGCGTTTTATTTTATTTGTACTTCACTTTCCTTAGCACACGAAGAACTTCCTTAAACTCAATATAAGTTTTCTTATCTTCTAAACTTCGAATATATTTTTTCGCTTTTTTCAATTTCTCTTCCGACTCTAAAAAACCATTCAAATAGCAAATTAAATAAGTAGTTGGTAGTTTAAGAACATCTTCATGCTCAGTTACAGAAAGTGGTATTTCTTTTTCGATTTTAGAAATTATAGAGTTGTTATTGTTATAAATATGATAAAGTACTTTTTTATTGAACTTAGGGGGTTCAAATAAAAACTCAGTAGCAATATCATGAATTCCATTTTCTTTAAAATGAATAATGGTTTTCTCCAAAGGATAATGCTTATGCTCTTTATCTATTCCTAACATAATGTATTCAGTAATTATAAAAGAATTCTCATTATACGAGATTTTCACATCGTCCAAATCAGAATAAAACAAACGTACTTGTTCGTTAATCAATTCAATATCTACTCTGGAAAAGTACTCTTCATCATTAACCTCTGATTTCTTTCCAGCCCAGCACAAAACAAATTGTTCATTGAACACCTTATATTGAGGATTGTATTCTTTTTTATGCCTATTAAAAAAATCGAAAACCCCATTTAAAGTGAGCTCTATGTTGTTTCTTGCGTGCTTTTCAATAGCCTCGACAATAGGCTTATTCGTGTTTTTTAAAATGAAATTACCTTCAGCAGGAATAGAGTTACTTCCTATTCTATAAAAAGTAGTTTTCTTTGGATACTTCCATGCAGTTTTTGCTAGAGAAGTAATTTCTTTGTTAGGATAAATAGTTACCAACCCAACAACTTTATAACGAGGCAACCTTGGAAAATGAACATTTTCATAACTAATTTTCGGAGGGTTGATTAGGTAAGCGTTTACTAAATTCTGAATCTTACTATCGTCAAAAAAATCAACCCCGACAATTTTATTCTCTTCGTCCTGAACTCCAATAACGATATAAGAATTATTATCAGGATTTGAATTAGATAAAGCACAAACATGCTTTATAAATTTTGCCTTACCTTCTCTAGATTGCAATGATAGTTTTTGCTTTTTATCGTAAAAACTATTCTCATCGTTCTTTGACAGTAAACTTTTTATTAAAAGCCGCTTATTAATCATTTTTAAGGTACTTTATGTCCTTGGCTTGCAACCAATAGAGCAAACCAGTCTTCTAATTCCAACGTTATTGATTGTGCCTTTACTGACTCAATGATTCTTTCTTTATTGGTAGTTCCAATCACAGGAATCATATTGGTTGGATGTTTATATAACCATGCTAATAATAACTGACTTTCGGTGGCTTGATATTTTTTACAAAGATTTTGCAATTCAGCTTTTATTTGGTGACTTCGTTCATTATCTTCTTTAAAATACTTCCCTAAAGGACTCCATATCATTGGTTGTATTTTATTTAACTGCATGTAATGCAAGCTATCATCAAGTAATGCGGAAAATTGAGTTAATGAAACTTCAATCTGATTTACAGAAACTTCCTCACAACTTTTAATCAATTCTGTTTGTTGTGGTGTAAAATTAGACAGGCCAAAGTCTTTTATTTTTCCTTCCTGTTTTAATTGCTGAACTGCTTCAGAAATTTCATTTGGATTCATTAACGGACTTGGTCTATGCAATAACAATAGATCGAGATAATCAGTTTGTAAATTCTTTAAGGATTCTTCAACACTCCAAACGATATACTCTTTCGAATAATTGTAGTGTTTTACTCTATTCGACCTAGATTTGCCAATGTATTGAATTCCGCATTTTGAAATCAACTGAATGCTCTCTCTTGCCACATTACTTTCTTTTAATGCTTTTCCAAATTCAATTTCGGTAGTATAATCACCATAAATATCTGCATGATCAAAGGTGGTAATGGTATTTTCAATACAAAAATGAATAAGATCAGACATCTGAGATGTACTGAATTGCTTACCCCATTGTCCCCAAGACATGCATCCTGCAATAGTTTTTGAATATTTAGGCATCTTTATTTAAAATTGTAGGGGTAGCTTGTGCTGTTGGATATACAATCAAATCCTCGATATTCACGTGATACGGTCTGGTCGCTACAAAATAGATAATATCGGCAATATCTTCAGCCTGAAGTGCTTTATATCCTTTATATACGTCATCAGCTCTTTCGGTATCACCTTTAAATCGAACTTCAGAAAACTCAGTTTCAACAAAACCAGGATGTATAGCTCCTACCCTTATATTATGTTTGTTTAAATCGATTCTCATTCCTTTGTTCAAGGCATCTACAGCAAATTTCGATGCACAATACACATTTCCATTTGGGTATACTTCTTTAGCTGCAATAGATCCAATATTTAAAATAAAACCTCTTTTCTTTTTTATCATCTCAGGCATTATTGCTTTAGTAACATAAAGTAATCCTTTAACATTTCCATCAATCATTGCATCCCAGTCATCGATGCTTCCCTCTTGTATAGGATTTAAACCATGCGCATTTCCAGCATTATTAACCAGTAAATCAATCGATTTAAATTCTTCAGGAAGACTTTCAATGGCTTTTTGAACGTCCTCTTTATGCCTAACGTCAAACTGAAGTGTATGAATTTTCGCATATTCACTTAACTCTCTTTTAAGTTCATCAAGCTTATTAGCTCGTCTACCACAAATTACCAAGTTCACAGAATTTTTAGCAAAAATTATCGCAGTAGCCTTACCTATTCCCGAGGTAGCTCCAGTAATAAAAGCAGTTTTAATCATTTTATTAAAGTAAGTTTACAATTTTAAAAATTAATTACAAGTGGCTCTATAAAATTGAAGAGCAGACAAGTAATTCCTTATAAAAATAACCTTTTTTAGGTAAAGAAAATATTAAAAAAGAAAAACCGCCCCGAGAGGGGCGGTATTTTAATTGGTTATTGTTCATAACCAACCAAAAATCAACTAACCAAACTTTATTTTAAAACTCTTCTTTCAACTGTTTTTCTTGTTATTTTAGTACGTTTTCTTCCACTATTCCTTACAATATCTTTTGCCTTTGCCTTTGTTTCCCCATCTCTCTTTCTATACTGGATAAATCCTCTTCCTGCAAAAGTGTATGTAGTTTCAGAACGTAAATGGTATAATGCTACCGTTTCATCATTAATAACGCTTAATTCAAATGTCTCAGTATCACCTTGATCATAATTAAGTGTTAAAATCTTTAGGTCGTCGTATCCATTCACATCAGCTACTTCATATCCTCCGACGTAATCCCACAATATATTATCAATATTCGTGCCAAATGGATCATGAGATGAACGGAATGTTACATTATTTTCTGGCGTAAACTGTAAATAGTGTTCATCATCAAAATTATTTGGGGTACCTCCTTCCGATCTAACACGCTCCCATGCTACATACTCTTGTAAGAAGTATTCAATGTTATCATAAAACAACTTATCATAATCAAATGCATTTCTTTGATAACCTATTAAATAGTAACTCACATTTAGAGATATACAATCTATTCTAATTTCATTTCTTGATAACTGAACTACCTCAAAGTCATATCTACCATCTAAATTATGGCTAGTTTCTAAAATAGAATTGAATGTATTATACCTTCCCACTTGAACTCCCAAACCATTACCCGTTCTGCCAATATCTACAATATTGTTATTTGCATACATTCTTCCATTAAGAAACGACATTGTAAAAGCTCTTGAAATAAAAGGAATATCGGCATTACCTTGAGTTCTATGATAATCGATATACCATAAATCGTAACTTGTAACTAACTCTTCTAAAGAAATTCCGTTATCTATATATTCATCGTTAACAACAACACATGAAGTTAACATTGTTCCTGTAACCAATAATAGTAATAGTAATTTAAAACGTCTCATACGCAAATGTTTTGTGGTTGTGTTACACTAAATTCAAATTGCGTGCCAAAAAAATAATCACCTCAAAAAATCGTTGTTTTTAGCTGGCAAAAAATCACTATTTACCTCAACAAAAAAGGCCGTTTACATTAGTAAACAGCCTTTTAATATTTTTAATTATTTCTTTAGAAATTATAATTAACTCCTAACCCAAATACTTCTCTTGTTTGAAAACCTTCGAAAGCATTATCATCATAAATAGCTTGTAATGCTAAGTTAGCAGATAAAAATTTATTGATTTTCATTACTACGTTAACTGTATAATCAATATCAACATTTTTAGCTTCTTCTAAATAGTTACTATATAAGTTTAAAATATTCTCAACAGAAACATTCTCCATTAAATTAAACTTATAATAAGCGTTTACAGCAGCACCTAATTCATAACGAGTAGACTCACCTAGATCAACACCAAAAGCAGGAGCTAAATCCGGACTTAACACTACTAACTTTGAAGTTGCAGGAGCAATGTTAACTTTTAAATTATCTGATTTTTTCCACATCATACCTGGACCAAACTGGAAATATGCAGGTGAAAAGAAGTGTGATGTTTGTACTCCATTTACATCGGTAGACGACATTTGTGTTTTGAAGTTAAAAAATGCAGAGTAATACCAGTTTTTAGAAGCTTTTTTACCCGCAATCGAATTAAACTCAAGACGGTCATCAGTTTTTTGAGCTTGTTCAGACTTTAACTTTGTTAGTCCATAAGAAGCTATAATTTTATTATCCCAAGTCCAATCTCCTTTTGCATAATTAAAATCATAGTTTACCCCTAAAGTACCAGAAATGTTATTTGTACCTCCAGCTAACCAATTGTTAAATGCTGATTGATTGAATAAAAAAGTAACAATACCACTCTTTTTCCATCCTTCTTTTGGCTCTTCTTTTGTTTCTTGCCCTTTTACAGTTATTGCCGCGAATACCAACGCAATGGCTAATAATTTTTTCATTATATATTCTTTTTGATTTTTTAGATATACAAATCTAAATGTTTTCATTAGCTTAAGACAACGATATTATGGAAAAGTCACGTTTTATGAAAAATATAATTCAATCCCAACCCAAACATTTGCTTGAATTGGACCTTACTAGAGGCATTATCATCAATAATTGTATGAAAACCTAAATTAGTTGAAAGGTATTTGTTTATTTTTATAAAGAACCTCATTTGATAGTCAATATCAACATTTTGAGGTTTGTCAAGATAATCAGAGTACATAGCCAGAATATTCTCCATTGCTACATTCTTCATTACACTAAACTTGAAATAACCTGATAAATTAAAACCAAGTCCCACTGCAGTATTCCTTCCTTCATCTACACCATATTTTCCTGAAAATTCATCTGTAACAAAAGTTAAACGAGCAGATGCAGGAGCAATATTGACTCTTGCACTATCTGATTTCTTCCATAACATACCTGGACCAAAACTCCAATAGGCAGGGGCTAGGAAGTCAGAAATTGGCTCAAAAGGTGTTTTTTTATAATCGTATCCTCTCGTATATTGCGTTTTAAAATTGCTGATAAAGGAGAAGAACCAGTATTTCCCAGATTTTAACCCAAGTAAAGAGTTGTATTCAAAGCGATCGTCAGTTTTTCTTACACCTTGACCATCAATATAACTCAACCCATAAACGGAAGTAATTTTGTTATCCCAGCGCCACTTCTTTTTTTTGTAGTTAAAATCGTAGTCAACTGCTAAGTTTCCTGCCACGGTATTACTACCCCCGGCAATCCAATTTGAAAATGATGATTGATTTAAGACAAAGGCCATTTTCCCTTCGACCTTCCATGATTTTGGAACACTGTCCTTCTTTTCTTGTGAATATCCAAAAAATGTGAATCCCACTAATAGCGTAAAAAGTATAGTTCTCATTCTACTATTACGTTATAATATGTTAAACTTCTATTTACTTCCTTTTAAACAAAGGTACCGTAGAGCAAGCTTCACCAAACATGATGTTTTTTGCTACGGGCTGTATTCTTTGAATTAAAAAGGTATATGCAGAAGAAGGGATTGGTTTGCTAGCACATCCTTTAATAATTACTGGTTTATCTTTTAATTTTTCAATGTCAAAATTATCAATAATTTCCTTAAAAACAACGGTTTCTAACAACTCTAAATCGCCAACCACAACTTTTTTCGCATATGGTGTTAGCATAGTTGCTAGCAATAAGTGTGCCCAAGAGGGAATTATTGCATCAGAACTACAAGATAAGGCTACATAACAATCTTGGTATTGCTCCCAGTCATGAGACTTTACTTGATCTCTGAAGTCTTTTTCTCTTAAAATTAGTCCTTCAAACAACCAATCTTTAATATCAAAAACAATTCTAGGTCCTTTTGGATAGAAATCTTCAAGATCAATTGTTTGAAGAGGGCTATTTGCTACTCTATTTACAATTTCGCCTGCCATGATTATAAAAGTCCTAATTCAAGTTTAGCCTCCTCACTCATCATATCTTGAGTCCATGTGGGGTCAAATGTAATTTCAACCTCGCAGTTATTAATTTCTTTTAATGTTTTTACTTTCTCCTCAACTTCAACAGGTAACGTTTCTGCTACAGGGCAGTTTGGAGAAGTTAAGGTCATTAAAATTTTAGCATCGTTTTCTTCTGAAACAAAAACATCATAAATTAATCCTAATTCATAAATATCCACTGGAATTTCAGGATCGAAAATAGTTTTTAAAACACGTACAATTTTATCTCCTAATTCTTCAAGTTTATCTTCTGTCATAATTCAAAGTCTTATTTTGCCAATTTAGCCTGCTGTGCTAAAGCGTATAGTTTAATTTGTTTCACCATCGATACCAATCCATTAGCTCGTGTAGGGCTTAAATGCTCTTTTAAACCAATTTCATTAATAAATTCAGTATCTGCTTCTAAAATATCTTTTGGAGATTGCTCTGAGAACACACGCAATAAAAGCGCCACAATCCCTTTAGTTAAAATAGCATCGCTATCGGCAGAAAATTGAACTTTATCATCACTAAGTTCAGAATGCAACCATACTTTCGACTGACACCCTTTTATTAAATTTTCATCTAATTTATAAGAATCATCAATTAAAGGTAATGATTTACCTAACTCAATAATATATTCGTAACGTTCCATCCAGTCCTCAAACATAGAGAACTCATCAATAATTTCTTCTTGTATTTCTTTGATAGTCATTTTTTAGAACTATTTTTGCACAGTCAAAGACTAATTTTGTTGAAAGTGCAAAATTACGATAAAAAAAGGCATTTTAATGCCTTATGTTGATAAAGTAAACTTAAATATTAATTTTTGTTAGGTATTCATTAGAATTCGAACAAAGTAGAATAAAGTTCTTTAACATAGAAATTATTAGCAGGTTAGCAAATTAATACAATGGTATATAAATACTATTTTTGTTGACCTAAAAATATATTTCTATACTTAAGACATGTAAATTAACACTATGAGTAAATTATTAGCTGTTGGAACAGTAGCTTTTGATGCTATTGAAACACCATTTGGTAAAACAGATAAAATTTTAGGAGGATCAGGAACTTTTGTAGGTTTGGCAGCTGCACAATTTGGTGTATCAACTGGAGTTGTTTCTGTAGTTGGAGGAGATTTCCCTCAATCGTATTTAGATATGATGGAAGGAAAAGGTATTAATACCGATGGTATTGAAATTATAAAAGAAGGAAAAACATTCTTTTGGAGTGGGAAATATCATAACGACATGAATTCACGTGACACTTTGGTTACTGAATTAAATGTTTTAGAGCATTTTAAACCTGTTGTTCCAGAAGATTTTAAAAATTCTGAAATTGTTATGCTAGGAAACCTTCATCCATTGACCCAAGCTTCTGTTCTTGATCAAATGAATGAGCGTCCAAAATTAGTAGTTTTAGATACTATGAATTTTTGGATGGATATTGCTCTTAGCGATTTACATGAAGTTTTAAAACGTATTGATGTGATTACTATTAATGACGAAGAAGCTCGTCAATTAAGTGGAGAATATTCATTAGTTAATGCTGCAAAGAAAATCCATGCAATGGGACCTAAATTTGTAGTTATTAAAAAAGGAGAGCATGGTGCTCTTTTATTTAATGAAGGAAAAATGTTTTTTGCCCCTGCTTTACCTTTAGCTGAAGTATTTGATCCAACTGGTGCTGGAGACACTTTTGCTGGTGGTTTCTGTGGGTATTTGGCGAAAACAGGAGATGTTTCTTTTGAAAATATGAAGAACGCAATTATTTATGGTTCGAACTTAGCTTCTTTCTGTGTAGAAAAGTTTGGAACCCAGCGAATGGAGGAACTAACAAAAGAAGAAGTTCAACATCGTTTACAGGCATTTAAGGAATTAACACAATTTGATATCGAATTATCATAATGAGAATCCGCGGGTTAACTGCGGATTTTTTTATTCAACAACACTATAAAAACACAACACAACTAAACACTTTTTTAAAACAATGAGTGACGCTATTAAACATGAATGTGGAATTGCTTTAGTACGATTATTAAAGCCTTTAGAGTACTATAAAGAAAAATATGGTACCGCATTTTATGGAGTAAACAAAATGTACTTGCTTATGGAAAAACAGCACAATCGTGGACAAGATGGTGCTGGTATTGCAAGTATTAAGTTTAACGTTGAGCCTGGTACTAGATATATTAGTAGAATTCGTTCGAATAAAACCCAACCTATTCAAGATATTTTTGGGCAAATAAATGAGCGAATTAATGGTGTTTTTGAGAAAAACCCAGACAAGGTGAACGATGTACAATGGCAAGAAGAAAATATGCCATATATCGGTAACTTATTTTTAGGTCATGTTCGTTATGGAACTTTTGGAGGGAATAGTATAGAAAATGTACATCCTTTTTTACGTCAAAGCAATTGGCGCCATCAAAGTTTAATTGTTGCTGGTAACTTTAACATGACCAACTCTAATCAGTTAATGAAAGAGTTAATTGATTTAGGACAGCACCCGAAAGAATCTACGGATACTGTAACGGTAATGGAAAAAATTGGTCATTTTTTAGAAGATGAAGTTGCTGATACATATGTTGAAGCTAAAAAGACTGGTTTAAACAAAAAGGATGCTTCTCCTTTTATTGAAGAAAATTTAGACATCCAACGTATCTTAAAAAGATCTTCTAAAAACTGGGATGGTGGTTATGCGATGGCTGGTTTGTTAGGACACGGAGATGCTTTTGTATTTAGAGATCCTTCTGCGATTCGTCCTGCATTTTACTACCAAGATGATGAAGTAGTTGTAGTGGCTTCTGAGCGTCCAGTTATTCAAACTGTGTTTAATGTAAACATCGACTCTATTAAAGAAATTGAAAGAGGGCATGCATTAATCATAAAAAAGAACGGTAAAACAACCATGTCTCCAATCTTAGAGCAAAGACCTAAAAAGGCTTGTTCTTTTGAGCGCATTTATTTTTCGAGAGGTAGTGATGCTGATATTTATAACGAGCGTAAAAACCTTGGAAAATACGTTTTCCCAAGTGTGTTAAAATCGATAGATCACGATATTCAAAATACTGTTTTTACCTATATACCAAATACAGCGGAAACATCTTTCTTTGGTATGATGGAGGCAGCTGAAGATATTTTAAATCAGCAAAAAACTGAGGCTATTTTAGCTGGAGGTGGTAAACTTTCAAAGCAGAGAGTAATTGAAATTTTATCAACAAGACCTCGTTTCGAGAAAATAGCTATTAAAGATGCAAAACTAAGAACCTTTATTACTGATGACAGTAGTAGAGATGATTTAGTTGCTCATGTTTATGATGTTACTTATGGTGTAGTAAAACCAACAGATAACCTTGTAATTATTGACGATAGTATTGTACGAGGAACTACATTGAAGAAGAGTATTATCAAAATCTTAGACAGATTAGCTCCTAAGAAGATTGTTATTGTTTCTTCTGCTCCTCAAATTAGATATCCTGATTGTTATGGTATTGACATGGCTAAAATTGGTGACTTTATCGCTTTTAAAGCTGCATTGGAGTTATTAAAAGAGACTAATCAATATCATGTAGTTTACGATGTTTATCAAAAATGTATTGCGCAACAAAACAAGCAAGATGATGATATTATAAACTACGTAAAAGAAATTTACGCTCCTTTTACTGATGAGCAAATATCTGCTAAGATTGCTGAGATGTTAAAAACGTCAGAAATCAAAGCCGAGGTTGAAGTTATTTATCAACCAGTAAGTGAATTACACAAGGCTTGTCCAGACAACTTAGGAGATTGGTATTTTACTGGTGATTATCCAACAAGCGGTGGTCATAGAGTGGTAAACCAAGCATTTATTAATTTCTACGAAGGAAACGACAAAAGAGCTTATTAAGCTCCTAGCTCATCAATCACTACGTTATAAGCATTGAGTGGTGAGATTATATAAAAAACCAGCATCTTTTTAAAAAGATGCTGGTTTTTGTTTTATGACTTCTCCAATTCTTTTAAAAAATAAGAAGGCCTGATTCCATTTACTTTATAAAATGCTTTTGAAAAAGATTCCGCATTATTAAAACCCGATTCCTCTGAAATAGCCTTTATGGTAAACTTCCTTAATTGGGTATCTTCTTTAAGCTTTTGAGTAATATAATTAATGCGCAACTCGTTCAAATAACTTGAAAAGGTCTTTCCTTTATAACAATTAACAACTTTAGATAAGTATTGTGTATTGGTATTAATTTCCTTTGCTAGTTTCGCTAAAGTAACCTGATTAGATGTGTACAAATTTTCTTTTTCAAACTTCTCCAGAGATTTCATTATTTCATTTACAATAGACTCTGGTATTTCAATTTTACTCTCATTAGCTTTTTTTTCTTTACTCGTGACTCTATCTGACTTGCCTTTTAATAATTCCTCAAACCTTTTTTTATAAGTCTTCCTTTTTAAGTATTGAAGATACAGGAATATTATTAAAGTTAAAGCAATTATTATGCTAGCATAAACTATATAGGATGTGTTACTTTTTTCAGTTTTTAACTGTTGAAGAATAGTTTCTTTTTCAGCTTCTAATTTTGGAATATCATATTCCTTATAGATCTTTTTGCTTACGTATAGTTCCTTTTGATTTACAATGCTATCAAATTTTAACAACCGATTTATATAAAACAATTGCATCTCTAAATCATTCTCTTTCTTGTGGTAATCAATAAGTGTTATGTAAGTATCTCTCATAAAAGGTGAAAAACTTCTTTCTAATTGAAATATTGAGTCTGATTTTTTATAATATTTTAAAGCTTCGGTGATTCTCCCAATCGAATCAAAAGACTTTGCTATATAATAATAAGGATACAATAGATAACTGGTATTTCTTTTCTTTTCAAAAAAACTCATAGCTTTATTAAAAAAAACTATGGATGAACGATACTTCTTTTGGTTATAATAATTTATCCCTTCGTTTATAAATAAGTAATGGTAAAAAACAGTGTCTTTTAATTCAAGAGCCTTTTGTCTAGCTAAGTTTATATACTTATTGGTTGAGTCAATTTTTTTATATTCAGTATAAATATTGGATATTTCCATTAATGACCTTAGCGTATTTGATTCATCATTATTCTTTTTAGCACACACATAATTTTCTTGCAACAACTTTATAGCTCCTTCAAAATCTTCAATTTTTCTTTTTATAGTACCAATTCCAAAATTAGACTGTATAATATACTTTTCAATTCCATTTCTTTTTGCACATTGATTAGCTAACAAAAAATTATCTATAGCTCTATGGTAATCGTATTTCTTTCGATAATATATCCCTTTACTAAGATAAATAAGCATAGGGTAATATTTTGTTGGTTTTTTTTTTGATATATCAATTGCACTATCTGAATATACAAGAAACCTATAATCATTGTATAAATCGGACATAACGTAATAACCAGATATCAACTCGTTTTCAGCGTTTTCGATTTTAGCCTTTTGGATAAACCATTTAATATACTTGATTTTTTCTTTTTCAGACTGAGCCCTTTCATAATATCTAAAAAGTGTATCTAAACTTTTATTTCTTAAAGTATCAACCTCATTTTTCTGGGAGAAACAATTAATACAAACAATAACTAAAAAATATATTAGAAAAATGTTCTTTTTTGATAACATTACATTCATCGTTTATCGAGTTCTTTTAAAAAATAAGAAGGCCTGATTCCATTTACTTTATAAAATGCTTTTGAAAAAGATTCTGCATTATTAAAACCTGATTCCTCTGAGATAGCCTTGATCGTAAACCTCCTTAATTGAGTGTCTTCTTTAAGTTTTTCCGTAATATAATTAATGCGCAACTCATTCAAATAATTTGAAAAGGTCTTCCCCTTGAAATGATTGACAACTTTAGATAAATATTGTGTATTGGTATTAATTTCCTTTGCTAATTTCGCCAAAGTAATTTTATTAGAGATGTATAAATTTTCTTTTTCAAACTTCTCCAGAGATTTCATTATTTCATTTACAATAGAATCTGGTATTTCAATTTTACTCTCTTTAACTTCTTTTTCTTTATAAGTACTCCCATCTGACTTGTCTTTTAGTAATTCCTCAAACCGCTTTTTATAAGTCTTTCTTTTTAAGTATTGAAGGTACAGGAGTATTATTAAGATTAAAACAATTATTATAGTAGCATAAATTATATAGGATGTGTTATTTTTTTCAGTTTTTAATTGTTGGAGAATGGTTTCTTTTTCAGCTGCTAATTTTGGAATATCGTATTCTTTTAGCATTTTTTTATTTATGTAGATTTCTTGGGCATGAAGAACACTATCTACTTTTAACAAATTATTGATATAGAGCAACTGGTTTTTTAAATCTCCCTTTTTCTCATAATAGTCAATCAAATATTCATATCCTTTTCTAGTTAAAGGAAATATACTTTGTTTTATTTGAAATATTGTATCTAGTTTTTTATAGTACAACACTGCTTTTTCCTCGTTGTCAAGTTTAACATAAGTATTCCCTATGTAAAAATAAGCTATGGATAAATTTTTCTTTGATTTGAGTTTTTCAAAAAACCTAGTGTACTTTATTAAACTATCAAGAGCTTGTTTATATTCCCCTCTATGGTATTGTGAAACCGCCTCATTTAAAGAAAAGTGATTAAAATACTTTTTGTTATCCAAATCTTTAAACTCTTTAATACCTATTCTATTATAAAATGAAGCTGAATCAGGCTCCCCTAGGTCATTATAAATATTTGCAAGTGCAGCAATTGAAATGTATTTCGTATAAACATCTATTTTATCTTGATTTTCTTTAGCATATCTAAAGTTTTCCTGATACAAATAAATAGCGGACTTATACTCCTTTATCTTTCTTTTGATTATTCCTATATTATAGTTGGAATGAAATATTTGGTAATCATCATTAAACTGATTAGCATAATTCTTAACAATCAAATAATAATCGAGCGCCTCTTTATATTTTTGTTTCCTATAATAATTGCCTCCAATGAGTTGATATGCTTCCAGAGGGTAACTCTCATCTGGGTTATCTTTTGTCTTTTGAATTATACTATCACAATATTTCAACATTAGCTCCTCCTTATGTATAATAGCCATAGCATGGTAACTAATCATCAAAAATTTCCTGTTCTTTTCTTTTTTAGCCTTTCTTATAATATATTTTAGAACATTGTCCTTTTCTTCCCTAGATTTCTTTTTGTTGGTTATTTTGAACAAATCCATGTACTCTATTCCTGCCAAGGTATCAATCTCTTTTAATTGACCGAATAAATTAAGGTTAAGAAAAAAGATAAGATTCAAAAGATAAACTGAAAAGTTCCTTTTCATTTGAAAAGATTTTTTTAAAGTGAAAATCGCAATTGCTTTGTCCAGATAGATATGTAATTACCGGTTCGAAAATACTTAAAATTACCTTAAAAGTTAGTCTAAAATCTGCAAAATAACTTTCAAACATATAAGATGCTAAACTCGCTTTAGATGATTTAAGGACAGCATCCTAAAAACCAAACAAACCTTTCATTACAAAGACTTTAAGCAAAAAATCTATAACTCGATTTTTATAAATATCGACCCAATTTTTATAAATCGTGAAGTTTAATGCTTTTTCACTGCATTTTTTTTGCATTGCTTTGTAGTGTATTTACGTCGGGGAAAATTGCTAGAAAAAAGTATACCTCTTTATCCGAAAAAACGATAAACACACATTGTCCGATTTATTGAATTGTTTATCGTTTACAAGTTGTTCTCATTAAAATATAAAACTTTAGGGTAAAGAGGTGTTTTTTAATTTCAAAAGTTAACCAAAAAGAACATCAAAACTGTCAACCATTTTAATGAACTCATCTACAGAATATTCTAAAAAATGCAAAAAGAAATACCAAAAAACATTCAGCTCGATTAAAAAAAATATTACTTTCGCCAACGCTAAAGAAAAAGTAAGTTGTAATTGCTATCTACATTACTTACGAAAACTTTTATAAAATTTTACAACTGTTGAAACACAAAAAACACTTTTTGTGAGCAACTGGTCATAAAACTGTGAGTGACTTTAAAAAATTCATGGAAAAAGATAACTAGAGATATTGTTGAGACAATAAGCATTATTGATTTCAAAAGTTCAAAGGAAATATATCTCACTCAATGAAAAAATATGCCAAAACAACTATTTCCAAAAGAAATTATCGAAAACACAGTAGAGGTACATCAATTCAAACACAACAGAAAAACGAGTATTATTTATACCATAATTTTAATGAGTTTGTTAATAGGATTTATTTCTCTTCCTTTCATTAAAATCACTGTTTCTGAAACATCACAAGGCATGCTTCGATCTGAAAGTGACCGGATATGGGTTCAAAACTTAACAAGTGGAGAAGTAATTCAAAAAAGTTTAAAAAACAACTCTTTGGTAAAGAAAGGTGACACCCTACTTGTTCTTAGTAATAAAACCAATATCCAAGAAAAAGCAAATATTGAAGCACAGATTATTGAGCATAAAGAATTTATAATAGATCTAAAACAATTGAGCACCTTAAATAGAGCATCCAATCTTGGTAGTTTAAAATATAAACAAGAGTTTCAATCGTACCAACAAAAGTTAAGAGAACTACAAACCAGATTTTTAAAAGCTAAACAAGATTATTTTCGAAATAAGCAATTGTTTGAAAAAGGGGTTATCGCTAAAATTACTTTAAATGATCAGCGATTAAATTATGACTTAGCCATCAATGCCATAAAGCAGCTAAAGAACCAACATAAAAGTTCTTGGCAAGCAACTTTAATAACAACACAAAACGCATTAAAGGAATTAGAAGCTACCAAAATAAAACTAAATGAAGAAGGTCGTTTATCAGTTATTAAAGCTCCAATAAGCGGAGTTGTATTAAACATGAATGGCATTGAACAAGGGGCTTTTCTTCCTGCTGGCACTAAACTAACGGAAATTTCTCCAAACACGGCAATTGTAGCCGAATGCTATGTTTCCCCTGAAACTATTGGTTTATTAAAAAAAGAAAATAAAGTTAGTTTTCAAGTTTCTTCATTTAATTATAATCAGTGGGGATTAGCTACCGGAACAATTAAAGAAATTGGGAATGACGTGCAATGGATTGACAAACAACCTGTATTCCGCGTGCTTTGCTCTTTAGATCAAGATTACCTTAGTTTACAAAATGGATTCAAAGGGTATTTCAAAAAAGGAATGACTGTACAGGCTAGATTCGATATTGCCAAACGTTCCTTATTTGATTTACTATATGACAAAGTGGATGATTGGTTAAATCCGAATATCGCGCAAACTCCACAATAGAAAATATGCTCATCAAAAGAAATACATAAAATTACCCATGAAAAATTTAAAAAACTTAGAACGATTACAGCAAGTACATAACCTAATTCAACAGGAAAAAACTGGAACACCGAAAGAGCTTGCTTCTTTATTAAATATTAGTGAACGATCAATACATTTACTTCTCGAACAATTGAAAGATTACAATGCGAATATTTGCTATAGTCGAAGTAGAAGAACATATCACTACTGTAACGATTTTGATTTTCAAGTATCTATTTCTGTTAGTGTTTTAACAGGAAATGAAGTAACTCAAATTTTTGGTGGGAGCTACTTTTTACCAACAAATATGAACCTTGCAAGTTAATTGCAGTGAACACGATTATGTTTGCAGTATCAAATCAGAAATAGGTGCACATAGTTTTGAATTGATATCGATACTGATTTTATGTTTCAAAACGTAAGGTCGTATCAAAAGAAAAAGTTTAATTAAAAGTTTTAAAAAATGAAAAATTTAGAAAATTTTGGAGTTAAGGAATTAAACCAAGAAGAACTAAAAAATAATAATGGAGGAGACTTCGGTATTAGTCTTGTAGTTGCAGGAATTGCTTTGACTTTAGCTGCTCTAAATACAGATTGGGATAAAGTCGGAGAGGATATTTCCAACGGTTGGCATAGTTTATAATCATAAAAAATAAAAAAAATGAAAGATTTAAAAAATTTCAAAGTTGAAGAATTAAATGCAGAAGAACTAACTTTTGTTAATGGAGGTGAATCAGGGTGGTACTATTTAGCAAGAGAAGCTAAAAGGCTATATAACGTTAATAAGGGTATGGTCTTAGTCGCATTTCATTACATCGATTCACTATAACATCAATAATTCGATTCAAAATTATTACATTTGAATCGAATTTTTCTCAATTGTTTAAAATACTACAACCTAAAGCAAATAAATAACATGAAAATAATATCTATAATTGCAATCCTTTTATTTGTCATAAACATTCTCAATCTGGACTTTGATAACCTTTTGAATCTTTCTAAAAATAAGTCAGCTTACATCAATATTATCATCGCTATTATAATTTTTATTTTTAATCAAAAGAAAAGTTGATCTCATGAAAAAGAAAAAAATGCTGTATTCTCTATCATGATACTTTTAACCATTTTTTTATTTGATTTCAGAGAAGTCTTTCTCGATGGAATCTTACATGGATTAAAATAAAAATACACCTGTAAAAATTGAAATTAATTAGGCTTTGTCTTCATAATAGTCGTGTGGCTTGCATTACAATTTTATTTACTCTCTATTTAAGTATAAATAAATTGTTGAGACCCTATGTGTATTTAAACTTTCCTGAAACTATCATAGCTTTTATTTTAGGTATACTCCCAAATTTTATTGGAGCTGCTATGGTCTTCCTAGTTTATTTAAAACTTAACATTAGCAAACTTAAATCCATAATATTCACAATGGCTATTGTTCTATTTATGGAATTCGAGCGATTTTATAATCAAAATATTAATTTTGATATCTTCGATATACTCGCTTCTGTTTTTGGCATTTTAATTTTTATTACCTGGACAACAACTTTTTAAACAAAAAACCAAGTTCCCTTGAACTATTGACTACTTTCACTACAAAGCAGTCGGAGGAATAAATATTTACTTCAACAAACGGTTATTTATTATTTTTCACAATAATCCCATGGCATAAAAGAAGCTATATGGTCTAGCTCGACCTATTGAATACACTCACTTACTTTTTCTCTTTCCTTGCAAAAGAATTGCAGTCAACATCCATTAATTTGCAGAAAACATTTAGAAAAAGGAATGGCTAAAATTACCATAAAACAACACGATATTACTGATTGCGGTGCTGCATGTTTAGCTTCTATAGCTGCTCATTATAAATTACAACTCCCCATTGCTCGTATTCGACAATATGCAAGCACAGACAAAAAAGGAACTAATGTACTTGGTCTAATTGAGGCCGCCCAAAAATTAGGATTTCAAGCGAAAGGCGTTCGAGGAGAACTGGATAGCTTATTTAAAATTCCAAAACCTGCTATAGCCCATGTAATTGTTAGTGAAAAACTACATCATTATGTCGTCATTTACGAAGTTACCAAGGAATACATAAAAATTATGGATCCAGGAGATGGTAAATTTCATAAGAAAACACATGATGAGTTTTTAAAGGAATGGACTGGTGTTTTGCTTTTATTATTACCCCAAGAAGATTTTACTCCTCGAAATGAAAAAGTATCCGTTATAAAGCGTCTTTGGTTCTTATTAAAACCTCATAAATCGGTTATTCTTCAAGCTTTTATTGGTGCTATTATTTACACACTTTTAGGTTTTTCTACTTCAATTTATATTCAAAAAATCACAGATTACGTGCTCGTTGGGGGGAATACCAAGCTATTAAACTTACTAAGTGTTATAATGCTAGTGCTAATAGTCTTACAAATTATCATCGGTGTTTTTAAAGACATATTTTTAATAAAAACTGGACAACAGATTGATGCCCGTCTCATTTTAGGTTATTACAAACATTTATTAAAACTCCCTCAACAATTTTTTGACACCATGCGAGTTGGAGAAATCATCTCTAGAATTAATGATGCTGTTAAAATCAGAGCTTTTATAAATGAAGTATCACTATCATTAACTGTAAACGTGTTAATTCTTTTTTTCTCCTTTGGATTAATGTTTATGTACTATTGGAAACTAGCGCTTATCATGCTTGCTGTAATCCCATTCTACTTTTTAGTATACTTTATCATCAATAAACTCAATAAAAAAACAGAGCGAAAAATCATGGAATCTTCTGCTGATCTAGAAAGTCAGCTAGTCGAATCTCTAAATTCAGTAGGAACCATAAAACGATTCGGCTTAGAAGATTTTGCCAATATTAAAACAGAAACTCGATTTATCAGTCTATTACAAATAGGTTACAAATCCGCTTTAAATTCTATTTTTTCGGGAACTTCAACCAAGTTAATCGCCCAAATTTTTACTGTGGTATTATTATGGAGTGGTTCGTATTTCGTAATTGATCGACAAATCACCGCGGGAGAACTAATGTCGTTTTACGCTATCATTGGTTACTTCACCAGTCCTGTGGCAAGTTTAATTGGAGCCAATAAACAGATTCAAAATGCTTTAATAGCAGCAGACAGACTCTTCGAAATCATGGATTTGGAAAGAGAAGAAAATGAGCAAAAAATGGAGTTAACTAAAGATAAAATCGGAAATATAAACTTAGAAAACGTGGCATTTCGATACGGGAGTCGAGTTCAAGTTTTCAATGATTTCAATTTAACTTTAAAGAAAGGTAAAATTACGGCTATTGTTGGGGAAAGTGGCTCTGGAAAATCTACCTTGATATCATTACTGCAAAATTTATACCCAATACAAAAAGGACAAATAAAATTTGGTGAAATCGATGTCAAGTATATTCAAAATGAAAGTTTAAGAAATTTAGTGAGTGTAGTACCTCAACAAATCGATCTATTTTCAGGGAATGTTGTCGATAATATTGCTGTAGGCGATTTTAATCCAGATATGGATTTAATTATTCGGATCTGTAATTCTATTGGAATTCTTCAATTCATAGAAGAACTTCCCAATGGATTCAATACCTATTTAGGTGAAAACGGAGCATCTTTATCCGGTGGTCAAAAACAACGAATCGCAATTGCAAGAGCTCTATATAAAAAACCTGAAGTACTTGTATTGGATGAAGCAACATCTTCTCTTGACTCCACTTCGGAGAATTTTGTCCAAAAAGCAGTTAACTCCATAAGAGAAAAAGGAAAAACGGTAATTATTATTGCTCATCGCTTAAGTACAGTCGTTAATGCCGATGAAATAGTTGTTCTCAAGAAAGGAAGAGTTGCTGAAAAAGGCAATCACAAGGAGTTATACGAAAAACAAGGAATATATTATAATTTGTGGCAACAACAAATACCAAGAATTGCTTAAAAACATCTAGCTAATTTTACACTCATGATACATATACTATTGAAAATTTTTGACATGATTATTTCAATTATCTAAATTAATCTAACTCTAACAATCAAACACCTCTAATTATCTTTTAAATCAGAATGTTACATTTGTATTCAGTTAACACATTCTCTTATAAGTTTTTATGTCACCAGGAAAAAAAACAATTAATATATTCTTTATTTGTAACATTGTACTTATTATTTTTATAGGTATTAGCTGCAAAAAAGACATGAACAATTCAACAAATCCTAAAGTAGTAATTGCACATAGAGGAGCCTCAGGATATTTACCAGAGCACACTATGGAAGCGAAAGTCATGGCTTATGCAATGCATCCTGATTATATTGAACAGGACCTGGTTCTAAGTAAAGACGATATACCTATAGTTATCCATGATATATACTTAGATGATGTAACCAATGTAGCTACAATTTTTCCAGAGAGAAAAAGAGAAGATGATAGGTATTATGTTATTGATTTTACTTTTGCTGAATTACAACAATTAAAAGTAACTGAGCGTTTTAAACCTTCAACAGGAAAGCAATTTTACCCAAACCGCTTTCCAAAGAACAAAGGTAATTTTAGATTACACTCACTATCACAAGAAATTGAACTGATTCAGGGGTTGAATTATAGTACTGGAAAATCAATTGGAATTTATCCTGAAATTAAGAATCCAGATTTTCATCATAAAAATGGAAAAGATATCGCTAAAATTACTTTAGATATTCTCTCCTCATATGGATACAAAACAAAGGAAGACAACTGTATTTTACAATGTTTTGACTCAAAAGAACTAGAACGAATTCGTAAAGAAGTGAAATCAGAGCTTTTTCTTGTGCAATTAATTGAGTTTCCAGAAGAGGCTAAACAATTAAAACATTTTGCCTCTTATGCGAATGGAATAGGTCCTTGGTACAAGCAAATTTTGGATAAAAAAGAAAATGGAAAATGGCTGTTTACGAACCTTGTTAAAGAGGCTCATGAACTTGATTTAGTAGTACATCCATATACTTTTAGATATGATCAATTAGAAGAGTTTTCTTCATTTGACGATATGATGAATGTATTATTTTTCGAAGCAAATATTGATGGTGGGTTTACTGATTTCCCAGACAAGATGGTTGATTTCCTTAGAAAATAAGTATTGATTCTTATCCCAATAGAAATGCTTATTTTTGATTATCTATTGACACGAAAATCAATAGCTAAATAAAACAATTATTTAATAAGTTTCAGCTACTTGTTGAAACATATTTATCAATTTACAATCATGAAAATTCAATTACTTGCTTTTGGTGCTGCCAGTGAAATCCTTAGCTCTACCTCTGAATTATTATTTGACAATACTATCTCAGTAGCAGAACTTAAACAACACTTAATTTCTGAATTCCCAAATATGGCCAGACTCAGCTCATTTGCTGTTGCTATTAACGAAGAATATGCAAATGACAATCAAGAAATACAGAATAATGATGTAGTTGCTATTATACCCCCTGTAAGTGGTGGATAATGGAAATTATGAATTATTAATTGAGTTAAATTGCTAATGCCGAGTTTTGAGTTTTTGTATTGAATTGATTACTTTCAGCTTTTCACCCTTACAACTTTCGATTCTCGAAAAAACAATACCAACATTAAACACCAAACATTCAAAACTTAAAACTCATAATTCAAGAAAGCTATTTCTTCAAATACTTTCCAACGAAAAAAGTTCCAAACGGTAATATCGACAAAAGACAAACCATAAAAAAGTCTTTACCCTTCCATTCTAATTCGTATTTCAACATAATTGCCAATACGATATACAGCACAAATAATAAACCATGTGGCATCCCTAACATTTTAACATATTCTGGATTGTTTTGCATGTATTTAATTGGAACGGCAATGAATAAAAGTAGTATATAAGATATTCCTTCTAAGAGGCTTACAATTTTAAATATATTGATCATTTCTAGTTATAAATTTACTTGCAAAGCTATTGAAAAGTTTCTTCCCGGAGCAGAAATTCCTGAAGCAAATTCTCTGTAATGTTCGTCGAAAAGATTTGTGATATTTCCCTGTAAAGTCAAACTATTTGAAACTGCAAACCTTCCAAATAACCCTACCGTCATCCAAGCTGGGCTTCCGAAATACTTATCTACATCTTCTTGAGCATCTGCATTTATAATTGGAGTTTGCTCATGGTTATCAATTCCTTCACTAATATTATAATCTTGAATATCTTTTTTAGCATTGAATACCAAGTTGGCGCCTCCTTCAAACTTATTATTGGTATAGTTTAATTCAAAATTACCAAACAACGGAGGAATCGAAGACAAAGGCTCTTTTAAGTCATAACTTTCTCCCTTCGTATAGGTAATAAATCCAGAAGTTTTCCAGTTTTTATGTAGTTTCCCTTCATAGCTCACTGTAAATCCAGTTACATACGCACTTCCTTTATTTACATTTGCTACAGCATTTCCTGTTTCTCCATCAAATTGAATTTCAGAACCTACTTCTGCTTCACTATTAACACTTAAATCAAATGGTGTTCTATAAATATAATTATTCAGTAGAGTATAATACACATTTGCTCCTACTCTAAATTTACGATCGTTGAAATACTTTTGAATTCCAATTTCAGCATTATAAGCATGCTCAGGTTTTAAATCGATATTTGGAACCGTTACATTCCCATTTTTCTCTCTTACCTTTCCTACATCATCAATATTTGGAGACCTAAAACCAGATGATAAAACAGCGTTTAACTGCCAAGTTTTATTGGGCTTATATACATAACCAATTGTTGCCGTTAAAGCCGTATTATTTAAACTAATATCATTATTAGGCAATTGAATAAATTGCTCATCGATCCATTTTGCTGTTAAATTTGTATTGGTTAATCGCACTCCTGTGTTTAGGGTTGATTTACTGTTTAAATCTTGCCTATACCCTAAATATAGCGCAGAACTGAAATAGGAGCTTCCTCCATCAGCATATCTTGACTGAACGGCAAAGTCGCCGTTAAAACCTTGAATTGCCCCATCAACAATGTTCAATGTTTTCCCATAAGAATTAGAGTTAACATCGTTGTATACCATTTCAAAACCATACTCCAAATTACGTTTCTTAGCCAATGGCACCTTGAAATCTCCATTTACACTAAACACATTTACATTTTCCTCTCTGAAAGATTTATCCAAGCTTCCAAATTTTCTTTGAATTCTACTTTCTTCAATGCTTTGGTAAGCTAAAGTAATTACTCCTTTTTCTAACCACTTCTTTCTCGGATTAATTTCCAATTGCGGAGAAATCAACAATCTTTTCTGTGGTCCATAATACCATTCCGCAAATTTTAAACTCTCTCCTTTTAATTCAGTTAATCTATCAAAACGAGGAATATTTGAAGATGTTGAATATTGAATATTTACCTTTAAATCGGTTCTTTTCGACAACGGCACAAAAAACTTTTGAAGAACGTCAGTTTGATTATACCCCGTATTTCTCTGTAAATTTTGGTGGTCATTTACTGTAGGGTTTTCTTCATAGTTTCCGTTTATATTTTCAGAGTAAAACGGAACCTTTCCCCAATCTTCAAAACCATGTGATCTATTTTTACCCATGGCTAAATCGTCAAAATTACTGTGAGAAATACTTGTAAAAGAGGCCCAATTTTTAAATCTTAGTTCTGCCGATACTGTATTGGTAGTTTCATTATTAACTGTACTATATCTAGAAAATAATCCTCCTTTAATTTCACTATCTTTTTTAGATAACTTTGGAGTTTTTGTATAATAATGAATTACTCCTCCTAAAGCATCTGAACCATAAATAACAGAAGAAGGTCCGAAAACTACTTCTGTTCTATCTAATAAGTTAGGAGATACTGTTATTGAGTTTTGAAGGTGTCCTTTTCTATAAATAGCATTGTTCAATCGAACTCCATCTACAACTAACAATACTCTATTACTTTCCATACCTCTCAGTACTGGACTTCCTCCTCCAGATTGAGATTTTTGCACTTTAATACCAGGTACATTGGCTAATAAATCTGCCGATGTCTGCGGTGAAACCTTAGCTATATCTTTACTTGTTATTAAGGCTATTTGCTCTGCAATTCTATTTCTCTTTTCTTTATTCTTAAATACAGAAAGTACTACCTCATCTAATTGCTCTGAATGCTTCGATAAATAAACATGATTATCATTAGCCAAAATAGCTTTCTTCTTTGCTCTATATTCAGAATAAGTTACATGAGAAAAGATCAACATTTCATTCGGAGAAAACTCTGAAAGATTAAGAACACCATTTTCATCACTTATTGCAGATTTCATTTTTGCTCTGTTATATACGGCAACCGACTCAATTGGCTTTCCTGTTTCTGCATCAAAAATTGTTATTTCCTGAGAAAAAATCGAGTGCGCTAAAAATAAAAATAGTGTAAATACTACTTGTTTCATTGTTTATTTAATTAAACACAGTTTCTAATATATCTAACGATTTTGGTTTTCTAAACCCATCCAAATGCAACTCAAAATATTTTATTAGTGTTTTGAGTATAATTTGCCTTTCATTTTTATTTAATGAAATTGCATTTATTGCATCAAAATTTATGCCTAACACCCTTTTAAAAAGTGTTAATTCAACATTATATAGTGTTAAATTTTCATACTCGGAATCGGTAAAGCTTCCTTCGGCTAAATTAAAACCTTTTTTCCCTATATTCGAAGTATCTGGGTAAAAACCTAAAAACTTAGATAAATTCATTAAAAACACTAAATGAAAGTTTGATATTTCATCATGACTATCGAGCCAAAGTAACGCTGTTTCTATGTATGTATATAACCCTGGGTTTTTTTCTTCTTCCTGTATAATCCCTGAAAGAATCTCAGAAAGAAACAGAACGATAGTTTGTTTAACAATAGAAGTATGTATACTGCTATAAGGATGAATAACTCGTGCTTCTTTTATTGAATTAAGTGTACTTTTATGATTATGATTGGCCACCATTTGTAGTTGAGTTAATGGCTGAAAATAGGCTGTTTTTAGTTTTCCTTTTCTAGAACTTAAAACTCCTTTAACCATATACGACTTTACACCATCTTCAAGTGTAAAACACTTTACTATTAAACTGGTATCTCCGTACTTGATAGTTCCAAAAACGATGGCTTTTGTATTAACAATTGGCATTAGTTTACAATAGCTATTTTAGTTGTTGCCGATTCCGTATTGTCTTCATTTGATAGCAATACAATATATATTCCTGAAGCTACTCTCGTTCCGGCCAAATTTCGTTTATTCCAAGTTACTTTACCTCCGCCTAACTGCTGCCCCTCGACAACATTTGTTTCGAAAACTAAATTCCCTGAAACATCTAATATTTTCACGTTTGTTCCCTTTGGTAAATGAGAGCCATTACGCCCATCAATTGTAACAACATCATGTTTTCTTAGGGCCGGATTAGGATAAGCATATACTTCTTCAAGACCTTCTCCGAAGGGTACAACACCACTCTTGTAGGCTACCATTCCACGGCTTGTTGCAAAATACACTTTACCAGTAATATCGTCTACTTTTATTTTAACTATTTTATTAGAAGGTAAAGGCGAATTATCCTTATTGAATGCAGCTAAAGTAGTTTCACCACTTGGGTTTGTATATAAAACACCTCCTGTTTCCGTTCCAAACCACTTATTATCACCGCCATCAATTTCAATAGAATTTATTGTTTGATCACCTAAAAGCTTTTTCGGAATTCCTTCATCCAATATTACAACGGGTTCAGCATTATTTATATTACTATCAAAAATTCCAGAAGCATTATTAAACACGACCAACCCGATAGAAGTACCAATCCATATTCTATTATTTCTATCAACTCCAATAGTTCGAACATTATTACTTGGTAAATCTCCTCTATTCACCTCAGCGATTAAAGCTTCCTTCCTGTCTCCATTTTCATTATATGCCAATAACCCATTACCTCTTGTTCCAATCCATACATTATTAAACCTATCAACTTCAATTTCGTTTAACCCTATTTTATTAAAGTTAATAATCGATTCAATATCATAACCTGTCCATTGACCACTAGCCGATAATTTTTTCAGCCTTTGTGAAACTCCTATATTTGTTACCCATAAATTCCCTTGCCTGTCGAATGCTGATCCACTCACACGAATAGTTACTCTATTTGGAATATCTTCAACAATATCCTCTAAAGGGCTATTTAATTGATTATAGAAGTTTTGTACTTGCCCATCTTGAATATTCAACAAACCTCCAGTTAATGGAGTATTAATTTGAGCTCCGGTAATATCTCCAAATGAACTTATAAAAACAGAGCTTTCTTCATTTTTATTAATATTTACAGAAACTAAATCGGCAAAAGGTGTATTTGGATCGTATGGATAGTTGTTCCAGCTCTGACCATTGAAATGAGAAAACCCTTTTCTATTACCCGAAGGGGTGTAAGTAACATTATATCCTCCATAAACCAACCATAAATTACTGTTGTGAACATCCATTGAAAAAATATCATTAAACATTGGTCCTTCAGGATGAATTTCTTGAAAAGTACTTCCATTAAAGGTTTTTAAAATACCGAAAGTGGTGGTTCCTAAATAAACATCTCCGTTTTCTTCATAAGCTTCATTTAACTGAAAATTAAAATTAGTATTTGCAGTTATTTGCTTCACCACCCCCAAACCAGTATTCAAAACTACCGCTGTATTGCTCAAAGCAATTGTAATGCTATTGTTTGAACTCTTTATTCCAATAATATTTTCTGGAAATGTTCTGACAGTACTGATATTTGATCCTTGAATTCTGAGTAATTCATTTCCTCTTGAAGCAAAAACCTGATTATCGAAAACAGAAATGTTTGTAAAATTCCCCGTAAACGTTTGTGTCCAATTATTGAAATCTATCAAGTTTGGATTATTAACATCCGCTATATAAATACCATTTTCAGTAGCTGCATAAATTTGCCCTTCATTTACTGTAATCTGATTTATGTTTAAATCAGATGAACCAAATCCAATAAAATAAGTATCTCCAAACTCCAGTCTTTCTATATCATAAACCACAATAGCAAAAGGTGTTGCTAAATATAATTTGTTGTTAAACTCATAAATGTGGTTAATTCTCTTCTCTCCAGTCTGATTAAAATTAGTAATCTCTGGAGACTTTGTTATTTTACCATCATTATTTACAACTTCCAACAATCCATCTTCATAACCAATAACCAATCTTTCTAATGAACTACTATAATGTAAAGCTGAAGTTGTACCTCCCGATAATCCATGAATTGATGATATCTTACTCGTCTCATTAGAAACTGCATTATATATAAAAACAGCGTTATCAGCCAATGCATATATAAAATTACCTTCCTTAGTAAAATCCTTTACATTAGAATAAGAAAATAGATCTTCCCAACTATCAGAATAGTCTACTTGAGAGAATAAAGTGATATTGAAAAAAAGTAGAAAAAATGGTAGTATTTTTTTCACCTGAACAACTTGATTTAAAAATTTAATTTCAAAGATGAAAGACAACACTTTCAAGACTTGCTCCTATGATTTCTTTCAAGAATACTAACATCATAAAAAGCTTCAAGTCTGAAATACTTTGTCTTAATATCAAAGATATTACTATTAACGCTAAAAAGCAGTACATTCGTACAAATTTGATTTTTTATGTCTGTAGAAATTGAACGTAAATTCTTGGTTGCTTCCAATGATTTCAAAAACCAAGCTTTCAAAAAGGTATATATTAAACAAGGTTTTTTAAACTCTGATAAAGAACGTGTTGTTAGAGTTAGAATTAAGGATAACGAAGGGTTTTTAACCATAAAAGGGCCTTCGAGTAAAGAAGGAACAACCCGATTTGAATGGGAAAAACAAATAAACAAATCAGAAGCTGAAAGTTTGTTCCATTTATGTGAGAAAGGTGTTATTGAAAAGTTTAGGTATTTGGTTAATATAAAATCTCACACGTATGAAGTAGATGAATTTTTAGGAGATAATGAAGGTTTACTTATTGCAGAAATTGAACTCAATTCTGAAAATGAACTTTTCACAAAGCCTAATTGGTTAGCAAAAGAAGTTACTGGAGATATTAAATATTACAATTCTAACTTAAGCAAGCTGCCCTATAAAAAATGGTAATACTTTGTCAATAGAGTACTACCATTTCCAGTTATAATCCAAGAATTCGTATTCTTCTTCTAAATATTGTAGCATAAAGAAAAGATCAAGCAATTCTTGATCTTTTCTCGAATAAAACTGTGAGTTCCCCCTAAAATCACAATCCCTTTCTTTTCATGTGTCTAAATTACAAAAGATTATGCTTCATTTTCTCTGAATTATGCCATTGGAAGAAAAACTTAAACAAACAACTAACATCAAGCAATAACTGGCGTTTACCAATTCATATTATGCTAATTTTAAAGGGAAAACAATGGAAATTTGAGTTCCCGTTTCTTGCCCATCGCTCAGGTCTTTTATATGAATATCAACAGCTTTTCCATACATAATTTCCATTCGTTCTTTTACGATGTTAATACCGAATGATTTTCTACCAGTACTGGTATGTAAATTTTTTATTTTACTTCTTTTTATTCCTATTCCATTATCTCTAATTAAAACACGAACCATATCATCCAATTTATAAATCGAAAGCTTAATAATTTTTTCTCCTTCTTTAAAACTTAAACCATGCCAAATAGCGTTTTCAATAAATGGCTGTAAAAAAAGTGGTACAACTCTTAACCTAGCTACTTTAATACTTTTATCTATCTGAATATCAAAACTAAATCCATTTTTCGCTCTCAATTGTTCTAGTTTAATATATACAGATAATATTTGTAGTTCTTCTTCTAAGCTAATTGAGTTTTCATTAGTTACTTGAAGAACTTTTCTAACGAGCATTGAAAATTTAGTGATAAAGTTAGAAGCTTCATCAACCTTGTTTTGAATAACATAATTGTTAATGGAGTTCAATGAATTAAATAAAAAATGAGGATTCATTTGACTTTTAAGTGCCACCATTTTTAATTGAGCAATCTGATTTTTTTGTTTTAACAAATTCAGTTCCGCTTGCTGTTTTTTCTCAAAAATTCCTTTTAAATAACTACTAATTAGCGCCGTAAATATTATGCTCTGAGCAAAAGCTCCTATGAAATAATAAAACATTCGGTGTACTGGCCAATCTATTAAGTAATACTCTCCTTTAAGCATTTTTAATGAGCTTATATTTGCCGCTATCAGGAAAAATATACAGCCAATTAATAAATATTTCGAATGCTTTGATTTGCTTTTTGCGAGCATGTAAAAAATTAGCAAAGAACAAATTGAAGCGAAAGGTACGGAAAAAGCGACTACTTTCTTTTGAATCTCATACCCGTAAAAAAACTGAACAACTACAAGTATTAAAGCAAATAAAATGAGCACCCAAGAAAACCTCTGCGCTATTACATCTAGCCTAGGAAAACCTCTGCGACTTCTAGTTAAGCTTCTACAAAACTGAATAAAATAAAAATAGGCAATGTATTGAATTGAAAAGCTAATGTATTGATAAAAAGATATCACAGTTTCATTCTCAAAAACATCCCTAGTTAAATATACCACAATACAAAACAAGTAAATACTATAGTACTTGTTTAGCTTATCTCTATTCAATAAATAAAAGATAAAGTGGTAAATAAAGAGAACAGAAAGACCTCCTCTTATCCAAGAGTAAAAACCAGAAGTAATATCAAGAAGCATTAATTATTTATCCAATTGTAACATTTCCACCAACTCATTCTTCTTACGCCTACTTACACTTACAACGGTTCCATCAATTAATGTTAGCTCGCTTGAGCCTCTATTGTACTCCGTAACACAGTTAAGATTAATCACATAGGAGTTATGCACTCTATAAAACTCAGGAAATGCAAATTTCTTTTGAACTTCTTTTAAAGTTTTTGTAGCAACAATTCTCCTTTCCTCTGTTAAGAAAATGGTAGTATAGCTTTTATCAGCTTTCAAGTAAACAACATCTTTTTTGTCAACTAAATACACCTTTCCGTCAGCAGAAATATTTATCTTATCTATTACTTTGACTTCTCTTTTTTTATAATAAAATCGCTTTTTAGCTTTTTCGAAAGTAAGTTGCAACTCATCTAGGTCTACTGGTTTTAAAAGGTAGTCCAAAGCATTCGCCTTCACCGCCTTTACACCATACTCATCATGGGCAGTTGTAAAAACCACATCAAATCCTCTATTTGGAAAATTATTCAGAAAAGTAAACCCATCCATTTCTAACATTTGGATATCTAAAAAAACAATATCTGGGTTAATTTCTCTAATTATATCAGACGCAATAACGGGAGAACTACATTTTACAATGTTAAAATTTTCATTCGGCCTACATTTCCTTATTTTCCACTCTAATGCCTCTAAAGCATCATTCTCATCATCAATCAAGACAATCTTTATCATACGTTTACTCATCAATATTACATTGTATCAGGACTATTATAATGTGGGGGAGTAAACACAGCGCTTCGTACTACAAACAAGGCACAACACTTGTTTTCATAATACGGGTTCACTTTGCTTCTAAAAGCTTCTATCTTTAAGTATCAGTCTTAAATATAATGATTTTTTTCTTAAATTCCTTGTCAAAAAAGAAATAAAACAGCATTAAATCACTAGTTTAGACCACTACCTTTTCAGAAAATTTCGTTGGCAAAAATATTAAAACTTTTTGTTAGTATCATTCATATATAGTTTATCATTACTTAATTCATGATAAATCATATCAAATGCTTGGTCGCGCAATTCTTTTCTATCGCCTATTTTTTTATCTTTTGTTTCTATAAAACATCCTTGTTTTATCCTAATAATTCCAGGGCCTCCTTTGTAGATATTCCAGGAAAAAAACCTCTTAGAATCGTAATAAACCTGAGGAACAATAGGGATTTTATGTTCAATAGCTAAGCTAAAAGCCCCATTTTTAAAAGGAGCCAACACAATGTCTTCCTCAGGAACAAGTCCCTCTGGGAAAATACCAACACTGGTTCCGTTTTTTAATTTTTCCTTAGCCATTTTGTAAACCCGTTTTCTACTTTTATCAGAACCTCTATCTACCATAATTACCACCTTCTTATAGAAAAAACCAAAAACAGGAATTTTCACCAGCTCTTTTTTTCCAACAAAAACAATCGGGTTTTTACTCATTATAATCATAATCCAAGGATCAATCATAGAAGCATGATTTGCTATAAACAAGTAACTTTTATCTTTTTTTATACGTTCATCTCTTTCAATTTTTAATCGAAACCCCATTCCGTACACTAACAGAAAAGACCAACCTCTAATCATTTTCCAAAATGTTGGGTAGTACTTTTCATTAGATGTAAGTACCAAAAGTATAGGCATCATAATCAGAATTGTGCTAAACATTAAAATGTAAAACCACAGCCTCCAGATTAAAAGAAAAGGAATTTTAAAATACTTCATAACTGCGAATGTAGTAATTTCTTTTGTTTGATAAATTTAAAGCTTATTTTTGCCCGTCTTGTGTTGCTATAAACAATTCACATAGGATCTATAAGATAACTGCAGTTATGTTTATTTCTTGTTTTAGGAATGAATTATTTGCAAATTTTAAACAACCAGATATAAACAATTTTATATATAAATAACCAATGGCGAGAATTTTAACGGGAGTTCAAAGTACAGGAACACCACATTTAGGAAATTTATTGGGAGCAATTTTACCAGCTATTCAGATGGCTAACGACTCCAACAATGAATCTTTTATTTTTATTGCAGATATGCACTCTTTAACACAAATTAAGGAAGGAGAACAGCTGCGTGAGAATACCTATAGTGTTGCTGCAACTTGGCTTGCTTGTGGTATTGACATTAATAAGACTGTATTCTATCGTCAAAGTGATATTCCTGAAGTAGCTGAGCTATCTTGGTATTTAAGCTGTTATTTTCCATATCAGCGATTAACCTTAGCGCATAGTTTTAAGGATAAAGCGGACCGGTTAGCAGATGTAAATGCTGGTTTATTTACCTATCCAATGTTAATGGCAGCCGATATTTTATTATATGATGCAGAAATTGTTCCTGTTGGCAAAGATCAATTACAGCACTTGGAAATTTCTCGTGATGTAGCAAACAGAATTAATAATATTGTTGGTGACACCCTAGTTCCGCCACAGGCTAAAATTAACGAGGAAACAAAGTTAATTCCTGGTATTGACGGTGAAAAAATGAGTAAGTCCAGAAATAATGTTATCAATATTTTCTTACCAGACAAAAAGTTGAGAAAACAAATCATGGGAATTCAAACGGATAGTACTCCTTTAGAAGAACCAAAAAACCCAGATACTGATAATGTTTTTGCTTTATATAAACTATTGGCTAATGAGGAGCAAATTGCTGAGATGAGAGCTAATTATGAAGGTGGGAACTACGGTTATGGACATGCAAAACAAGCTTTATACGAACTAATTATTGAGCAGTTTGCTGATATTAGAGCTAAGTATAATCACTATATGGAAAATCGTCATGAAATTGATGAAGCTTTAACTATTGGAGCAGATAAAGCGAGAAAAGTTGCCCAAGATGTTTTACAAAGATTGCGTAAAAAGATTGGGTATTAATTTCATATCTAAGAGAATAAATAAAAAAAGCGAGAATTAACATTCTCGCTTTTTTTATTTATTGTGTTCCCAACGAATTATGGCGCTGGATTTGGTATTAAGCTATGAACTGCTTCGATTTCATTTAAAATATCTTCTGAAAGATCAATATTAATAGAATTGATATTCTCCTTTAATTGATCCATTTTGGTAGCACCAATAATATTACTAGTTACAAACGGTAGTTGATTCACATAAGCTAACGATAATTCAGCTAAAGTTAAACCGTGCTTTTTAGCAACTTCCTGATACTTTCCCACTGCTTTTGCAGATTCGGCAGATGAATACCTGCTAAAGTTTGGAAATAACGTTACACGGGCTCCTTCCGGTTTTTTACCACCTAAATACTTTCCAGATAATATTCCAAAAGCTAGAGGTGAATACGCTAACAAACCAATATCTTCTCGTAATGACACCTCTGACATTCCGTATTCATAGGCACGATGAATTAATGAATATGAATTTTGAATTGTTACTGGTCTTGGCAAATTATGTTGCTCTGAAGTTTGTAAATACTTCATCGTTCCCCAAGGAGTTTCATTAGATAAACCAATATGCTTAATAATTCCTTGTTTTACATAATCGTTTAACGTTTCCAATATCTCTAAATGGTTTTCAGCTTCTTTTGCAGAAACTTTATAGGGATAATCACGTACTCCAAAACAGTTTACTCCTCTTTCTGGCCAGTGTAATTGGTATAAATCAATATAATCCGTTTGTAAACGTTGTAAACTACCTTCAATAGCTTCTTTAATAGCGCGTTTACTAAAACCGTCTTTTCGTATATGTGCTGTATAATCACCTGCTCCAGCAATTTTAGTTGCTAAAACTACTTTATCGCGATTTCCAGTTTTTTTAAACCAAGTTCCTATGATTTTTTCGGTTTCCCCATAGGTTTCAGCATTAGCTGGCACTGGATATAACTCAGCTACATCAAAAAAGTTAACTCCTTGTTCAAGAGCATAATCCATTTGCTCATGCCCTTCGGCTTCAGTATTCTGATTTCCCCAAGTCATGGTACCTAGACAAATCTTTGAAACTTTAATATCTGTATTTGGTAAGGTTGTATATTTCATTATTTTTTTTGATTTGAGAATTATAACATTGCGAAACGAGCAATTGATGTCTTCTCTCTTTATTTAATTCAAAATAGCATCAATTCCTGGAAGGACTTTTCCTTCTAAGCTTTCTAGCATAGCTCCTCCTCCAGTTGACACATAACTTACTTTGTCAGCAAAACCAAATTGCTTTACTGCGGCTACAGAATCTCCTCCTCCAACTAAAGAGAACGCTCCATTTTTAGTAGACTCAGCAATGGCATTTCCTAATTCGGTAGTACCTTTTGAAAAACTATCCATTTCAAAAACACCTAATGGTCCATTCCATAAAATAGTTTTTGAAGCTGCTAGTACCTCAGCAAACTTCTCAGAAGTTTTTGGCCCCACATCTAAGCCCATCCATCCTTCTGGGATTTCATTTGTATCTACAGTTTGTGTATTTGCATCATTTGAAAAAGCATCTGCGATTACCGCATCAACTGGTAAATGAATTTGGGTATTGTTTTGTTTCGCTTTTTCTAAAATTTCAAGTGCTAAATCTAGTTTATCATCTTCAACTAAAGAGTTTCCTATCTTTCCACCTAAAGCTTTTACAAAGGTAAAAGTCATTCCTCCACCAATAATGATATGATCTACTTTCTCAATAATATTCTCAACAATTCCAATTTTAGAAGATACTTTTGCCCCTCCTAAAATAGCTGTTACTGGTTTTTCGGAATTATTTAAAACTTTATCAATGCTCTCAATTTCTTGAGCTAACAAACTTCCAAAACACTTATCATTTTCAAAGAATTGAGCAATTACAGCTGTAGACGCGTGTGCTCTATGCGCTGTACCAAAGGCATCGTTTACATATACATCTCCCCACTTTGAAAGCTGCTCAGCAAAGGCTGTATCTCCAGATTTTTCCTCTCCATAAAAACGTAAGTTTTCCAATAACAAGATTTCACCTTGTTTTAAATTACTCACCGCTTCAGCCACTTTATCTCCAACACAGTCTTCAACAAAAGTTACTCTTACGCCTAATACCTCAGTAACTTTTTCCACTATATGGCGCAATGAAAATTGATCTTCTACTCCCTTCGGACGCCCTAAATGCGACATTAAAATACAACTACCACCATCTTCCAATATTTTAATTATAGTTGGTTTTGCCGCCTCTATTCTGGTTGCGTCGGTAACTTCAAAAGCATCGTTTAATGGTACATTAAAATCAACACGAATTAGTGCTTTTTTATTTTCGAAGTTAAAATCATTAAGTGTTTTCATTTGTATATTATTGATTTTTAATTAGTCAGATGCAAATACTCACATCTTAGTAATTGTTTTTTGGTCTGTTTTTGTTATGTTATTAATTTAGTAAAAATGTGAGCTCCTCACTAGTTTTACTAGGAGTAAATTCAATTATTTCATAATGAGCAACCCCATGTTTTTTAAATGGATCTTTCTCAATCATTTGTTCAACATCCTTACGGTTTTCACCTTTTGCAAGAATAATTCCTCCTGTTCGAGGCTCTTTCCTCCCCGAGGCCATAAAATTTCCTGTTTTGTATTGCTCCTCTAGATAGCAAATATGCTCCTCCAGAAATCTATCCACAGTTTCCAATGAAACTTGGTAGGTAAGATTGATAATAAACATTTTTTTAATTTTCTCTTCTAAATTCAGGGTTCAACAAATGTAACTATTTAAAACCATATAAAACCTCAACAATAACACAACAAATGCTTTATATTTCTTAAAGAATTCTAAATTTTACAAATACAATAAAATCTCATTAAACATTTGTAATCAATTTATTAGTTCATTTAATTTTTCCAGTAAATTTTATTGAATTTAAAATGAAAAAATTCATGTATTTTTGATAATCTATTGTGATTTTTTTCTGAGTGGTTTGGTAAAAAGGACCAATCCCCTCAGCAAAAGGGAATAAATAACATTGATTTAGCGAGTTTTTATTAACTCATCAAAACATAAAAAGTTGAATTAAATTTATTCGTATGAATAAAACATTCATTAAAATAACTTCCGAAGTATTAAGCCTTCAAGAATGCTATGATTTTGTAGAAGATCCTTCTTGTGGTGGCATTGCTATTTTTGTTGGAACTGTTAGAAATGCCACTAAAAACAAAGAAGTTACCAAACTTGATTTTTCAACCTATAAACCTATGGCTTTAAAAGAAATGCAAAAAATTGCCGATAAAGCTATGGAGCTTTTTGGTGTTACTAAAATTGCCATTCATCATGCCGAAGGTTTATTAGAAATAAGTGATGTTCCAGTGATCATCACTGTTTCATCTCCGCATAGAAAAGCAGCCTTTGATGCTTGCCAATATGCTATTGATACTTTAAAAGAAACTGTTCCAATTTGGAAAAAAGAGTATTTTTCTGATGGTGAAGTTTGGGTGAATGCTCACCCTTAAAAACAAATTGAAATGATTAATTATAAAGTTACTGAAAACACACAAGAATTATCGGAAATTTTAACGCTTCAAGCTGGAAATTTACCGAATCAATTAAGTGAAGAGACAAAAAAAGAACAAGGTTTTGTAACCGTTCATCATGATATGGATATTTTAAAAACCATGCATGATGTTCATCCACATATTATTGCTGTATCCAATGGGGCTGTTGCCGGGTATGCATTATCAATGTCCAGAAAGTTTAGAAATGATATTCCTGTTCTAGAACCAATGTTTTCTAAAATTGATGCTTCAGAAATCGGAAAATCTAATTACCTTATTATGGGACAGGTATGTGTAGCCAAAGATTTTCGTGGTCAGGGCGTATTTAGAGGCTTGTATACGCACATGAAAAAAGTATTCTCTGGAACGTTTGACTGCATCATAACAGAAATTAACGCCAAAAACATACGCTCTATTAATGCTCATAATGGTATTGGTTTTACTGAATTAATTCGTTACGATTTTGAAGGTGAAACTTGGGTTGTCGTGTTTATGGATATTTAGCCACTTGATTTTAGCGCTGATTTTTAGGTTTATACTTAGGAAATAAAAGACAACAGAGAAAAGCTAAACTCAAAATTTAACTCTTCTCTCTTATTGTCATTTACTTCTTACTTTTTCTTAGTTTTCTTGTGTCGAACAACAGGGATTATGAAGAACTTTAAAATTTACCGAATTAGCAATAAAGCATAATTCATTTGCTTTTTTATGCAATTCAATTGCTTTTTCTATCATTGATTGTTCAGCAACTTTAATAATTGGATTTAAACTTACCTCAGAAAAACATCCACTTCCATTTTGCTTTTCAATCATAATACCCGTTGGTTCATCAATGTATTCAGTTACTATAACATTAGATTCTGAACATAAATGTAAATACCAAAGCATATGACAAGATGATAATGAGGCAAGCAATAATTCCTCTGGATTATATTTCGTTTTATCACCTAGAAAAACTGGATCAGAAGAGCATAAAATATCAGGCTTATTATTGATAGATATCATATGGCTTCTTTCAAATTCTTTATAGTTTAAAGTACCTTTACCTTTGTTTCCTGTCCATTTTATTATCGCTGAATAATTGTGTTGCCTTTTCATATTATGTAATCATCGCTGTTTGTCCATGTCTTCATCCACTTATCAGATACTTTTTTTGCTTTTTCATATTCGTCAACCACCACAATTAATTGATTTGAATGATCACTATATTGTGTTAAAATATTGACGTTTTCATCCGCTAATTCTTTACAAAACATTCCTAATTGACCAGGAATATCTTGTCTGAGTTTTTGAATAATTACATCACTAATTTTTGTAACTTTTATTCCATTTTTTTCTAGTACTGTTTTTGCCTTTTCTGCTTCTTCAACTAAAAAGTTAGCTATTGAAAAATTGCCATTTTGAAAAACCCCACCTCCTTCAAGGCTGATTTTATTTTTCCCGAGTATTTCACCCATTAGAGCCAATTGACCACATTTGTTTTCAAGTAATATTTCTATGTTTTTCATTTATTATAACTTTTTATATTTAGCAAAGTAAATCGATTTATTACTTTTATATTTCATTTGAGAATGAACAATGGAAGAAAATAATTTTATCTCGGTAGCTTCATTGTTATGCGAGCCTTCAAGAGCAAAAATAGTTTGGAATTTATTAGACGGTAGGGCTTATACAGCAAGTGAATTAGCCATAGTTTCAGATTTATCACCTAGTTCAGTTAGCAATCATTTATCAAAACTACTGAGTAATAACATTCTAAAAGTTGATACTCAAGGAAGGCATCGATATTACTCTTTTGCTAATTCCGATATAGCCTATGTCGTAGAATCTTTAGCAAATCTATCTAATGATAATTCACCTCCTAAATCAAATAAGAAATTAGCTAAAACTGGAGTTAAATATTGTCGAACTTGTTACGACCATTTAGCGGGTTATGTTGGTGTCATGATCACGGAAGCGATGGAGGAACAAGGGTATTTGTTAAAATCTGAGAAAGTTTACCTTGTAACTCAAAAAGGTTGGGAATGGCTTTCTCAATTTGGAATTCTGGAAGCTCATTTTAAAAAAAGTCGTCGGGCATTAACTCGGCAATGCCTCGATTGGTCAGAACGTCGTCCTCATTTAGCAGGACATTTGGGTGCAGTACTTCTAGATAAAATGCTAGAAAATAATTGGTTGAGAAAGATTAAGTTTTCAAGAGAGATTATTATTACCTCAAAAGGTAAACAATCACTTAATAATTTACTGGGAATTGTTTTGAATTAATCGTCAGCCGATTGATATATCTAATTGATTTATTACTTCTAATACTTTAAATCTGTAGGCTCAACAAAAGTAACTTCTGGATTGTAAATTTCTTTTATGTATTCTTTTATTTCCTCCATAAATTCCTCTAATCGCTCTTGTGTTACACTATTATCAGGATTTCTGTAGTTCGAAGAAAAGTTCATCTTTAAAAATCCTTTTCTAAGGTTTTTAAATGAAAAAATTCCTGCTTCCAAGGGCATTGAAAAATCATATTGTTTGTTTTGTGTATATAAATAGGCATATAACATTACCTGAATTGCCTTATGAAACTTTAATTCTCTTACCTCAGTAAAATCAATTACTTTTAAGTTAGTGTTTTCTACTTTTCCTGTTTTATAATCAATAATTCTAGTGACACCATTCAACTGATCTATCCTATCAACTTGACCATGTATTTTAACAGGAAAATCAATTCCTTCCACATGTATTTGTGTGGCTAAAGTTTGTTCTGTAGCTATAATCTTTAACTGGTTCGCTGGATCTTTAAGCAGCTCTTTTTCTTGCTTTAAAAAATTAATAACGAAACGATTAGCAACCTCAAAAATCAAACGGTTTTTACCTGTGCTGATATCTCCATTTTTAAAATGTTTCGAAAAATAAAACACTATGAGTTCTTTCGTTTTCTGCTGCATGGCGGTGACATTATCCAATGCCAAAAATTTTCCTTCGAATGGTTTGTACAAAGCTTCTAATGTGTCATGTACCACAGTTCCCATTGTATTAGCTGCAACTGTTTCTTCTACATCATCAAACTCTTTAATTTTTAACACTTTCTGTTTGTAAAAGGCAAACGGATTGTATAAGTAATTCGTTAATGCCGAAGGTGAAATTCCTTTTCCAGCCAATTCTTTAAGTTTATCAAGAACATGCTCCGTTTTTGAAACCTCCTTTTGTTCTGTTACCGTTGTAATTATTTGCGGACTTATTATTTCTTCTTTAATATCATCACGCATCATTTCTAATTGGGTAATAAATCTACTTTTTTCTCCACTACCAAAAACATCATGTTCTGTGTTGTATAAAATGTAAATGTTTTTAGCGCGTTGCAACAGTCTAAAAAAATGATATGAAAACAGTGCATCTTTTTCTTTATACGTTGGAAGCCCGAATTCTATTTTTACATCAAATGGAATAAATGATGTCTGTTGGTGATTTCCTGGTAGTACCCCTTCATTCACTGAAGTTATAATTACATTTTCAAAATCAAGAACCCTTGTTTCTAATACTCCCATTAACTGCAATCCTTGCAAAGGTTCACCTTGAAATGATAAACTTTCCGACTGAATTAATTGTCTAAAAAATTGTTGTAATGTTTTTAAATCTTGAATATAATTAAAAGTATCATGCAGGTTTTGAAGTTGAGTGAATGCCGTATAAAAACGAAATAAATATTCTTTCTCTAATTCATTTGCAGTATCCTTAAGTGTAAGTAATAAGGTAATTACTCTTGATAAAAATTCATCAATAGTAGTGTAAGGTTTGCATAATCCTAAAACTACTTTTTTGGTTTCTTCAGGAATTTTAATAAAAAACTCCTCAATCTTTTCCAAACTCACAAACGTACTATTGCTTGCAACAATTACTTCAGACAATACGTCTGAAATATTTTCTTCTTCAACATACAAAAGTTGATAAATAGACGGATGCTTAAACAAGGCTATTACATCTTTGTAGTAAAATAGCTGACTCTCCTTTTTCTGTAACTTTTCTTGGTTTAAAAAGAGTCGAAATATAATTTGTAATAAGCTTGTAGTTGGAACATCTTTCAACGGATACCCCATAGTAATGTTTACAGCATCTACTTTTGGAGGCAAGGAATTTAACGTAATAGGAAGTAGTGATTCGTCAGCCATTACCAAAGCAGTATTGTTATAGTTTGAAAACGTTGACAATATTTCGCCTGCATATTTTATTTGAGTAATATTTTTCGAGGCTCCTATTACTCTAATGTTTTTAGTTGTTGCAAAATGCTCTGCAACAGTTTCAATCGGGTTACTTTGATAGTATTTCCAACGTGTTTTATATTTTCTGATAAAACTTCCTGCCTGATGATTACTTTCGTAAAACGACTTATCAATATCCCAATAAACCTCGGTATTTCCAGCCGCTAGCATTTTTTGAAACAACAACTCTTCAGCCGCATTTAGCGCATTAAAACCAATAAAAAAGTACTTTTTGTTAGACTTTGCAGGAATAAAATCATCAATTTTTTTTACAGCTTCCCTATAAATTACTCCTTGATAACCAATATTTTTATCGACCAAAAACTCATAAAAAAGCTCGTATAGTTTGTGTAACCGCTCCATGAAAGCGAAATGATCTTTCATTAGATCTGTTTCCTGAAAAGTACCAGCTACTGACCATTTTCTTAAGCGATGAATATCTCTCAAATACACAAAAATTTCGCGAGCATTGATTAAGTGCTGATCTATTTCATTAAAGTCTTGCAAAACGGTAAACGCCCAAGAAGAAAACACATCAAACGGATCTGCTTTTGGTTCCTCTTTTTTATAAATTCCATAAAAATGAAATAGCAATTGTACCGAATCAGCTTTTTTAAGTCCTGATACTTCTTCTATAAAATCACCAATATTACTTATTTTAGGTAAAAACCCTGTTGTAATTTTATTTTTCAGGGCTTGCTTCACAAACACTCCCGCCCTTTGCGAGGGTAAAATAAATTCCACCTCTTCAAAGGTTTGTGTTGTTTTTAATATGGTATCTAAAGTATCGGTAATGAAGGACTGCATTGATTCAATATTCTAAAAGCAAAGTACAATTTTCATTTTATATAGCCTCTAAAAATTATCTTCTCTATTCTCCTTAATCGCATTGTTTCTATATGCTTTTTCGGACAAAATATAATGGGTAATGTTTTTCAATAAAAAACACCTATAAAAAAGACCCTTTGCTAATTGCAAAAGGTATCAAACAAACTATCAAATGAAAAACACACTCGCTTTTATAGCTTTTCTGCTATCGTATATCGCCTTTGGGCAGCTAGACAAACTTCCTGATGAGATTCATTTACCTGTTGTTTCCTATAATATTCCTTGTGAATTTTCTTGGGAAAAGGTATACACTACCTATGGAACCAGAAATTTTACTACTCCTCAGCGAAATCAGCCTTTCCAAGGACCTTGCCTGTCATTTGCATTTAATGCCGCTATTGAAACTATGTATATGATTGAGTTTAATACCTCATCATCCATTTTGTTATCAGATGCATATACAGATATGAAGGTTTTTGTTGGTGAAATGCCTGCGTTTGAAACTGTTTTAGAATCGGGGTTTCGAATTCCAAAAAGAGCTCCTTTTCAGAGTATTTATTTGCCCAATGTTAACTCGTGGCTCAGCCCTAAATACAATGGTTTTCGCACAAAGGCTCTAAACTGCATTAATGTTGAACGTAACTTTAGAGTAGAACCAATGGAGAGTAATCCTGGAGAATATGAAATTCTAGATACCTGTGGTACATCAATTCATGAGCAAGATAATTTAGCCGCTATGGAAGTTACTCCAATTACACATTTGAATTCTGTTAATCAACTTAAAAACATCATACTTACAAAGGGTCCTGTTATTATGAAAGTTAACAATCTTGCTCTAGATTCGGGATACACTCTACAAAAATTCAAAAACTATAGTAACTCAGAAGTGAGTCCGCTTTCTTTTCATGCTTATTCAATTATTGGTTGGGAAAATGGTGCAGGAAATACTACAAAATGGCTCTTTAAAGATAGCTGGCCAGTAGCAAATGGAAAACAATTAAGTAATAGTGAGTTTCTAAATCTCCTTTCTTCGGGCACTATTGAATTAAGTCGTGTTTCTAATATTTTAAAAAACGGTTCGGCTTCGCAAGTACATAAGTTTATTGTAAATCCTTCTCTACAATGTGTTACTCCTCAAGAAACTCTGGAACTCTTTTCTATTGGTACATTGCTTCATCATGTATGGATTGGCTCACGATTGTACTCTAAGGTATTTGTTCATTCAAATATTCCAGCTGATGAGTGGGAATGGAATATTTCAGATGTATACATGACTTCCCTTACCAATGCTCCAACCATGTCGAGTGTATTAATTAGCCCTATTTCGAGTGGTTTGGTTACTATTAAGGTTCGAGCTAGAAAAGGTGGTTATTGGACTCCTTGGAAACAGAAGATTGTAAACATTTCAAACGGAAGTGGCGGTATGTATTAAGCATGGTTAAAATCACCTAGTTTTTTGCAATATACAGTAATAAGTAATTCAATAATTCCATACTAAAGTTTAAGCAAATTCATAAAATTATTGTTTATATATTACCGTTCATCTTAATTATTGGTCCATTTATTCACAAAAGTTGTTTGTTTTGTCGAAAAGGTTTCTTATTTTTATAGCTCACAACAGCTTACACCACTTTTTGATTGACAATTATTGATATTATGACTGCAAAACTAAATGTAGCCTTAATGCAAATCGATTTATTTTGGGAAGACAGACAATCGAACTTGCAGGCTATTAAAGAAAAGGTGTACTCTTTACCAGAAAATATTGACTTAGTTATTTTACCCGAAATGTTTACCACTGGTTTTACCATGGATCCTGTTAAAAATTCGGAAACCATGAGTGGTGAAACAATTACTTGGATGCGTACATTTGCCAAAGAAAGAAATATTGCAATTACTGGAAGTGTAGTAATTAAAGAGATTTCTAAAAACCTAAAAGAAACGCATTATTTTAACCGCTTATTGTTTGCACATCCTAATGGGGATATTGAACATTACGATAAAAAACATACGTTTACCTTAGCTGGAGAACATGAAGTATATACCGCTGGAAAGGAACGTGTTTTAATTAATTATAAAGGCTGGAAAATTTGTCCTTTAATTTGTTATGATTTGCGTTTTCCTGTTTGGGCTAGAAATACAAATGACTACGATTTACTGTTTTATGTTGCAAGCTGGCCAGAGCCAAGAATTAGTGCTTGGGATGCTTTATTAAAATCTAGAGCTATCGAGAACATGAGTTATACCATTGGTGTTAATCGTGTTGGTAAGGATGCCAATAACCATAACTATGTGGGGAATTCAGCTTGCTTTGATACGCTAGGAAACTGTATATCGAAAGATGTTAGCGGAAAGGAAACTAGTTTAATTGTTACTCTTGATAAAGAGGCTCAGGATTTACTGCGTAAAAAGTTTAACTTTTTGGCAGATAGAGATGGTTTTCGGCTCTCTGGTATTAATGGCATCATGATATAAAAAGACGAACTATTTCCTAAAGGGGAAACTTGGAAATATTGATCACTCGCAAAACTCATCAATTAATCTTAAATTTGTTTCATAGGACAAATCAAATAATAGACACCTATACCTTAAAGGGTTAGATGCAATTGAACTAAACTAATGAAGAGAATATTTATAATTGGTATATTAAGCCTATATACCACTCTTAGTTTCGCCCAAGAAAATAATGGAACAAAAAAACCGGAAGCTAAAATGAAAAAATCCGATATGTTAGGGTTAAGAACAACCATTTATAAAGTTGGTAACATAACTAAAGCAAAAAAATGGTATTCTGAAGCTTTTGGTATTGAGCCTTATTTTGACCAATCTTTTTATGTTGGTTTTAATGTTGGTGGATTTGAGCTTGGATTACAACCTGAAAAGAAACCGACTAAAGATAAGGTTGAAAGTGTTGTTACCTATTGGGGTGTTAATGATATAAATAAAACTTACGAAAAACTAATTGAGTTAGGAGCAACGGAAAATGAAAAGCCGTATAATGTTGGCGGAGAAATAATGACTGCAACGGTTAAAGATCCTTTCGGAAATGTTATTGGTTTAATTTTCAATCCAGAATTTAAAGTAGAAAAATAAAACATGTAATATGAAAAGAATCACATCAATACTATTCTTGATTTTATTGACTTTGAGTTGTTCAAACGTTAAACAAAAGAATGAAAACCTTGAAGAATTAAACCAATTGAGAGCTGAACTCGATAGTTTAAAAATAGAAAATTCAAAAAAGGCAAAAGAACAAATCGCTACATTTTTAACATTTCAAAAAGGAGATGCTGAGCAGGCAATGAATTTTTATATTGGATTGTTCAATAATTCCGAAATTGATGATTTAAAACGTTGGGGAAAAGAAGGACCAGGAAAAGAAGGAACGATAATGCATGCTACATTTACCTTAAATGGAAAACAGTTTATGTGTAGTGATAGTCCAGCAATTCATAAATGGGGTTTTACACCCGCAGTTTCAAACTTTGTAGAATGTGAAAACGAAAATCAACTCGAAAAATTATTCACGAAGTTATCAGAAAACGGAAAGGTCATGATGCCCTTAAACAACTATGGTTTCAGTAAAAAATTTGGATTTGTTGAAGATCAGTTTGGAGTTTCTTGGCAATTGAATCTTCAATAAAATGGATATTGATTACTTCGTAAGTGAAGTATGAAACATCCTCAATTTTACGAACATAATTTTGGAAAACAATAAGATGTCATTGATGTTAATACAACAAACTCTTTTTTGATTTATTTCTCCAACCTGCTTTGTTTTGATATTTAACAAAGTAAATTTTCAGATCGGCTTGATTCTCATAGTCTACGAAATAAATTTTCTTTTCAGCTTTATTAGCATATTCTGTAAAAAACCAATTACCATCGTTCTTCCCTGCTTGGTTATCATATTTTACTTTATAAACTAGTAAATCCGCTTGGTTTGAATATTCTACCACAAATACTTTTATATCAGCCTGATTCGAGTAGTCAACAGAAAAAACTTTTTGAGCACTTACAGTTTCAAAAACGAATAAGAATATTACTAAGAACAGTTTTTCCATACAGAAAATATTTAACCAACTTTTTTTAGCTGTTTTTTAAAGAAATCTCTAGATAATCCGAGGTTATAAAAAGTACCACTATAAATATAATAATTGAAGCTATCCATAAATAAGTATAAATGGATATTCTTTCGTTAAAATACGTCATTTCATCATTATATTCTGAATTTTCGTTTAATATATTATCTATATCCTCCTTAATCAAAACATCCTTGTAACTACTTTTGACATTTTCATATCTAACTTTCACCCTTTTTTTATCCAATTTTAAGATCCATCTTGAAAAAACTAAATATAGAACAGACAATGAAACGAATGCCAAGCCGACAAGAGAAGTTTCTTTATTAAATATTTTCGAAAAATCGTCTTGTTTAAATACTTTCGATAAAAAAACACTTAAAAAAAACGAAATAAAAACTAAAGTACTTTTCTGAAAATTACTGAAGAAAACCTCTAAAGAATCATTTATTTTTTTTACAGTATTTTCAACTTGCTCTATAATTTTATTTCTTGCCTCAAAATATTTGCTAATGTTACCTTTAACATAAATTTGGTATGCAGATAAAATGGAGTTAAAAACCGAAGTAGAAATATCTATCCCGTCATCTTTTAAATATGAAGAGATAATATTTCTCGATAAACCTAATTTATCTTCAATCTTATTACTTTCAGAATAAATCCATTGAAAAATTTGATAATAATTCTCAACAAAATCTAAACTTATGTCCTTTTTAAAATCTAAACTATAAGTAAACGTTTTATCTCCAGAGATCGTTATTAACAACTGATCTTTTTTTATTTGAGACGAATCACATATATAGACTAATGAATATATTAGTGATAATTTTGAAAATGTATCATCTAATTTCGACTCAGTTGATTTAATTTTATTATTATTAAAATAAAATATTCTCGGATGAAACAATAAAGATTCAGAATTTTTAAAATTGCATTGTTTACTAATCGAACCACTTTCAAAGCTATTTTTGTCTATTTTAATTTCAAAATTACTGCTAGTCAAACTAAATTGATCATTAAATGATTCAATAAGGGAAATCAAAGTTTCGAGATTCAACTTCAACAAATAGTTATTAAATGCGGTCTCATCAATAATGTAAATATTTTTTCTCGTTTTATAAATATCAAAACTTACTCCTATATCTTTGACTTCATCAATTTCTTCATCAATAATTAAAGTTTCGTACTCGTCCTGACTCGCGGAATAACTATATTCACTAATACTTAAATTCCATTTGTAACCTAATGGTTTTAATATTTCATCTAGAGCCTCATAGTTATCTTTAGTCAATGACTTCAAAACTTTTGAAAAGTTTTTATAAGTAACATTAATTTGGAACTTCAAAAAGGTCTCTTTAATATTCTTCTTTGAAACCTTTCCCAGCAAATTCTCAATTAAGACCTTTATCATTTTTCATTAATTATTTTAATATATTTATAAGCCTCATCAGTTAAAATTGTTATTCCCAAATGACCTTCATCATCCTCATAAGGCTTTATTAATTCTGTTAGATTAGTAACATACTTATCTATTTTAAGATGTAACCCCTTACCTAAAGGTATATTTGTAACAATTCTTTTATCTATTTGTTTTTGTATTATCTCAAACTGGTTATCAAATTTGTTATCACTTTTCAACCTTTCAAACTTATCCCTTATTCTTTCTAGAGGAAACTTTTTATTAAACGGAGTGTATTTTAAGATAATATCATGTACTTCAGTAAAGTTGAAATTTTTATTACTTTTATAGTATCCTATCAAACTATTCCTTATTAGTGTTGAATCAAGAGCAAACTCTCTATTATTTCTTTCTCTATCAATTATTTTAATAAATTTTTCTAGAGATTTACTAGTATTTTCCTCATCAGTAAAAACATGCTCTAGCTCTAAAAAACCAGACCACCAATACTTACTATTATTTTTATCATTCAAATAAATTTCTTGGTGTCTATTCTCGTTCTCTAAAAATACTAAGAAGGCCTTAAAAACTCTCTTTTTTGTATTCAATCCTCTGTTTAAATCAAAACTTCTTTCATTTATTATCTCATCATGCTCAACTTTACATATTAAAACATTATCATTTTTATTTTGTCTGAAATGAATTTGAATAAGACTTCCTTTTTGCACTCTAACATTTAAATTTTTATTTCTAAGCTTTTTATCAACCTCTTTTTCATTATCCAATAATCTTTTAGCATTATTCTTTAATATCTCTTCCAAATTAGAATCCTTTGCTATAAGGTCATATATTGAGGATTTTACTTGAGTTTTTCCATCTCTAAACTTATACTTTCTTTTGTTAGGGCTCTCTATTATCTCCTCAATTAAAGATTCTGTATAGTTGATAATATTTTCCTCTTTAAAATCTAAATTAATTGGCTCAACATGATTACTCCCTATATCTATATGATGAAGTGTAAGTTTTTCAATTTCGATTTCCATATTTGTTAACAGTTTGATTTTTAAACCTATTTTTATTATTTCTCATATCTAAAACTTGAGCTTTTTTGAATATTTAAACAGGTACTACTTATACTTCTGGAATTACCCTAAGATATTTCTGAATGCTCATCCAGTAGTTAAAATTGATAGAGCTTTCGAACATAAAAATAAAACATGAATTTACCTTACGGCTTCCCGTAAGTAAAAGGTTAATTTAAAAGCCTTAAGAATAAAATTGTTCATAGGTTAAGTTTTTTCGCAACCAATAATCCAGTCCAATTTCGCCAGAACCTAATGGGAAAGAATTTATAAAATCTTCAAAAATCTCACTACAGGAAGTAATAATTGGTATTATCATTACTTCATTTTTTAATCCAACCTTTATAAATACTGCTAATTCGATTTGAGATGGCGCAGAACTAAACTAAGGAAGCTTGTTTCAACCTATTTTTCCAATAAGTACTATTAGGCCATCGCTGTTCCATATTGTATTGATGCATGAGTTTTTTTAGGTAAGATTTAGCTCCATTTTCGATGATGTATCGATACGTAATAAAGGCGTCTTCTTCCTTTTTTAACTTCGCTGCAATGGCATGTCCACCATAGAAACCAGAAGCTAATGCCGACGTAATTCCATAAGATGAAATAGGATCATAAGAAAAAGCAGCATCCCCCACTGCTAACCAATTTTTCCCGTAAGGTTTTTCCAAACAACTTGTGCCACTAGCCATGATTTTATAATTGCTAAGCTCTATATCTGTGGGTTTGATAATGGTTTTTATTTGTCGTGTTTTTTGAAGCTCCTTCGTTAAAAACATGGGCATGTTATTTCTCGCTGGCAATACTTCTCTCAATGTAAAAAACATACAATTTACCTCATTTGTTGCTTTAGGAGACAAATACCACCAACCATTTTCAGTGGCTTCTATCCATATTTGTCTTGGTGTTTTTTTTGGTGTCTGATGCCAAAAGGAAACCGTTAACTGCGTATCTAAATCATGTTTGATAGCTCCCAAATGTCGGGCTACTGAAGCTTTTCTTCCTGTAGCATCAATTATATATTTTGAATTTAGAGTTGTAGTTTTGGTATCTTTTTGAATCAATGCTTCTACAAAATCTTCTCGATCATATACCTTTTTTAGCTGATAACCTTGATAAAAATTAGTTTTATTCTTTTTAATTAGATTTCTAAGTTGGTTTTCAAAATGCAAACGATCCAGTAAAAAACCAGATCCATGAAGTCCTTCAATAAACTCTTTTTCTTGCACATCTTCGCTTCCCCATACACTTTTGTTTCCGTAATATGGAATATGTTCAGGACTAATTAACAAGTGTAAAATACCTAATTGCTTTAACAAGGGTTTACTATTTGGAGGAAGAGCATCTCCCAATTTTAATACTGACGTGGTATTGGCATCAATAATACAATGTGGAATTTTGTATGCCGATAAGGTTAAAGAAGAAGCAAGCCCTGCTGGACCTGCTCCTACTATAATTACTTGATAAGAATTTTGCATAGTGAATTACATTTCATCACGTCTAAACGTTGTTCCTTTAGCCGTTCTTCGAGATTTCAACACATCCTTTTTCGCTACTGATCGAACTGGTGTTTTCACTAATAACTCATCTTGACTATGCTCTTCTTGTTCTCTTGCTCCTAGAATTACCTCTTCAACATATTCAACCTGTTCAAAACTTGGGTCTACTATTGGTAAAGGTCTTCCTGATTCTACCCAAGCATATTTTGGCAACAGTTCTGAATCACTTGCTACATTGTCTTGATGACGTGCAATAATTCCTAAATTATGCCATTGCTTTGTCATTTTATTAATTTTTTTGAGGTAATCTGGACCTAAATCTCGCAACCAATCTTGACGGTAATCAAAATGCTTTAAACGCTGCCCTATATTTACTTGAGTATCTTTTATTCGCTCAAATCCATCTTCACTCAACACTTGATTTGGAACTCTTGCTGCCCAAAATGATGGTAATGGTAAATAGGTTGTTGGATTGTATCCTGATAAACAACTTGCTTCATCCGTTTGCCAAGGTACACCGAGCCATCGCGTTAAGGCTCCTGGTCCGCTAACTGATAAAGGTCCGTCTTCGCTTAATGCTATTTGTGGCGATAATAAAGGACCAAAGTCTAATTGAATATCTTCATTTTTAGGCACCGTTTTTAATCGATAAGGTTCCTTCCACATCAATTTCACACGCATCGGCCATGTCAATTCAATTCCAGGGTGAAACGGTCCTCCTAAACATTCTTCTAACGGAGCTTGGTTGAGTGCATTTATTTGTTCTTCCAAACTTAAATCTTCAAACACTTTTTTGGCTTTAAATTCTCCAGTAGTAAAATCACCTTTCGCCCATTTTTGCAATCGATTATATTGAATTTGTGTGATTGGTAAATCGACAATTGCTAGTCCTTCATATTCACCAAACCCATCACCATAAAAAGGTGGAACTTCCTGTGGCTCGTAGGCTTCAGAACTTGGATCTCTAAACCATTCAAATACTTTCTGACGAACTTCCTGAGAGCTGGTATCTGGAGACTCTAACATTGCTACAAATTCAGGATTGGTAAAATCTGATGGTGAGTTATGACCAAAAAGCATGGCAAACCCTTCATTTACCCACTGTGTATTAGTCATTCTTTCTAAGATTGGGTAAATATGTTCGTAAAATATCACTCCATTCGCTGCTGGATCGGGATAATTCATTTCTCGTATAAACAAATCCTGCACTACATCATTCATAGTTACCACACCAAAAAGTCCCGGTCCAAAATTAGGTGGAGTTACTGCTACCATTGCTGGTGTTGCTTCTAAGGTAGTTTCATTGATTTTAACCGTTGCTCGAATTACTCCATCACAAGTATCATCATGCCAACCCACATTATTTGCAAAGGTTGTTGGTGGTAAATTGTCTTTTGATTGCGCATCACCATTACCAGGCACAAAAATCACTCTTCCTTTGGCATCTGTTTCCACATTTCCAAGGTTCACCTTTGTACCAAAGAACTCACCATCGTCAAAATTATAATTTGCACCAGATACATTGGTTCCTGTAATTTCAACTGGAGTTGGCTTAATAGCTAGTTGTGATCTGTTTTTTTCATCTTTATTTCTGTATGCTGAAGGTATTCCAGCTTTGGGTAAATCTAAAGCATTATTAAACTCATACCAAGCTGCTTTTACATTGGCTACGTGGACGTGCCAGTTTATATTTGCTTCTTCTTCTGTAAGCTCTCCTAACACATTATTGTTACTATCGAAAGCATAAATTTTAAATTTTACTGCCTGCTTTTTTATTCGACCTTCATCATCTTTATAACCTTCCGATGGTAAGGGTTCAACTCCTGGGACTTCGGATGCTAAAAAATACTCTGGTGAATTTCCTATTCGAGCGATTCCAATAGGTGGATAAATAGAAACATGGCTAATTTTACTGGTATCCATTAGTTTTTAATTTTTAAGTGGTTATTAATAGTAATCGTGTTTAAACGATACTCTCAAACTTAAAAACTATCCATCAATTTTTCTTATGGAATCCCGTAAATAAAAGACTTATTTTCAAATAAATAACAAGTTTTTTTTACTACACAAAATTCGAGATAACCAATTTCTTGCTATTTAACATGAGTTCGCGATAAACCATTGTTTGAATCACAAGGAAACTATGAATTTATCAGGTCGAGCGGAGTTAAGACCTTATCCTTTTAAGTATGGAAACACTTCTCGACTGCCCTCGAAGTGACACCTCAACACAAAACAACACATAAAAACCTTACATACATCAAATTAAATCTACACCTATAATGAACTCACGTTATTCAGGTTTGGAAATTTTCATGCGCTTAACAATGTTATTGAATAATTACGCCAAATTTCGAAGTTTATAGAATCGATGCTCATCATATACGTTCCCATTCTTGAGGACAGCGTCTTTAAAAACACCTTCCTTTTCGAACCCACTTTTTTCAAGTGCTTTCATTGAGCCGAAATTAAAATCTTTTACACCTGCATAAATCCTTCTTAAATTCAACTCATTAAACCCATATTCAACTATTAGCGTAATAGCTTCCGTCATGATTCCGTTTCCCCAAAAAGGTTCACCTAACCAATACCCTATTTCAGCCGAATTTGTATAAATATCTTTTTGTAAGGTTAAGCCAATAACACCGCAAAGCTCTCCCTTAAATTCAATAGCGAAATTATGCAATAGGTTTTCTTTATGAGTCATGTTAATAAATTCCTTAGCATCTTTTTCAGTATATGGAAAAGGTATATAGTCTCTCAAACTATCCCAAATATTTTTGTTATTTAGCAACTTGGCAATATCAGGAGCATCAGATGGTTTTAAATCTCGTATTCGTATATTCTTGTTTTTCAATTCTCTTAAACTTAATTTGGGCTTTTCTTTACGAACGGTATTATTTTAAAAACATAACAAAATGCAATTGCTGAAAGTACTCCAGAAATAGTATGAATCATATCGTTATCAGTTGCAAAGTATAATACCATCGATGCTGCAAAAAAACCGGCCCCAATTAATTGATTTTTATAATTCTTTATCATAGCATATTATTAATATAAATTCATTCGAGAATCTCTCTTTTTCCTTCTAAACATTTTGTCAAGTCTTTTTAATTGGGCTTCCTCTTGTAAAGTATCGTTCGTAGAATTATATCTTTTCTTTGCTGTATATAAACAATGTTTGTTTTTCTTAGAATTGATTTTATCGTCCTTACGAAAGCTATGTCGTTTTAATTTTTCCATAAGATTCAATTTAGTTTGTAATGCAATTTGCAAGTATAAATTTAGGTAAATCTTATCATTTCTTCAAGTTTAAAGCCGTCTTTCAGACTCATGAATCTCTAAGTCATTGATACTCGCGTACCTTTTTTTCATCAATCCATTTTCATCAAACTCCCAATTTTCATTACCGTACGCTCTAAACCATCTTCCTTCTTTATTTTGGTATTCGTATTCAAACCTTACCGCAATTCTATCATCAGCGTGTGCCCAGTATTCTTTTTTCAATTTATAATTAAGCTCTGTTTGCCATTTATTTGTAAGAAAATCTACAATTTGTTTTCTTCCATTAACAAATACATTTCTGTTTCGCCATTCACTATTTTCAGAATATGCTAATGAAACTTTTTCAGGGTTTTGCGAATTCCAAGCATCTTCTGCTAATTGAATCTTTTGCTTTGCGGTTTCTAATGTAAAAGGCGGTAGTGGATATTTTTTTTCCATTTTATTGTTGGTTAAAGTAATGTTTTTACAATCTCTTTTGATTTTTCTACAATTTCATTTGACTTAAATAACTGACTTTCTATAATCGAACTTTCAAAAAGCATGTATATATGTATTGCTAAAAGTTCTTCTTCAATTAGCTCTTGAAAAAATTGACGTAAATCGTTTTTATGAGCCTGAATTACCGATCGAATATTGGTTTGCTCTTCAGATATTTCGGAAAGTATATTTAAGAAACTACAGCCTCGATAATTTTCTTTTCGATTCATTGCTATAATAAAATCAAAAGCTGCAAGTATTTTTTCTTTTAAACCACTAGATCCTAACGTAAACTCTGAAAACTCTGAAAACCAGAAATCATGTCTATGATTAAGAAATTCGACACATAACATGTCTTTCGATTCAAAATGCTGATAGAAGGTTGCTTTGGCTACTTTGGCCTCTTTAATAATTTGATTAATCCCTGTACTATTATATCCCTGATGGTGAATTAAATATGAAGCTGTTTCTAAAATTCTTTCTCTTGGAAGACTCATGTTATTTCTTTTTACAAAGCTAACAAAGAAAAAACATACAGACAAGTCTGTCTATTAAAATTAAAAAACTATTTACTCATTTGTTAAGTGCATAGTTTATTTAATTTTGCCTAAGCCCAAATTCCATTGGATTGTGTTAAAATAATAGGCGCATTATCGGTAATTAAAATGGTTTGCTCATGTTGAGTAACGTACCCCCCTCTATTTCCTACTAAAGTCCAACCATCTTTAAGTTGAACTGCAATAGTCGATTTTGTTGCTATAAATGTTTCAACAGCAACGGTTGTGTTTTTCTTAAACCTTTCCTTATTCCACTTAACCCGATAGTTTAAAATATCTTCTGGTTCTTCATGCAAGCTTCGTCCAACACCATGCCCAGCAAGATTTTTTATCACCTTATACCCAGATTTTTTTGCTTCGGTTTCAATCAAATAACCAATATCAGAAATTCTTACGCCTCCTTTAATATTTGATATCGCTTTTTTTAAGATGTTTTTAGATGCATCCACCAAAGGTTGGTGATTATGAATATCGTTACCTAATACAAATGAGCCTCCATTATCAGACCAAAATCCATTTAATTCCGCAGATACATCAATATTTATTAAATCTCCTTCTTTTAAAATTTTCTTTTCTGAAGGGATTCCGTGTGCTGCTTCCTTGTTTACACTAATACAAGTATGACCTGGAAACCCATAGGTTTTATTTGGAGCTGACTTTGCTCCATAACTTTCAAGTAATGCACCTCCAAAATCATCCAGCTCTTTGGTAGACATTCCAACTTTTGCAAACTCTCTCATTTGTTTTAGAGTAATGGCCACCACTTCACTGATAGCTCTCATTCCGATAAGTTCGGATTCCTTTGTAATAGACATTTCATTAAATTTAAAGGTAAGTTAACTTTAAAAAATGAAAATATTTGGTTAAAAATAGACTTTAACAATTTGCTATGAACAGTCTTTTCCGAGTATATATGTGGAAAAAACATACTTCCAGGGCATAAAAATAATTGGTAAAATCACTGGCATAAATGCTTGTACCCATTCTTCAGCTTCGGTACCTGCTAGTGTTCGATTTTGCCATAACGGATAGGCTACAAAAAATAACCAAAGGCATTTATAGAATATCATGAATAGCATAATTGGTAACATTTTTACTGTACGAAATATTCCAATTCCTGATAGTGTTGTATAAGCTGCAATAGCACACCAAGCAACAGCCACTTCAGGACTCCATTCTCCTTTATGTGTTAAGAGTTCTGTCCAAGCATCCTTAGCGGCAAGAAGAAACATTAACGCGAAAAAAAGTTTTAATACATATATTTTTATAGGCCAAATTCCCTTGTATTTATCCGAAGGGCGAAAGAGGTTTTTTATTGTTTCCATTTGTTTATAATTACATGGTTAGTTATTAGCTTCTACTCATGTAGACTGTTTTTAACAAATTATGTTACAACAACTTACCTATACACAATGAAAATTTGACATATCACTTTTTATACGTTTAAAAGAGTCTATCCTTTCCTGACTTAACTTTTCATTTTTTCGATCCATATTTCACCTTTTTATAACAAACTTTCTAAACAAATAGGCCCTCAAGCCAAGAAGTCCAAGGAAAGGTATTCCTTGAACTTCCATAGTTTCTAATTATTAAAAAAGTACTATTGTTTTTTTACTGGCAAGATAATTCTACTTGGGTATTTTTTGTTGTGATATAATTTAATCGTCGCTTTTTTAGCTTTATCTATAGTTTGATATGAAGGAGATTCCCAATAATTAAAATTTCTTTGGGTATATGGAGAATCAATAAATGAGAATACTAATCTTATACGACTTCCTTTTTTAAGAACTCTACTAAAGAAATTTTCTCCATTGAATACATATTTTAATACTTCATTTTTCTTCACTTTTTTTGGTGAGCTGAGTCCCTCTCTATAGCTTGCTCTAACATAATCGCTTTGTAGAAATAATGATTTATTGCCTTTTGTTATTTCATACGCATGAAATTTCAAATCAACGTTTTCAACATCCATTGAAATATAGGCCTCCAGTGCTATTTTTCCATTTATAGTAATATCTTCTTTAAGAGGCTCTGAATGGTATATTAACACTTCCGAATCATTAACTACCCCTTGAGAAAGGTAATATTCATTATCCCGAATAGTATTAGTCGGATTATTAAGCCCTCTATTTAATTTTGGATTATCAACGATTATATCTGGGGTATTATCTTCTTCTAATGGCTGCTCTTTTAAGTCTCCAGAATTAAAAACATCTTTTGCCGTAGTATTTAACGAATTTAGATACAATGATTTTTTTTCACTAGAAACTGCTTCTAATTTGCTAGCATATCTCCATTCATTACTTCCCATTTCATAGTACATCACTCTATCCTTCAATAATTTTGGTTTCTCCTTTTCCTTCAAAGTCCAATCGAACCAGTTAAGGTACAATTCATTCATATCAATTACAGCATTCTTTCCAAACTTAAATCCACCTAGTTCACTCTTTGGCCTTCTTGTTCCTCCATGACTCCATGGACCTATAATTAAGTAATGATTTTCTTTTGCTTGAGCGTTCCCTTCATCCATGTGCCCCTCATAATATAGCAAAGCACCTGGTTGGTCTCCATCAAAATGTCCTGTTATTGATAATATTGGAATATTAATTCTTTTATTTTCTTCAGGTGTTAAATAAAATTGCTTCCAATAAGCATCATGACTAGGATGACTTAACCACTTTTGGTACGTTTTGTTCGGTAAACCTATTAAACTGTCAAGCTTATTAAATGGAACTCCATCTTTGTACAGTTTTTCAAATTTATTTGACCAATAGGAATCTCCAAATATTTTGTGATTATTGGTTTTCCCACTAGTAAAAGTAAGCCACCTTATACAATACGGATAAAAGATATTATTATACTTAGGAAAATCTCTCCCGGGTCCAACGGAAGCAATAGGAATGATTGATTTTAAATTCTTTGGAAAATGTTTTAATGTTAACCATTGATTCATTCCTCTATACGAACCTCCAAACATTCCAACATTTCCATCACACCATTCTTGTTTGGCAATCCAGTTAACAATATCAAAACCATCTTTTCCGTCATTTTCAAAAGGAACAAAGTTTCCTTCTGAGTTTCCTCTACCCCTACAATCGACTGTTATAAAAACATATCCATTGGTTGCAAAAAACAATCCTCTAGAATGATTTTCATCCGAAATATATGGTGTTATTACAAGTATAACAGGGTACTTTTTTGTAATATCAAATGGTTTATAAATATTTGAAGATAAATGAACTCCATCTGACATTTTAATTTTTTGATGAAAGGATATTTTTACATCTAATGAATCTAAATTCTGTGACTGAGCAAAATTCACTCCTATGAATAATGCAAAAAAGAGTTTGATCATTTTTTTCTTCATAATGCAGTAAGTTGTTTTTTCAATTTAGTAATTAATTTGATTTTATTTTTTTCCACTTTCGAACGCGAGCTCTTGCATTTTTATAAGGAGACGATGTATTAAATTGAATCATTTTTCCTTTGGTATATTTTTCATACCAAGGTTGCTCATATAACTCTTTATTTGCTGTTTCTTTTACTATTTCGAGTATTTCATTGACGTGTTTTTCCAATTTCTCTAGTAATTCCGAGTAAGCAAAAGTTTCGTAATCTTTATAAAACTTCTGAGCAAGCTTTCCAAGTTGATTCCATTTATAACCCGTCTCGGGAAAATCAACAATTTCTTTATTTTCCTTTTTTCTATGCCATTTCAACACGAGTTCAGCCCAACCAATAAGATACGCTACCAAGTCAGAAACACTCATTTCTGTGCCTTTTGCGTGCCCTTCTAGCTCTTTCATTTTAGTTAACTCAGCAGGAATTGTATCTAAATCCTGTTTCAATTTAGCATATGAATCTTCTATCGCTTTAATTAACTCTTCTTTGTTCTTTGGTACGGCCATGGTCTACAATTTAGCTTTAAAATTCCTCCTCTTTCAACTTAAAGAGATTAGTATATTCGTTACTCACCTCTTTTTCCAAAATACGCTGAGCAGCATATTCTCCCATTGCGGGTCCATGCTTAAACCCGTGTCCTGAACCAGCACCTACTATCCATGTGTTATCTGAAGCCGGTAGTTGATCAATAATAAAGTTACCATCTGTTGAATAGGTAACTTGACAAACACGACTTTCAATAATGGGTTGGTTTTTTAATGCAGGAAAACGGTTTTTCACAAAATCATGAGTTCTCTTAACCTGATAATGATTAATTAATCGCTCATCAGTATCTGGATCGAAAGAATTATGGTCAGGATAAATTGCTACTTTAAACCCTCTTTCTCCAATGTTTGGAAACCCATAGAATCCGCTTCCATAAACACTCCATTCTGGAATGTTAGGGTACGTAAATTGATTGTTTCCAGCTGGTGTTCCAACAAATAACACGTCTCTTCTTTCAACCTTTAATTTTGGTAATAATAATGATGGAAATACTTTTGGCAACCAAGGCCCACAAGCAAACACATAATGTTGGGCTTTCAACGTTTTGGTTCCGATATCAATTCCTTGAACCTTTCTATTTTTAATTACTGGAGTTCCTTTGGCAATCATTACTTTTCCTCCATTTTTTTCAAACTCTTTTGCTACCGTTTGTATTCCTTTTCTCGCGAGTAAAGTACTTCCTGATGCACCTCCATCGTTATACATGGCGGTTGCAATGTCATCGGATTTTATTTGCGGCCAACGATACCGAATTTCATCTTGACCTAAAACTTCAGTATTTGCGATTCCTTGTCTTTCTAGTTGCTGCTTCCTTTTTAATGCTCGCTGGCGATGCGCTTCGTTTTGCGACATGGCCAATCTTCCTGTCGATAACACTATTTGCCTGTTAGAGATTTCTTCCATGTTTTTCCATAGTTGATAAGATCTCAAAGCACTTTTAACATAAATGTCATTATCGTTATCGGCTTGAATTAATCGGGTTTCTCCTCCCGAGCTAGCTCTTGAGTTTCCTGGTCCATATGCATCAAGTAGTGTAACTTTGGCCCCCATTTTATTTAAATGATAAGCTGTCCATACTCCGAAAGTTCCAGCCCCAACTACAATAATTTCCGAGGAATTCGATGTTTCAAATACTTTTTTTGGGGAAAAATTAGCTAAAGAAACCCCTAATGCTCCCATGCCTGAGAGTTGCAGAAATTTTCTTCTTTTCATAATGTCAGTAGTAATAGTTTGGTTTTATATTCTCAAACCTAACCATTTAAAGTGATTTCCCCATACGATTTATTGAAAACCTAGCAATTTTAACACTTATTTTAGTTTCTATAAGTTTTTGTTTAATAACAACATTTACAAAACCTTACTGCCTTATAGCATATACATAAGCCTCTATTGTTTCATTATTTTCTTCAAGTATAACTGTAACTTTTACCCGTTGATACTCTTCTCCTTCGAATTCATCAAGCGACGCCCAATTATCTTTTAATTTTTCAGAATAAAATACATTTCCATACACTTTTCCTTCTTTATCATCTAATCGAATACCTGGGTATCCTACTAAAGCGCCCCAACCTTCTTCATAAAGTTTTCCATGAACATATCCTTTCTTCCAACTTCCTCCAATTTCTTTTAATATGTGCTCATTAGGCTTTCCTGGTCCCAAGGTTCCATAAACAAATAGTTTTTCCATTGTGTACAAGTTATTTTAATTACAGTGCGATAGTCCAGGTTTAATTCCCCGAAGTAGTTGATTATCTCATGTATTATTTATTATTTTCAAAAACCGTCTCGTAATGTTCAACTACTGGAAAAGGATCATAATAATGATGTAATAACTCCTTCCATTTAAGGTATTCTTTTGATGTTCGAAATCCTACTTCATGGCTTTTAAGATCTTCCCAATTGACAAGTAGAATATACCTACTGTCAACTTCAACACATTTCCTCAAACTATGGTTTAAATATCCATTTATTGAACTGATATATTGACTGGCGAATTTAAAATCACGTTCGAAATTTATTTCCTCGCCTTGTTTTACATCTAAAATAGCAACTTCTAAAATCATATTTCTTCTAATATGGATTGTCCTTTAGATTTATCTCCAGAAGTCCATTGCCAAGATTCATGTAAGCGTATCTTCCCATTTGACATTATTTCTGGTGTCGAAAAACATATTCCTGTCATTAATTCTCCTTTTTTGTTTATTTGATGATATCGCATTTCGATATTTCCTTTTTCATCCACTAAACCAATCAAATGCCCTTCTTTGATTTTACCTCCGTTATAACTAGATGTAAGAATGTTTCCTTTTTGGCAATACAAAAAAACGGTGTCTTCTGAAGTTTCAGAGTTCCCTGAACTTGAAACAGCTTTGAACTTTCTATTATTATAATTCATTAAAGAATGATCATTTTAAAAAGATGAATTCGTTTAAACTTTATAGCAATCTATAAAATCTAAACGAGTTCATTTCAAATTTCATTTAAAAAACTAGAGTATGTAATCCGTATTTATGAAATTACTTTTCTTACTATCAAGAAGTTCCTGTAGAATTTCGTTGTTATATTCGTTTTCTTTCGAAGCTACAAAAGTTCTAATTGAAAAAGATCGTAATGCGTCATGAATACTTAATGTTCCAACCGCTGAATCTTTTCGTCCAGTAAAAGGAAAAACATCTGGTCCTCTTTGACAAGAGCTATTTAAGTTTACTCTACAAACAAGATTAATTAAAACATCTATCAACGGAGCCAAAGTATTGGTGTCTTTCCCAAATAAACTTACTTGCTGCCCATAATCGGAAGCCGCCATATCGTCTAATGGTTCTTGTATGTCATTAAAGGTCATAATTGGTACCACAGGACCAAACTGCTCTTCATGATACACTCTCATTTTTTTATTCACAGGAAATAGAACTGCTGGAAATATATAATTATTACTTCGTTCTCCTCCTTTTTTATTTAAGATATTGGCTCCATTTACTTTAGCATCATCTATTAACTCTTGAATATAATCAGGTTTGTTTGGTTCAGGTAATGGTGTTAAAAAAGCCTCATTATCCCATGGGTTCCCGAATTTTAATTGATCTACTTTCGCCGAGAATTTTTTGTTAAACTCGTCTGCAATTGATTCATGTACATAAATAATTTTTAAGGCTGTACATCGCTGTCCATTATAAGATAATGATCCTGAAATACATTCAGAAACGGCTAAATCTAAATTAGCATCTGGTAATATGATTGCTGGGTTTTTGGCTTCTAAACCAAGAATTAATCGCAGTTTATTTTTTCCAGGGTGAAGATCTTGCAACGCAATGGCAGATTTACTGTTTCCTATAAGTGATAAAACGGTTACCAACCCTGTTTTCATTATTGGCGAAGCCACTTCTCTTCCTCTTCCATATAGAATATTGATAACTCCTTTTGGAAAGGCACTTTGAAATGCTTTTAATAATGGTGATAAAAGTAATACTCCAAATTTTGCTGGTTTAAACACCACTGTATTTCCCATTATTAAAGCAGGAATTAATAAGGTAAACGTTTCGTTTAGTGGATAATTATAAGGCCCTAAGCATAAAACAACACCTAAAGGACTTCGCTTTATCATAGCATTTATTCCCTGAACCTTAGTAAATCGTGCTCCTTCATGATTTAGTTCCTTATAATCTTCAATAGTATCATATATATACTTAACGGTTCTATCAAACTCTTTTTCGCTATCTGCTTTGGTTTTTCCAATTTCCCACATTAATAGTTTTACCACCTCTTCTCGTTCGTCTTTCATAAGAGAAACAAAATTCTCCATACATTGAATGCGATCTTGAACTTTCATTGTTGGCCAGTTTCCTTGACCGTTTTTAAAAGCTTTATCAGATGATTTCAATGCTTCTAATGCTTCTTTCTCTCCCATATAGGGTATTGATCCTAATAAAGTATGTTTGTATTCATTTGTGCTGGATATTGTTGAGAAGACTTCCGTTGTTTTTCCTTCCCATACTTTTAGTTCTCCATCTAACAAATATTCTCTTTGGTGAATAGGTTCATTTATTTGTAAATGTTTTGGAATAGCATTCATAAGTATTGTGTTTAGTTTGTTTTAAAAAATTGCCCCATATAAAGCTCTAACTTTTAAAACTAATAAACAACTGACTATGTTAGTTTTAAGGGTAAATTATCAAATACTTAATTTCAGCTTTAAAACCATATTTTTGCAATCGTTTTCGAAAAATATATGATTATTATTTTCTTATAAAATTGAAAAATCAATAATCATGAATTTGCTCTTTTTTAAGATTATATCCCGTTTTTAAACAACATTACGCCACGTTTACGACGTTTTTAACAACAAAACAATTGTTTTTTTTAAAAATATCGTAATCAAAAAATGTATTTTAATATATTTATGGAGAGTTAATTAATTTACTGCCAACCACATATGGATTCGAAAAAATCGCATCGTCTTGCTTTTATTCTTTTAGGTCTTCCTTTGCTAGTCTACCCCTTCCTTTTTTTAGCGAATATTATGTCTTTTGCAGCTCATGAATGCGCACATCAAAGTCATTTCCATAATGTAATTTTTAAATTATTTATATGGAGTAGTACATTATATCCAATTTCATATTTGGTTACCTTAGTATTGTATGTTTTTAAGAAAATAAAATATACATATTATATTCCTATACTACATTTATTTTTTGCTTCTGTTTGCTTTCTTTATTGGGTATGTTAGTTCTAAACGTTAAAATAAACACCGTTATTTCTTAATACTTTCTTAAAAACATCAATTTATTTGTTAAAAAAACATAAGATTACGGAACTCCGTAAAATTAGTTATTGGACTCTATTTAGCTTTGACCCGAATCCCCTAAGGCTGGCTAATCACCAACCATTTAATTAATCAAGATTAGTGTATTTTTCTTAGAAAGTTTAGATTAAGTAGAACGAAATACACGGTAAATTACAAACAACCAAGTAATTTAAAAAAAGGCAACCGTAAAAGGTTGCCTATTTTTTATGCTGGAATCATCCATTTAAAATTGAACTTGGTATCTGGTACCGAAATTCTTTCAGTGATCCTATACATACGATCTGGTAATTTCATTAGAAAATCACGAGCTTTTTCAGCTTCAGGAGTAAGGTTCGTTATTTTATCAATTTCCCAAAAACTATTTAGCTTCCTTACAATGTCTACATAATCGAAACCTGTATATACTCCTATTCTTTGAGCCACTGTTGAAAAATCATCAAACAAACTTCCTTTTTCTTCGAATGATTCTCTTAAGTGCATTGCTGGCATTACGATTTTATGTTTCATCATATGCTGAAAAGCCAACATCATTTCACTAGGGTCAAACTTGAAAATTTCCTTTACAAACTCAGCATAGGCTAAATGGTGACGCATTTCGTCTCCAGCAATGATTCTTGACATTTTAGCAAGTGCTTTATGCCCTTTTTTCTTTGCTATTTTAGCTACATTTAAATGTGATATGTACGTAGCCAATTCTTGAAACGATGTGTACACAAAATTCTTATAAGGATCTCTCGCAGTACCAATATCAAATCCGTCCGAAATTAAATGTTGTGTTGTAATTTCCACTTCACGCATATTTACACGACCAGAAAGATATAAGTATTTGTTAAGTACATCTCCATGGCGGTTTTCTTCTGCTGTCCATGCTCTTACCCATTTTGCCCATCCATTGTCCGGATGCTGCGTAACACCATCTAGGTCTAACAACCAAGATTCGTATGTAGGTAAAGCTTCCTCAGTGATAGTATCTCCTACTAATACTACCCAAAAATCGTCATCTAGTTCCTTAGATATTTCACGAATCTCTTTTACCTCCTCTATAAAGCTATCACTCTGAGAGTTCGGTAAAAAGTCTGTCGGTTGCCATATCTTTTCAATAGGAACTAAAAATTTGTCTACAAAACTGTCGATATTTTTCTCCAGTGTTTGCATCACTTCTTTTCTTATATTCTGTATTGACATTTCGTACAGGGGTTTATTTTTAGTTATTTGTTTCTATAATTATATACCACCAAGGAACACATAAAACTGGGTTCCTTATGTATTATTAACTCTGCAAAGAGAGTTTTCCTTATCTTCAGAAATTCTGAAGATTGTTTAAGATCATTAGTGGTTAAAAGTCAGTTTACACTTTTAGTTTACGGAAGATTTTACCGTAGTTTCAACCTTCTCTAGTAATTCATTAAATGGTAAACTATCTACCTTTATAGGTTCATGGGTAGTTATGGTAATTGGACTTCCTATTCCCAATGGATATTTTCCGTATTTAAACACTTTCCAAGAATTATTTATGGTCAAGGGAACCACATACGCTTCAGGATTGTATTTTACCAACATTTTTAAACCATTAGGTGCAAAATTCTTCGGTTTTCCTGTTCTACTTCTTGTTCCTTCAGGAAATATTACCGCTGACCATTTGTTTTTGTTTATCCTTTTAGCAAACTTACCCAATTCAGCCAAAGCCTGCTTTCCATCTTTTCTATCGATTAAGGCGGCACCTCCATGACGTAGGTTAAATGATACACTTGGTATTCCTTTACCTAATTCTTTTTTTGAGACAAATTTTGGCCAGTGTTTTCGAAAATGCCAAATAATTGGCGGTATGTCAAACAAACTTTGGTGGTTTGCTACAAATAATAATGTGGTGTTTTCAGGTAGTTTTTTATGGTTGATAAATTTCACTGGGTTTCCTAAAATTAGGAGTGATTTGACCAAAAACCAATTCATAATATTAACTACTTTTTGATGCCCTTTACTTCCAAAAAGCTTTAATCCAAGCCATTGTATTGGATGAAATATTAACAACAATAAAAAAAACACCAATGCAAATATTGGCGATAGGAGGTAACTAATTATTTTCACTTTTAATAGTTGAACTTAACTCAAGTTTCACATTGAACTTATCTAAAATAGCTTAACGATATTGCTTGAATCTCGTGATTATTTACAAAAATAAAAAATCCTGCCGAGGCAGGACTATTTTTTTAAGGTAAACCCTCAATATATGACTATTTTATAGTACATAGTTAAGATTGAAACCAATTACTCCATGGAATTCTTGATAATACTAGTACTAAAGCAATTCCGTAGAAAATAGCGAATGACTTGAATTTATCTTCACTTTTTACCTTTTTCTTGTGTTTTGACCATCCTATAGTAATTAATACAATAGCAATAATCATTGTTACAGGATGTTCAACAGCCAATAATCTTGCTGCCGATGCTTTCATTACCTCACCTCCATTAGCTTTTAAAGCTTTATACCAAGGAGACATAAAATACCACCCTAACCCAATTAACAATTGGATATGACTTGTAATTAATGTAAACAACCCTAAACGGAATTCTTTGTGAGTAAATTCTTTTTTCTGGATTAATCCTATTATTGCATTCACAACGGTATAAATTAATACAGCCAATACAATATATGCCCAATAGGAATGAACGGTTTTCATCATGCTTTTGCTAGTTTTAGTTCTTGCAAATTTACTGAATTTTGATCATTAAGGAAGCCTTAATATATAATATGAGTTAAAACAAAAAACCACCTCAAATGAGGTGGCTTTATAATATCTAATAATATTTTCTTAGAATTTATATCTAACAGAGAAGTTCCAAGTTGTACCAAATCCAAAAAATACTTTGTTGTCAGTATTTACTCCTCTAAAAGTATCAAAGTTTCCTCTACGACCAACAGCATAGTTTGTTGCAGATTCAGCAATGTACTCTTCATCGAATAAGTTGTTTACATTCAATCTGAAGTTTAAAGATTGATTTTTCTCTTTATTTACAACCCACTTGTAAGACATTCCTAAATCAGAAATTGTATATCCAGGTAACTGGATTGCTGGATCTAATTCTGTAGCATCATCGTTTAATGAATCATCAATTACTAAAGCAGAGAATAATCTGTCATTAAAACGTTGGTTATAATCGATTTTAAAGTTTTTCCAAGGCTTAACCTCGATACCGATTCTTGCCGTAGTTTGAGGTGAATTACCAACTTTTACATCATTTACATCTAAATCGATAGTACCAATTTGATTTTGGTCTTGATCAAATGCTGTACCAGTAATTCTATCTTGATATGTCCAGTCACCATAAGAGAACATACCTAAAAGCTTAACATCTTCAGTAACGTTATAAGAGAAATCTAATTCAACACCAGTATGTAACTGAGTAATACCTAATAAGTTTGCATTACCCTCATCACCTGTTGAGTTCTCAAAACCAATGTTAATGAATCTATCACTCCACTGAGTTCTATATAAGTTTAAGTTTGCTTGGAATCTTGGTGTAGTATAACCGTATCCTAATTCAAAACCTAATACCTTTTCATTTGTATAATCAGGGTTAAGATCGTTTCTGAAGTTTAAGAAGATCGCATCAAAAAATGGTTGTTTAGAATACCACCCAGCATTAGCGAAAACGTTGTGCTCTTCATCAATGTTCCAGTTGATACCTCCTTTAATATTTCCTCCCCAGATGTTAACCCAATCAGTTTCCTGAGCAGGATCTGAATCTAAGTAATTGAAGTAATCAATTCTTTTGAATCCTTGATTTGATAAACCTCCTTGGAAGAAAGCAGAAATATCATCGTTTTTATATTCTAACTGAGTAAATGCTCCATACCAACGTACTCTACCATCATTATGATAGTTAATTTTTTCTTCATCGTCAGTGCTTCTGAAAACATTCCATAAACTACTAATATCTGAACTATATTCAGTTGTTAATACATTTAAAGGTTGGTTAATATTATCGTTATCTCTATATCCATCAGCACCTAATAAGTTATCAATTCTTCTATAGTGAATTCCTGTATAAGAACGTAAGTCAATTCCAAAATCTAAAGTTAAATTCTCATTTAATTCAGTATTGAAGTTTGATAAAAGTCCATACCAGTTATGTGAATTTATAGAAGCTCTACGAATAGCACCGTTTCTTCTTTCTAATCCGGCTGGAATATCACCTGAACTTAATTCATCATCATTTACGATAAATGTTCCTGTAGTTGGGTCAGCAACGTTAGCATAAGAATAACCGCTAGCAAAGTTTCCTCCTTGACCAGAGTTTGCTTTAACAATCTCATCCCATTGAACAAGACCTGTAGCTGGATCTCTAAATCTACTTGAACTAGCAAAGTTTCCTCCCAAACGACCAATATCTCCAGTTCCTCCTCCACGTCCGAAAGATACATAAGCAGATGTTGATAAAGAAGACTTATCATTAATTTCCCAGTTCCAGTTTATCGAAGTAAGTGGTTTGTGGTAAAAATTCTTTCTCCAGTTAAACTCCTCACCATTTAAATAACCATGGTTGTAGTTATATTTAGTTCCATATTGTAAATAATCATCTAACGTAGCCATGTTAAAGAAACTTGTTGTTCTTTGGTTGTGCGTTTGAGGTGCTCCAGTTAACATGAATTGTAAATCATGATCTCCATCTCCTAACTCCCAACCTAAACCTACGAAATAATTATATCCTTGGAACTCTGTTCCATTTACATAACCATCTCCAGAAGTTCTACTTAATAAGAAAGAAGCAGCAAAACCGTTCTCGTTTTTACCAGTAGAATATGAAGCTAATGTTTTTAAGTAGTTGTCATTACCATAAGAAGCAAGAATTGTTCCTCCTTCTTTTTTATCAGTCGTTTTAGTAACAATATTTATAGTACCTCCAACTGAAGAAATTGCCAATTTAGAAGACCCTAAACCTCTTTGAACCTGCATTGCAGTAGTTACATCAGATAAACCAGCCCAGTTAGACCAGAATACTCTTCCGTTTTCCATGTCGTTCACAGGTACTCCGTTAATTAATACCGCAATATTTTCTTGAGAAAAACCACGAATATCAATTCTTGCATCTCCAAAACCACCTCCAGATTTAGTAGCGTATACAGAAGGCGTATTGTTTAATATTTCAGGAAATTCTAACGATCCTAACTTCTCTTGAATTTCAGAAGCCTTTATCGTAGAAACAGCTACAGGAGTTTCTCTTCCTTTAGCTACATCAATTAACCCTGTAACAACAACCTCCCCAAGAATATTAGAAGGCTCTAATTTAATTGTTCCCAAGTTACTTGAAGTATATGAAACCTCTTTTGTTTCATAACCGATGAATGAAACTAAAACTGTTCCTGAGTTTGATTTCGCATTTAAAATAAATTTACCGTCGAAATCGGTTGCAGCACCATTTGTAGTCCCCTTTACTACAACATTTGCTCCTGGTAATGGTTCACCCGCTTCGTCAACCACGGTACCAGTGATTCTGGTTTGTCCTAAAATAGTAGCCGTTACAAAAAATAACGCTACCATTAAAACGTTTTTAAGTTTTCTCATTGTCTAATCTAATTGTTATTAAATAGCTTGAGCAAAATTCTAATTTTTACTCATTCCCAATATTAACTTAATGTTAAGTTTTTTAACATTATTTTAAGTTTACAAAATAACTAATTTTTAGGACTTTAGCATTTTTTTTGCTAATTCTTTACCAAGTTCCACCCCAAATTGGTCAAAAGAGTACACATTCCATAAAACCCCTTGCACGAACACTTTATGCTCATACATTGAAATCAACATTCCTAAGGTTTTTGGGGTTAACTTTTTGATGGTAATTGCCGTTGAAGGTTTGTTTCCTGAAAAAACTTTATAGGGAAGTAAACGTGCTAAATCATCCAGCTTTCCATTTACCTTTAAATCTAAATGTGCTTCCTCTCTGGTTTTACCAAAAGCAAGCGCTTCTATTTGACCATAAAAATTGGCCATCAGTTTATTATGATGATCATTATCGCCATACAATGATTCTTCAAAACCAATAAAATCTGCTGGAATTATCTTGGTTCCTTGGTGCAATAGTTGCATAAACGAATGTTGCATATTTGTTCCAACACTTCCCCAAACAATGGTTCCTGTTTGATACGTAACTTCTTCACCATTTCTATCAACTCCTTTTCCATTACTTTCCATAAAAGCCTGTTGCAAATACTCAGGTAAATCTTTTAAATAGTGAGAATAACTAAAAATAGCTTCCGATTCACAATTCAAAAAGTTGTTATACCAAACACTTAATAATGATAATAAAACAGGAATATTCTGGTCAAAATCTGAAGTTCTAAAATGAATATCCATTTTTTCAGCTCCATCTAATAACTCTCTGAACTTGTCAAAACCTAAGGACAAACTAATACTAAGTCCAACAGCAGACCACAAAGAGAAACGTCCACCTACCCAATCCCACATTGGGAATATATTTTTTTTGTCTATTCCGAAATTTACAACGGCATCAATATTTGTTGACACTGCCACAAAATGTTTGGCTACATCAAAAACGGTTGCCGATTTTAAAAACCAATCTCTTATCGTATTAGCATTTGTTATGGTTTCTTGAGTTGTAAAAGTTTTAGAAACAATTACAAATAGAGTTGTTTCAGGGTTTATTTTTTTTAAAATTTCCTGAACATGATCGCCATCAACATTTGAAACAAAATGAGTGTTTAGTTTGTTTTGATAATATTTTAAGGACTCCACCACCATTCGAGGACCAAAATCAGAACCTCCAATTCCAATATTTACTATATCGGTTATTGGTTTGTCAGTATATCCTTTCCATTTACCTGAAATCACTTTTCCTGAAAAAGCTTTAATCTTTCTTAAGGCTGTTCTAATTTGAGGTTTAACATCTTTACCATTAACAATTACGGGCTCTTCAGAATTACTTCGTAAAGCAGTATGCAACACGGCTCTTCCTTCGGTTACGTTTATAATGTCTCCTGTAAAGTATTTTTCTATAGCATCTTTTAAATCGACATCATTAGCCAACGATAACAGATTGCTTAGTGTTTCTTTAGAAACTAAATTTTTTGAAAGATCTATATTGAAATCATCAAATTTATAAACAAACCCTTTCCCTCTTTCTTCATCCTCCTGAAAAAGTCGTCTTAAATTATAATGCTTTGCATTTTCGTAATGAGTTTCTAGGTTTTTCCAAGCTTCGGTTTTAGTCGGGTTAATATTCTTTAATGCCATGTGTTTTAATTAGTTGCTAGATTATCTTGCCCCAAAAATATAGAATCTACCTTTTTTACAAAATAAATACTGTCTAATTGTTTTTTAAATGGTTCTATATATTTAAAATATCGAGGTTTAATAGTATCTGCCAAAGGTTTTGCCGAAGGAAGTTTTTCTCTGAAAGGGTCAACTTGCACTCGATTTTTCCAAAAACGATAACACACATGAGGTCCACTAGTATTTCCTGTCATACCAACCCAACCAATAATATCTCCTTGTTTTACATAATCACCCACACGAACCTTCCTTCTTTTCATATGTAAATATTGAGTTGTATATGTACTATTATGCTTTACTTTTACATAATTTCCATTCCCTCCTCTTCTCGCCGACTCAACAACAGTTCCACTTGCGGTAGTCATAATTGGTGTTCCATAGGGCGCAGCAAAATCTGTTCCTCTATGAGGTCTAATTTTATTTCCGTAAAGTTTAATCCTTCTTCGCAAATTAAACCTCGAAGAAATTCTGTATTGGAATTTTATTGGAGACTTTAAGAAAGTGCTTCTCAGCATATTTCCTTTTTCATCATAATAATCCGCTTCGTTTTTAATGGTATCAGCAATAAATTTATAGGCATATAAATCTTCTCCTTTATGATTAAACAAAGCTGCCTTTACCTCACCATAACCAACAAAGACTGTATCATTGATAAACTTTTCTTCATAAATAAGTTTGAAATTGTCTCCTTTCTGAAGGCGATAAAAATCTAAGGTCCAAGCATAAATATCAGCAACTGTATTGGTTAATGAGGCATGCAAACCCAAACTATCCATTGTTACGGAAAGGTTCGAATTAATTTCACCTGCTATCTCTTTTTCTATAACTTTTATTTTCTTTTTATGCTTGAAAGCAGAAATAATGGAGTCCTTAAAGTCAATAATAGTTGCTTGCACTCTGTTGTGTTTATAAATAAAAACCTGTGCTTTTTGAAGTGAGTCCTTTGATGTTAAAATCGTGTATGGTTTACCAGTTCTGACTCTTCTAACATCAAACGTATCTTTTATAGTAGTAGCAATCTTGTTAATTTTAGGGTACATCACGTGATGTCTATCTAAAATAACACCAAAACTTTCGCCCTTTTTAATGGTGTCGTTAACCATATTAAACTTATCCAAATTATACCCAAAAAACATAATGGGCTCGGGCTTTTTTACTTCTTTTATTTCAGTAATTTCCTTTTTATCTTCTTTTTTACAAGATAAAGTAATGCATAAAGTGAGTAGTAGTAGGTATGTTATTTGTTTCAAAAAGAGCTGTTTTTTATGACCATTCTCGCAAAAATACAAATATTTACATTTGATTTTTACATTTTAACAACTCATAAACAACTTATTACTTGGTAAATGTAATCTCGAAAGGATTAGCCAAGCCTTTATATGCCTCTAATTCTGCTCTTAAAGACCCTACAGCTAAAGAGGCCTTCATCTTAATTGGTATTTTATTATCATCAGCAGTAATCCAAACAGTAACACTTTCTTTGGCCTTAAACACTCTTCCTGCTTGTACTAATGGACGGAATTTTTGAGTTTTTACTTTTCCAAATTTAGTTTTTAACGTTTCATACCCTAAAAACCTCAACTTAAACGGATAACTCTTATCATCAAAAAACATAGATACTTTTATTTCCTCTCCTTTTTTCATACTTTTTGTATCATGATTTCTCAAAAAGTAAAATGTCGAAATCATATCTTGAGGGCTTCTTACAGATATAATACTATCTTTTTGTTTAATAAAATCCTGAACGTAGGCAGTGTTATTATCGTAATTAAAGGTTATATTTCTTTTCTTCTTATAACCTCCTTCATCAATATCCCTAACAAATAAATAAGGTTTTACATTTTTTGGTGTAAAGTAACTTTCATATCTATCATTCACCTTAAAGAACCAACTAATCATGCCGGAAGTCCATCCTTTTCCAATTGCATGAATTACTTTTTTTCCTTTAAGTGTTTTATTTTTTAACTCTAAAGTAGCGGTTCCTGCTCTCAAAAAACCACTATAACTCATTCTATATTTTAGCCACTCTCCTCCCTTAAACGCAGTAGGTACTTCTTGGGCGCTCATATTTAACACCAAACATAATAAAGCTAAAAAAGTAATATATTTTTTCATCTGTATTTTTTTATCGTTCCACATGAAACAAAATATTTAATTCCATGGTCTTCAAACTTATGAATTTTGATAAACAATTTCTATTCCATTCTTTTCAAAATTCCAAAACTTACCAATATTATAACATTAAAAAGCTCTTTCAAGTATAAAAACCAAACATTTATACCTAAAAAACAAACACTTAAGACATTTACACAAATCAAGCTTCATCGATTCAATAATTTTATCGAGCTTCTTTTAATTTACTCTACTACAATAAGATCGAAGTTTTTATAAAAACTTCTAGCTATTTCTAACCAAAATAAATAACGAAAATTTCAAATTATGAAAACAGATCAATCTGTAGTATCAAACCCTGTCATTCCTTTTTTAAATAAAATTCTTGAAGGTTTAGTTCCTAAAATTAATACAATTGTTGACAAACTAATTGTTTCCGAAGGTTATGATCCTTGGAAAAATATCGATAGTGGCAAAGTAAGTCCTGGTAGTATTAACTTAGGAATATGTAGTGCAACAGTATACGCCGAATACTATTTAAAAAACCTTACAGGTTTGAGTTCTTTAGAAATCACAGAAGCGGAGGTTGTTTCTCTTAATTCTATAGCTGAAGAGCTTGCTAAACACCCAAACCAAAATGAAGTTCCCGCCATAAAAAAGGCCATGGGCTTTTCTAATTTACAAAATAATAGTAGTGATGATCTTTCCGGGAATATTGCTATTGAAGCTCGTCTAAACAAAAGTCTTTCTTTACAGTTGGGTGGTTCTGTAGGAGCCAAATGTGGTTTTATACACCCTTCTGTTGGTCTTGGTGGCTCTATTTCCGTTAATAGTATAACTGGAAGTGGAAGCGGTAACATATCTGTAAGTGCTGAATCAGGAAAGGTTTGCTTATCTAAAATTCAAATAGAAAATTTATCATTTGACTTTTCTAATATTGATGTAAGCATTAATGGCTTGGGCATTTTTAATGTAATTCTAGATCCATTAGTTAACTTATTCAAAGGAGTAATTAAGGATAAAGTATTGCCTCAAATTGAGAGTTTAGTTAAATCAAAATTAAATGATGTAATCTCAGGAGAATTGCCTCAATGTTTGGATTTATAAAAAAATACTCCAGACTATAACTAATATAGTCTGGAGTTTTAAGTTGTATTCAAGAGTTTCCACTTTAGAATGTACCCCAATTTTTAAGCTCTTCTTCGCTCCATAAATATGGAAAGAAAATTCGTCTTTGATATTTTGGATGTAAATATTTTCTCCAGTTACTACCTCCTGTAGCCTCTAATGCTGTATCGTCACCTCCTAAATACTTTCCAGCAGCATTGTAATGAGCCATTACCCATTTAACATTAACGGTATAGTCGTAATGACGCATGGCTTCGATTAGTTCTTTATTTTCTTTAGTTTCTTTTGGTAATTGCTTAAACTTTGCAGACAAGTTACAGTCTCTGTAATCTTCCATAAAGTCAATGAACTCTCCCATATACTTTTTCTCAAAAAGTTTTAGCAACGTTGTCTTTTGACCAGTCGTGTAATTCTTTCCAGCCGCCTGCCAATACAAATGATCATAGGCATTTTTAAAAGATGAGCTTCTATCAATTGTATCTCTAAATCGAGAATCAATTAAATTAATTAATTCAGTTGATGCAAACTCAACCTTTCTATATTGAGCACTCTGAAAACCACTTGCAGGAGTTAAAGCGTTTCTAAATTTTAAATATTGTTCAACATCCATTCCGTCAGCCATTACTGAAAACGAACTACAAAGCATGTCAAAATATCTGCTGATTCTTGTTAAATGTTTCGAAAATTTTTCTGCAGAAATTTCATCAGATTTAGCAACCTGATCAATTTCCCATAAAATCATTTTAAACAACAACTCATTTACTTGATGGTACATAATAAAAACCATCTCATCTGGCTCTGTTGTTCTAGGTATTTGTAAGCCTAATAAAGCGTCTGTTTGTATGTAATCCCAATAAGTAATTGGTTTACTCCAAAGAAGCCCCTCTAACATAGTTTCTGTAGAGACCCCTAGCTCATTATATTTATCATCAATGGCCTTTAATAATTCCTCTTTGTTCATGTTTCAAAATTACAATAATTGTTAATCATTTACTCGCTTACGAGCATTTAAATATTTGCCAAACTTCTAATTTTAACTGAATCATTTTCTTCAGTAGAAAACATTTGGCATTTCTCATATGTAGTAATATGATTAAGAAAAAGGAGATTTTATGTTTATATATCGATCCATTCTTTTTGAAAACAAAAAGCCAAGAAACTAAATATTATTTAATTCTTGGCTTTATTTTCTTACATTCTATAATTGTTATAGAGTTCCTCTTAATTGTTGCTCTCTTTCAATAGATTCAAACAACGCTTTAAAGTTTCCAGCTCCAAATCCACGAGCTCCCATTCTTTGGATAATTTCAAAGAATAAAGTCGGTCTATCTTCTACTGGCTTGGTAAATATCTGTAATAAATACCCTTCTTCATCCGCATCAACCAAAATAGATAACTCCTGTAATTTAGCTATATCTTCTTTCATTATTTCCATATGAACTCCTAACCTTTCAGGAATCATATCATAATATGATTGAGGTGGTGGTGGCAAAAACTCTACTCCATTTGCTTTTAGCTGAGCAACTGTTTTGATAATATCATCCGTTGCTACTGCTATATGCTGCACACCTTCTCCTTCGTAAAAGTCTAAATACTCCTCAATCTGAGAACGCTTCGCTGCTTTCGCTGGTTCATTAATTGGAAATTTCACCCTTCCATTTCCATTACTCATTACTTTACTCATAAGTGCTGAATACTCTGTATGAATTTGCTTATCATCAAACGATAAAAAGTTTTCAAACCCCATTACATCTTCATACCATTTTACCCAAGTATTCATTTGACCCCATCCAACATTTCCTACCATGTGATCAATATATTTTAAACCTGCACTTGGTGGATTGTAATCTGGATTCCAATCAATAAACCCTGGCATAAAAGTTCCTTTATAATTTTTACGCTCAACAAACATATGCACTGTTTCTCCATATGTATAAATTCCTGAACGTACTACTTCTCCGTGTTCGTCTTTTTCAACTGTTGGCTCCATGTAAGACTTCGCTCCTCTTTTTGTTGTTTCTTCCCAAGCCGAACGAGCATCTTCAACCCATAACGCAACAACCTTTACACCATCACCATGCTTAACAATATGGTCATTCACTGGAGATTTACTGTTCAATGGAGTTGTTAATACCAAACGTATTTTATCTTGAACCAAAACATAGCTTACTTCATCTTTCGATCCAGTTTCTAAACCTTTATATGCTAAAGATTGGAAACCAAAAGCTGTTTTATAAAAATGTGCAGATTGCTTTGCATTACCTACATAAAATTCAACGTAATCTGTTCCTAAAAGTGGAAGGAAATCTTGAGCTCCTTCAAATATTTTTTCTAAACCGTAGTTTACTGATTTTATTTCTTTTGACATGTGTTCTTAAATTTGATGTTTTTGTTAATTAGAAAATAATCTTTCTAAAACTAATTGTACAAAGAGTAAGATTACTCTAACCAAGATTTATAATAATCTTCATCAGCTATTTTCATAGCTTCCTCTGTTACCATTAATGGCTTAAATGTATCAACCATTACTGCTAACTCCTCAGTCTCTTTTTCTCCTATACTTCTTTCAGCCGCACCAGGATGTGGTCCGTGAGGAATTCCTGCTGGGTGCAATGAAATATGCCCAGGAGCGATATCATTTCTACTCATAAAGTCTCCATCAACATAATATAGAACTTCATCAGAATCGATATTACTGTGGTTATAAGGAGCTGGAATTGAGTCAGGGTGATAATCGTATAAACGTGGTACAAAGCTACAGATTACAAATCCGGCACTTTCAAAAGTTTGGTGAATTGGAGGTGGTAAATGAATTCTACCTGTAATTGGCTCAAAATCATGAATAGAAAAAGCATAAGGATAGTTAAAACCATCGTACCCAACTACATCAAAAGGATGAGAAGCATAAACCATTTCAATAATCTCGTTCTTCTTCTTAATTTTAATTAAGAAATCTCCTTTTTCGTTATGAGTTTCCAATTCTTCAGGACGACGAATATCACGTTCACAATAAGGGGAATGTTCTAATAACTGCCCAAACCAGTTACGGTAACGCTTTGGTGTATATACTGGACTATAAGACTCTACGATAAACAAACGATTATCTTCATCGTTGAAATCTAGTTTGTAAATCATTCCTCTTGGAATTACTAAATAGTCTCCATATTTGAACTCAATGTTACCTAACATTGTACGTAACTTACCAGATCCTTTGTGTATAAAAATCACCTCATCAGCATCCGTGTTTTTGTAGAAATAATCTTCTGTAGATTTTCTAGGTGCTGATAAAATCACATTACAATCACTATTGGTAAGTACAACTTTTCTACTCTCTAAATAATCGTCAAATTGAGGTACTTGAAAACCTCTAAAACGATATGATTGAATATTGTTTTCTTTGGCAACTTTCGGCGCAACACTATATTGCTTCTTAATTTCCTTGACCATAGTAGGTCTATACTCATGATACATATTTGTAGACATACCATCAAATCCAATAGTACCAAAAAGTTGCTCGTAGTATAAATCGCCATTCTCCTTACGGAATTGTGTGTGGCGTTTTGGTGGAATTTTTCCTAATTTATGATAAAAAGGCATAATTTTTTCGATTTAAAGATTATTATTTATTGTATTTCTCTTTAAATCAATGTCACTCTGGATTTCTCTTAATGAGAAACTTCAAAAGTATTAATAAGCCCTCGTAAGCCTTACAAGCCATCATAATTTTGTATTCTTCTTACAAATATACAGATTTATTCAATGTTTTCTTAAGCAATTCAGCATCAATAGATCACAGTTTTTTATTTAAAACCACTCTAAACAACAGTGATCTAGCCAGAAACAATGATCGGTAATATTATTATTTAAATTTATTCTAAATAAATTTTGCCGTTAAAAGATATTGAAATAGTTTTGCGGTTAATTTTAAATTAATCTAAATAAAATGAAAGGAACAATTTCTGCTATTCTATTTTTTTTAGTAATAGCAAAATCCGTTGCTCAAGGGGGGCAAGTAAGTGGGGTAATTGTTGATAACAACGACCTACCTGTAGTGGGTGCCAATGTACTCGTTAAAAACACTTCCAAAGGAACTCAAACCGATATAGACGGTAATTTTGAATTAACTATTACATCTTTTGAAAATGTAGAATTAATTATTTCTTCAATAGGGTTTAAAACCAAAGTAATACCTGTTAACAAATCAGAAAACTTAAGAATTACTCTATATGAAGGAAATGAAATCTTAAATGAAGTCGTAATTGATACTGATCGAAAAAACAAATTCTCTCGTAAACAAACAGCTTATGTTGCAAAGTTACCTTTAAAAAATATTGAAAACTCTCAAGTATATAGTACCGTAACAAACCAACTTTTAATATCTCAATCAGTAGTAAGTTTTGAAGAAGCCTTAAAGAACACAACAGGTGTTGAAAAATTATGGTCTTCAACTGGTAGAGGTGGCGATGGAGCGGGTTTTTACTCAATTAGAGGGTTTTCTGTTCAACCGCAATTAGTAAACGGTGTACCAGGAATAACTAATGGATTTATTAATCCAGATAATGTTGAGCGTATCGAAGTAGTAAAAGGACCTTCTGCAACATTATTCGGAAGCACAGTTACATCATACGGTGGTTTGATTAATATAGTAACTAAAAAGCCTTATAAAGGTACTGGAGGAAATATCACTGTTGGAGCTGGTTCTTTCGGATTCAGTAAAGTTACTGTAGACTTCAATACCAACTTAGAAAGTAATGAAAACATATCATTACGTTTTAACGCTGGATACCAAACTGAAGACAGTTTTCAAGATGCTGGATTTAGAAAAGCATTGTTCTTAGCTCCAGCTTTATCATACAAGGTAAATGATAGATTAACTCTTAACTTCAACTATGAGTTATCTTCAACTGACCAAACAAACCAAACATTTTTGTTCTTTAATAGATCAGCACAATTGCCTTTTAGCAATATCGAGGAACTTAATTACGATCGAGAAAAATCATTAACTAACAATGATATTTCTATAAAAAACCCAACTCAAAACTATAGAGGTGAAATTGCTTATAAAATTTCAGACAAATGGTCTTCTCAAACGGTTGTTGCTGGAGGTAATGCAAAATCAGATGGAATTTATACATACCTATGGAATCTAGCCGATTGGTCAGTTCCAACAAATCCTAGAGTTTTACCTGCTTTTAGTTTGAATGCTCAAAGATCAGATTCTGAAACGAATACATTTAACTTACAACAAAATTTCTCTGGTGATTTCAAAATCGGAACGGTTCGTAACAGAGTTGTTATTGGATTAGATTATTTAGAATCTCAAACATTAGACAGAAGTTCAGGGTGGGCTTTAATCAATGTAAATTCTCCTCAAGGAGATTTATTAAGTGGTTTACCTGCTAGTGCCGCTAATGTTAATACACTTTTAAGCGGTGTTGCAAACATCGATACAGATATTAATCAAAATATATTAAGTGGATATATCTCTGATGTTGTAAACGTATTACCAGAGTTATCGTTCATGGCAGGAGTTCGTTTCGACAGATTTAACTATAAAGGAGACGCTAATGATCCTTCTGATGACGACAAAGAATATGTTGAATCTACCTTCTCTCCAAAATTCGGAGTTGTTTACCAACCTATCTTAAACAAATTATCTGTTTTTGCTAACTACCAAAACGGTTTTACTTATGTTAATCCAGAAATTGTTCCAATCGATATTTCAAATCCATCTGCAGGAACAAGAATTCAATCGTTCGAATTAGAACAAGCAAACCAGTTTGAGTTTGGAGTAAAAACAAACTTATTCAACAACAAATTAGAAACAAGTGTTAGTTATTACGACATTACTGTTGATAATAAGGTTATGGGTTTTGGTGCTAACAAGCAACAAGATGGAAAAATAAATAGTAAAGGTATTGAGTTAGAAGTAAGCGCAAACCCTGTTGATGGTTTAAACCTTAGAGGAGGTTTCAGTTATAACGATAACAAACTTTTAGAATCAGCATCAAGACCTGATTTGATTGGAAGAAGAATTGCAGAAGCTGGTCCAACTACATCGTATAACTTCTGGAGTGACTATAAATTTAAACATGGAATTGCAAAAAACTTTGGTTTAGGTTTCGGGTTTAATGGAGTAAGTGATTATGATACCATGATAGATTATCCTGCATCTGGTGGTTTCGATTTACCAGCCTATACAATTTTTAATGCCTCAGTTTATTATGAAGTTGAAAAAGTAAGAGTTAGTCTTAAAGCAAATAATTTAACTGATAAAGAATACTATAGAGGTTGGAGTACATTAACTCCTCAGGCACCAAGAGTTCTTCTAGGAACCTTAACCTATAAATTCTAATTAACCATTTATTGATCTAATAAAACTCGTTAAATAGCAGACCCCAGAATATTTCTTCTGGGGTTTTTCTATACTAGAAATAGAGCAAACTTTTAAAAAGCAATAATCTCTATCAAAAGTGACTTACATATTCGCACCTAAAAGTCAGGCAATCAAAACAAAACATTTTCTTTATTTAAATTTAATCTAAACAAACTTTGTTTTTACCTCGTCATAAAGTATTTTTGTAGACTTAATCATTTATTAAATCTAAATAAATAAAATGAAAGGACTTTTAAACGCCATTACTTTTTTATTAATAATGGCTAATACTGTAGCTCAGCAGGGGGAAATTGGAGGTACAGTTGTTGACAACAACAACGACCCTATACCGGGGGTTAATGTTTCAATTTTAGGAACTAAGCTTGGAACACAAACCAATATTGATGGTTATTTTGAAATTAAAAATGTGCCAAATGGATCACAAGAAATCGAAATTTCATATGTTGGTTTTAAAACTAAAACTCTTTCAGTTACAGCTCCTTCTAGTAACTTAAAAGTAGTATTATACGAAGGAAATGAAATACTGCAAGAGGTTCAAGTCGTTGGTAGAAACAATCAGTTTTCACGTAAAAAAACTGCATACGTTTCAAAATTACCTTTGAAAGACCTTGAAAACTCTCAAGTTTATACTACAGTTACTTCTGAGCTTTTAGACTCTCAAGTTGTAACTAATATTGACGATGCTTTAAATAATGCTACTGGAATTAGCAAATTATGGGAAGCTACTGGACGTGCACCTGGAGAAGGAACTGGTTATTTCGCTTCACGTGGTTTTGCTACACAGCCTCAACTTGTTGACGGTATGCCTGGTTTTACATTAAGTGCTGTTGACCCTTCTTATATCGAAAGAATTGAAGTAGTTAAAGGGCCTTCTGCAACATTATTTGGAAGTACAGCAACTTCATTAGGAGGGCTTATTAATGTAGTTACAAAGAAACCTTATGAAGGATTTGGTGGAAGTGTTTCTTACACGACTGGTTCATTTGGAACACATAGAGTTTCTGCGGATATTAATACTCCATTAGGAGGCAAAGGTGGTCCTTATTTCAGATTAAACACCTCATATTTGACCCAAGATAGTTTTCAGGATGCTGGATTTAGAAATACATTTTTCGTAGCGCCTTCGATTTCATATAGAGTAAATAATAAGTTAAATGTTTCTTTTGGTCTTGAATATGCAAGAACAAAACAAACGAATCCATCAATGTTATTCTTAAGAAGAGGAGTTCCTTTATTAGCTAAGAATACTGACGAGTTAAATATTGATCCTAAAAAATCATTTACATCAAACGATATTCATTTAACAAGTCCAACATTTAATACAAGAACTATTATTGATTATAAAATTTCAGATCAATGGACTTCTCAATCTATTTTTGCAAGTAGTTATTCTGAAGCAAAAGGATATTACCAATACCTAATTGATGGTGGTGCATTAGCTTTTCTTCGATTAAACAGTTTACTTACTGATCCAAATCTTCAAACATTATCTCCTATTTTAACACCACTTGTTCAACCAATGTTAACAGAGGCAAATGGGTTGTTACAAACTGAAGCGTTTACTCGTATTTTCGATAAACGCGATGCGAATGCTTCAAATTATAATTTCCAACAAAACTTTATTGGAGATTTTAAAGTTGGTGAGTTAAGAAATAGATTGGTTGTTGGTTTAGACTTCGTAAGCAGATCTCAGCATTCAAGAGTACAAACTGGAAATCCAGTAGTAACTACAACATCTAATTTTCCTCAATTGTTAGGGTTCTTTGCTGATCCACAATCAGTATTCCCTTTAATTCCAGATAATGCTGTTCCTACGTTAAACGCAACTGGACAACAAATCGCAGCTGGTTTTAACGCATTCCCTTATTTCGATGCTTTCATCAGCGCACAAGGAAATGTTATTCCGTCTAGCTTTACACCGGGTGCTACATATTCTCCTTCTACTGAGAATTTAGAACAAGTTTTCGGACAAATTCCAGTAAATAGTGTAAGAACAAACTCAAAAACCTACGCAGCGTATGTTTCTGATGTATTAAATGTTACAAAAGACTTAACGGTAAACTTAGGTTTACGTTTAGATCACTTTGAACAAAATGGTAACGAAGCAACGCCAGATGATGATTATTCTAAAACTACATTATCTCCACAAGTTGGATTTGTATACCAAGCGATACCAAGAAAATTATCGCTTTTCTCAAACTATCAAACAGGATTTATAAATGTTGACCCAGTTATCAATGTTGATGGAAGTACTACCAATTTCCAACCTGTTAAAGCAAACCAATTTGAAGGGGGAGTTAAAACCAACTTATTTAATGGAAAATTAAACCTTGGCGCAAGTTATTATCATATAACTGTAAATAATAGAACAACAACTGACCCACAAGCTATTCTATTAGTAAATCAGATAGATTTAAAAGAAATAGTAAGTAAAGGAGTAGAGTTTGAAGTAAACGCAAACCCTTTAAATGGTCTTAACTTAAGAGCATCTTATTCTTATAATGATAGTCAAATAACGGATCCTACTAGTGAAATTGCTGGAAGATCTGTTACTGAATTATTAAATAGAAGACCAGAAGAAGCGGGTCCTCAAACCGTATACAATTTTTGGGCTGACTATAAATTCCAAGAAGGAAGCTTCTTAGAAAATCTTGGGTTGGGTGCTGGTTTCAATGGAGCATCAGAACATCATACCATTAATAACGCTATTACTGGACAATTTACACTTCCTAGCTATACCGTTTTTAATGCTGGAGCATATTACGACGCTGAAAAATTCAGAATCGGATTAAAAGTAAACAATTTAACAGACGAAGTTTATTATAAAGGTTGGAGTACTGTAAATGCGCAAGCTTCTCGCGCCTTCTTAGGTACACTTACCTACAAGTTTTAACAAAAATCGGACTCCGAATATTCATATTCGGAGTCATTTTACTATTACTAACAAAATGATAAACCTACTTATTATAATTACTCTTATTGGATGTTATGCAATTTATAGCACTTCGCAAAAAACATTTGTGCCACAAAAAACACATGTTGAAAGTTGGATGCAAAACAATCGAAGTCTTTCAAAAATCATAGGATTAATTAATCTTATGGTTTCGTTGTTTATAGCCATTTCTCTATTTGGGCGAACTTCTGGTATTTTAATATGGATTCTTATTACTATGACATTACTCAGTTTATTAATTGTATTGGTTCCAACAAAAAAAATAACCCTTATTGACATATCCTTCATTTTCGCCATTTGTTTAATCTTAGAAAATCTACTTTAACTATGCCTGCTAATCAAAAATTCTTAACCAAATCACCATGGCAACAATTCGCTAAAATTTCCGCTGGGATATTAGGCGGTTATATTATTACAGCCATACTACATATGATACTTGCTATCTGGGTTCCTTTACATAATGAAGTTCTTATTACTTCCATTTTTACACTATTTATTGTTTGGTGCATTTTACTAATTGTACCCTATTTGTTTAAAAATGGCTGGAAAGCTTGGGGTATTTATGGAGTATCTATTATTCTACTCTATGCCTTATACTTTATTGCAAATAAAGCCAACCCGTTTATATAATGAGTGCAAGAAATTACAACGTATTTTTTAACACACATACCATTAGTGGTATTGTGATAAGCATTGCATTATATGTAATTTTTTTCGCTGGAGCTTTCTCTCTTTTTAAAGAAGAAATTCAAGTTTGGGAGGAAGGCAATCCTATTAGCTATACCAAGAGAAACGACATTAACTTTGATAAGATACTTGACAGCTTAAATAATCGATACGAGCTGCATGGAAGAGACTTAAGACTAATTCTAGGTGAAAAGTCGGATAAAATGTACTTATCTATGGGAGCGAGTAAAGATTCACTAGCTTCCGAAAAAGGTAAACAGCCAAATTATTTTTATGTAAATATAAATACTGTTGAAACTGAATCTTATCTTGAGCAATATAGTTTGGGAGAGTTTCTTTTTCGCCTTCATTTTTTCCAGCAATTACCAACCATAGGTATTTACCTAGCTGGCCTTGTTTCTTTTTTCTTTTTATTTGCTATTGTAACTGGTATTATTGTTCATTGGAAGAAAATAATTCCAAATTTTTTCACCTTTAATCCAAAAGCAATCTTAAAGAAAGTTTGGACAGATGCTCACACTGCTTTAGGTGTTATTGGATTACCCTTTCAATTTATTTTCGCAGTTACAGGAGCTTATTTCGGTATTGGAATTCTTGTGTTATTGCCCGCCAATTTCTTATACAATGGTGACCAAGTCAAATTAATGGACCACTTACGCCCAGAACGAAAAAGCTATGAATGGATTGCTCCATCAGACCAAGAAGTTCCTAGTTTTAACAGTTTCGCTAAGAAAACAATTGACGAATGGGGCAACTTTCACTTAACAAATGCCTACATTAAAAACTATGGTGGCGTTAATATGAAATATATAATGATTGGTGAGTTAGAAAGTCACGATCGTTTTATTGGAACAGGAAGGGTTACTTATGATGTAAACTCAGGTAAAATAGATGCTATTAAAAACCCAAATCGTTTAAATTATGCGGAAGACATTCAACGTGTTGTAAGCAGGTTACACTTTGCAGATTTTGGTGGTACTTCATTGAGAATAATCTACTTTATTCTTGCCTTTATAACCTGTTTCGTCATTATTACTGGAGTACTTATTTGGATAGAAGCTCGTAATAAAAAAAGTATGAGCTTAGCACAACGTTTGTATACCGCTAAAGTCGGTCATATTTATCTTGCCATATGCCTATCTCTACTTCCCGTTACGGCATTAGCTTTTTTATTTGTGAAACTCTCTAATGGATATTTTGCAGATAAACAAAATGCTATTTACTATTTCTATTTTATTACTTGGTTATTATTTACCCTGTTTTACAGGTTTAAAAGAGACAATTACTTTACAAACAAATCAACATTATTATTAGGCGGTATTTTTGGTTTATTAGTCCCTATAAGTAATGGTATCATTTCTGGTAATTGGATTTGGAATACCTATATGAACAACCAGTTCGATATTTTGTTTATCGACTTGATTTGGATTGTTATTTCTTCACTTGCTCTTATTATTTACTTTAAAATAAAACCAAGTATCAAGGAGAAAAGTGCCTTTACTTTTGCTCCAATTGATTATAAAAACCTAAAGGCTTTAAAAGAGGAAGAGGCCCTAAAAAAGCAAATCCCTCAAGATGAAACTTTAATTAACGATAAAAACTACATACCTATGAGAACTAAAATTTCTCTTTTATGGATATTTATTGCCATTGGATTTATTCTACATCATGTTTACGGACTCGCTCTGATATATTTCAAAGAATCCGTTTTAATTGAAGGTAGCACTGGAGAAACACCTTTTTGGGCGCATCAGTGGAGAATTTTAATGGAAGGACTAGCATTAACTTTTGGATTATTAAGTTTAGAAATTTCTAAGAAGTGGTTTATACAAATCTCTTATGTATGGGCAATAATCGTTGGATTATTTAACGTTTACCATGTTATTACCGCGATTATTTATGAGGCTTCTAACATATCTGAAATTTTGATTTTACTGTTATTGGTTATTGCGAGTATATTCTTAATTAAGAATATTAATCAATGGCGTAAGAATTAATTTAATACCATAAGTGAACTATGGAACTTACAAAGGAAGAACTTCAAGAATTGGAAAATCAATTAAGTTGCCCAACCGGAAATAAAGGAATAGAAACGGCAACTTTAATGAATGACACAAACATTGGTATGACAAAATCGTCAATCGATGCGCTCCAACTCGTTAATAACGATGTGGTTCTGGAGCTTGGACATGGTAATTGTGGTCATCTCAATTATTTACTAGAAAAAGCTGAGAAGCTGAGCTACACAGGTTTAGAAATTTCTGAAACCATGAAACTTGAAGCTGAAAAACAAATTCGTGGTAAAGAATTATCTTCTGAGGTTTCCTTCAAATTATATGATGGAAAAAAGATTCCTATTGAAGATAAATCCATTCATAAAATATTTACGGTAAACACTTTGTATTTCTGGAAAAACCCTATTGAGTTTTTAAAAGAAATTTCAAGGGTGCTTTCTGAAAATGGTATTTGCATCGTAACCTTTGCTCAAAAAGGTTTCATGCAAAAACTTCCTTTCGTAGGAGATAAATTTAGATTATACAATACAACAGATTTGGAGCTATTGCTAAAAAACTCACCTTTAACAATTAGTGAATTAATTCACCAAACAGAAAAAGTTAAAACTAAAACAAACACACTAGTTGACAGAGATTTTACAATAGCTATTTTAAAACATAGATTATGAGCAAAACAATAGGATTAATTTACGGATCAGATACAGGAATGACCGAAGAAATCACTCACAATATTGTCGATGAGTGGAGCAATACTGAAATAAAGGTTATCGAGGTAAGCAATGCCTCAGTGACTGACTTTGAGGAGTTCGATTTTTTAATACTTGGTTTATCTACTTGGTATGACGGAGATCTTCAAAGTGACTGGGAAAGTTATTTCGATGAATTTAAAACTATTGATTTCACCGGTAAAACTGTTGCTCTTTTTGGTTTAGGAGATCAATATGGCTATGGTGAGTTTTTTATCGATGGTGTAGGCATGCTCGCGGAGGTAGTACTTGAAAATGGAGGAAAAATCATTGGGCACTGGCCTATTGAAGGTTACGATTTCACCGAATCAAAAGCTGAAATAGAAGGTAAAGATTTATTTTACGGACTCGCTATTGACGAAGATAACCAGCCAGAATTAACGCAAGACCGTGTAAAAGAGTGGTTAAATCAATTGCAAGAAGAAGGCTCTTTTAATTAAAAAATTATATCATTAACCCCAACCATTTACGTTGTTAATAATTCCTTTTACGTTATGATTTGATTGAGCAACTGAAATAATTTTGCGGCAATAGTCTGCATATGAAAAATTTCAAAAAAATTTCTCGTTCAATACATGAATGGTTGGGGATAACTTCAGGTTTAATTGTTTTTATTGTTTCTTTATCAGGAACACTATTTGTGTTTTGTGATGAAGTTATAAGTATCAGTGCTGGGGAAGCAAAATATGTCCAGTATGATGGTACTACAAACAAGAAGTCGTTTGAGGAGTTACTAAATAATTTCAATGAAAAATACCCCGAAAGGGAACTCTTTTATTTTGACGATTATAAAGACTCTAACAGAAGTTTTAGAATTGCTTCTCATAAAAAACTAAAGGACTTTACCTTCACTTATGCAAACCCGTATACAGGTGAGTTTATAAAGGATTCTAGGTCTTATTGGGTGTTCTTCTATATTGCTGCAAAGATTCATTCTCAAATTTTATTAAACAAAACAGGACAAACAATTGTAGGAATATCCACAATTATTTTCTTTTTTGAGCTAATAACTGGTTTGATTTTATGGTTTCCGAAAAGGTGGAATAAAAAATCAAAACAAGCCTCTTTTACCATAAAAAAAGGAACTAAATGGAAACGTAAAGTATACGATTTACACAAAGTACTTGGCTTTTATGTGTTAATACCCGCGCTATTAATAACAGTTACAGGCTTAATTATGTCTTTTAAAATATTAAATGATGTAACTCAAGAAGTTTTTGGTGGCACTCCTAATGGACATGAATTGGCTGAGAAATACTATCCAAAATTTGAAGAAGGAAAGCAATTAGTTTCACTAAATACCATTGTTAATAATTTATACCTATTAAACCCAACTTCCAATCAAGTTAGAATAGGATTTCCTTTTTCAAAAGAGACAAAACCCTATTATTTTGGTGTAGCAGCCGAGGAGATAGGTTTAAAAACATGGAAAAATGGTCATGCCATTTTAATAAACGGCTATACTGGATATCCCTTAGAAATGCCAGAGAAAATAGCTAAACACGAAGTCATTGAACAAACAATTTTTGATCTTCATTGCGGTTTCTGGATGGGAATGACTGGTAAAATTATTACGTTTTTATCTGGGTTAATCTGTACCAGTTTACCTGTTACTGGATTTATCTTTTGGTTCAGCAGAAAAAGAAAAAGAAAAACTTCTAAAAAACATCAAAATTAAATAGATATGAAGTAGTACAAATCCATTTTAGGTAACAGCTTTTATAATTCCTAATGAAAAAGCTCTATCAACATAAACAACATAGAATTGGTGTAAAATAAATGCCGTACCCGTAACAATACCACTATGAATATTATAGTAGCGTGAAGACCATTAAAAAACCCTTATTGCTTTAACCAATAGTATTGAGTAGGGTCTACTCAAATAAGTTTTTTCATTGTTTAGTATATTGATTCCTTATATTAGGAATCAGTATGCTTTTTTGTTTTTAAAAAAATGAAATGATACATTAATCCTACCAAAATACTTCCCCCTACAACATTTCCTAATAAAACAGGAATTAAGTTATTCAACATCCCTGAAATGCTTAATTCTTTTGTTAGTATATCTATTTCATAAGAGTTTTGAAGTAATAATCCCATTGGAATTATAAACAAGTTGGCAATACTATGTTCAAATCCTGCTGCGACAAATAAAGTTATTGGAAAAACAATTGCTAAAATTTTATCTGTAACAGTTTTTCCTCCCATAGCCATCCAAACCCCTAGACAAACTAAAATATTGCATAACAAACCTCTAAAAAAAGCGGTAGTAAAAGGCAATGAACATTTTGCTTCAGCCATTTTCACATAAGCTTTTGCTATAGTCCCGTTATTCATTTCAAAATGCCCTGAGAGGTAAATCATGAATACCAAACTTAATGCTCCGATCATATTACTAAAAAAAATGATCACCCAATTTCGAATCATTTGCTTTGTGGTAACCCTTTTCTCTGCCCAAGCAATTGCAATTAAATTATTACCCGTAAAAAGCTCGGCACCAGCTACAACTACTAAAATCAGTCCCAATGAAAAAACGAACCCTCCAAAGATTTGTTTCGTTGCGAAACTGAAGGTTTCATCTGATTTAACAATAGTATAAAACAAAGCCCCTAGTCCAATAAAGGCACCAGCTAATATTCCTAATAAAAAACTAATGATAAAAGGCTTTTTAACCTTCTTTACGCTAGAATTTAAAGTTTGTTGTACAATTTCTTCTGGAGTATATGCACGTGTAGACATTCGTCTTCAATTTTGCTTAGCTCTCTGGAGCCAGTTCAACTTCTAATCCATCCAATTCTGGAGTCATTTGAATTTGACATCCTAAACGACTATTATCTTGAACATCAAAAGCTTCAGCAAGCATTGCATCTTCATCATCAGTCATTTCAGGCAGTTCATGGTCAGAGTTCACATAACATTGACAAGAGGCACACATTGCCATTCCACCGCAAATTCCGATGGTTCCTTCAGGTGCTAGTTCGTATGAACGAACCACTTCCATTAAATTCATTGCCATGTCGGTAGGTGCTATTACCTCGTGAGTAACACCATCTCTATCTGTTATTTTAATTGTGATATCTTGATTATCCATGATATATTGCTAATATATGCTGTTTTAAAAAAGTTGCTCTAAAGGAATTATGGCGACAAAAATAATCAAAATAATGGCTAAAACTCTTAACCAAGTAGCAGGAGTTTTATCCTTAAACTGCAATTTTATGATTTCGAACCTCAAAAAGTCACTTGAACTTGTAAAAACAGGTTGTTTTAATGCGTGTTTATAGAGCTCTTTTCTTTTTTGTGGATATTCAAGATACTTCAAATAATAAGTTAACAGTACCAAAACGGCTAAGATTAATACATCCATGTTTCTAGCAAAATATTCCATAGTAATTACGTTTATATAGTATTTTCTTGTTCTTTTAATTTTTTTCTTAAAACCTTTGCTCTTTTATCTTCTCCATCATGACTCCACCCTGGTGAATTAAAAATGTAGTTAAGTTTATCACTCCACTTATCCGCTCGCTGAACATCTTTCCAAATAGCAGTATATTCATGAGTAGCCACCTTCATTGGATTGAAAGTTTCAATATTAACAGTAAGTCCATAAACAGGCTTATCCAGTTCCTTTATTTCTTCAGAGAAAGTACCAAATAACCGATCCCAAATAATCAATACTCCTGCATGATTGCAATCTAAATATCTAATATTTGAAGCGTGATGAACACGGTGATGAGAAGGTGTATTAAATATAAACTCAATTATTTTCGGAAGCTTGTCAATTAACTCCGTATGAACAAAAAATTGATAAATTAAACTAACTCCCATCATGGTAAAAATCATTAATGGGTCAATTCCTAATAATGGAATCCAAATCCAAAAAAAGAACTTATGAATTCGCTCTCCTACTCCTTGTCGCAGTGCAGTTCCAAGATTCATATATATAGAAGAATGATGTGAAACATGACCTGCCCATAGTAGTCGTACTTCATGGTTCAATCGATGAAACCAATAATACGAAATATCATCAGCAAAAAATAATAATAACCAAGCCCACCATTGACGTTGAACAACATCTTTGAGTGGGCTTATTTCATGTAAATAGAAAAATGCGACAAATGCCAAAACTTTCGGAATAAACTCTACAATTCCAGAAAAAAGCATCATTAAAAGCGATACTCCAGTATCTTTGCCATAGTACTTTTCTTTTGCAAATTGATACTCTACCAGTATACAAATAAAAAAAAGAGGTAAAGCAAAGTACAATAATTTGTCTTGCGACAATTGTGCTACATAATCTAAGATATTCACGGGTTTAAATTTTATTAATTAGCTGGTCTTAATATAATTATTAAAATTAAAACCTTGAATACCTGTTCAATTTTTTTTAGTTGATTGCTTTAACAACAGCCTTTGGAGCCTCTTTTTTAGTTCCATCAAAACCTTCAACTCCACCTACAGTAGTATACTTCATTACATATTTTTTGTCTGGGTGTATACGTTGATAAGCACTCTGACACATTAATGTTGCTTCATGGAATCCACATAAAATCAACTTTAATTTACCAGGGTATGTGTTTACATCACCAATAGCATAAATACCAGGAACATTAGTCTGGTAATCTAAAGCGTTATTCACCTTTATTGCATTCTTTTCAATTTCTAATCCCCAATTTGCAATAGGTCCTAACTTAGGAGCCAAACCAAATAAAGGAATAAAGTGATCAGTTTTTATTGTAAAAGGCTCTTTATCTTTTTGTTCTACCAACGCTCCTTCAACTTTACCATCTCCGACAATTCCTTTAACTTCAGCTGGAGTTATTAAGTTTATTTTTCCTTCGTTCTTCAACTCTTGAACTTTATCAACAGAATCTAAAGCACCTCTGAACTCATTTCTACGGTGAATTAAGGTTACTGATTTTGCCACATCTGTTAAAAAGATTGACCAGTCTAATGCGGAATCTCCTCCTCCGGCAATTACTACATCTTTATCTCGATATAATTCTGGTTCTTTAATCATGTATTCAACTCCTTTGTCTTCGAAATCTGCAATATTTGGAATTGGAGGTTTTCTTGGCTCAAAACTACCCAAACCACCTGCTATGGCTACAACAGGAGCTTGATGTTTTGTACCTTTATTAGTTGTTACGATAAACGTTCCATCTTCCTGCTTTTCAACAGTATCAGCTCTTTCACCAAGAGTAAAACCAGGTTCAAATTGCTTAATTTGTTCCATTAATTTATCCGTTAAATCTCCGGCTAAAATTTCTGGATAAGCTGGTATATCGTAAATAGGTTTTTTAGGATAAATCTCGGAACATTGCCCTCCTGGTTGTGGTAAAGCATCAATAAGATGGCAACGTAATTTAAGTAATCCTGCTTCAAAAACGGTGAATAATCCAGTAGGACCGGCACCGATAATTAATATATCTGTTTTAATCATTTGTTGTACTAAAATATTCTTTTTTATACTGAGATTCCTGTCTTAAAAAATTAAGACAGGAATATTTTTTATTAGCAATAGCCCATGCAACTGCCAGTTCAATACAGCAAAAACAAATACTTATATTACAACCTGTATTGACTAATCTATTCTTTTCAAACGATATTTTTCTAATTTTAGAATAGAAGAATATCTTTTCAGAAAGCAAAGAAAGCAGTTAAGCTACGTTTATTACTTCTTTTATTTCTGGAGCATATTTTTTAATGGTTGCCTCCACCCCATTTTTCAATGTCATTTGGTTTACTGAACAACCACTGCATGCTCCTTCTAACTGTACTTTCACTGTGTCTTCCTCAATAGATAGAAGTTTGATGTTTCCACCGTCACTTACTAAAAAAGGACGAATTTCTTCTAAAGCTTTCTCTACGTTGTTTTTCGTTTCCGCTGATGCCATAACACCCCCACTTAACCTTCTCCTTAGAGAAGCAACTCAAACCGGGTATTTGAGTTTTTAGTTAAACAAATTTTCTACTAATATTTTCTCTATAAAAATACACTTTATTTCGTACTACAACCACTCATTGTTGTAATTCTTACAACTTCCGTTGGTGGAAGGTTTGCATTTCTTTTTAATAATTGAGAAACCATTTCCTTAGTAACACTTTCAAAAGCATTTGATAAAGGAGTATTTTCCTGTAATGCTACAGGGTGTCCAACATCACCTGCTTCTCTAATACTTTGAACTAATGGAATTTCTCCTAAAAAGCTAGTTTCAATATCTTCTGCCAAATCTTTCGCTCCACCTTGTCCAAAAATGTAATATTTGTTATTTGGTAGTTCTTCAGGTGTAAAATACGCCATGTTTTCAACAATTCCTAATACAGGAACGTTAATACTTTCTTGTTGGAACATTGCTACTCCTTTTTTAGCATCTGCTAAAGCTATATTTTGAGGTGTACTTACAACAACAGCTCCGTTAATTGGCACTGCTTGAACAATTGATAAGTGAACATCTCCCGTTCCTGGAGGTAAATCGATTAACAAGAAATCCAACTCTCCCCAATCTGCATCAAATATTAATTGTTTTAATGCTTTTGAGGCCATTGGTCCTCTCCATATAACCGCCTGATTTGGGCTAGTAAAGAAACCTAATGATAATAGTTTTACACCATAGTTCTCTACAGGTTTCATTTTTGAGCGTCCATTAACGTTTGTAGCCAAAGGCTTCTCTTGTTCTACATCAAACATTAAATGTTGCGACGGTCCATAAACATCGGCATCTAAAACTCCAACCTTAAAGCCCATTTTTGCTAAAGAAACAGCTACATTAGAGGTAATTGTAGATTTTCCTACACCTCCTTTTCCAGAAGCTATTGCAATTATATTTTTAATATTTGGAATTTCTTTTCCTCTAATTTGAGTTGGGTCTTCTTTTGTTTCAACCTCAACTTTTACGTTAACTTTTACCTCAAGCTTTTGATTAACATGCTCATGAATAGCTTTTATAATTTCAACCTCTACCTTTTTCTTTGCTTGTAGAGTAGGGTTGCTAATGGTTACATCAACCACAACCTCTTCACCAAACACAACGACATTCTTTATGTTTTCGTTTTCAACTAAACTTTTTCCCTCACCTGGAGCTGTTATTGTTTCTAACGCTTTGTATATATCTTGTTTCTTAAAACTCATTTCTGCTATTCGCTTTATATAACTAGTCCTACACTAATTTTTAATACATTCTTATAGTTTACAAAGATACGCTATAACACTTAGACTTTAAAGTCTTTACATTGGTAATATTTATTGGTTAATTACTCTTATTTATAACGCTTATTTTGGCTTTAAGTTTTGGCCGAAAACAAGTTGCATATTTTTTTTATATCTTAACTAGCGATGGAACTTATAAATCAAATAAACACTTTTGCTTATCCTTTTGCTATTCCCTTTTTTATTTTACTACTTTTTATTGAAATTTACTTAGGATATAAAGACAAAAAACAAACGCATAAAAAACAAGATTCATTAACTAGTATAAGTACCGGAATTATATTTTTCGGAATAAGCTTATTAACAAAATCAATAAAACTTATTATCTTTTTCTGGATATACGATAGCTTCAGCTTTTTTAAGATTGACTACACCCATTGGCTAAGTTGGACTATTCTTTTCTTTTTAGATGATTTTACCTTTTATTGGGGACACAGAATAGCGCATACTGTTTCTTTTTACTGGGCAAGTCATGTAGTACATCATTCTTCTGAAAAATTTAATCTTTCAACTGCCGTAAGAAAAACTTGGACTTATGATGTTACTGGACATTTCTTATTTTGGTTTTGGCTACCTTTATTAGGTTTTCATCCGTTACAAGTATTTGCGGTTAAAACATTGAATTTTATTTATCAATATTGGATTCACACCGAAAAAATTAACAAGCTTCCTGCGTGGTTTGAGTTTGTTTTCAATACCCCCTCCCACCACAGAGTTCATCATGGTTCCGATTTAAAGTATTTGGATAAAAATCATGCTGGAGTATTAATTATTTGGGATAGAATATTTGGAACCTTCCAAGCTGAAGAAGAACGACCTACTTACGGATTGTCTTCTAATATTAAAACATATAATTTAATCGATGTCGAATTTCATGAATGGAAAAACATGCTGAAACGTGTTCGAAAAAGTAATAGCTTTAAAACCGCTTTACAATATTTAACTAAGCCTCCAGGTTGGAGCCATGACAAAAGCACCTTAACTACTAAAGAGTTAAGAGAAAAAACCTCAAATAAAAAATAAGTTTATAATTCTGTATTCGGATCCCAAAAAACTTCGTTAAAGTTTTGTATTTGATTATCGACAACCTCAATTCCTTCACTTTCCAGTAATTGCTGCATTAAATTTGTTCCTTGAAAATGATGTTTGCCAGTTAATATTCCTTTTCTATTTACCACTCTATGAGCCGGAACTTCTTCCTCTAAAGACCCAGAATTATTCATTGCCCATCCTACCATTCTAGCAGAGCGTGCTGCACCTAAATACTTTGCAATAGCACCATAACTAGTTACTCTTCCATAGGGAATTAACCTGGCTACTTTATATACTTTTTCAAAAAAATTATCTGAATCTCCCATAGGCTAAAAATACAACATTATGGCAGAATAGCATGCAACCGCTCCAGTGGTTCCTCCTATAAATAAGTTAAAGTATTTTACCTTTTCCAACAATTTATATTGGTATTTATTTGCTAAGATAACATATGCTATTAATGCCATATATACTCCCAAAACGGTTCCTGCAGTATAAATAATCAATGAAACAATATCGTTCATAATATATCCTTGAGAATTATAATAACTATACCCAACAATAAAAAAAGGAATAGCAAACATGTTAATTAAAGAGAGAGTAAGCCCGAGAAAGAAACTATTCTTTTTGATTTCTTTGTGATTTGAGCCCTTTTTGCTTAGTCCTTTATAAATAAAAACCAACGAGATTAAAACGAAAACGACAATAGCAACTTTCTTTAATATTACCAGTAAACTGGGCACTTGCTTTAAATAAGAAACAATTAACAATGCTATAAACAATTGAATAGCCACTACCAATGCCACTCCTAAAACAAACTGTTTTGCAGCAGCTTTACTTCTTTGCAATCTAATTTTGCTAGCGGTAATATTGAGCATACTTGGAGGAAGGTATCCTAAAAAAGCCGTTACAAATCCAAGTAACAAATACAATAAAATCATTATAGAGTGTTAATACTTCACTCTAAATTTGACGTATGTAATTGGCTTTCCTTGCTCTAAATATTGTTTTTCGTAAAAAGTTTGAGTACTAATAACCTCTTCAGGAGAGTAATGGTTCTTATAAACATCGTGATTTGCATGCAGTACTTCATGCCTTTCTCCATGTAACAATCCTAGTGTATACCCATGCATAAATTCACTATCTGTTTTTAAATTGATAGTACCTTCAGCCGTTAAAATATGATGGTATTTTTTAAGAAATTCTGAATTGGTAAGACGATGTTTTGTCCTTTTATATTTTATTTGAGGATCTGGGAAGGTGATCCATATTTCAGAAACTTCATTTTCAGCAAAAATAAAATCTATTAATTCTATTTGAGTTCTAATGAAAGCAACGTTATTCATGTCGTTTTCAATAGCGGTTTTTGCTCCTCTCCAAAAACGAGCCCCTTTTATATCAATTCCGATAAAGTTTTTATCAGGATTTTTTTCTGCTAAGGCAATTGTGTATTCTCCTTTACCACAACCCAATTCCAATACAATCGGATTATCATTTTTGAAAAAAGTACTCCACTTTCCTTTGTACTGAAAATCAGAAACAACTTCTTCTCTAGTAGGCTGAATTACATTATCAAACGTTTCATTTTCCTTGAAACGTTTTAATTTATTTTTACTTCCCAAATGTAAGTGAATTAAGCTCTGTCTTCTGTTCCTTCACGCTTAAATTTTAGCGCTTGACTCATCCAGTATCCTAATAATAAGATAAGTATTAATAAAAACACCCAGTTGATAGCGTTAGAAGTCCACCATCCAGCATCTCCTTTTGCTAAAGTAAGACGAATCCATTCAAATGGCTTGAATAACATTCCAAATAAATCTCCAATTAATCTAAAAATATTTAATCCTAACATAACTTGATTATCTTTACGACTGCAAAAATAATAAAACAATCGATGTTAGCCAATTTTTTCAGCAAATCTAAACCTGTTAATTTTGTAGTACTCTTCTTACTATTTTTAGTCTACTTTGGTATCACCTTATTTTTGAAGAATATTTCATTTTTTTCTGCTGGAAAAGAAGTATTTCTGTTTGTTGTTGTATTTTCTATTTACAACTTTATTATTTTAAAAAACGAGGTCACTTTTGACAACAGTTTTGCCTTTCTCTTTTATGTCATACTCATAGGCTTCTTTATAAAGTATATTGAGATAAACTCTATTTTTTACGCCAACTTAATCTGCTTATTACTTTTCAGAAAAGCATATAGTATACAAACTTCTAAAAAGGTGTATCAAAAGCTTTTTGATGCTGGATTATGGTTAGGTATTTCATTTATTCTTGAGCCATATACTTTTATATTCATTTTCTTACTTTATATAGCGATATATCTGCACAATCAAATTAATTATAGAACCTTAATTATCCCTGTTTTAGGTTATTTGGTTCCTGTTTTTTTATATTATGCTTATTGTTTTTGGTATGATCGTACCGAACAATTTTCAAGTCTTTTTTCTTGGAAAATTGTATTTGACTACAACTTATACTCCTCAAGAAACTTTCTATTTTCCATCTTTTTTATTGGAATATTTACATTTTTGTCCATCATACTTAAATCACCAAGAACCCTATCCATACTTAATAAATTCAGGAAAAATTGGATACTTATTTTAGTACATCTTATTCTTTCTGGAGTTGTGTTTTTGCAGGTTCCTGAACGAACTGGTGTAGAGTTTATGTACCTTTTGTTTCCAACTTCAGTTGTTCTTGCAAATGGTATTGAGCTAATAAAAAAAAGGTGGTTAGCCGATATTTTTATTCTGCTTTTCTTGATTTCTTCGTTTGTATTGGTGTTTGCTTAAAACAGCTTGTTACATTTTTGCTCCAAAGGCTAAATCTCCAGCATCACCAAGACCAGGAACAATATAACCTTTATCATTTAAATCCTTATCAATTGCAGCAATCCAAAGCTCCGTATTTTTGGGAAAGTTTTCTTTTACATGAGCCACACCCTCTTCCGAGCCAATTACAGAAACAATATGTATTTTTTTAGGAGTACCATATTTTAAGACACCTTCAAGCACAGCTACTAAAGATTTCCCTGTTGCTAACATTGGATCAATTAGTAATAAAGTTTTATTTTCGATAGATGGAGACGCAAAATATTCAACAACTATTTCAAAGTTTTCATCATTTGTTGGGTGATGACGATACGCAGAAATAAATGCATTTTCTGCATCATCAAAGTAGTTTAAAATTCCTTGATGCAAAGGAAGTCCAGCTCTAAGAATGGAACATAAAACTAAATCGCTTTCAGGAATCGCTATTTCTTTTTTACCTAATGGTGTTGTTGTAACAATTTCCGTATAATTTAATTTTTTACTTAACTCATATCCCAAAATTTCACCAATTCTTTCGATATTCCTACGAAAGCGCATTGCATCTTTTTGAATAGAAACATCTCTAATTTCAGCTAAAAATTTGTTTAGAATTGAATTTTCTTGAGATATGTGATGTATGTTCATTTAAAATCTTCTTTAGGAGTGATTAGGCTAAGTTAAAAAGCTTCTTTGAAAATTACGAGACTGAATCGATTTATTTTACAAATTGCTTCAGAAAATCAATTAGACCTTCTTTATTTTCAATATGGCTCATATGACCATCTGGAAATTGAATAAGTTTCGTTTTGGTTCTTTTTGCTTCTTCCGCTACAACATGATAATTCAAAACAGGGTCCTTCTCACCTACAATAATAGCCCTCTTTTCAATTAGCGTTAAAACTCTTTCATTATTTACTCTCAACATCATTCCTTCGTTAGCAGCCATATACCCTCTTACCGAAGTTTGTTTAGCTTGCTCCAAAACCTCCTTAATTTCTTCTGAAAATTTTTCCTTTGAACCTTCAGCAAACAAATTCGGTATTGCAGCTTGAATTAATTTCGAAAGATTTTTCTTTGCTATTTCATTCGCTCCTTTACGAATTCTTTTTCGTTCCTCGGAATCTTCTTGTGAAGTGGAGTTCATCAAACAAATTCCTTTTATATTTTTAGGAAATAGTTTTGCAAACTCTAATGCAACATATCCCCCCATTGAATGACCTATAAAATAGGATTTACGAATTCGAAGTTTTTTCAATACAACTTCAATAGCTTGCGCCATTTCTTTCATTGAATGTACATAACCAATACTCTCTGTTTTTCCATGTCCCAGCAAATCAATAGTAATAACACGATTCCTTTTTAAAAGAGCTTCCGATACTTCTTTCCACATAGACTGATTTTCTAAAAATCCATGCAATAGTACCACAGCACTTCCTTTTCCTTGGTCAGTATAAAAAACTTCTGATTCCTTATATTTTACAATCATTTTTAACCTATATTCGGACAAAGATAAATTTGTTACCGTATGAACAAAACTAAAGAAGTATTTATAATTGGGTTTGCTTTATTTTCAATGTTTTTTGGAGCTGGAAATCTTATTCTACCTCCTTCTTTAGGTAAAAGTGCGAGTGATTCATGGTTTTTAGTAACAATAGGTTTTTTTCTTACCGCTGTTATTATTCCGTTTTTAGGAATTTTAGCTCATGCAAAACTTCAAGGAACGATGTATGATTTTGGTAAAAAAGTAGCCCCACTTTTTAGTACCATTTATTGCATTGTGGTTTATATTATTTCCGTTGCCTTACCAGCTCCTAGAACTGCTTCGGTAACACATGAAATGGCCATTGAACCATACTTTGAAATCAATTCTTTAATTACAAGTTTTATTTATTTTTCGTTAGTCTTTGTTTTCACCTTAAACAGGTCAAAAGTATTAGAATTGCTAGGTAAGTTTTTAACTCCACTTATTATTTTTATTTTGCTAGCGATCATTTTTATTGGAATATTCAATCCTCCAGGAAATATGATTGCCAGTGAGTTTTCAACACCTTTGGTTAGTGGTATTTTAGAAGGATATCAAACTTTTGATGCTATTGGTGCTATCGTTGTAGGAGGTGTGCTTGTAATTTCCATGAACTTTAAAAAAGATGCTTCATTCAAGCTAAAACAACGTTTCATTACCAAAGCAGGAATTATTGCTGGGTTAGGCTTGTTAATCATTTACGCTGGCTTAATTTTTAACGGTGCTTTATTTAGCGGAGTTTTTAAAAAAGGAGCAACAAGAGCAGAAGTTCTTTCTTCATTGAGTATGCAAACATTAGGCAATATTGGTTCGACTTTATTGAGCGTTTTGGTTGCCTTAGCCTGTTTTACTACTGCAGTTGGAATTATAACCGGAACTGCCGATTATTTTAAGGGGCTGTTTAAAAATTCACCTAGAGCCTATTTTATAACAGCATTAGTGGCATGTATTTTAGGTGTGGCTATGGGACAGCTTGATGTTCATAAAATAATTGTTGTTGCAATTCCTGCATTAATGTTTATTTATCCCATAACCATTATGCTTATTATTTTAAATGTATTACCGGTAAAATTAGCGAGTTCATTAAGCTTTAAACTTGTGATAATCATCACCTTTATTTTTAGTATTCCTGACTTTCTACAGTTTTTTATAGATGCTGAAACATTAGCGCCAATTAAAAATACAATACCATTAGCACAGCACCATTTAGGATGGGTAATCCCTGCCTTTGTCGTGTTAGTTTTGGTTAATATTTATGAACACTTACAACCAACAAAAAAACTCACTTAAAAGTGAGTTTCTATATTTTTTATTTGAACTAAATTTTAGTTAAATCGATACCCGACGTTTACTCCCACTCTTGGCACAACTGCATAAGAATCTGAAGTAAACATGTTTCTACCAATTCCGACATAAGCACCAACTACTAAACCTCCGTTAGAAACATATTTTGAACCCGCAGCAATTCCTATGGCTCCATCTGTATACTCTCTTGAATCCTTTGTTCCAGAATTAATGCCTAAGAATATTTCTCCAAAATGATTCCAGTTTCTGTTACTTGTAAAATAGTGACGAAAATAAGGTGTAAACATTTGATCTTCATTATATCTGAAATCGGCACTTTCCTTCTCAAAATTAAAAAGTGCTGACAAACCTACCGACGACTGATCGCTAATGTAATATTCGTAAGAAAGTTCTAAGGTTTTTAATATAATTCCATCAGCAATATCAATTTTTACTTCCTGCTGAGCGTTTGCAAATGTACCTGCAAATAATACAAGGGCTACAATTAGTTTTTTCATCTGTTACTTTTTTTATTTTTGATTTTGTTTTTATCTTATTTAAAGACTTATTCTCCGCAATTATTGTACCACAAAAATACTTAAAAAATGGCTTTTAATTGTACAGTTCCTGAATGTATTGTGGATGAACCTTCACTTTTTCTTCCAAAGTAATTTAACGACAGATTTAAAATCGATGTTATCTTTTGGTTCCATAGTAAGTTCCAGGTATAGTTTCTTCCAACCTGCAACCCTTCTAACATCTGATATCCTACAGGAGAATTTGCATTCCCGTTAAAATTATTGATAAACATATTGGCATCTGCTGATAGTTGATTTTTCTTTGGGCTTAGGAAAAAATATGATACTCCTAGCTTCTGTAGCTGTAACTTTTCAAAATCTTGTTCAATATTTTCTTTGTCTTTTAAATGATAGAAAAAAGAAAACTTATGGTCTTTATTATATAGAAAGGTTAGTTTAGGCTGTACTTCTTTAATCTGAATATTATAATTTCTATTGGCTAAATTTTCGGTTTGCAATCGATTTTCAGAAAGTGCTCCCTGCGCTTCAAACAACCAAAATTTGGTTAGTTTATGTTGAAACTCTAGTTGATGAATGAGCGAGTTGTTTTCTTGAGTTCCTATTGAAAACTGCTGTTTGTTTCTTGATTTTCCATAAGAATAGGTCCAACTATACTTTTGTAAACTTCTATTAAAATAAAAGTTATTCCTTATGTTAAATGTGAGCCCTAACAATTCATCTCCATCCATATGAAAGGGGTTCCAATGAAATCTACCCTCTTCTTTTAATCGTTCGTTATCAATGGTAACATAGGTTTGATTGTAAAAATGTGATAACAGCCTACTCATACCTTTTTTAGCTTTCCAAATTTGAGGATTCAGTGTAACAGACTGTTTCCATTTTACGCGCTGTGTTGGTACAAATCGAATATTAGGAAGAGCCACTCGTAAATATGTGGCTTGATCTTGAAACTGCGCCACTTCAAACTCATTAAATTGTTGCTCTCCATCATTATTATAATCAATCCAAGTATAGTATCCCTGACCTGGCTCGGTTTTTATGTATACAAAATCTTGTCGCGCAATATTTCCTGAAGTAGTTTCATAACTAGTACCAAGGGTTAAAAAGTTATTGAAAAAACGTTGGTTATAAGCTATCCTAGAATTAAGTGCTTCTTCGTTTTCTTGAAACTTATTATTGGTAATTCTGTAGTTTGCATAAACCGATAAATTGGTTCTTTTGTTTTGAATAAGTTTGCTATTTACATAAAAGGTTTTTCGGTTATTTATCTGTGTAAACGCATTTGACTTTATACTATCATTTGTCCGATAGTTTACTCCTACTTTCACAAATACTTTGGTTGAATCTCCTATTCCATAAAATCCTTCAACTTCATTAAAACGATGACTTAAACCATCGAAATTGTTTGTTTCTGTCAATTTTCGCGAATTCGATTCAAGATTTACTAATCCTCCTAACCACGATTTGCGAAAGCTCCTTATCACTTTCGATTTTATTCTGTAAAAATTATCATTTCTTGAATTCGTAGCGTTGCTCAACCAACTTCCATCTAACCAAAAATTAGTTTTCTCCTTTTTTATGTTGGTTTGAATAACATGTTTATTTCCTGAAAAGTTATTCGAAAAAGAAAGGTGCTGAAACTCGTAAGCCAATGTCGTATTCTTTTTATTATCAAAAGTCAATCTTGCCCCTAGCTCATGTTGATCTCCAATTCTATTTTCTAAATTCCAATCTCTGTTAAATTCGACCGCTTGAAAACGTTGTACTGTTTGAAAATTATTCTGAATGAACTTATAATTGATCTTACTCGAAATATTCCATGTGTTGTCAGTTATTTGTTGTTGCCATCCAACTTTTGCGGCAACTCTTTTATTTTCCTGATCATCAATTGTTGAAAATAAATTCTCATCATTATCACTAAGTGCCAACTCAGCAGACAACTCTGTTTTCTTTGAAGGTTTGTATGTAGAATTCACCACAGCCACTTGTAATTTCGTTGGAGCAATCAATTGAACAATCGGGCTAAAAGCTCCTAAATTCTCACCAACATATTTATAAATTGTTCCTATGGCAATCGTTTTATCTACCTCATAATCTCCTCTATTTTGCCCAACGTTTGTAAAAGTGACTGTATACACCTCATCATTTTCATTGGTGGTGTATTCAAAAGTTTCTTCAGTACCTACTAGTGTTTTTTTATACTGAATTCTGTTAGCCGAGAACTCATCAGCAAAAGCACTTGGTGTTACCATTTTACTTGGATCATTTCCTGCATTTGCTAAGACTTGTTTTTGGGCATCTGTAAGACTTTGCTGTACTGGTTGATTCTTGGCATCGTTTTCATTGTAGAAAAACCCAGATATCGAAAACGAATCATTTTTATATTCCGATTGTCCATAGGTAATGAATCGCGTATAATTTCTATCAGCATATTGAAATTCTATTCGAATACGCATATCATTGGTAATTGGATAGGTAGTGTTAAATCGAATTTCGGCTAAATTATAATCAACTATATAATCCTTATTTTCTCCTTTTTCAATAGCAACTCCATTTACAAATACACGCTCACTACCCTCAATCATAATAATTGCCGATTCATTGTTCGATCCAAAAATTTTATACGGTCCTTGGTTTCCCTCCACACCAACAAAGTTGAACACGGAAAACTTTCCTCTAACAATTGCTCCGGACGCCCCTGCACTTACATTATCATTGAACTTTGCCCCTACTTCAATACCTGAAACCTGTTTGTCAAAATTTAAAAAGTAGCTATTCTTATTGGATAGGCTAATGTCTCCTCCTTTTAGATTCCAATTTTTACTATACAACTCAACAAATATCCGATCAAAATCAGTAATATTCTGCGAATACCCGCTTTGCTGTAAAGGGAAATTCGTATCAAAAATATTCGCTCTTATCCCCACCTTTTCAGAGAGTTTTCCTGAAATAGTTAAATCGAGTGTAGAATTGGTCACTGCATTTTGATTGTTTCCACTGGTGAGCCCACGAGTAATAAAGCCTTGAGTTTCGAGACCATCAAACAACTTAATGTCTTTTGCTTTTTTATTGGTGGTTTCGCTATATAATTTGCCTGTATTTTTAGTGCTTTCAACAATTAATCGTTTGTCAAAAGGCACATATGTTTTTGTTAGGAAATCGGGATATCTGTAGTATTCAACAATAATTTCCGGGTACTTCTCTTTGTCAATGGTTAACTGAGACAATCCAAAATCGATTTTATATTCGCTTTGAGGTATTATCTTTTTCTCTTTAGAAGTGAACACTTTGAAATCCTCGGGATAGATACTTACGCTATCTATTTGAACAGTGTTTTCTTGTACTTGTATTTTCTTAGAACGAAACTCTTCGGATTTGTTTTGAGCGTGACTGGATATAATCACGAAAAAACAGAAAACACAAAAGATTTTATTCATCATACGTACCCCCAAATTACCAATTAAAATCTACTACAGTTTGGTATTTCTTTAAAATTAAACGTTTCCCCAAGCTTTTTATTTTTACTGAACTTATTCCAAAACTCAGATAAATAACATAATTAACAAAAATAGGAATTATATGTAGTCATGAAACTTAATCTCTTACCCGACAAGTGTAGAATATTTGGAATAAGACTTATGGCTTTTATTTTTGATATATCGAACTTTAAGTTTTTTATACCAAAAAAGGTTTAAACTAATTGACAATAGACAAACAAAAAAGATAACAACGGCATACATATCAATTGATTTTTTTGCTAATTCTACATTTAATGAATAGACAAAAAATATAATTGGAAACACCAATCTTGATACCACAAACCCGAAAAAATCAATTCTTATCAAATTGTACTTATATCTTTTATAGGTTTTGTAATCTCCTTGAATAATGGATAAGATATTATTAAAAACTGATGTCACAGGCATCACTAGCAACCACAACACATAAGATTCATAGTACGACAAGTTTTCTATATATAGGATTGCTATCGCAAAACAAAAATGATGTAAAAAAAGACTCGTATCAATTAACTTAGCTCGGATTTTTTCTAATAGAATAAACAGAAAAAAGGCAGCACTAGCAAACATTAAATGATGATTTAAAGTTCCGTATCCTAAATCAGTAAAATACATTTGATTGCCTAGGTAAATAATAGAAATCACTGGGATTACACTATAATATATCATTGATAGCGCCATAATTCTCTGGTTTCTTTTTCTAAACCACTTTCTCCTTCTTAAGAAAAAAATGAATAAATAAACCATGCACCAAATAAAAAAGTAAAACGGAAGTAAAAAATTGTTAGTCATTAGTTGTTTGGTTTTTGGCAAAAGTTCACCACTATAAAACTTATTCCGATAAAGCTTTAAATCAATTCAAGAAACAAAAAGTTTTTAAAAGTTTAAATAGACAATACCCCCGAACTTAACCTCAGGAAAAGGAGGGGTAGATGAAACTATAAGTAGCCTTATTAATAAGGACATCTTAAAAATAAACTGATTAATTATAGTTTAACCGCATAAATAGTACCATCAGAGCTACCAAAATATATGATGTCATTTTCTATAAATGGAGTTGAAAGAATAGAACCCAGTGAATGAATTTGTTTTTCGGAAGCTTTAAAATCGTCTCCGTAAAGCTGGAAGCTCTTTTTGAAATGTCCGTTTTTATCGTAAATTAAATCGTAGTTTTTCTTACTGCTTTCTGTTTGAAATTCGTATTTCCTTTCTCCTGTTTTAATATCTAGCCCTATAATTTTTCCATCAAAACTTCCAAAATAAATAATGTTGTTATAGATAACTCCTGAACCATAAACTCTCATTTGCAAAGGCGCCGTCCATTTTACAAAACCAGTTTCTTTGTCAACTGCATAAAACAAATGAGCATCAGAAGTTCCAAAATATAAAGTCCCTTTATGCTCTGTAGGTACCGCAACTATCCAACCACTTTTTTCTTTCATATTCCATAAACCAGTTCCTGTTTTGGCATCAATGGCATACATATTATAATCTCGACTTCCAAAATACAGTGCTCCATCTTTTAAGAGCAATCCTTTTTGAATTTCACCCTTCGGAAAATATTTAGCTCCTACTGTTTTAAATTTCCAGATTAGTTTTCCTGTCTCTTTTTTTAAAGCATAGACATGTCCATCAAAACTTCCCACATACAAATACTCATTATCTAAAACTGGAGATGCATGAACTGGACCATCAGTTTGAAACTTCCATTGCAATTTTCCAGTTTTACTATCAATTGCATATACAAATCCATCGGCACTCCCCCAATAAATTGTCTTGATATTTCCTATTGGAGAAGAAAGATAATAATCCCATAGATCGTACATTTTTTCTTCTTGGGCAGTGAATTTCCAAACAAGACTTCCTTTGTCTTTATCTAGGGCATATAAGTTTCCATCAGTACTAGAGAAATAAATCAAATTATTATGAATATATGGAGTTGAATGTACAGCTCCCTTCGTTTTGTATTTCCAAATTTGCTTCCCTGTTTTTTTATCAAGTGCGTATAGATGTTTATCTCCACTACCTATGTACAAAACATTATTTTCAGTAACAGGTGAAGAATACACTCTATTACTAGTTACAAATGTCCAAATGGGTTTATTTTGACTATGGATTGGTAAGCTGGCAAGTACATAAAGTACTAGCAGAATTCGTAGTGTCATATCGGTTTGGTTAGTTGTAGCTATTTCAATTACAATAGTACAGGAAATCTGTTAGAATTAAAATCTTTATTATTAAAGAGTAGCCTTTTTACACTTTTATTTCTCTTCTTTTTTGATTTTTAAAATATTTTTCTTACTTTTAATCTATCTTGTATATTAATTTATTCCCCTAAAAATGTCTTAGCATTTCAATTATAGAATCCCCTGAGACATTTTTTCTTTTTATTCAACCCTAATTTTTTATTAGTTTAATATCGACAATTCGGTCGAAAATAGACTCTTTTCTTAATATCTAACTTCAATGTATATATAGAATGACTTTTATTCAATAAAAGCATAGAAGTAATAAATTTTGAGGATTACATGTAATATGCTGAAAAAATAAAAAAGCTACCAAAACGTTATGAGGGGGGATGTTCTGGTAGCTTGTTGCTTTTGTTTTCTTTATTTTTTAAAGGGGGAGTAATTAATACGTTGGGGAGAATCATATTAATTACACTGCAAATATATAGCTGAATTCCGCACAAAAAGTTGGTGAAGTACTTATGTTGTATGCATGTAGTAGAAATGGCGTACGATATAACTACCTTATTTACTGAAACATACACTTTACACTATATTTATGATTTAAAAACTCATTTTTTTGAGTTTATTTAGACCTCTGGATTGTGGTTCCGGCGGTCAATTGGATCGTTTTTAAATGCTATTTAATTTACTCGTTAATAAGCAATAAAACTTCAACTACGTATTACCCACACCCACAATTTGTGTCGCAGCCCTTGCTTTTTTTAGACTTCCAGAAGAACTTTCTTACTAAAAAAAATAAAGCTCCAACAACTGCGATATATGTTAATACTTCTTGCATTAACTTAAAATTTGATATGATATTAAAGCTGAAACATATGCTAAAACTCCCATTCCTATTAATTGAATCATAGGCCATTTCCAGCTCTTTGTTTCTCGTTTTACTATGGCCAAAGTTGCCATACATTGCATTGCAAAAGCGTAAAAAAGTAGTAAAGATATTCCTGTGGCAAAGTTAAATCGTTTCTTTCCCGTTTTTGCATTTACTTCCGAAGCCATTCTTTCTTTGATTGTCGTGGTATCATCGTCGTCACTCTCAACACTATAAATGGTTGCCAAAGTACCTACAAACACCTCTCTTGCGGCAAAAGAAGCTATTAACCCAATTCCTATTTTCCAATCGTATCCTAATGGTTCAACAGTCGGTTCAATTACCTTTCCCATTACACCTAAATAAGAGTTTTCCAGTTTACCTGATGCTATTTTTTGCTCCAACTCTGCTTCCGAAATACCTGCATCAGCATATTTTTCGGTTACTTCTTTCTCTACATTATCAAAAGAAGAGGGCCCATGAGAACCCAAAAACCATAAAATTATAGAGATCGCTAGGATTATTTTACCTGCATCAAAAAGGAACGATTTTGTTTTCTCAAAAACTTCTAAGAAAATGTTTTTGGCAGATGGTAATTTATAGTCTGGCATTTCAACCACAAAAAAGCTATTGCTCTTAATTTTAAGCTGCTTGTGTAAAATTATTGCGGCGATTACCGCCGTGGCAAATCCTAAAATATACAAACCAAGTAAGGTAAGTCCTTGCAAACTAAAAATTCCAAACAACTTTTTATTTGGAATGATTAACGCTATTAAAATAGCATATACAGGTAATCGAGCTGCACATGTTGTAAAAGGTGTTACCAATATGGTGATTAAACGTTCCTTCCAACTTGAAATAGTTCTGGCGGCCATTACAGCTGGAATTGCACAAGCCGTTCCAGAAATTAAAGGAATCACACTTTTACCATTCATTCCAAAACGACGCATAATTTTATCCATTAAGAAAACAACCCTGCTCATATAACCTGTTTCTTCCAAAATGGCAATAAACAAAAACAGAATTGCTATTTGTGGAATAAAAATAACAACGCCACCAATACCAGGTATAACGCCTTCCGTTAATAAATCGGTAAACATGCCTTCTGGCAATATTCCTTTTACATAATCTGCTATATCTGCAAATAATCCATCAATGAAATCCATTGGTGTAGAAGACCATTCGAAGATTGACTGAAAAATTAAGAGTAGCAGTCCCGAAAATATTACATACCCAAATATTTTATGGGTAAATACCTTATCTAACTTACTTCTTAAGTCAGATGCTTTTTCTTTGTCAACACTATACGTTTTCTTTAAAACTTCATTGATTCTTTGGTATCTATATATTGTTTCTTTGTGTTGATATCTCTTTTGTTTTGAAACGTCTTTTTTAAATGAGTTTAATCCTTCAATCTCCTCTGGCAATAACTTAACATCGTGGTTTTTTGTTAACATTAACCATAACTCATATATTGTAAAACGGCTACTTACTTTTTCTAAAGAAGAAAAATATTCAGTGTCAATTTTTTCATTAAAACTTTTAAAATTAGAATGCGTATTTAACTCTGAAAAATCGGCGATGCTTTGTTTTAATTCTTGAATCCCTTCTTTGGTTCGAACGGAAATTAGAACAACCTTGGTTTGTAATTCAGTTTCCAAAGCGTCCAAATCAATCGAAATTCCTTTTTTACCCATTTGATCCGCCATATTAACAGCAAGAATCACAGGAATTTCCAGATCTTGAATTTGAGAAAATAAAAGTAAGTTTCTTTTTAAGTTTTCTACATCCGCTACCAATACAATCACATCAGGAATATCATTAGAATTATTGCTCAACAACGACTTAAGTACGATGCTTTCATCAATTGATGTAGGGTTGATACTGTAAGTTCCAGGCAAATCCGTAATTAAAGCAGAAGTGGTACTATTTAATTTTGATACTCCTTGCTTTTTGTCAACCGTTACTCCTGGATAATTACCAACTTTCTGATTCAACCCCGTTAACTCATTAAACAATGATGTTTTACCTGTATTCGGATTTCCAATTAAGCTTACTTTTAATTTATTACTCATTGTTTATTTTTAAATTTTAGTAACTATAATTTGGCAAGCGGTTTCTTTACGAATGGCAAGATGGCTTCCATTAACGCATATATACATTGGATCATTTAATGGAGCTATTTGTAGTAGCTCTACCTCGGCACCAGGCAAGCACCCCATTTCTAATAACTTTAATGGTATTCTATCCAAGCATTCCTCAGATACGATTCCTTTTTCTCCGATTTGTAGCGTAGCGATTGTGTTCAAAAATAATAACGATTTGGCTAGCAAATATACCAAAATAGAACCATTCTAAACTTATGCAGATACAATAACCTTGTAATTTAACACCAAAATAATCTGTACAAAAGATTCTTTTTAAACTCTTTTTGTAAAGAGGTTAATTCCAAAACAACTTCAACCCCCTTAAAAATTAGGTTCAAAAATTTAATTAACTGCCCCGATTTAAGCATACGGGTATCTGTTAGATTCATAATTTATATTTCGAAGCAAGCCTCGGAGGAATTGAGCCCTTGGTTATCGCTCTGCGATTAAATTAATTTCTAAACATGGTTTCTGATTCTGAAGAAAATCAACACAGAATAAACCTTTTACTCCTATTCAAATGATTGCTGGCGACTTACATCTGCCTTCAAAAAAACAGTAAAAATTAAACAGATGAAACCGTATATTTGTACTATGACTTTTGAAGACATTATCGGACAAGAACATATTAAAGAGCATTTAAAAAAATCTGCTGAAAATGGTAGAATTCCTCATGCGCAGTTATTCATCGGAAAAGAAGGAACTGGGGGGTTACCTATGGCAATAGCTTATGCTCAACATATTTTATGTAGCTTTTCAGATAATCCAGAAGCTTGTCAAATAAAGTGTAAAAAACTTCAACATCCAGACTTGCATTTTGCTTTTCCTGTTACAACAACAGATTCGGTAAAAAGCCATCCTGTTAGTAATTTATTCTTGGAAGAATGGCGTTCGTTTTTAGCAGAGCAACCTTATGGAAGTTTATACAACTGGCTTCAACATATTGGTGTTGAAAACAAACAAGGTCAAATTGGTGTTGATGAAGCCGAAGATGTTGTTAAAAAACTTCAATTAAAGTCATACGAAGGAGGTTTTAAAATTATGATTATTTGGATGGCAGAAAAAATGAATATTGCTGCCTCAAATAAACTTTTAAAGCTTATAGAAGAACCTCCAAGTAAAACTATTTTTTTATTAGTTGCCGAAGATGAAGGGCAAATTATCAATACGATTAAATCGAGGTGCCAAGCTTTGCATTTCCCTGCTTTAGGTGAAGACAATATTGTAAAAGCACTTGTAAAAAATGAAGGCGTTAATGAAAATGAAGCGTTGAAAATAGCACACCAATCGGAAGGTAATTATAACAAAGCAGTACATATTTTTCATAACGATTCAAACGATACTATCTACGAAGAGTGGTTTATTACTTGGATTCGAAGTGCTTTTAAAGCTAAAGGAAACGCAGCTGTAATTCAAGATTTAATTGGATGGTCGGAAGCAATCGCTAAATCAGGAAGAGAAACTCAAAAGCAATTTCTCCAGTACTGTTTACAGTTTTTCCGCCAAGCGCTATTATTGAATTATGGAACTCCCGACTTGGTATTTTTAGAAACTAAAACCTCTAATTTTAACCTAGCTAAATTCGCTCCTTTTGTTCACAGTGGAAATATTTTAACTATTGAAAAAGAAGTAAGTGATGCTCAGTATCATATTGAAAGAAACGGGAATGCTAAAATAATTTTGTTAGATTTATCCATTAAACTTACTCGTCTTTTGCATGCAAAAGAGGAAAAAATCAATTAGTAATGGCAACTAATCTATCATATTTTCAATTTCGAACTCCCTTTCAAAACAGCTTAAAAAGACACATAAAACCACTACCATTTTTCATTTTATTAGTATTGGTTTTAACCGTAATTACTGGGTGTAATTCTTCTAAAAAACAAACTAAAACTTCATCAGAAACAAAATCGGCGCAATTTTTGCTGCAAAAGTTCATGATCGGGGACTGGGAAACATCATATATCAAAATAACCTATCCAACCTTTAAAAAATCGGATAGCACTTATGTGTTTGAAGATGATTTTAGCAAACCAAACTCTGGAAAAGCACAATCTACTTATAAAGAAGATGGCACTTTTTCCGCTTGGTTTTTGTTAGCAAACAAGAAAAAAGTAGGTGAAACTACTGGAAATTGGAAAACAAAAGGGGACAGTTTATTTGTTGACTATCAATATCAGGGAAAACAAGTACAAGCTTGGTATGCCATTCAACCAACTGAAAAAGGTTTTCAAGGTAAAGTTATATACGATTGGGATGATGACACCGAGTTCGACGATGAATTATTAATGAAAACTAAAAGACTAACTAACAATTGACATTTTTTAACAACATCTCTTTAAGGACGAGAATATTTTTATCAATGATACTCTTGGTATTATTGACATCAATGCTCATAGTTTATGTAACTGTATATCAATACGAAGAACAAACTAAAGACTATAACAAATCACGATTTGGAAGAAAAGAACAGGCAACTGCTCGCAATATTAAAATAGAGCTTGGCAAAACCACCTACCCTGTTACTTCTAAGAACCTTCCAAAAATATTTCAGGACAAGATTTATGAAATAGCTTCAGTGCACAATGTCACAATTTCTATGTACGATATGCAGGGGAAACTTCTGAAATCATCTATTCCTTATAATTTTGATCAAGCCAAAGAAATTCCTTTACCCGAGAAAACGGTAAAGATTTTAGCTATCAATTCAAATCACAGAATTGAAAAAGACACTGTAGTTGATGGTATAAAACATAAATCATCATTTACATACATTAATGATTCGAGATTCAAAAGAATAGGAATTTTAGAGCTTCGAATAGCTCAAGATAATTCTGATCAAATCAAGGAACTTGAAGAGTTCCTATCAAGACTTACCTTGGTCTATGGCCTAATGCTTATTCTAGCAATTGTATTAGCCTACTTCCTTTCGAGTTATATCACAAGATCCATTAAAACGATAGCTGAAAAAATTAAAGAAACTCGATTAAATCAACGCAATGAAAAAATAATTCTCCATGCTGCCAGCTCAGAGATTATTTCTCTTGTTGAATCGTATAATAACATGATTGATCAGCTTGAAGAAAGTGCTGTAAGACTAGCAAAAAGTGAACGTGAAGAAGCTTGGAAAGAAATGGCGAAACAAGTAGCACATGAAATTAAAAATCCGCTTACACCAATGCGCCTTACTGTGCAAAGTTTTGAAAGAAAATTTAATCCTGATGATCCTAAAATCAAAGAAAAAGTTGCGGAATATAGTTTAACACTTATACAGCAGATAGATGTTATGAGTTCTATTGCATCTGCCTTTTCTGATTTTGCAAAAATGCCAAAACAAAAGAAAGAAAAACTAAATGTAAACGATGTCGTTAAACACTCTTTAGACATTTTTACTGAGGATTATATTGAATACATCACTAATGAAACAGAACTATATGCTAGCCTGGATAAAACCCAATTAATACGAATTGTAACCAACCTAGTTAAGAATGCTACACAAGCGATGAAAAACGATGGAACACCTCCGAAAATTGAGGTAAAAGTTGGTTCCGAAGGCAATAATGTTAAAATTTCAGTTTCTGATAATGGAAAAGGAATTCTTGATGAAAACAAAGAACTAGTATTTGAACCGAAATTCACAACAAAAACGAGCGGTATGGGATTAGGGCTTCCAATGATTAAAAAAATCATAGAAACCTATGATGGTACAATTAGTTTTACTTCAACTGAAGGTATTGGTACCGTTTTTACCGTAATTTTACCTAAAACATAGTATTGTATTATATTGACGAAATAAACTAAACAAAACATGAGTTACGAAAATATCTTAATTAAAAAAAAGGAAGGTTTAGCAACGGTTACCATTAATCGTCCAAAGAAATTAAATGCCTTAAACAAAGCCACTATTGAAGAGCTTCATACGGCTTTTGAAACACTAGAAGACGATGCAAATATTAAAGTAATTGTTGTTACAGGAAGTGGTGAAAAAGCTTTTGTTGCAGGAGCAGATATTTCAGAATTCGCTAATTTCTCTCCAGAAGAAGGCGCTAGGCTGGCTAGAAAAGGACAAGAAATGTTGTTTGATTATGTAGAAAATTTATCAACTCCAGTAATCGCTGCAGTAAATGGTTTTGCTTTAGGTGGTGGTTTGGAACTTGCCATGGCTTGTCATTTTAGAATTGCTTCCGATAATGCAAAAATGGGGCTTCCAGAGGTTTCTTTAGGAGTGATTCCTGGTTATGGTGGAACACAACGTTTACCTCAACTTGTTGGAAAAGGTAGAGCTATGGAATTGATTATGACCGCAAGCATGATTGGTGCTTCTGATGCAAAAGATTACGGACTTGTAAATCACGTAACTTCTCAAGAAGAATTATTGGGGCTTGCAGAAAAACTTGCTTCAAAAATTATGAAAAACTCATCGGTTGCCATCGGAGCAGCAATTAGAGCTATTAATGATAATTACAGAGATGGTGTGAATGGTTATGACACAGAAATAGCAGAATTTGGAGATAGCTTTGGCACCGAAGATTTTAAAGAAGGTACAACTGCTTTCTTAGAAAAAAGAAAGCCTAATTTCCCAGGAGCTTAAAGCTGTTTTTCAAAGACAATTTTAGTCTGATTTACAGCATTTGTATATACATTGATGATATTAAATCCGTTTTTGAGATTTAATATCATCATTGGTTTAAAGGCATTCATAGATTTCGTTCTTGCTTTTTTGTACCCTTGATTTTTAGCCGTTTTATGCTGCAACTCCATCAACTTTTGCCCTATCCCAAACTTTCTATGTGTTTCTAAAACACCTCCTACCCAACTATACATTGTTTCTTGATTGTATCGGTAGCCTATTTTAAAACCAATAGGGTTCTCTTCCTCAAATGCTACAACTGCAAATACGTTTTCCTTCGTCTTAATCCTGTTTTTAAAGAAGTCGATATCTGGAGAATCGAAAATAGTAGTATATAAACTCAGTAAAGTCATTAGTTGATTTTCGGTAAAAGTTTCTGAGATAATTTGATAGCTAAAATCTTTCATAAAAATAAAAATAGCACTTAAAAAGTTTTTAAATGCTATTTCTTTACTTAAGGGGAAAAAAAAGATTTTTTTTCTTGGGAATACTTGCCAAACATAGCGTTATTTTATTAAAAAACAAAATTTAACATAAATCTTATTATAAAATAATATTAATTTAACATTAAACCCCATCCCATTCTTTATAAAATTGTTTAAGGAAACTTTCCATAAAATTATGTCTTTGCAAGGCTATTTCTTTTCCTGTTTTTGTGTTCATTCTATCTTTTAACAAGAGTAGTTTTTCATAAAAATGATTGATTGTTGGCGCTTTGGACTTTTTATACTCTTCTTTGGTCATATTCAAGTTAGGAGAGACTTCTGGATTGTATAACTCTCGATTCTTAAAACCTCCGTAATTAAAACATCTGGCAATACCAATAGCTCCAATGGCATCTAATCGATCGGCATCCTGAACAACATCTAACTCCAAAGAGCTAAACTCTTGGTTAAAATTACCTCCTTTAAAAGAAATGTTCTTTATGATATTTTCAACATGCACAATTATCGACTCCTCTACATTTTGACCTTCCATAAATTCACGTGCTTTCCTAGGTCCTACTGTTTCATCTCCTCCATGAAATTTGCTATCAGCAATATCATGCAACAATGCACCCATCGCTACGATAAAACTATCTACATTTTCTGTTTTCGCAATAGTTAACGAGTTTTTATACACACGCTCAATATGAAAAAAATCATGACCTCCTTCTGCTCCTTTCAAGGTATTTTTTACAAACTGAATTGTATTATCAATAATTGTTTTTTTGTCCATAAAGCAAAAATATAGAAAAGAACTCATCTTCACTTTTTCTATTTCCTAAAAAACAAAAAATCAAGGTGAGTTCAATAAAAAAATCCTGAGTTATTCACTCAGGATTCTTATTTTTTGTGTTTAACTTATTACTAAGCTAACACTGTATTTTTAATTAAGTCATTTGCTACTAAATACTCAGCAATTTGAATTGTATTTGTTGCAGCACCTTTTCTTAGGTTATCAGCAACAATCCACATATTTAATGCATTTTCTCTTGATAAATCTCTTCTGATTCTTCCAACGAAAACCTCATCTTTTCCTTCAGCAAAGAAAGGCATTGGATACTGATTGTTTTCAATATCATCTTGAACAATTACTCCATCAGTTTCAGAAAGAATTGATCTTACATCCTCTACTTCATAGTGAGAATCGAATTCTAAGTTCACTGCTTCTGAGTGTCCTCCTACAACAGGAATTCTTACTGCAGTTGCTGTAACACCGATACTAGGATCTCCTAAAATCTTATGAGTTTCTCTCACTAACTTTAACTCCTCTTTCGTATAACCAGCTTCTTCAAAAACATCACAGTGAGGTAATGCATTTTTATGAATTTGGTATGGATATGCAGCTTCTCCTTCAACTCCATTAGATTCGTTTTCTAACTGACGAACAGCTTTAACTCCTGTTCCTGTGATTGATTGATAGGTAGAAACTACTATTCTATTGATTTTATATTTTTCATGTAATGGAGCTAATGCTAACACCATTTGAATTGTAGAACAGTTAGGGTTTGCAATAATTTTATCATTCTCCGTTAACTCTCCTGCATTAATCTCTGGAACGATTAACTTCTTCGTTGGATCCATTCTCCAAGCTGAAGAATTATCAATTACTGTAGTTCCTACTGCAGCAAACTTTGGAGCCCATTCTAAAGAGGTTCCTCCTCCAGCAGAAAATAAAGCTACATCAGGCTTCATAGAAACCGCTGTTTCTAAACCAACTACTGTGTAATTAGTTCCTTTGTACTCTATCTGATTTCCAACTGAACGTTCAGAAGCAACAGGGATTAATTCTGTTACTGGAAAATTTCTTTCAGCTAATACCTGTAACATTACATTACCTACCATTCCGGTAGCTCCTACAACCGCTACTTTCATTTCTTTATTATTTTATTTTTTTAATGATCGATGTAACCTTTAAATTCTGTCGTAATTTGAACTCGCTAGTTACATATTTTCGAAATTGATTTTTTTCTAAAACTTGTTATTTATGTATAACAATTACAAAGGTTTAAAAAAATCGCTTTGGTTGTATATTAATTTTCTTTTTTTTTATTCTAAGTTTAAAATCTTATCAAAAATAAATTAAAAGTGATATTTCAAACAATAAACCCCAAAAAATCAGTACCTTTGCCGCGTTTTTAAAAAACATTAAATATTTGTTTAACTTAAAAAGGTATAGCATGCAACTGTACAACAAGTTAAGCGCTAGTGAACGCGCAAAATTAATTGACGAAGCGGGAGAAGACCGTCTTACCATTTCTTTCTATCAATATTACAAAATAGAAAACCCTACATTATTCAGAAACAAACTCTTTATCGAGTGGAATGAACTTGATGTTCTAGGTAGAACCTATGTTGCCAACGAAGGAATAAATGCACAAATTTCTGTTCCAGCAAAAAAATTCTTAGCTCTAAAAGATCAACTAGATTCAATTTCTTTCTTAAAGGACATTCGTTTAAATGTAGCTGTTGAACAGGACAACAAATCATTTTTAAAGCTAAAAGTGAAAGTTCGAAAGAAAATTGTTGCAGACGGATTGAACGATGATACTTTTGATGTAACTGATAAAGGTGTTCACTTATCGGCTAAGGAATTTAATGCAATGCTCGAAGACCCAAACACGGTTTGTGTTGATATGAGAAATCACTATGAAAGTGAAATTGGGCATTTTGATGGTGCTGTAACTCCTGATGTTGATACATTTAGAGACTCATTAGATATTATTGAAGAAGATTTAAAGGATCATAAAGAAGATAAAAATCTTTTAATGTATTGTACGGGAGGTATTCGTTGCGAGAAAGCTTCAGCCTACTACAAACACAAAGGTTTTAAAAACGTATTCCAACTTGAAGGAGGAATTATAGAATATACTCGTCAGGTAAAAGAGGAAAAATTAGAAAACAAGTTCAAAGGTAAAAACTTTGTTTTCGATCATCGCCGCGCAGAGCGCATCTCTGATGATGTTATTTCTAAATGTCATCAGTGTGGAAAACCTTGCGACACTCATACCAATTGTGCTAACGAGGCTTGTCATTTATTATTTATTCAATGTGAAGAATGTAGAATAGAAACTGAAAATACTTGTTCTAAAGAGTGTCAAGAAATTATTCAACTTCCATACGAAGAACAAAAAGCTTTGAGAAGAGGTAAACAAGCTAGCAACAAAATTTTTAAGAAAGGTCGTTCGGAAAGTCTAAAGTTTAAGGATTAACATTATGCAAAAGATAGAATTAATGGCCCCTGCTGGCAACTTCGAATCGTTGCAAGCTGCTTTAGACAATGGATGTGATTCGGTGTATTTTGGTGTTGAGCAATTGAATATGCGAGCTAGAGCATCAATCAACTTTACTTTAGATGATTTAGAGGAAATTTCTAAGCGATGTAAAGAGAAAAATGTTCGTACATACTTAACCTTAAATACTATTGTTTATGATCATGACTTATCAATAGTAAAAACATTGATCAAAAGAGCTAAGGAGGCCGATATTTCTGCTGTAATTGCCATGGATCAAGCGGTAATTTCAATGGCAAGAGCTGAGAATATGGAAGTGCATATATCAACTCAAATAAACATTACCAATATTGAAACGGCTAAGTTCTATGCAATGTTTGCCGATACCATTGTTTTAAGTAGAGAACTTAGTTTACGTCAGGTTAAAAAAATCACAGATCAAATTGAAAAAGATGAAATCAAAGGTCCATCTGGACGTTTGTTAGAAGTTGAAATTTTTGGTCATGGTGCGTTGTGCATGGCTGTTTCTGGGAAGTGTTATATGAGCTTACATTCACATAACTCTTCAGCTAACAGAGGCGCTTGCAAACAAAATTGTCGTAAAAAATATACTGTTATCGATCAGGAATCGGGATTTGAAATGGAACTCGATAACGAATACATCATGTCTCCAAAAGACTTATGCACTATTGACTTTTTAGATCAAGTTGCAGACGCTGGTATCAAGGTGTTAAAAATTGAAGGTAGAGGTCGTGCTCCAGAATATGTTGCCAAAGTAATTAAATGTTATCGTGATGCTATAGATAGCTTGTATAACGGTACTTATGATAAAGAAAAGGTAATTAGTTGGATGCAAGAGCTTGAAAAAGTATACAACCGCGGTTTTTGGAACGGATATTACTTAGGTCAAAAACTAGGTGAATGGAGTAAAGAACCTGGTTCGCATGCTACTCAAAAGAAAGTATACTTAGGTAAAGGAGTTCATTATTTCCCAAAAGCGGAAATTGGAGAGTTTAAAATTGAAGCTTATGATGTTTCTGTTGGTGATACCATTTTAATTACTGGACCTACCACTGGTGCTCGAGAAATGGAGCTAATGAGTATGTTTGTAAATGATAAAAATGCGCAAAAGGCTACCAAAGGAGATGAAGTAACTATGAAATTGGATTTCAGAATTAGACCTTCGGATAAATTATACAAGATTGTTAAAACTGAATTTGCTTCAAACTAATGGTAGTTATCACATTACAACGTAACAAATGCATTGGATGTAATTATTGTGTTGAAGTAGCTCCGTCGCAATTTCAAATGTCTAAAAAAGATGGTAAGTCGGTATTGCTTCATTCCTCTGAGAAAAAAGGTTTTTTCACAGTAAAATCGCATGACGATAGTATTTTCGACGCCTCAAACGAAGCAAAAAAAGCTTGTCCTGTAAAAATTATCGAGGTTAAACAACGATAATTCAAACTCAAAAAATAATTAAAAAGCATCTTTTAACAAGGTGCTTTTTCTTATTAAATAGAATGGGTTTAAATACTTTTTTTATAGGTTTTCCGTAACTTTGCAGAAGCATTGTTATATGCCTGATATAATTGTTTAACAATACATTTTTCTCGTGAAAAAGCGCTTTCCTTTAATAGTCAAAATCTCTATAATTTCTGTTTATTTAATTTTTTTAGCGGGTTCTGTTGTTCGCATGACTGGATCTGGAATGGGATGTCCTGATTGGCCTAAATGTTTTGGTTATTACATTCCTCCTACTTCAGAAGAACAAATTACATGGCACCCTAATTCAAGCTATAAAAAAGGGATGATTATTGTTAAGGATGAGGCTTTATTTGTTGCCGAAAGTGATTTAACTACAGGGAAAAGTTTTAATGCTTCCAACTGGGAAAAATATACCAAGCATGACTATGCTAAGTTTAATAAATACCATACTTGGACAGAATATATAAACAGGTTAGCCTCTGTATTGGCTGGGTTTGTTTTTTTATTTTTAGTTTACGCGGCGTCTAAATTCTGGAAAGAAAATAAAACAATTCCTTTATTAGCTTATACGGCCTTTTTCTTGATGCTTTTTGAAGCCTGGCTGGGTAAAACTGTTGTGGACACCAACTTAAAACCGACTATTATTACCATACACATGGTTGCTGGTTTAGTAATTATTGCTTTGCTTTTATGGTTACATTTTATTGTTAGAGAATCTAAGGAACATACTGTTAAATACAATAGTTTATTTAGCAAATTACTAATAGCCTCAGTTGTTTTTTCTTTGGTCCAAATAGCTTTAGGAACTCAAGTACGCCAGTTTATAGATCAACAAGTAAAACTTCATGGTTTTGAAAATAAAGAGTATAGTTTGATGGATCCAAATTTTAAATTTTATTTTCATCGCTCTTTCACCATTGCCATTGTATTAGTGAACTTAGGAATGTTTTATCTGAACCAAATTAAAGATTTAGGATATAAATTGGTGAACTGGATTGTTTTCTTAATTTTTCTTGAAACAATCACTGGAATTTTAATGTATTATGCTGATTTTCCTTTAGGTACGCAAGCAACTCACCTTTTAGCCGGTGCAATATTATTTGGGTTACAGTTTTACTTGTGGTTACAAAGCAGAAAATCTGTTATCAGTGAAGAACAAAATAACATAACGGAATAGTAAAAACAATGCTCTTACAAGACAAATCATCTTCATATTAATGATCTAAAAGCTCCAATCCTTTTTGAGAGTTGAAAAGCAAGTAAAATATAGTTTTCATTTTTCAAATCGTAATTTTTTGTAGTCTTATTTGAATTAGACTGGCAAAAACTTCGTCTTAAATGTCAACTTTCAATTCACAACGAAACTAATCTTTCCATTTCATACTTTCCATCATTCGAACCATATCTTTTTTGATATATTCAACGGCAGGATAAATAGAATCGTAGTTAGGTTTTGCATAGAAAAACAGGGACCCCTTAATAAAATGGCGAGCACTATCGGTAGCGTGAAACTGCACCTGTGAAGCAGCATTTCCTTCAATATGACATAATTTTCCATATACTTTATGTTCAGTATTAGAAAAATCTCTCCATGAGATATTATCAGCCTTTACTGTATGTTCTAAAACCAGTTTCTCAGCTTCAATAAATAACTCACGTAAATTATTATTAACAGGTCTATAAGTAATATCAACTGAAGCTTTTAATTCAGGATACATTACTTTCAACCATTTTTTCGGTAACTCTTTAATAGATGTGTTTTGACCTATTTCGAAAACATAAGGTCTTTCAATTCCTAATATATTATACTCTTGAACAGGATAATCTAAACTCAAATAAGCCTTCGGCTTTGGAATACTTTCATCTCCACAGCTCACTAAAATTGCCATAATAAACAGCAACATCATTCTACGCATTTCGGGTAACTTTTACTTGTTTTATACGTCGTTTATCTAACGCTTCAATAGTAAACGTATAATTACTAAAATTTATTCTCTCTCCTTTTTTGGGAAACTTTCCTGAAGCCTCCAAAATTAATCCAGCTAGGGTTTCGCTTTCTCCTTTTTCTTCTTCAAATTTATCCTCATTGTCATCTTCCATAACTCTACAAAAATCTTTGATAGTTATTTTTCCTTCAAAAATATAATTATTTTCATCTAACCTTGAATAAAACAAATCTTCATCATCAAATTCATCATTAATATCACCTACAATTTCCTCGATAACATCTTCAAGCGTAACAATTCCACTGGTTCCTCCATACTCATCAACTACAATAGCCAAATGATTTTTCTTTTCTTGAAACTCTTTTAGTAAATCATCAAGCTTTTTATTTTCAGGAACAAAAAATGGTTTGCGAACCAGCTCTTGCCATTTAAAATTTGTTTTGTCTAAATGAACCAATAAATCTTTAGCATACAAAACCCCAACTATATTATCAATATTTTCTTGATAAACAGGGTTCCTAGAATACCCATTTTTTAAAATAACTTTTAAAACCTCATCGTAGCTAGCACTATCAGAAATGGCGCAAACGTCGGTTCTGGGTTTCATAATTTGGACCGTTTCGGTATTTCCAAAGGTTACAATTCCTTCGAGTATCTTTTGCTCTTCTTTGGTTGTTGCGTTATCGGAAGTTAACTCAAGTGCTTGGGAAAGCTTTTCAACGGATAAATTATTGTTTTTGTTTCCTAATTTATTTTCAATAACACTGGTTAACTTAATTAACGGAATGCTTAACGGAGCCAAAATTGCACTTAAAAAGCGTACAGGTTTGGCCATAATATTTGCAAAAACTAGAGCCTTTCTGTTTGCATAAACTTTTGGTAATACTTCTCCAAAGAGTAAGATTAAAAAAGTTACTAAAATAACTTCAATAAAAAACTTACCTCGATCAGAATACCCTTCAAGAAAAACTTCTCCTAGAGAAGCAAACAAGAGAACAATTAAAATATTGATAAAATTGTTTGTTATTAAGATAGTCCCTAAAAGTCTTTTGGGTTTTTCAAGTAGTTTTGCAATTGTGCTTTTTCCTTTCGTTTTTTCTTTCAGATCATCAATTTCAGTCTGAGAAATTGAAAAAAAAGCTATTTCTGTTCCTGATATTAATGCAGAACAAAGCAATAATAGAAGTAGCACAACCAATTTAATTCCAATAATCCAGTCAGTGCTCAATAATAAATATGATATCGGTTCGGGTTCTGAGTCCAAAATTTAAAGTTTAGTTATACTAGAATGGTAAATCATCATCTTCGTTAGGCATAGAAGAAGCATTGTTACCATTTTCAGGAGCACCGTGCTGCTGATTAACCTGAGGTGGCGCTGGGTTATTATTAGGATCTTTCTTAGTAGACAAAAACGTCATATCCTGAACTTGAATTTCAGTTGTGTACCTTTTTTGCCCATCTACTTCATACTGTCTGTTTTTCAATCTTCCTTCAACGTACACCTTATCTCCTTTGGTAAGGTATTTTTCACAAATTTCAGCCAGTTTGTTTCTCACGACAATATTATGCCATTCTGTATTGGTGATTCTTTCACCCGTTTGACGATTTGTATATGTCTCATTCGTAGCAATAGGAAAACGACCAATAGCATTTCCTCCTTCGAAGTAATGCATTTTAACTTCATCTCCTAAGTGCCCGATTAAAATTACTTTGTTTACTGTTCCTGCCATAGCCTTAATTATATCCTATAAAATCAAATATACAAAAATTACTCACTAATAAGTTTTAAAATTCTCTTATCCTTTTATTGATCACTACTCACTACAAATTCATTCAAAAACTTCTCAATTAAAACAGGTACGGGTTTTTCCGAAACCTCCTCCCATTTAAGATTTGCTTCTTTGTAAGAATCAATAGAAACAATCCAAAATTGCGTGTATAAATGTTGGTGAGAAAGTTTATGAATTATTGTTTTCGTGTTAAAACGTTTAATAACTGCACCATTTAAATTCATTTCATTAAAAGAAGAATTTTCAACTAACTCATGGGCATCAATAGAACTTTTTGTTTCAATTAACGGAAATTGATACAATCCTTGCCAAATACCTTTTCCCTTTCGCTCTTCCAAAACTGTTCTACCATCATTAGTATCAATCACCAAATAATTAAAGTACCTCTTTTTTACTTTGAGTTTTTTTTCTTTAACGGGCAGGTCTTTCACCATATTATTACTAAATGCCATGCACATTGATGAAAATGTACAAGCATCACATAAAGGATTTTGAGGTTTACAATGCAAGGCGCCAAAATCCATAATTGCTTGATTGTAATTTCCTGGTTGTTCTTCATTAATTAAACTCTGAGCAAGTTCTTTGAACTCTTTTATTCCTTTAGTAGAATTGATAGGAGTACGCACTCCAAAAACACGAGATAATACTCTAAAAACGTTTCCATCTACAACTGCTACAGGCTCATTATAGCATATTGAAGCAATGGCAGAAGCGGTATAATCACCTACTCCTTTCAATTTTAACAAATCTTTATAATTTGATGGAAAAGTACCATTTAGATCGTTTGCAACATACTTCGCAGTGTAATGTAAATTGCGAGCTCGTGAGTAGTATCCAAGTCCTTGCCACAACTTTAAAACTGTATCTTCTTCTGCATTTGCCAAATCAAAGACTGTTGGAAAAGCCTCTGTAAACCGCAAAAAATAAGGCAATCCTTGAGAAACACGCGTTTGCTGGAGCATAATTTCGCTTAACCAAATGAAGTATGGATTTTTAGTTTTTCGCCAGGGTAAATCCCTATTATTTTGTAAATACCAGTTAATTAACTCTTTATAAAAAACCATTAAATTAATTTAGTTCTGCAAAGTTACTGGAATTTGATCGATTTTTTTTAAATTTAAACTTTTTCGGAATAGATTAATTATCATATATTTGCATCCTCAATTTTTAAAGAAAACAAATAAAAAATATTAATAATGACAAAAGCAGATATCGTATCTAAAATTTCGGACAAAAGTGGAATTGAAAAAGCAGATGTTTTAGCGACTGTTGAAGCATTCATGGATGAAGTGAAGGATGCATTGGAAAACGGAGACAATGTATATTTAAGAGGTTTTGGTAGCTTCATCATCAAAAAAAGAGCAGAAAAGACAGGTAGAAATATTTCAAAGAATACTACTATTAAAATACCTGCGCACAACATCCCAGCTTTCAAACCTTCAAAGGTGTTTACAGAAGGTGTGAAAACTAAGGTAAGTGTAAAATAACACGATCCTGTAAATAAAAGTATTAACCAAAAAGTCGGTTTATCCGGCTTTTTATAAACCAGTTTAACTATGCCAAGTGGTAAAAAAAGAAAGAGAGCTAAGATCTCTACTCACAAAAGAAAAAAAAGAGCAAGAGCAAACCGTCATAAGAAAAAGTAAGCAGTAGCTTACTTTTTCCGTTTGCTTATATAGCTCAAAAAAGTTCATTGACATTAAGGTTTAAACACCTTAAAAAGGTATATAAATACCTGTTTACAAAATTTTAATCCGTCTTCGTATGATGTACGTAGGCATAAAAATTACATTCAGATGAAAACAGAATTAATTATTCGGTCAAATTCTTCTGATATTGATTTTGCCTTACTGAGAGATGGTAAACTTATTGAATTAAACAAAGAAACAAACGACAATAAATTTTCGGTTGGTGATATTTTTCTAGCAAAAATTGGAAAAGTAATGACCGGATTAAATGCTGCGTTTGTAAATGTTGGTTATCCTAAAGATGGTTTTTTACACTATCATGATTTAGGGCCACAAGTACAATCTTTGAACAAATTCATAAAAAAAGTAAGCACAGGTAAATTTAAAGAATTCACTTTAAAAAATTTCCGCTTTGAGGAGGACATAGACAAAGACGGAGGTATTAAAGATGTACTAAAATCAGGTCAAAATTTATTAGTACAAATTGTAAAAGAACCTATTTCTACCAAAGGACCACGTATTAGTTCTGAGCTATCAATAGCAGGTAGATATTTAGTTTTAGTTCCTTTTTCTAATAGAATTTCAGTTTCACAAAAGATAGCTGACAGCAAAGAAAAGGAACGATTAAAAAGATTAGCAAAAAGTATAAAACCAAAAGGTTTTGGACTTATTTTACGTACTGTTGCTGAAGGAAAAAAAGTAGCAGAACTTGACAAAGACTTACAAAATTCACTGGATCGTTGGAAAAATATGTGCAAACGTATTCCAAATTCAAATACACCAACAAAAATATTAAGTGAATTGAATAGAGCATCTTCAATTTTAAGAGATGTAATGAATGATTCTTTTACAAGTATCGTAACCAACGATGAAGCTCTAGTACAAGAAATTAAAGAATATTTAAGGGAAATATTTCCTGCTAAAGAAAATATTGTGAAATTTCACAGGTCACAAGTACCTATTTTTGAGAAATATGGTATTGAAAGACAAATAAAAACATCGTTTGGTAAAACAGTTTCAATGAGCAAGGGTGCTTATTTAGTTATAGAGCACACCGAAGCTTTACATGTTATTGATGTAAATAGTGGTAACAGATCTAATAAAGCTTTAAGCCAAGAAGAAACTGCCTTAGAAGTTAATTTAATTGCCGCTTCAGAAATCGCAAGGCAACTTCAATTGCGAGATATGGGTGGAATTATTGTTGTTGACTTTATTGATATGAAAAGCTCTGAAAACAGACAAAAATTATATCAACATTTAAAAGAAGTTATGTCTTTAGACCGTACTAAACACAAGATACTACCTCCTAGTAAGTTCGGTTTAGTACAAATTACAAGACAACGTGTAAGACCTGAATTACATATAAAAACAAGAGAACCTAACCCTAATAAAAACGGAGAAGTTGAAGCTCCAATTGTTTTATTAGACAAGTTTGAATCTGAACTAGAAAGATTAGTTAACAGTAAAGATAGTTATAAGGATATTACTTTAAATGTTCATCCTTTTGTTGCTGGATATTTAACTAATGGATTTAACTCAATTCGTTTTCAATGGTTCTTAAGATATAAAAAGTGGATAAAAATTTTACCTCGAGATGCTTACTTATACTTACAATATAAGTTTTCTTATACTAAAATCAAGAAATAAGTAAGGTTTAATCTTATTATGAAATAAACCCCTTTCAAATAATTTGAAAGGGGTTTTTTATTTTATAGTGATTATAACGGTTACTCTAAAATAACTTTGTGCTCTTTGGAATAAAAACCATCTTCACTTTGAACTAAAACAAAATAGACTCCCTTATTAAGCGAACTTAAGTCTATTTGAAATTCATTTTGACTTTCGAATGTTTTAGAAAACTGCTCAATATAACTGGTCGAATAAACACTTACAACTGCCTTACCTAAAGCCACATCCCAAGGAATATTTACAATTCCAGTTGTTGGATTTGGATATGGAGGCTGTATCTTATCTTTTTCAGTATATATAGTAACAGAAGTACTGTTTGTTTTTCCATTTACATCTACAACTGTTGCTGTAATGTAAATTTCAGAACTTCCTCTTTTTGGATCGTATTGAAAGCTATATGGAGCTTCGGTACTCGAATAAAACTCAACTCTAGGGAAGAAATTAATGTCATTATATTCATACGTATGATACTCAACAAAGCTAATTTCACCACTTCCTTTGATTACCTCAACATTAACATCAAGAAGCTCTCCCTTATTAAGTGTGTAAAGGTTTCCTTCTGTTAAATTAGTGAATCGAATTTCAGGGTTTTTTACTACCTCAAAACTTACTTCTGCTTCACCCCAAGCTCCTCTTTCGTCAAGTGATCTTACCTTTACAGTATAAGCTCCTAACTCAGAAATACGAAGCGTAGTTTCCTCTGAAAAGTAATGTGAATTCTCATGGTTTTCTTCTCTAATTAAGTTTCCGTTTAAATAAACTTCAGAACGAACCAATTGCTCAGGCCCTTCAAAAAATTCATTGTAAGAAGTATATGCTAATTCAACTTCAAGAGATTCTGTAAGGTCAAAAGTAGTTCCCTCGAAAGGTGTATGAATAAAAACTACTGGTGCTATATTCTTTTCACCATTTCCAATTCTTCTCTGAACAGTTACTGAATCACTCTTCTTCCCTAAATTATCAATTGCAACAATTGTAATATCAAATTGATCCATAAGCTTTTCAGGAGTAATAACTGCTGAATACACATTTCCTTCTTTGATCATTTCAATGTTTTCCTTAACAACACCATATACATTCGTATAACTCATGTACACCTTCTCTACGGAACCATCAATATCTGTTGCTTTAATTTTAACAGGTATGGCGTCTAAATTATTTTGGAACTCATTTTGAGCTGATATCAATTCAAGCTTTGGAGATTGATTTAATGTAAAATCTAATTCTAAACCTTTTGTTGATTTTACTCCTTGCTCATTGATTGCTACAATACTTAAAACTTCCTCTCTATTTGTATTCGGAGAATAATCAAATGTATATACATTATTTACCTCTGATTTAGGCTCTAATAATAAAGTTTCTCCTGGTGTTTGAAGTTTCAAAAACACTGATGAAAAACTTAAAGCAGCATTCGTTACAGATGCCTTAACTTGAATTAATTTACCATGTTCGACATTAGTATTAGGCACAGGACTAATTAATGTTATTGTTGGCTTATTATTATTTGTACCACACTCTCCAAGCAAGGTCCAAGGTCCCCATTGATCATTTGAAAATGGAACTCTCCCTTGAGACCAAAACTTAGCCTCAAATCTATCACCTAAATACTCAACAACGTCACCTTTTTTATATGCTTTTGATCTTGACCATTGAGCTAAATTACAGGCTCCAGACACTCTGCTTCCTCCTGTAACAACTACTGATACAGCTTGCTGATTTCCTGCTAAAACTCCTTTATGAGTAATGGTTACAGTATAAACCTCGCCAGCAGTACCACCTACTACTTCAATTTTTTCAATATTATCAACAATATTATCACCTTTAGTTGCTCCCGCAGCTGGATTTGCTGGGTTCAATTTCCAAGGGAAAAACTCCTTATTCTCAGAATCCGTAACTCTAATATCCAAGTCATTCACTAATACTGGAGTTGAATCATCAACGGTTGTATCAAATGGAGAAACATTATATGCTAAATCGTTCCAGGAAATGGAAACCATCAACGGCTCGTTGTTAGAATTCTTTCTAACTTTGAAAGTATGTACCTCATTATTATCAAGGTTTATCTCTTTAATCATACTTAACTCTCCATTATTCTTAATGGCTTCCGCAGCTTTTTCAGCATTTAAAAGCCCCCAACCAAATTCGTAATCAGGTCCTGGGTTTCTTCCAGCTTCAGATGCTGTATGTAATGCTAAACCTTTTAAAGTTGCAGCATGCATATAAAATCCGTTTAATCGCTTATAATACTGTTGCAATAACAATAAAGACCCTGAAACATTTGGAGCTGACATAGAGGTACCACTCATTGTAGTATAAGCACTTGTACTATATCGGTCAGCCGAATAAACACCTACTCCGTTTCCTGCAATATCAGGTTTAATTCTACCGTCATCTGTTGGTCCCCAATTAGAAAAACCAGACATTTTTACCGAACTAGCATCTACATAGTTCTCTACCTTATCAACAGCAGCTACAGTTAAAATATTTTTGGCAACACTCTCTCTGTAAAGAATATCATAGCCTCCTTTGTTTAAATAATCATGCCAAGCTTCATTCTTAGATTCATAAAAATTATCTCTATCATTAGATGCTGACTTCACATGTAAATAGTAAGGAGATTGATTCGCTATCTCATCAAGGTTCTTTGCCCAGCTTGTATATTTACCAAATTCATATTCAGGTAATGAGTTTGCCCACCAGCCATAAGAATGATTAGAAACTAATAAATTATGATCTTTAACAGCTTGAATAATTTCTTGATTATCATTAAACCAATCATAACTTAGTAGAGTAGCATTCGGAGCCATTCCAGCCGCTCTACCTCCGTTGGCATGTTTAGCACCTACTAAAGTTCCACCTACATGATCAGCATGTCTATCATTTTCGGTCACGTTGAAAGGATTTATATTTCCGTATATTGGTTCTACTCCTTCTTCTTTTACAATAACTCTTCCAGTAAATGCTTCATGGTTTCCATTCACGGTTGAACCTTCCCAAATTCCGATCATTTCTCCTTCTCCAGTTAAATTATAACCTAATCCACTTGACGGGTGTAACTTATCAGTTCTGGTGGTTTTAGCTGCATCATCGTTATACGTGGTATAATAGTACAAGGTACCATCTTCACCAACATCCATTAACTCTCTATGGCTATTATCCTCCGAAGCGCTTTCAGGAGCTGCTGATCTTAATAATGACTGTTGTCTTAAGTATGCTTCTACTCTCTTCTTCGCAGCCTCCCTTTCTCTTTTAAATTGAGATTGCAATGAAGTTAATCCTTGCGAATTAGTTTCTTTTTTCACTTGAAGAATTGCCTTTTCCTGGGCATATCCACCAAATGAAATTAATCCTATAGACACTGCTGAAATAACAGTTCTAATTTTCTGCTTTGTAAAATCTATAAACATTTTGCTTATAATTTTTTCTAATATTTAAAAATGATTTTTAATTATAGAATATAACATCAGTAAGTTTGGTTGACATGGTGTGTTTATAAAACAGGTATGTAAACTATACACTAATCAATATTCTTTTCGTGCAAAAATTATGGGATAGCGCTTCCTTTTAATTCTCATGAGATTTTTTTTGCAGGCGCGAAACTACACTATTTTTTGATCCAAGGACTATTCCAGAGCGGGATTTTTAAAAAGCCATATTTTAAAAAAATTGAATAATATTCAATAAAAAACCTTAATCGAAAGATTATATTTATCAAAAACAACCATAAACCAACAGAATTAACATTAACCCAGTTGTCAAATAGGTTTTAGTAGAAAAATTTGCAAATTTTATCAAGTCTAAATAACAGAAAAGCTCCTGTTAATTTTATTAACAGGAGCCTTACTATTAGTATTATTTTGTAAGTAATTCTATTCGAAACTACTATTCAACTACTATTTTATATTCTTTACGGTATAATACACTTTGGCTTTCTACCACGACAATATAGGTTCCTTTTTTAAGGCTTCCTAAATCTAATTGTGCTGCCGCCTCTTTAGAGTCAAAAGTTTTCTTAAACTGGAATTTATAATCTAAACTATAAACGTAAGTAATAAATTTACCTAATGACTTGTCCCATGGAATATTTACAATTCCAGTAGTAGGGTTAGGATACGGAGGTTTTACCTCTTCTTTATCAGTATAAACTGTTAAACCTGCAGTGTTTGCCATTCCAAATTCATTAATAGCCACAACATCAATATCAATTCTAGACAGGCCATTTTTAGGCTCAAAAGTTGTGCTAGAAATCGCATCATTTGTTGTAAAATTATGCATATAAGGCATTCTTCCACCGTCTACAAACTCTCTAATATAGTAACGCACTTCTCTAATCTTTGCATAATCTCCTTTAGCTTCAACAGCTACTTCGAAAGATTCTCCAATTTTTAAAGGATATGTAGTTCCATCTACTAAGTTCGAAAAACTAACAGTTGGCTTATCAACAACTTTAAAGTTTATTTGATTTTCGCCCCAAGTTCCTCTTTCATCTAATGTTCTAATTTTAAGAGTATATTCACCTGCTTTAGTAACAGGAACAGAACTTCTCTGTCCTAACCCAAACTTTTTATCGTAAAAATGCTCATCAACTTTTACATCGTTTAAGAACACTTCTGATCTAATAATATACTCTGGTCCTTCAATTATACCATTATAGGTTACGAAAACAAACGGAATATCTCTTGGTGAATCAAACTCAAACACCTGTCCTTCAAATATTTCGTAAAACTCTACAACAGGAGGTAAGTTTGGCGCATTGGCAGCTATTCTATTATACATTTCTACAGGAGTACTTTCTCTACCTCTGTCATCAGTTGCAATAATTGCATTGTTGTATGCATCATAGAATGTTGGAGGAGTGAATGAAGCTGTATAAATATCTCCATTCTTAATCATTTCAACTCTTTCAAAAGTATTACCTTCAGCTTTGTAAATAAAAACAACCTTATCTACAGCTCCGTCAGCATCAGTTACTTTTGCTTTAATTTCAACTGTTTCTAGCGTTGTAAATAATCGATCGTCATAAGACAACAACTCAACTACTGGAGCTAAATTTTGTTTTAATGCTACGTTAATGGCTTTTTGAATTACAGTCTGACCCGCTTCATTTTTCACCAATACCTTGAACTCAACATTATTAGAACTATCTACATCAGGATAAGTAAAAGATTGAGCGAACAATGTTTGATCATTCTCAACATTTGTCAAATGATATAAATCTTCTTGCCCCTCAGTTGTTGTTGTTTGAAGATATACTTGTAAGCCTTTTCCATAGATTCCTGATACTTTGAACTCTAAATTCGTTGGAGTTCCTTTGTAAATAGCATCACCTTCTTGATGACTTAAGAAACTTATACTTGGTTCTCTTTGTTCCTCATAAAGGAAGAAATTGAACTCTTCTGTTTTCTTTGTTCCTTTACTATCAATAGCTACAAAAGTATTTTGATACTTTCCATACCAATCTGGTGTATATTCAAATGTATATACATCACTTTCAACTTTTAATGGGCTAATTATTTCAGTTCCTCTTTCACTTTTTCTTATAAGGTTTACTGAAGTTAAGTCATTATCAGCATCAGTAACTCTAGCAGAAAAAGTAACTTTATTCATTCCTCTAAACTCAGTTCCTGCAGTAGGAGCCAATAAATTAATTTCTGGAGCATTATTTCCTAAATCGTTACAAGATCCTAGAAGTTTCCATGGTCCCCATTGATCTTTCGCGAAAGGAGCTTGTGCTTGCGACCAGCTTTTTGCTTCAAATTTATCTCCTAAATACTCAACAACATCTCCTTGGTTATAAGCTTTAGTTCTTGACCATTGAGCAATATTACAATCTCCAGAAACTCTTTTTCCACCAGTAACAATTACTGCTACTGACTGACGACCTCCTACTAGATTTCCTTTATGGGAAATAGTAACAGTATATACTTCTCCTTCAATTCCTTCTGCAATATCAATTCTTTCAACGTTGTCAACAATATTATCTCCAGTCGTAGCTCCTTGTGCTGGATTATTTGGATCTAACTTCCATGGGAAATATGGTTTATTCTCAGTATCAGTAACTCGAATATCTAAATCATTAACTAGTACTGGAGTTGGATTATCAATAGATCTATCTGCTGGATTGAAATTATAAGCAACATCATTCCAAGAAATTGATACTAATAAAGGCTCATTGGTAGAGTTTTTTCTTACTTTAAAACTATAGACTTCTTGATTATCTAAATCTATTCCTTTAATCATACTTAACTCTCCGTTATCCTTGATTGCTTTTGCTGCCTTTTCAGCATCTAAAAGCCCCCATCCATACTCGTAGTCTGGACCAGGATTTCTACCTGCCTCAGAAGCCGTATGTAAAGCCAATCCTTTTAGCATTGCAGACTCCATATAAAAACCATTTTGCTGCTTATAATATTGCTGTAATAATATTAACGATCCTGAAACATTTGGAGAGGCCATTGAAGTACCACTTAATGCTCTATATGAATTGTTAGATTGATCACTTGCAGAATATACATTTACTCCATTTCCAGAAATATCTGGCTTTATTCTACCGTCATCTGTTGGTCCCCAATTAGAGAAAACCGACATATTTACTGAAGAAGCATCTTGATATGATTCAACTTTTTCAACAGCAGCTACAGTAAGGATATTTTTAGCTGTATTTTCACCGTACATTAAATCATATCCTCCTTTTGCTTGAAAACGTGCTCTATCATTAGAAGCCGCTCTTACATGTAAATAATAAGGAGCATTGTTTGCTATTCTATCAATATCTCTTGCATCGTACAAGTACTTCCCAAATTGATATTTCTTTAAGAATGCGGCTCTTAAACTATATGAATGATTTGAAACCAACAGGTTATGATCTGTAATAGCTTGAATAATTTCTTGCTTATCATTCCACCAATCATAACTTAAAAGCTCTGCATTCGGGGCCATTCCTGCTCCTCTACCTTCAGCTGAGCTTAATGCTCCAACCATAGTTCCTGCGACATGGGTTGCGTGATAATTGGTATTATTATTATTGTAAACTCCTTCTTGCGAATTTGCTCTTCCGGTAAAAGTTTCATGAAATTCTCTTACAACTCCAGCATCCCAAATCGCTATTTTTTCTCCTTCTCCGGTTAAGTTATACCCTAAGCCACTTGAAGGATGTAGTTTATTCGTTCTTGTTGTTCTAGCAGCAGCATCATTGTCTGTTCCAAAATAATATAAAGTACCATCTGGTCCAACATCCTTTAATTGCGTAGTTACAGAAGGATCATCTTCCTCAGTACTTTGATTATTTAAAAGGTTATATGCTTTGTAGAATTCATGTCTGTTTTCATACTCTTCTACTCTTTTCTTAGCCTCTTCTCCTTTTTTCTTAAGTTCGGATTTTAATGATGACAACTGTCTATTATCAGTGTCAATTTTGATTAATTGAGCCGCTTTATCTTGCGAATATCCGGCAAATGACATTAACCCTACAGTAACAGCAGCCACCGCTACTTTAAAGTTTTTGTGTTTAGTAAACTGTATAAACATGATGTTTATATTTTAGTTTTATTCGTTAAAAAATAGTTTTTCACTATAGAATATGTATTTTGATTATTTAAGCTTCACCCTAATTAAGTGCTTAAAAAAAGGCACTATAATCCACCCTCAAAACATTACTGTTTTGATTTTTTTTTGATAAAAAAATAAAAATTGCCTTTTCTATAGCCTCTTATGAATTAAAGAATTCAATTCATAAATATTCCCTTCTAATATTCTATGTTTGCAAAAAGTTATGGATAGCTATTCCTTTTTCTCGAGAGTTTCTTTTCGCTATTGTAAAGCTATGTTATTTATAAATGTTAAAATCAAATATTAGCCAAAGCACCATAAAAACACTATAAACATACCAAACTAATAGCTCTATGAATTTGATAATATTTTAAGACAAAAACCGCCGTTCGTCCTTTAATTTATGTTAATTAAAACACTTTAAAAACCTTAAAAAAACCTACCCCATTGATAAACAACAAACTACACTAACACTTTAAAAAAACCAAAATAAAGAATCATGAAATGAAAAAACCGACATAATTCTTACCCAAAAAATTAAGTAAAGAACGACGTCGGTTTATTTATTATAATGCTGAAACTTATATTCAGTCTTAACTTTTTATTTTAAATCGAAACCTATATCTTTTCTGAAGTTCATTTTATCAAAAGATATTTTATCAATGTTTCTATAAGACTTTTCTAGCGCTTCTTCAATGGTATTTCCGAATGAAGTAATTGCCATAACTCTACCTCCACTAGTAACCACTTTGTTTTCATTTTTAGTAGTACCGGCGTGATATACTATTGAGTCTTCTATTTCATTATATCCAGTAATTTCCTTTCCTTTTTCATAAGCTTCAGGATATCCTCCAGACACTAACATTACTGTTGTTGCCGTTTGATCTGTTACTTCATAAGTTTTTTCCTTTAAAGTTTGATTTGCTACTCCTTCGAATAAATCAACCAAATCAGATTGGATTCTTGGTAAAACAACTTCAGTTTCTGGATCTCCCATTCGAACATTATATTCAATTACAAAAGGATCTCCATTTACATTCATTAGACCTATAAAAATAAACCCTCTGTAATCAATTCCATCGGCTTGTAATCCATTAACAGTTGGTTTAATTATTCTATCTTCTACTTTACTTAAAAACTCATCATTAGCAAAAGGAACTGGAGAAATTGCTCCCATACCTCCTGTATTTAAACCAGTATCTCCTTCACCTATTCTTTTATAATCTTTCGCAGAAGGCAATACTTTATAACTCTTTCCATCAGTAAGAACAAATACAGATAATTCTATTCCGTCTAAAAATTCTTCGATGACCACAGTAGAAGATGCATTTCCAAATTTTTGATTTGATAACATTTCTTCAAGCTCCGTTTTAGCTTCCTCTATATTATCTAATATCAGTACTCCTTTACCAGCCGCTAAACCATCAGCTTTCAAAACAAATGGTGGTTGTAATGTTTCAAGAAATGATTTTCCTTCCTCTAATGTTTCACTTGTAAAAGATTTGTACTTAGCCGTTGGTATTTCATGTTTTTCCATGAATTGCTTTGAGAAGTCTTTACTTCCTTCTAATAAAGCTCCATCTTTTTTAGGTCCAATAACTGGAATTTTGTTCAACGCTTCGTCAGATAAGAAAAAATCGTGAACTCCTTCAACCAAAGGAGCTTCTGGTCCAACCACAACCATATCTATTTTATTTTCCAATACAGTTTTCTTTACTGCATTGAAATCGGTTGGATTTATTGATAAATTAGTTGCTATAGCATCAGTTCCTGCATTACCTGGAGCCACAAATAAATTGCTAATCTTTTCGCTTTCAGATATTTTTTTAGCAAAAGCATGTTCTCTTCCTCCAGAACCAAGTATTAAAATATTCATTGTTGTGTTGTTTTGTGCTGCAAATATATTGAACTCGGAGAAACCTTTTTCAATTTAGATCAATTTCATTGAGATACACTATAAAACATCAGTGTTTACAAAGTGTTAATTAAATAAAATTACACAACCACTTAAGTTAAAAAACAAACAAAACACCATCTTAAAGTATAATTTTGTAAAAAAAACACAATATTTCTTTGTTTTTAGCTAATAAAAAACAAATTTTGTCGCTTAAATCAACTTAATCATTGTACATGAAGAAATTTTTATTCTCAAGAAATTTTCTATTGTTATCATTTTTTCTTTTTTCAATAGCTGTTTCAGCACAAACAGTAAAAGGGAAAATAGTTGATCTCAATGGAAATGGTCTACCATTTTTTAATGTGGTAGAAAAAGGCACAAATAACGGTACTACTACCGATGATCAAGGGGAGTTTACGATTAATATGAGTAAGATTCCCTCAACACTAGTAATTTCTTTACTAGGTTATGAAACAACTGAAAAGTCAGTTACTTCGACTAATTACCTCGTAATAGAGGCAATGGAATCAAGCGAAACATTAGAAGAAACTGTTATCGTTGGTTCACGTAATAAATCAAGAACAGCGGTTGACACTCCTGTTCCTGTTGATATTATTAATGTAGCTGAGCTTACCAAAAATTCTCCACAGGTAAATCTTAACCAGATATTAAACTATGTGGCTCCTTCATTTTCTTCAAACACTCAAACTATATCAGACGGAACGGATCATATAGATCCAGCTTCATTAAGAGGTTTAGGTCCAGATCAGGTTTTAGTTTTAATTAACGGAAAAAGAAGACATACCTCATCATTAGTAAATGTAAATGGTACTTTTGGTAGAGGTAGTGTTGGTACAGATTTAAATGCAATTCCTGCTGCAGCTATCAAAGACATTCAAGTATTAAGAGATGGTGCTGCCGCTCAATATGGTTCTGATGCGATTGCTGGGGTAATTAATATTGTTTTAAACAATAAAGTAAACGAATTAAACTTATCGGTTACTTCAGGAGCACATGTCTCTAAAAATTCACAAGAGCAACAAGGAGGTATTGATGGAGAAACCGTTAATATTTCTGCCAATTATGGTATTGCTTTAGGAGACAAAGGTGGATATATTAACTTCACTGGAGATTTCGATTATAGAGATCCTTATAGCAGAATGAGTGAGTTTAAAGGACAAATATTTAACGGATATAATTCTGTTGAGTGGGTTGCTAATAATTCTGGATTGGACTTAGCAAATTTAAGTCTTGACGATATTCGTTTTGCTTCTCAAGGTGTTACTCATTTTGACTTAGCAACGAAAAACGCCATTAATAGTGCTACAGATATAGCTACTGTTCAATCTCTATTAAACTTCGACACTACTGAATCTGAATTAGCTGTTAGAGGTTTAAACAGAAGTGATTTCAACATGCGTGTTGGTCAATCTGGTTTAAGAGGTGGAAGATTTTTCGCTAACATGAGCTTACCTTTAGATGATAATGGAACTGAATTATACTCTTTTTCAGGGTTTAGTTCAAGAACTGGTAATTCTGCAGGATTCTATCGTTTACCTCATCAATCAAGAACCTATACTCCATTATACATAAATGGTTTCTTGCCTGAAATCAACTCTAAAATTGTTGATAAATCAATCGCAGTTGGAATACGCAGTAAAGCAGGTGATTGGGATGTAGACTTCAGTAATACTTGGGGTACTAACAGTTTCAATTTTGAAATTTCAAATACTTCGAATGCTTCTTTGTTAAGCGCTTCTCCAACTCGCTTTGATGCTGGAGGATTTAGTTTTACTCAAAACACTACAAATTTAGACTTTGTAAATAACTATGAAGATATTTTCAATGGTTTAAACGTAGCTATTGGTGCGGAATACAGAGCAGAATTTTATGATATTGTAGCTGGTGAAGAAGAGTCATATACTCAATATGATGCAAATGGTTTACCTGTTACTCCATCGACTACAGCTTCAACTGACTTCTTTGGAAATTCAAGACCAGGTGGATCGCAAGTATTCCCTGGGTTTACTCCTAAAAATGCATTAGGAAGAGATAGAAATAGTTTTGCTGCTTATGTTGACTTGGAAGCTGAATTAACAGATCAGTTACTTGTTAGTGGTGCTGCAAGATTTGAAAACTATAGCGATTTTGGTTCTACAATCAATTACAAATTAGCTTCACGTTTTAAAGTTAGTGATAACTTAAACTTAAGAGCAGGAGCTAGTACAGGTTTTAGAGCACCTTCATTACACCAGAGATATTATAATGCCATAGCAACTCAATTTATAGCAGGAGTTCCAAGTGAAGTAGGAACTTTTACAAACGATAGTGATATTGCTCAGCAATTAGGTATTCCTAGTTTAAAAGAAGAAGAGTCTGCAAGTGTTAGTTTCGGTTTCGCTGGAAAAATACCAAGTGCAAACTTAAAAATAACTGCTGATGCTTATTTCGTTGCAATTGAAGATAGAGTTATTTTAACTGATAGATTCAACATTCCTGATGGTATTGTTACAAATGCAGAAGCAGCAGCTTTCTTTGCAAATGCAATTGATACGGAATCAATGGGACTTGATATTGTAGTTACTCATAAAATTGACTTAAACGAAAGTATGCGTTTATCATCTGATTTATCTGCTACTTTCTCTAAAACCAGACGTGTAGATGACATTCACTCTTCACAAGTTTTAGTAGACTCTGGTCAGGAGAGCAGCTATTTTAGTGAAGCTTCAAGAATTTATTTAGAAGAGGCTGTTCCAAGAACAAAAGTAAACTTGTCAAACACCTTATCTACAGATCGTTTTAATGTATTTCTAAGAAATGTTTACTTCGGAGAGGTAACTGAAGCAAGCAATAATATTGCCAGTCAACAAATATATGGTGGAAAGTTAGTTACTGATTTATCAGTTGGATTTAAAGCAACAGACGAGTTAACTTTTACCGTTGGTGCTAATAATATTTTTGATGTTTATCCTGATAGAACTAACAGCACAAATAGCAATTTTAGTTCTGGAAGATTTGAATGGTCAAGAAGATCTCAGCAATTTGGAATCGGAGGAAGATTCTTATTTGCTCGTTTAAACTTTATTTTAAACTAAATCTTACTAAAATGAAAAATATAAAATTAACCATATATATAGTTTTGTTTTCTCTAGGCTTTATTGCTTGTACTAACGAAACTACAGACCCTGTTATAGGAACTCCTGTCGCTACTTCTCAAGTTGAGATTGGTTTTAGTGATTCCAATAACAACGCCAATATCTTAGAAGACGGAGGGCAAACCTCTGTAAGTGTTGGGTTGACTAAAAGCTTACCTTTTGACGTTATGGTTGAGCTAGAAATTACTTCATCAGATGGTTCTTTAGAGGATGATGCTGGACAAGCAGAATTAAACTATGATCAAATGATTACTATTTCTGCTGGATCAACTTCGGCAAACGCCAATATTTCATTTGTAGATGATGGAAAAAGTGACGGGGCTGAAACTTATACCGTAAAAATTAAAAATGCTACCACTAGCGTAACTTCTACGGAGTATTTTATTACAGCTTCTTCTGATAAAACACAACAGTCTAGAACATTAAATGTTTATGATCAATTACCTGATGTGGTTGATACTACCGAGGGTAGCGTTAAAATTGATTTAATGTGGTCAGAAAGTTCAAGAGATATGGATTTCTACATCTTGAATGCTCCAGAGCCATTAGTATCGAACATAGTTGATCGTAGTGAAGGGTTTACCACTACTGAATCGGTAGATTTACCTGCAACTGCAGATGATATTACTTATTATCTTTTTATTAACCAATACTTGTTCACTGCTGATGTTGAGTATACTATCGATTTTACCTTCCCTGATGGTCAAACAATGAACTACACAGGTACGGTAACTCAAGATAGCAATGTTATGTCATTAGCTAAAGTTACTGATGGAGATACTGTTACATACACAATTACAAAACTTTAAGAAAATGAAGAAATTTAAATATATAAAAGGTTTTATCATCATCCTTTCTGTTTTTTTAACAGGAGCTTGTTCTGTTGATGATGATCTTCCAATAACACCAGATGCAATAACAAAAATTACAGCACAAACGGCTGTTAATTCGGTTCGTATAGCAAATACGGAAGACACCTACTCAGTAGTTGTGAATTTTTCAAACCCTCTTTCTAGTTTAAGTAGATTGACATATTCAGTGGGTTCTTCTACTATGGAAATAGATTTAGCTAAAGGAGCTACACAAGTAGAACTTCCAGTTGATATGTCTGGTGCTAATATTCTTGTGAAAACCTTAACTATTAAAGATTTAAAAATCATAAACGCGAATACGGATAAGGTATCACCTAGCATCTCTGAAAATCAAAACTCTACAACTATTATAAAGGGTATTGATGTTAATAATGATGTTACTTTTGTTCTTACTTGGAATGACAATAGTGATTTAGACTGTGATGTTAGAGATTCTGCAGCTACAGTTATTGATATTTCTCAAGGGTTTACCGATACGGAAATGGTTACCTTACCAGAAACATCTGCTGATGGTGAGTATTTCTTCACAGTACGTCCTTGGACTATTAACAGTAATCCATTAGAATGTTATGTAACCGTAATAAATGGTGAGAACGTAAGTTCTTATACAGGAAGTTTGGTAGATGCATTACCTAGATATGGAACAATTGCGAACTTCGTGAAAATCACAAAAACTACTGATACATCAGGAAATGCTAGCTTCGCTTTTGAACAAGTATTATTCTAAGAAATAAACATTTTATTTATATTCTTTTTTAAAGGGTCATTCATTTATTTGAATGACCCTTTATTAATTCTTCCATTTATTAAAGTATTTATAAGCAGAAGTTATATGATAAAAAAGTAGTTTTAATCTATAAATTCAAAAAATCCCTTTACTTTTAAAAGAAGTTAACAATTTAAATTAAAGTCTACTACTTACTAACTATCAGTTTTTTATAATATTCTCCATCTTCTTTAGTTAAAATTTTCATATTATAAATACCATTACCTATATTATGAATAGAGATTGTGTTTAAATTCGAATCCTGATAAAAAATAACATTTCCATTAAAATCATAAATTACTACTTTCACTAATTCTTTACTGGACTTTATATTAACAATACCATTACTTGGATTCGGGTATATTGAAATTAAATCATCTTTCTGTTTTCCTATATCTTCTTTAACTACCTTATCAACAATAACGGCTTCTCTTCCAACTGTATCTGGATGACACCTATTAGGAAAAGGACAATCATTATCTAATTTTCGACCTATAGTTAATAGAACATTACCTCCTGTTATTCTCGTTCTTGGAGACATTATAATACGATTTTCAGCTATAAAATCATTCCTTCTATTATTTATGCTTATGTTACAAGTATTTCCTCCAAGATTTATGTTATAATCACTCACTAACACATCTTTCTCAAGATAATTACAAATATGTGTTGTTGAACTACCTTTTAATTCATCGTTGGATACCTGGAAAATATCAGAAAATTTTAATATCTGATCTCCTACAAAAACATGGTTTAATTCATCATTTATTTCTATTCTACTACTTAAGATACCACCAATATGTGTTGCCGAATTCGGGTTTAAGTGATTTAAATCTGTAATTTGTTCGAACTTTCCTGATGCTTCCCTTTTATAAAAATACACTATTCCATCATGTCCACCATTTGGTCCTTTTCGGAATAGTAATAAGTAATTATCATTAATAAAATGAGGGTATCCATAATAAGAAGTATTAATATTTAAATCTTGCTCTTCAATCCATCGCCCATTTTCTTCTTTATATAACTTAATAGATAAAAAACCATTATTGGTACTATGAAGATCACTCCACCTAACAGGAACAATGTATTTATCAAAATAATAATAACTAACATTTTTATCTTCCAACCAATTTTCTATGGGTAAATTAATTGTCCTTTTTTTGTAATATCTATTATCAATTCCATCATACTCCCATTCTTCAATTAATCCTCGCTGTTTAGATTTAAAATACCCTTTGTCCGTTAATTTTATGTTTTCTGCGTCATAGTAAAAATCATCAGTAACAAAACTTAACTCATGGGTATTAATATCAAATCTATAAATTGAGCGTTTATTGGTTGGTGATCCATAGTTTTTCGTTATATAATATCCACTTCTAGTTACTATTTGACCTGATAGATCACTGATATTAATATCTCTAACTCTCCAATCCCCCTCAATCTCTTCAAAAATCTTTAAACCTCTAACACCATTATCGTTTGATATAACGGTAAACGTTTTACTATTAATTATTTTTACACTTTTTACTCTATCGTGATCTGTGCTATTAAAGTTCAAATTATAAAAGAGTACCTCTTTAAGCTCACCGCAATCAACTCTATAAGCCCTAATATTTATTTTTGATCTAGATTCAGGTTCCTCGACGGCACTAACGAATAAATCACCTCTATAATCAACTGGGTAATGTCTTTTTCTATAACAATTCAAAGGCACTGATATCGAAGGCTCATAACATCTCGTACAGTAATTATAATAAACCCCATTGGTTGGGTTAGTCCCACCAGTTCCTCCTAAAGAAGTATCACAAAAATTCTTTAAATTAAAATAACTATTGTTCCAAATTGTATATCTTACATACTTCAGCAAATCTCTCATTCTTTCTTTTTGCCCCTCAGTAAAAAAAATTCTGCAATAATCTCTCTCAACTTTCTGATAATCCATATAATTCTGAACAGCACTAGTAATTTGATTATTACAATTATATCCTTTGCATGTCCCAGGAGCTACATTAAGGTCACCAGATCTCGGTACAGTTTCAGTATCGCAAATATAATCTCCTTGGGTTTCACAATCTACCTCATCACATGGGTTACGACTAGCAATACCATTATGATCATAACTGTGTAAAAGTCCTAACCAATGGCCTATTTCATGGATTGGGGTTGCTTTGTTTACCCATCTATAATCTATAACTACACCATCTCTAAAAGGCAGTGCTTCATGTATTTCTGGTAGTGGAGAAGAAGAGTACCCTTTCAATTTATCGCTACCATCTACCCATTTTAATTCAGCAATCCAAATATTTAAAAAAGTATCCGACGGAAAAGAGTTTTTTCTATGTTGTTTTATGTCCGCATCGACCTCAAGAGCATGTTGAATCCAATTACTTCGGCGAACAAATGGTTGATAAAACTCCTTACCATAAAAATGACTTATTCCTTCTTCGTTAATACCAAATACATTTTGCTTAGCCAAGCAAAACCTGATCTTTGTATCAATTCCTGTATATCTTCCAGAATACCTATCATTTAAATCATTGATTTGTCGAATTAAATCAGAATCCCTCAAATTAGCACCCTGACCAAGTGTGTAATGAAAAGGGTGAACTAAGTTAAAAACAACTGGTATTGTTATTATCTTATCATCTTGATTATTGTAGTTTCTAGCTTTTTTATTTTTGATTTTAATAATTTGCGCCTTAATAGAATTTTCTATGTTCGGATCGAGGCTTTTCAAGGCTCCTAAATATTCGTCAAAACCACAATTCTGAGAAAAGCTTAAAAAGCTTGTCGCAAGTAGGAAAAATAAGAAGTAAGGTAAAAATCTTATTCTTCCAGTTTCATTATATTTCATAACATTATTCTTTTTCTGACAATTTTTCTTCTAAGGCTTTTATTCTCTTTTCTTGCTCAATAGTGTAAAGTGTTAATTCCTCTATTTTTTGAAGAAGTAAATTTGTCATTTCTTTCAAACGAAGTCCATCTTCTTTAATTTTTCTCGCTGAAGGTACTTCAGGTAAATGATGGTGCTTTTTGGTATACTCTTCCACTTCTTTTAAAGTCGGCATTTTATATTCTTCCTTCAAAATAGAATTTCCTGTATAATACTTTTGGAAAACGTAGTCGGCCGGTACTTCTAAATCTATTTTAACTTCTTCACAATGAATAGACCCTTTTACCGTTAACATTTCATCTGGATTTCTTGAACCAACACCAATTTTTCCGTCAACAATTAAATTTGCGGCACTGGTGAAATATATTTGTTTATCCCAATTCCAACTCCCATTTATTCTAGGTGCGAAATGCAGATTTCCTTGAGAAGTTCCTGGGGTATGAATTACCCAATCATTACCACCATAAAATTGAATATCATTTTTCAGGTATAAATGCCCTTCAAATGTCCCTTCATTTGTAACTTTTAAAGGTCTTGCCAAAGTTCCATCACTTCTTATCTCAAATTGGTTTCCCCATGCCCAAGCTCCATTTATTTTAGGTGCAATATGAAGAGAGCTTCGACCATCTCCATCTGGTGTATGGAAAATCCATGAATTAGAGCCTCCACTGATTAAATCTTGTGCATTTGATATAAAGGTAATTAGTAAAATTGTAATTAAGCAGATTTTTGTTTTCATAATAGCTTATTTTTAAAGATTTATTAAATTTTAATAAAGCTGCCACTGATTACGACATATACATTTGATTATGAAACACATGGGAAAAAGTTAGCAATTTTTAACTAAGGTACTTTTTTTTTGTTAAAAATCAAAGCCATTATATAATATCAATAATCTTAACCCAAAGGTTTTAGGTTAACAATAATTGAACTTGTCTGCATTAGATATTCCATTTAATAAAGTACTTGATTGCAGAAATTATGTGATGAAATAATGGTCTTATTTTCTTCGAAGACTCTTGCTTCAGATTATGGCGTACTTCTTCATAGGGGTAATACATTTTTCTATAATTCAAGGCATCAATTTTTTTACAAATATCGACATCTTCCATATACAGAAAATATCTTTCGTCGAACCCCTTAAGCTCAACAAACATTGAAGTTTTATACAATTGAAAACAACCTGTCAAGTATTCGGGATAAAATGACTCCGACAAATTTTTATCCGAATATTCTCCTTTTTCAATAACTGACCTGAAAATTTTTCTGAGAAAAATTATTCTTCTTACTAACAATTCAAAAAAACTAGGATATCGTCTACAAGAAAATTGATGTCTATTATCTGGAAACAAAATTTTAGGTGCGATCATGATAAGATCGTCATCTTTTCTGAGCTCTTCAAATAGCTTAAGAACAATTTTACCTTCAAAAACAACATCAGGGTTAAGTACTAAATGAAAATTAGATTTTCTTTTTATTATCTCTAAAATCTGATTATGTCCTTTTCCAAAACCAACATTAACTTTATTTGATATATATTCTATATCTGGACTATCAAAGGCATTCTTAAATCTGGCACTTTGAGTATTATCAATTAAATATAATCTCTTCGAAACTGGCACAGATAAAAAGCTATTAACTGTTAATTTTAGTTCATCAAGATTTTCATTATACAGAACTATGGATGCGCTTATTTCAATATTCTTATTCAAATTACTAATATGCTTTTTCTTCTCCCTTAAAAATATTAAATACTGTTTTGACAATGATCTTTAAATCTAATGCTAACGACCAGTTTTCGATATAAAATATATCCATTCTAACTCTATTCTCGATATCTCTTTTTTCTTTCACCTCTCCTCTATACCCACTTACCTGTGCCAAACCTGTAATCCCTGGTTTTACCTCTTTTCTTTTGATATAATTAGTCACCTCCACAGTAAACTTATCGGACTGCGTATTCATATGAGGTCTTGGACCTACTACACTCATTGATCCAAATAAAACATTTAAAAATTGCGGAAATTCATCTAAGCTAGTTCTTCTTAATATCGCACCAACATATGTTACTCTATTATCATTCTCTTTTGTTTGTCTTTCATCCGATGAACCATTAACATACATCGAACGAAATTTATAACAAACGAACTCTCCTCCATGCAAACCTTCTCTTGTCTGCTTAAATATAGCGGGACCTCTTGATTCTATTTTTATCAATAGAAATAACAATGGGTAAAGCCATGATAATATAAATACACAAACAAAAATTGAAAAAACTATATCGAATACCCTTTTTACTATTTTACTTTCAATTAATTCAAAAGGCATTTTTTTTACCTTAAGAACTCTCATAGAATCACCGTAATATTCAGATACTGTATTTTTATTCGATAACTCATTTGCATTTGGAATTAACTTTACGATTCTATTATTTTTCGAAGCAAATTTGGTTACCTTCTTTATGGTTGTTTCCTCTAGCTCTGAAAGAGAACAATAAATTTCGTCTATCCCTTTTTTTAAAATATAATCGAAACTATTTTCTATTTGCCCTAAGAGATTCGCGCTAGGAACTGACTCTTTATCTGAAAAAAAACCACAATAAATATATCCTAATTCCTTCTCATTATTGAACAAGTCCACTATCTTTCTTGTCGAATTATCATCTCCTAAAACGATGACCTTCCTATAATTTTTTCCAAACGTTCTGTACTTTCTTAAAAGATAAACACCAAAAAACTTGAAAAACACAATGAGTGAGCTTATGAGTACAAGGTATTTCGCTTGATTATTTACAACTATACCTTCTCGAAAAATAGAGAAATAAGCAAAGAATCCTATTGAAAAAACTAATAGCTGGGTTAATAGAAGCCCTATAATTTTATAAATAGAAGTATACCTATAAATTTTATAAAACCTCGTGAAAAGCGACGAAACAACCCAAAAAGCACATATATATACTATAAAATAAAGTTTAACATATTCATTATCGTTAAGAGAAAACGATATTACGTTTAAAACTAAAAGATCTAATACTAGAAAGAGGGCTCTTATATATTTAGAATATCTTTTTTTCACCAAAAAATTGTTTAGTTTTTTCTTCAACAAACTCTTTAATTTCTCTTTCAAATCTCTGCCTACTAAAACGTAGCGCATTTTGTCTTATTGCCTCTGAAGAAAACTCAACTTCTTCAAAATTTCTTATGGCATTTATTATATCTAATTCACTTTGTTTGTCAAAAAAAACTCCTGTTTTATTTTCAATTATAGTTTCCAAAAGCCCTCCTTTTCTATAAGCAATTACAGGTGTACCGCAGCTTTGAGCTTCAACTGGAAGAATTCCAAAATCTTCATCAGCGGCAAATACTAAAGCTTTAGCTTTTTGTAACAACTCAACCATTTTTTCTTCAGACACTTTTCCTTTAAATTTAATATTCTTTTCCGCTATTTTCTGAAGCTTTTTCTTGTCTGGTCCCTCACCTATGACAACTAATTTTTTATTTGGAAGTTTGTTAAATGCTTGAATAATTAATTCGATTTTCTTGTAAGACACCAATCTTGAAGCCGCTACGTAAAAATCACTTTTATCAACGTTTAATTGAAAGGTATCAGTATCAACAGGTGGATAAATAACCGTAGCTTCACGATTGTATATTTTTTTTATTCTTTCTGCTATATAATTAGAATTTGCCACGAAGAAATCTACTCTATTTGAACTTACCACATCCCATTGTCGGATTTTATGAAGAACACGTTTTGCATACCATCCTTTAATTCCTTTCATAAGAGATTTACTCTTTAAATAATCAAAGTATAAGTTCCAAGCATATCGCATTGGAGAATGGCAGTAACAAATGTGCAATTGGTTCTGATTGGTTAACGCACCCTTCGCTACAGCCGAAGAAGATGAAATAACAACATCGTACTCAGATAAGTCAAATCCCTCAATAGCTAGAGGAAATAACTGTAAAAATTTTCTATGATTCTTTTTTGCCGTTGGTATATTTTGAATGAAACTTGTAGTGGTCTTAGCTCCTTTTAATATATCATTTCTATCCTTGTCATTAAGTGTATCCACAAGTGTATAAAAATCGAAATCACTCCAAACATTGGTTAAGGATTGTACGACTTTTTCACCACCAGCATTTGTGTAAAACCAATCATGTACTAAAGCTTTTTTCATTAAATCTTTATAGTTTTCTAAAATCAAAATAATGCATTTCTTCCTTTGAGGTTAGGTACATTATTATTGCGGTTAAATAAATGCCTATTTGCCTATCGAGTAAATTCTCAACGAAGAAAAACATTATTAATGAAACCAGCAACATCAAGTTTACCCCATTTTTCTTTTTTAAATTTCTTTTGAAAATCAGGAAAAAAGGTAAACAAAATAAAATAAATCCAACAACTCCTCCTCTTGTAAATTCGAATAAAAACTGATTATGTGAATTATAATTTTTCTTTATAAACCATGCCTTTCGATCATTGGTTTTAAAACCCTCATAATTTTTATAATATGAGAATATATTCTCTTTAACTTCTTTGGTGTTCGGGTTTCCAAAAAGGTAATTTCCTTTTTTATCTATTTCATTTAAATATCCCGACCAAATTATAGTTCTAGAGTCGTTTTTTATGGCAGAGAATCTTTTTTGAATTGAAGTTTTTTTATCAGAAAACAGAAAAAGCGCTAGAAACAAAAACGAAGACACCAAAAAGACAATTTTGTATTTAGTAAATATACGTTCCTTATAGAGAATAAAAATTATGAATAAAAGTGTAAGTAACATAGCTAATCTGGCCGCAATGAATACAATTACCCCAAAGGCCAAAACTGCCGAAAATATATATACATACTTCTTTTTAATTTTATAAAACACATAGGACAACAATACATTAACTGCTGAAAAATAACCTAAATATGGTCTCTCTATCCCCATTATGCTATTTAATCTTGAATAGTTTGTTAAATCATATTTTTTTCCTTCATAGAAGTAAGTATAATTTATAATTCCATACAAAGCCATAACCTGCACCACAATAGTTCCAAGAAAAAGAAAAAATAGAGCATTTACGAATTTAACTTTATCAGTATTGAAACCAACAGCAACCATAATCAGAGGCATTAGCTTTAATAAACTTCCTAATTCAGAAACTAAAACTCCATTAACAAGACTATTAAAATAACTAAATAATATAAAAAGTAACAAAGAATACTTCCATATTGAGGTCCAATTTTTCTTCTCAAAATATGGTGGTAAAAGTACTTGAATAATTAAGGCTATATTTTGAATTAACATCCAAGAAGGGAGAAAAAAGAATAAAATATATAGAAAATACTCCTTAGTTTTTTTTAAAGCTTTTATCATTTAACAACAGATTTTTTATGTAAAAAATCAAATATTAACAATAGTGTCAGGAAAAATACAGGTATAGTCAACTTAGAAAAATAAGACATTGTAAAAGTGTAACTAACCCACATTAACAATTGGAAAAAAACAACACTGAGTATATAAGATTTACCTTCTATAAGTTTTGTAAGCAATGATTGAAAGACTCCTACTATCGAAAGCAATATCATATTTGCAAGCAATGCTAAAGGTAGTGGAAAAATTCGTAATAATATTGAAGGATATGCATTTGTCCAGCTTACCCCACGAGAAGTAACCGAAATATAATCTTCATAGGACCAAGGCCAAAACATCTTCATAAGTACGTGCATTCCATTCCATAGTTCATTAATATTCCAGGTATTGGGATTACCATTATAAACATAATGCTCTGTAACCCCCCAAAAAACATGGGCTTGTAATCCGAAAGCCCTATAAAAAACAGATTCTAAAGGAGTTAACCCTAGATGTTCAAAGGGTTTTTCAATAGAATATTTGTAATATACGATACAAAACAAGATTGTACATATAGCTATAAAGTACTTGTTTAGAATCCATTTAATCTTAAACTTTATTCTAATTTTAGCAGAAAAATATAGTGCTACTAATATACCATAGATTGCGATAAAAAAGCCTGTAAATTTCTGACCAACTAAAATTAAGTAAGAGAAATATAGGAGAAAAAACAAGGTTCCCAACCCCTTTTTATTTCTAAAAATAACAGCCGACCCAAATGCTACAAAAGCCATTACATTACCAACAATTGGACGGAGAAAAGGGTATTTGGCATAGTACCAAAAATTAAACTTAGTAATACCTTCTTCAAATAAAGGTATTGGAGAGCTTAACAAATTGAAAAATGCAATAGCTAAAACCGAACCAATAATTATTGATAATATTTTGAAGTCAGAAAAAGGTTTTAACTTAAACTTATAGGTTTTGATATTTTTGAACAGACTTGAAAAAAGTTTTTTATAAAAAATCAAGGCGATTAAGGAGCTAAGATAAAAAAGAAGTAATACGACTCCAGAATTAGCGAAAAAACCTTTTCTACCCTGTTCATTAACAAAAATTCCATTTTCTATAACTATAACAGAACAGAACATCCACACGTATTGAATCAATAATATAAAGGACAGCAAAAATAACCCTAAATCCTTTTCTAATAAATAGATTAAGATAACTAGGGCGCATATTAGTAATGTTATGTTAAGCGCTAGTATCATTCAAAAACTTCAAACTTAAATCTCTTAAAAATAGGTTTCAACAACTTATTATACTTCAATAATACATAAAACTTGATATCACCTCTAACATCATCATCAGCCTCTAGATATATGTTTAATAAAGCACTTGAATCAAAGGAATAAACACTTCCAGCTCCTAATTCATCAAAATATAAATCCTCTAAAGATTTTTCTGATGACAACACACATACTTCTTTGTTTTCAAACTCAGCTATCAGAACATCATAATCAATTCTCTCTCCATTTCTATGCGGTTTATAATAAACCCTTTTAGAATCGATATATGAGTCGTTTTGTTTTGCTAAATCACATAATTCTTTAAGTCTTTCAATATATAGCTCTTTACCAAAGTGATGTATATATGGTTCTTGTCCTATTATTAGAACAGAATTATTTAATTGTGTTTTCCTTTTTAAATAGGGTAGACTTACCGATTTTTCTGGGCAAATTGATAACTCGGGCGATCTAACATATTGCTTTTTTACTTTCTCATATTCGATTCCACTGGAATGCCCTTTATATATCACATACCTTATTCCATAGAGATAAGATATGATTTTCTTTAACCACATCTTATTTAAGCTTAGGTTTTCAATAGAATGATAATAGTAGTTTAATGTACCATCTTCTACAACATAGGTTTTCATATTCTTATTAAAAGAGAAAAAAAGATAATTCGCCAATATATCTTCTAAAGATGTAAAATAGAGAGAGATATTTTTCTCTTCCTTATACCTAATGATTTTATCTAAAATTAACTGGTATTCCTTTATTTTCCTAATAATATTTGTAATAGCATCAATACTGCCATTAGATTGATTATTTAAAGATATTCTTGAATAAATAACTTCTGAAAATAAATTTTTGTTTACATGAACTCCCTTATTTGCAATTAAAATATGATTCCCTTTTTCCAGTATAGGCACTAAGTTTTCATAGTTCCTTACTTGATTATTTGAAAGTCCAACAAAAATATTGATCATATCTTCAATTTTTTTACACCGTAATATCTTGCTAAAAATAAAACAATCCCCGAAAAAGCGAACCCTATTGATGCTCCATAAATTCCTAAAAAACTGGTAAGTATTATTGAAACTATGAGCCCTATCACTCCTGTGAACACAATTATTTTCAACAACTCAAGATCATGTTTATGAACATACAATTTAAAATGATATAATAAAGAAATGTTCATCAATGCAGCACCAAAAACAAGTAAATAGAGCATAGGTAAGTACTCTTTAAAAAGAGGTTTATTCTGCCAAGATAATAAAGGAAAGGTTATCAAAACGGCTAGAATTGATATTATGATTGTTTGTAAGAGTAATGAGTTTTTGAACTTATTAAATACTAAACATTCTTTCGAGGTTCCTTTTGATTTTATGATACTTGGCAATTCAAAAGATATTACCACGGTATTGATATATAGTGTTATTACTACAGCAATACTAGAATAAAAACTGTAAACACCAGCCATTTCTCTATCTAAAAAATAATCAACTATAAATCGATTTGCATACTCTATTAACTTCAAAAAAATAGTTCCAATAAAAAATATCATACTAATCTTTATGCCTTTTTTTAACCAAGAAAGAAGAAAGACAATCCTTTTAAATTCTATTCTATAGAAATAAATAATTAATGGCAACACCATGGTAAAGATGTCTGAAATTAGCCAAACCTTGAGCACATAACTCACTGTAAAGTTTATTTTAAAATAGGACATTATTATGATTAAAACTCCCCAAGGCGCAGTTCTTAAAAAAAGTAATATATTGGCAAGCATTACTTTTTTAAAACCTATTAACAGTCGATATATTTCTTGGTTTAAATGTTCAGAGATACAAAGGAACAATATAAGAAAAAGGTTATTATTTATATAATCAAAATGAGGTAACACAATAAACCCTAGCAAAAAGAATAATGCGTATATAACAATATAAAAAATGAAAGAAGTAAACACCTTGCTTTGAATTTCATCTTTTTCATTATTAGATTGTAAAATATCTCGAATACTAAAATTATAAAGATCAAATCCAAGAACAAAAATTGTAATTGTAATTAATGATGTTATTAAACTGTAATCACCAAAGTCTTTATTTGACAAGTATTTTGATAAAACACTAAAGACAATGAACTTAATACCAACTCCTCCTACTCTAAGAACAAGGTTTGCTAGTTTGGATATAAATAAGGGGCTAAATAGTTTCAATTCTATTCTAATTCAAGAAGTTCTAAAACTCTTATATTGTTGTTCTTAAGTATAAGCTCAACAAACTCTCTAAACACTCCTTCTCCTCCTTTTTTTGTCAAAACAACATCTACAATTTCTTTCATGTATTCAGGAGCACTCGAAGGAACTGCACTAAGACCTACTTTTTTCAGTAATTGATAGTCATTAATATCATCACCTATATAAGCCACATCTTTCATTTCAATGTTCAATTCTTTTACTAAGGAAGTTATTACTTTAACTTTATTAGTAATTCCTAGAAATACATGGTCTATTTTTAATTTTTCACCTCGTCTTTTCACTGCTTTTGAATTTTCTCCAGTAACTATACCTATTGGAATATCCAAATTTCGACAGAAAAGTACACCTGCACTATCGTAGGTGTTAAATTTTTTAAATTCATTCCCAGCTTCATCATAATACATTCCTCCATCAGTCCAAACGCCATCAATATCGGTTAAAACAAGTTTTGGTAGCATTCTATTCAATATTATCTAAATATATAAGTTCGTTTTTAGGTAATTCACTCTTCAGTTTTTTACCAATAAGTAAGTTTCTATCAACCCACTTTACTCCATCTCCTGGACTTAATAAATGAACATCTTCCTCTCTAATCATATGTCCTTTCGCTAATTCGGTTTTCGTAGCTATCGATCTTTCTAACTTCAGTCTAGCTTCAGACACAGCCTCTTCAACTACTAATTTCTCTTCTCCAATTGATTGCTCCAAATTTCTGATATCTCTTACCATTCTATAGATACCGTCAACTGCCAAGGAACCAGATTGATCTGTTCCTTTCATTTGTCTATCAAGAGTAATATGCTTTTCAATTATTTCAGCTCCCATGGCAACGGCTGCTAACGGAGTAGCAACTCCGATAGTGTGATCGGAATAACCAATGGTATAATTAGGATATTTTTTCTTTAAATAAGTAATTGTTTTTAAATTAACATTATGATACTCTGTCGGGTATTGCGATACACAATGTAAAATAGAAACATTGTCGTGATAATTTCCTATCACATTTAAAGCTTCATTCAAATCCTTTTCTCCAGCCATTCCTGTTGAAATAATTAAAGGTATTTCGGTTTCTGCCAGCGCTTCAAGCAATGGTAAGTTTGTTAAATCTCGAGAAGCTACTTTTAATTTATCCGGTTTGAATAATTTTAACATTTTTAAACAAGAAGGAGCACAAAGCGTTTCGACAAAATCTAACCCTTTTTGTTTAGCATACTGATAAATATCGTAATGCTGATAATCATCTAGCTCTAAAAACTTTCTATGTTTCCCGTAAGTTGTTCCAAATGAATTAGGAGAGTCGTAAATTCGATTCATCTGAGAAGAAGACAATTCATAATCTAAATCTCTTTTCGTCAGCTTAACGGCATCCATTATAGGTAAACTATTGTTAAAAAGCTTATCTATAACCGGTCTGGTTACCACATCTATCAATAGTTTTGCTATATCAACTGATCCGTTATGATTCTGTCCTATTTCTCCAATAATATACGTCATTGGTTATTTTCTATTTGTTTCAATTTGGTTCTTCATTTTTTCTTCAATTTCGCTATTTTTTTCGATAAAAGAAATTAGAGACTCTAATGATTTATCCCTATTGTTTCTATACCATTCAAAATGTATTTTTTGTAGGTTTTCGAAATCCTGTTTTGTATCTAATGTACACCTAATATTCTTATTTTCTATGTTTTTCTCAACAAACCGAACATTAAACTTTTCTTGATTGGAATAAATACAGTTTGTTACATGTTCAAAGCAATTATTAATACTTGAATTTAAAACCTTCTTCAACGATTTCGAACTAACAATCTCTGAGAAAAAACCATAATGAGTTAATATACTCGGTTTACCATTTATGGCAAAAGAAAAATAATCTTCTCCATTATATTGATCAATTAGCATTTTAAGATGATTGATATCTAAAAATGGATTATCCGAACAAACCCTGATAATAGTCTTTAAATCATACTCCTCAGAACAATCTACAAACCTCTTCAAAACATTTTGCTCTTCACCTCTAAAAAATTCAACTCCGAACTTATTCGCATACTTTTCAAGCAAATCGTTTTCTTTATTCGTTGAAGTAGCTAAAATAATTGGAATCTTATTAAAATGTTCTTTGATTCTATCTAATAGTATTTCCAAAAAACATACCTCGCCATCGATAGGTAAAACAATTTTATTTGGCAATCTCGTTGAAGCCAACCTTGCTTGAATAACTATGCCCAAACTCATATTTTCTCCTTTTATTTTTTAGTTGGTATAACTAAATATTTGAAGTTCGGGAGCTTCATATCCTTTTCCAACAGTTCAATCTCATTCTTATCTAGCATCCAATTGATATTCAAAAAACTGTTATTATAAATAATTCCACCCTCAGATTCTTTGTTATAAAAATTATCGCATTTATACGCAAAAATAGTATTGTCTTCAAGCACCGAATATCCATGTGCGGAACCTCTACGTACAAACAATTGTTTTTTATTTTCTCCTGAAAGTATTATCGAAAACCACTTTCCGTAAGTAGATGATTTTTTTCTTAAATCAACTACAACATCTAAAACACTTCCTTGAATTATTCTTACTAACTTAACCTGTGCATATTCTCCTTTTTGAAAATGGAGTCCTCGCAAAACAACTCTTTGTAAAAAAGCTTCATTATCTTGAACAAAATTCACGTTTAACACAGTCTCATCTCTAAGCTCTGTAAGATTAAAGCTTTCAAAAAAATATTCATGACTGTCTTGGAAAACTCTAGGTTCTATTACAAAACAATCATTTAGTTTTGTAGAAATAACTTGCATACTTACCCTTTATTACGGCTATAGCTTTCTAAATACTTGTTTAATTTAATCAATAACAAATAGAATATCATAAGAGAAAGAGATAGTAAAGCTAATTGAAAAGCTTTGTTTTGTGACACCCCTTGGATTTTATGTCCTATTGTTTGAAAATTTGATACCACATTAATAATTTCCGATTTCTCAGTTTTCTCTTCGCTTACACTCTTAAGTTCTTGATTAATATTTAACGTGGTCGAAAACAACTCTAATTCTTTATTATTTTTCTGGCTATTCCCTAGATCAATATTAGTTCCTTGACTAGCTACTTTAGCTTCTTCTAAGAGTACTCGTTTATATATCTTATGCAACGAATCAGCTTGTATTAAGTTCTTTCTCAATAAAGCATCTGTTCTATTCAAATTTTCATTTGTGAGTTCTTTTAACTTATTGAAATATTTATTCTCTGTTATAGAAGAAATAATTATCTCATCTAACTTCGAAAAAACGTCTTGCTTTGAGGACTGAACTTCTATATCATGAACTTTATAGTTATACTTTGTAAATGTCCTCTTAAATTCAGAAAACGGATAACTTCTCACTGTTGCGGTATCAATTTGAAGAATTAAATCATCATAAGTAGTAATTACATCGTTACCATTTATTATTGGATTTACCCTGAATTTTTTTAAGGATTTTGCTTCTTCCAAAGAAATTTTAAATATTTCAGAAAGAACATTCGCTTTCTTCTGCTTCACCAAGTTATTATAAAAATCAACATTACTATACAATTGTCTAGCACTATTGAAATTTGTTTGTACCAAGAGATTCGAACTGTATCGATCTTCTTCATTTAATTCAATAATTAAACCTATAATTGCTCCAATAACAAATGCTATTCCAAGCTTTTTGAAATTCTTTTTGAAGAATAACAATATTTCGATGAAGAAATAGAAAATAGAAGTAAAGATTTTTCCTATAAAATTGAAAAGTTTAGAAAAACCTCTACCGATAATTAAAAATAACGAACCTAAATCTACTTCTTCCTCGTTTTTATAATTACTCATATTTACTAAAATATTTGTTCAAGAATTTTCTGAGTTATGGCGTATGTCGGAGTAACTCCGCTCATTCCCAAACCTCCTGACGCTAAAGTTGCTCCTGTTTCTAATGGATTATCAGAAGCATAGTATGCATACCTTACTTTAACATTCTCAGAGATGTTTCCCCTAATTTTTGATGCAGATTGAATCGCTTTTTGATAATGAGCCCCTTCCATTTCTAACCCTATTACATTCCATGTTGAGTCATGGAAAAACTTTAAAAGGTCTTTATTTTGCAGCGAAGTTCCCAGTACAGTCACCATTGCTCCATCGAACACTTCGACACCAAATCCTTCTAAATCATTTTTTGACAATTCATTTTTAAATGGATAATTATCTGCAGTACCTTCAAAAATATGTGAAGAAGGAATCATAATATCTCCTTTTCCTCCTTCTAGAATTCCAGCTTTACCCATAATTGAAACCGATTCAACATTTAAATGAATCTCTGAATCATTTACCTTGTATGGTTTCAATAACTCATCCATAGTTTCGTAAGCTTGCTCACCAAAAGCATAGTCCATCACAATAATAACAGGCTTCTTGTCAATTGAGTTTACTTTGTTAAAGTCAGTAGCATCTACATCAAGTTTATTTGTATCAATAACCTGAACATTAATATTCGTTCCAGAAGTATCTTTTAAGTAAATCAACCCATTTTCTGAGGCGAAATTTTTTACTTTTGATTGTAAACTTTCACTATTCGAATTACTTAATAATTCAAACAGCTCAAATGTATTATTTTCTTTAGCTTCTTTCGGAAGTGCATTTTTAGCGTAAATGGTATTCATTACACTATGCATGTTAGCACTAATGATATGAATTGGTCTGTCTATTAAACCATTATCCAAGAGCGTTTTTTTGATATTATTTGCCCAAATTTCTCCATAATAATGACGACCTATTTCATCCACTAAAACAGAACTAAATTTTATCGATCGTTTTTTATCATGAACAACTTCATTAATAGCCAATTTACCTAGCCAGTACATTAAATGTAAAAAGCGATTCGGGTTTTCATCTGTTCCAAAAGCATTATAGCTATCATAAACCTCATCATAAGTTCTTCCTAGTATACTTGCTAAATGCACAATCATTACGTCTCTTTCATTATCTGAAAGAGATTTATTGTAAATTACTGTTTCCTCTAAATGCGTCCATTCTCTAATAAATTTCTCTCCAGAGTTACCAAGCATAACCCTATCTTTTATTTTATGAGATTCAATAAATAAGAAAGTTAAATGCGTAAGTATATCATAAATCTCAGATCGTCCTCTTGTTATTTCAATATTCATTTGATCTTTATCGATTCGATAACAGTTTCTTCTTCTTTTAGGTGGTATAATTACCTTGAAATTAGAATTTCTATAACCTTCATCGGCAGTTAAGTTAATGAACTGGCACTCCTCTATTCCTTCAGGTAATCTTTCAATTACATAAGTTAACCCGTTAAGCTCTGTTTTTTTCTCAGCAATAGAGCCATAAATTTCTGGTCTTAAAGCTAAGAGTGATTTTCTTAATGTTTCTCCTGAAACCCCCATTGGTTTATAAAATCCACGACTAAAAAGGTGTCTCATTGAAATATACAAACGTTCAATCGCACTTGTAGATTCCTGAGCCCTAGTTCTTTCTTTCTGGTTCGGTTTTGACATATGCTTAATCAAATATTAGGTTATACAATTGTTTTATTTCTTAAGAATGGAGTTGTACTTATTTGCGTTTTTAAGTAAATCTACAGCTTGCTTAATTACCTCATCGTTGTGTAACTGATGCCTGTACATTCCTTCTCTATAAAAAGAGTTTTTCATTATCTCTTTTTCAAGACTAGCTATAAGTACATCTTTATTCTTACTAATTTCTTTTACTTTTTCTTGCTTTAATTTTAATTCGAGATTTTCATATTCGTTTTTTATCCTTTCACTGTTTTTTATAGCTTTATAAGCCCTTTTAAACAATCTTTCTTCTTTAGTTACAAATGTTGTATCCTTCGATAGCAAAAAGTTTTTAAACTCATTAAATCCTGCTTCATCAAATCGATAATTTAAAGAATCAATTACACCTAATTTGCCCAAATACTCATTTGAAAAATTGAATACAGCCCTTGATTTTAACAAGGATTTTGTTGCTTCATTTTTATCAGAGGAATTTGACTTAACATCAGGTGTTACTCCTCCTCCGTCATACACGGTTCTACCATTTTTAGTTTTAAAAGAGGAAACTTCTCCATCAGAAAACTTTGGAACTTTTCCTGTTTTTGGATCTCGATTTGCATAGTCTAATTCCTGAATGCAACGACCACTAGGGGTATAGTATTTTGAAATAGTAATTTTAGCTTGAGTTCCATAAGTCAACTCATAATAACGTTGAACCAATCCTTTACCGAAAGAGCGCTTTCCTAAAACTACAGCTCTGTCATAATCTTGTAAAGCTCCAGATACAATTTCAGAAGCAGAAGCAGATCGATCATCAATTAACACTACCACTGGCATTTCTGTATCTAATGGATCTCTACTTGTTTTATAAACTCGACTGTTTTTTCTGATTTTCCCACGAGTATCAACCACTCTTTCTCCTTTCGGAATAAATAAGTTTGTAATATTTATTGCATCAAAAAGAGAACCTCCTGGGTTGCTTCTTAAATCAAAAACTAACTTCGTCATTCCTCTTTCCTTTAACGTCTCAATTGCTTTTTTAACCTCTTCTGTTGCTTTTCTGCTTATAAAACGAGTTAAAACTACATAACCAGTTTCTTCATCAATCATGTCAAAAAAAGGTACTGGATTTACAACAACTTTATCAAGTTCTATTTTAATATTTTTAGTTTGATTATTGCTTACAACTTTTATCGAAACCTCTTTACCTGGAGATCCTTTAAGCATTTGAGATAGTTGATCATTTTCCAAACCTAATAACGATTGACCATCTACTTCAACAATAGCATCACCTGGTTTCAAGCCTGCTTTATCTGCCGGAAAACCTTTGTAAATTTCAGAAAGAATAATTCCTTTTTTAGTATAATAGGTCATTACTCCTATACCTCCGTATTCTCCTTCCCTTCTAATTCTTGCATCCTCTACATCTTGTTCATTATAAAAGTTCGTATAGGGATCTAAATTTCTTAGCGTGTTTTTAATAGCCTTATCGGTTAAATCGCCAGGATTAACCTCATCAATATAATTCATATTGATTTCCTTAAACAAATTATTATAAATTTCAATTTGTTTAGCTATTTCAAAAAATCGTGACTGAAACGAGAAAAATACTCCTACAATGGCTATCAACCCCCAAATAACAAACTTCTTATTTTTCATTTTTATTAATTTCAGTTATAAAATTCGACAATAATTTTTTCATTTTCATCTCAATATCAGCATATTTCCATTCATCTTTTGCAAGATAAGAAATCATAAACACAAATGGTTTGTTGGCCTCTGAATAAACAGTATGCTTTTCTTTGCGGTAACTTTCTCTTAATAGTCTTTTTATTCTATTTCTGTCAACAGCTCTTTTAAAATTCCGTTTGGGAACAGAAACTCCTACTTGGGCAGGATAATTTGAAGTATGTTCGGTTTGTAAATAAACCATGCGCAGAGGAAAAACTTTAATCGATTTTCCTTCTTCATATAATTTCCCTATTAATTTTCTACTTTTTAATCGCTCCTCTCTTCCTAAAGTAAATCTCATAATGTACAAACATACGCAAACCAGTTAGGAATAACCATTTTTTTAAGTATTTTTGGAAGAACCAATATTTTAACATATTTACTGATTTTGTTAAAATCTTTCAATATCAGTGAATTTATTAACTTAAAAATAGACTTATGAAACCTGATTTATTTCAAGCTCCTGACTACTACGGTGTCGATGATTTACTTTCTGAAGAGCATAAATTAGTGCGTGATACAACACGCGAATGGGTAAAGAAAAATCTTTCTCCTATTATTGAAGATTATGCACAACAATCAAAATTTCCAGAAGTTCTTGTTAGTGGTCTTGCTGAAGTAGGTGCTTTTGGTCCTTATATTCCTGAAGAATATGGCGGTGCTGGTTTAGATCAAATTTCATATGGTTTGATTATGCAAGAACTTGAAAGAGGTGATAGTGGTATACGTTCTACTGCCTCGGTACAATCTTCATTGGTAATGTGGCCTATTTTCAATTATGGAAATGAAGCTCAAAAGAAAAAGTACTTACCTAAACTTGCTAGTGGTGAATGGATTGGTTGTTTTGGTTTAACCGAACCAAATCATGGATCAAACCCTGGAGGAATGGAAACCAAATATAAAGACATGGGCGATCATTATTTATTAAATGGTGCAAAAATGTGGATTTCAAATTCTCCAATAGCAAACGTAGCCGTTGTTTGGGCTAAAAATGAAGAAGGAAGAATTCATGGCTTAATAGTAGAACGAGGCATGGAAGGTTTTTCTACTCCAGAAACTCATAACAAATGGTCATTAAGAGCTTCGATTACCGGAGAATTAATTTTTGATAATGTAAAGGTTCCAAAAGAAAATTTATTGGAAGGTAAAACTGGACTGGGAGCTCCATTACAGTGTTTAGACTCTGCCAGGTATGGAATATCATGGGGAGCGCTAGGTGCAGCTATGGACTGTTATGATACGGCGTTACGTTATGCAAAAGAGCGTACTCAATTTGGTAAACCTATTGGTCAGTATCAGTTACAACAAAAGAAGTTGGCGGAAATGATTACAGAAATTACCAAAGCACAGCTATTAACCTGGAGGCTTGGTGTTTTGAAAAATGAAGGTAAAGCTACTTCTGCTCAAATTTCTATGGCCAAGAGAAATAATGTTGATATGGCTTTAAAAATAGCGAGAGAGGCAAGGCAAATTTTGGGTGCTATGGGTATTACAGGAGACTACTCTATTATGAGACATTCAATGAATCTTGAAAGTGTTGTAACCTACGAAGGTACTCACGATATTCATTTATTAATAACAGGATTAGATATTACAGGCTTAAATGCCTTCAAATAAAAAAGAAGAAGTGTTCTAAAAGAAAAACAACCCGGTTTTTAGAACACTTCTTACAATCAACTATTAAAAATCACTAAATTAATAGCTACTCCTTCTTTTTTCCTGTATTCATTAAAATTAGAAGAGCCGCTACTAACCCTAAACTAACAATACCAAATACAATCATCATAATAGCTCCATTGGTCCATGAAACTGATGGAATATTAACTAATTGCGTCATATCGTATATCTTTATGACAAAATTAGGTACAATAAATAGTTTAGAATATGACTTTTATCAGTCTTTGTTAAGTTTTGTTTTCAGTCCGTCAATACTTACCTGATTTCTTTCTTCCCAATAGGTATTAATTCCTTCTTCTCCTTTATTTTTAGCCCATTCATTTAACTGATTTCTTTCTCCTTGATATTCATAATATGGAAGAGACATTCCACAAGAAGTTTGAACAGTTTCTACATTTACTAAAAAGATTTGACGAGTTCCTGGAAGCTCTGGAAAAAGAGAAATATATTGACCCCACTCCTCATCTTCTGGCAACACTTCAATAGCCGAGCCATAAATTCGAACAATATTTGGTGCTCCATTGAACGCGCAAAACATAATAGTAATTCTTCCATTTTCTAGAAGATGTGCCGATGTTTCATTACCGCTTCCAGTTACACTTAGCCAAGCAACTTTTTTTTCATCAAGTATTTTAAATGTATCCATTCCTTTTGGAGAAAGATTTATTCTACCTTCCTTAGGAGCAGTAGCTACAAAAAACATTTTTTGTTGTTCAATAAACTCTTTTACTCTTTTATTTATTGAATCATAGAATTTAGCCATTTGTTTAGTTTTTATTATGGATAATTTTAAAGAAATAAAACTCTCTAGTTATCCAAAAGTTTATAGTTATTTATTAGTCTTTTTTGAAGTGGTTCTTAGTCTATCCAATCTTTTGTTCTTTCTACTGCCTTTAACCATTTATTGTACAATCGATCTCTTTTTTCTTCAGAGATACTAGAATGAAACTCAGAACTCAGTTTTCTATTGTTTTCTATATCTTTTAGGCTCCAGATACCTAAAGAAATTCCAGCTAAATATGCCGCCCCCATTACCGTTGTCTCTATAATTTCGGGTCTTTCAACAACAACATTTAATAAATCTGCCTGAAATTGCATTAGCGTGTTATTTGCGCTAGCCCCTCCATCAACTTTTAAGGAAGTTAATTGGGTTTTACTATCTTTTTGCATAACTAAAAGAACATCTTTCACTCGATATGCCAAGGAGTCTAATGTTGCCTTTATCAAATGCTCTTTGCCTGTATCTCTGGTTAAGCCAAAAACAGCACCTCTTGCATTCATATCCCAATAGGGAGCACCTAAACCGGCAAATGCTGGCACAACATAAACAGGGTTTTCTCCTTCTATTTTATTAGCGTAAGCTTCACTTTCAGAAGCAGATTCAATAAGTTTTAAGCCATCTCTTAACCACTGAATTGCCGATCCAGCAACAAATACACTTCCTTCCAAAGCATAATGTATTTTATCATTAATTCCCCATGCTATTGTTGTTAGTAACCCATTATCAGAATACTCTAAATCCTCCCCTGTATTTAATAACATAAAGCAACCTGTTCCATACGTGTTTTTAGCTTCTCCTTTGGCAAAACAAGCTTGACCAAAAAGAGCCGCTTGTTGATCTCCAGCAATTCCAGCAATAGGAAGTTCCACGCCATTATACTTATAGTTTCCATAAATAAAGGATGATGGTTTTACTTCCGGTAACATGCTTTTTGGAATCCTTAATTCTGTTAAAAGTTTATCATCCCATTTCAAGTTTTTAATGTCGTATAACATTGTTCTTGAAGCATTACTATAATCTGTTGCATGAATTTTTCCTTCAGTAAGATTCCATAATAACCAAGTATCTACTGTTCCAAATAGTAAATTCCCTTTTTCAGCTTCCTCTTGAGCCCCTTTAACATGGTTTAAAATCCAATGAACTTTTGTTGCAGAAAAATAACTATCAATTACTAAACCTGTTGTGGTTTTTATATATTCAGTAAAGCCATCTTCTTTAAGTTTATTACATGTAGCTGCTGTTCTTTTATCCTGCCATACAATTGCATTATAAACTGGTTTTCCAGTATGCCTATTCCAAACAACAGCAGTTTCTCTCTGATTTGTAATACCTATTCCAGCTACTTGTGAAACTTCTATATTACTTTGATTAATAACCTCTTTGAAAGTATCGAGCTGTGTTTTCAAAATCTCCATTGGATCATGTTCCACCCATCCTGATTCAGGAAAAATTTGAGTAAACTCCTTTTGTTTCATTCCAATGATTTCTCCTTTGTTGTCAATTATTACTGTTCTCGAGCTTGTTGTTCCTTGGTCTAGGGCAATGATATACTTTTTTTCCACACGAATAGATTTAAGTTAAAAGGTCTTTTCATTTCTAAAAAGTGATGACTCCGATATTATTTCGTTATTATCATATAATATGATTCGTTCGATTCACCTCTAGCAATTTACAATTTATATCAAAATAAAAAACCTTTCAGAAAATGTTTCCTGAAAGGTCTTTTAAATGATTGATTTGGTTAGATCAGTCTTCTTAGTGTCTTAAAGCATAACTTGCTCCTTTTCCAAATTCAGCTAATGCTGCTAACAAGTTACCAAATGCCTCATTCACTTTTTTTAGTAATAATTTCCCCATTGTTATAAAATTTAAATTTCCCTTGAATGTTTGTGTTTAAAAAAACAACACTACAAATATACCGTTGATAATCAGCTAACAAAAGGGGAAAACCGCTATATATTTTGCGTTTTTCCGCTTTTTGTGACTTTTTCAAAAAAAAATCCCTCTAAATATGATCTTTTTCTTGATTTTTGGATCAAACAATAAAAAAACCTCAACATAAAGAACTGATTATAAACAACTTAAAAACAACCATATTTAGGCATTATAGTATTAAAAGAAGATTTTAATATATGTCTATGAAAGAAGAGAAGGAGTTGTTTACTTTTTCGAAGTATTTAAATTATAAGCATAAAAAAAACCTTCTAGCTTGAATCCCCAGAAGGTTTGTTTCCCCTTAAATTATCCGCTCACTTATAATGAGTGATACCACAAAGTTATAGTAGCTCTACAAACTGATAAAGGGGTTTTCCGTCGTTTTTATTGTTATTTTCCGCAAGCTTAGAATTCTTGCTTTTTCGAAGTATTTAAATTTTAAGCATAAAAAAACCTTCTAGCTTGAATCCCCAGAAGGTTTGTTTCCCCTTAAATTATCCGCTCACTTATAATGAGTGATACCACAAAGTTATAGTAGCACTATAAACTGATAAAGGGGTTTTCCGTCATTTTTATTGTTATTTTCCGCAAGCTTAGAATTCTTACTTTTTCGAAGTATTTAAATTATAGGCACAAAAAAACCTTCTAGCTTGAATCCCCAGAAGGTTTGTTTCCCCTTAAATTATCCGCTCACTTATAATGAGTGATACCGCAAAGTTATAATGACTCTACAAATTGATAAAGGGGTTTTCCGTCGTTTTTATTGTTGTTTTCCGCAAGCTTAGAGTTCTTGCTTTTTCAAAGTATTTAAATTATAAACATAAAAAAACCTTCTAGCTTGAATCCCCAGAAGGTTTGTTTCCCCTTAAATTATCCGCTCACTTATAATGAGTGATACCACAAAGTTATAATGACTCTACAAACTAATAAAGGGGTTTTCCGTCGTTTTTATTGTTGTTTTCCGCAAGCTTAGAATTCTTACTTTTTCGAAGTATTTAAATTATAGGCATAAAAAAACCTTCTAGCTTGAATCCCCAGAAGGTTTGTTTCCCCTTAAATTATCCGCTCACTTATAATGAGTGATGCCACAAAGTTATAATGACTATACAAATTGATAAAGGGGTTTTCCGCCGTTTTTATTGTTATTTTCCACAAGCTTAGAATTCTTACTTTTTCGAAGTATTTAAATTATAGGCATAAAAAAACCTTCTAGCTTGAATCCCCAGAAGGTTTGTTTCCCCTTAAATTATCCGCTCACTTATGATGAGTGATACCGCAAAGTTATAATAGCTATTGATTTTACTAAAGGGGATATCCGCTTTATAAACTGCAAATTTCCGCAAAGTGAAGATTACGATTTAATTGCTTTAACGTGAGTTCGAAATAAGAAAATCAATGTCAGTTTGAGTATTTTTTGAAGAAAAATGTATAAAAAACAACGTAGTGATTTTCAATCGAATAGACACTTTTTTAAGTTAAATAATTCTTACATGGAACTCTAATTATCCTAAAAACAGAAAAACCCTTAAGATTGTCCATATCTTAAAGGGTTTTTCAATTTCTCTTTTCTTTACTCAGAATTTCTCCCTATGTCAAGTGTAATTCTGAAACAAAGATATATTGTATTAAGAAGTGGTAAAAGGGGATTTCCGCAATATAAATCGCAAATTTCCGCGATATCTAATCTAAGATTCCTAAATCTTTTGCTTTCAACACTAAGTCTGTATTATTATTGGCATTTAAATCAGTTCTTAACTTGGCTAACTTGCTCTCAATAGCTCTTATTTTAACCAAAGAACCGTCTGTCTTGGTAATCACACCTTCTAAATTTGATATTTTAGTATGATTCGGTAATTCTTTTAAAATTTGAATTGCTACCTCATCCATTTGAATTTCTATAAGGGCTCTTTTCATTAGCTTTTCGTGAATCTCGTGCGTATAATACACTTGATCAGACATCATTTTTTGGATAGCAAAATTCAACTCTGCTGTATTACACTGTCCTTTTAAAATATACGCTAAAGGGTTTAAATTACGAATCACATTAAATACCCTATTGGTTTCAGAGTGACCTGTAATTACTCCTAATTTAATTGGAATTTCATCTCTTTGAAGGGCTTTAATTAAGTTTTCACCACCATCAATAGTAACATTTTTGTTACCTACATCAAAACTCAAATCGGTGAACAATATATGAAATGGATCGGTTGCCATACTTGATTTTACCAAGCTATAAGCATCATCACAAGAATTTGTACTTGTTATTTCTAAGCCATCGGTATCTTTTAAATAGGACATAATTCCTTCTATAATCAACTGATGGTCATCAACAAATAGTATTTTTATTTTATCAGACATCTAAAGGTATTTGAATATCGGTTTTGGTTCCATTACCCACCGTACTCTCAATCGAAAAAGTCCCTTGTAACTCCTCAACTCGTTCCTGTAAATTATGCAAACCAATCCCTTTTTTTCTGATCGTAGTATCGAAACCGACACCATTATCAGTAATATTCAAAAGTACATTTTTTTTGTGTACTGAAAAAGTAACCACTACTTCTGTTGCCTGAGCGTGTTTTTTACTGTTTTGTATACTCTCTCGTATACATATATATAATAGTCTTTTAACTGCGCTATTCATTGTTGACCAATCCTGATCATCTAATCCGCGAAGTAGAATTCTAAAATTAGGCTCGAAGTAATCACTTACTAAATTGATTAACTGATCTTTAAACCCTACTTTTTTGAAACTTACACTACTTAATTGATGCGAAAGATTTCGTACATTTTCTTTAACAGCATCTAACTTTTTAGCTTCTTCTAGTAGCGCTGATTTTTCTAGCTTTTTATGAAGTAATCGTAAGTCTCCAGCCACCTCGTCATGTAATGCTTTTGCAATTTGTTTGCGTTCTTGTTCACGGGCATGAGCTTTTTGTAACTGTGCTTGATATAACAACTTTCTTCTTCTAAAAATAAAAACAGTAGCCGTGAAGCCCATCCCTAGAAATGCCGTAACCGCGAGTAGCCATCCAATTAACTTTTGCTGTTTTTGTCGAACAATTTCTTCTTGCTTCTTTTCATTTTCAGTTTTTAAAACTTCATTTTCCTTTTCCTTTTTATCCGTCTCATAACGAATTTTAGCAAATTGATTCTTTAAACTTCTTTCCTTTTGAAGTAGACTATCATTTAAATGGATATAGTCGCCAATGTAAATCTTTGACTTTTCGCCTTTACTTAATTTAGAAAGGAGTTCCAATGAGGCTAGCCATCTAGCATTATTATGTGTTTCCTTAGCAGATTTTAGAGCTTTTTCAGCATGAAAAATGGCTAGATCAATGTTTTTTAATTTTCTGTAATAATTAGATATGTTAATATGTACCGTACTTATTTCTTCATTATTCTTACTGACTTCTCTTATTTTTAGCACTTCATTATATCGAAGTAATACATTTTCCATATTCCCCTCAGAAAACTCACTGTATGTTTGATTTTCCAATAGCAAAGCATAAATCAAGGGATACTTTTGTTCGATTTTGTCAAACTCTAACCCTCTCTTAAAATAAGTAATGGCTTTCCTGTGTTGACTTTGTTTCTGATATAATAATCCTAAATTATTTTGTATAAATAAATACCCTCTTTCTCTATGATAGTCGCTATCTACCTTTTCATTAACTTTCAGTGCTTTCTTATAATAAGACACCGCTTCCTCCTTTTGATTTAGCTCTTCAGATACAAGACCAAGTTCAATATACACACTTCGCAAATACCTATATGGCTTAACAGCTTCCAAATAAGGTAAAGCTTCTATCAAACTGATTTCACCTCCTAAAACATCCTTTGCTTCTTTTTGAAGAATAGCAATACTCAACAACCTTCTTCCTACCTCCAATGAGTCATTTATAATCTTAGAAATATTTTTTGATTCCTGATAATAATAATAAGCACTATCCTTTTGATAAAGTAACTTGTTATTTAAAGCTTTAAAATGATAATATTTCGCCAAAAGAACTGAATCTTTTGTGCTACCATATTCATACAAAACTCTCTTTAAAGATTTTTGTAAAACAAAAGTATCTTTTCTAAAATAAGCATTGATTCCATTGTCAATAATTCTTTTTATTTCTTTTTGATTACTGGAATCTTTTTTTTGACCGTAAGCGAAACAAGTAGTAAGTAATATAGAGAAAAATAGTATTCGCATATAATCATTTTTGACTTTCAAAAATAATTTTAAATTTTTTACAAAAACAAAAAACTCTTGAAAATATTTTCAAGAGTTTTTTGTTTCTTTAAAGGAAATATCTAACCATCACCTCCATCATTCCCACCGCTTCCACCTCCGTCTCCTCCAGTGGTATCTCCTCCTTGAGTTGGTACATCATTACCTCCTCCTAATTTTATTGCTTCTAGTTTAAAAGTGTAACCGTTTTTCATTTTATATGTTTTTAAGTCTATTATTGTTCTACTAAAATTAAGGTTTTAACTTATAATTCAAAACATTTTAACCTTTTTTTCGATGGTTTTCGAGGTCTTAGAGCAGTTTAATGACTTTTTTGTCATTTTTCACTCAATAAAACACTTATTACTAAACAAATAGGCATTCTAAACACTCTCAAAAACCAATGGTAACTTTATCTCCACTTGCATTCCTTTTTCTGGTTTTGAGAATATGGAAGATTCTCCATTCAGCTTTTCTACTTTCGATTTAATGTTTTTAAGTCCAATTCCATTGATCTGACTGTCCATGTCAAAACCGATACCGTTGTCTTTGTATTTCAATAAAACATCATTTTTGCTTCTTTTTATGCTCAATTTTACCTTCGTTGCCTTAGCGTGTTTTAACGTATTTTGAAGTAATTCTTGTATAATTCTCTGCAAATTGGTTTTGTACTCTTTTTCCAAAGCCTCCCAATCTATATCTGATAGATCAATTTCATGAACAAAGTTTCCGATACTACTTTTCTCTTGAAATAATTGATTTATTAGCTCTATAAAATCTGTTTTGTTACTTGAACTCAGCTGGTGTGAAACCTCTCTAATTTCTTGCTCTACATTTTGTAAATCTTCCAAAAGATTTTGATGCTTCTCTAATTCACTTTCTTCTCCTTCTAAGTTTAAAAAACCTATTCCTAAACGAATTCCAAAAAGCTTGCTTAAGACACCATCGTGTAATTCCCTAGCAATTCTGTCACGTTCCTCAAACTTGGTTCTTGTTTTTTCAAGTTCATTTTTAAATGCTATTTTTCTTCTTCTCGATAAAAATAAAATGGTTATCAAGATTAATGCCGATAAACTAATAGCGGCTATTAACCAACCAAGTAGCTTTTGTTCTTTTTGCTTGGCTATTTCTTCCTGTTTTTGAAGTTTTTCTTTTGCTAAATTATTCTCTGCTATGATTCGTTTATTAACCTCATCTTTATAATTATAAATAGTAGTTGCGAATTCATTTCTATCTTTCTGAATGCTATCCAAAATGTTAGATTTTTCAATACTCAATTCTTTAGCTCTTGAATTGGGTTCTAAGGATAGAATTCTATCTATTGCTAAAACTCTTGTACTAGCCAAATCATGCTTTAATGCCAGATTATACATTAACTGGGCATATTCTCGTGCTTTGACTATAACTCCTTTCTTTTGATAAAATTCAGATAAATAGAGATAGTTCGTAGCTAACCCCGCAATATCATTGATTTTATTTTTAATTTTCCGTCCTTCTAAAAAATCAGATTCACCAACTTTATCCTTGTTTAATAATTTAGAATAAGCGTGATTATCTAAAATCTTGGCTTTTAATTGGTCAGTGATATCATCAAAAGACTGGCTCGATTTTATACCTTCATATACTCTATTTGCTTCAATATATTTTTCGAGATAAATTAAATTAACAGCAATATTACTTTTATATCTAATAATTCTAATAGAATCTAAATCTATTTTTAAAGCTTTATTATAACATACGACAGCTTCTTGATAATTTCCTAGACAATATGCATTAATTCCGAGCTGATTGTATAACGAAGCGGTTATTTTATATTTATCTTTTTCTGCCCCTAAAAGTCTAAGAGCCTGTATTGCTGTAGAATCACTTTTCGAAAAAAACTCCTTTTTTGTTTCAATTCGAGCAAGACTAAACATCCTCTTAGCTATCTTTAAAGTATCTTTCAACTCTAAACTTAAATCTTTCGATTTAGAAATGTATTTATAGGAACTATCTAGCCGATTCAATTTACCAAAATAATACCCTAATGAGTAGTATCTGTATTCTAACATCAATCTATCTCCATCATCAGTTTCAAGAAGCTCTTTTCTTATTTTTTCAATCTTTTTCTTATAACTATTTTTTTTTCGTTCCTGTCCATTAAGATGGACGGACAATACGGTAAAAAAGAAAAGGAATATTATTTTCATGTTTTTCATGCCCTGAAAATTTTAAACTGTTTAGACTGCAAAAAACTAGTATACTGAAATTGATCTATTAATGCCTCAAAGGCAACTTTATCTCTATTTGCATTCCTTTTTCTGGTTTTGAAAATATAGAAGATTCCCCATTCAGCTTTTCTACTTTCGATTTAATGTTTTTAAGTCCAATTCCATTGATCTGATTATTTATATTAAAACCAATACCGTTGTCTTTGTATTTCAAGAAAACATCATTTTTGCTTCTTTTTATGCTCAATTTTACCTTCGTAGCCTTAGCATGTTTTAACGTATTTTGAAGTAATTCTTGTAAAGTAGTATAAATGATATTTAAATATTTATCCTCCAAATCTGTCCATTTCTTATTACCTAGCTCTAAATCATAAGTAAAATTGCCTTCCTTACTTTTTTTATAAAACAACTGATGGATAGATATATTGAAATCTTGTTTGTTTGAAGTAGTTAGATCATCTGAAACTTTATCAAGTTCATTTTCCAAACTCTCCAAATCATTCAGAAAACTTTTGTATTTCTGCGAATCGCCTTTTTCTATTCCTAAATTGAATAGTTCGGCGTTTCTTCTTATTCCATGTAGATTCGTTAAGACAGGACCTCTTAGTTTTTGAGCAATTTTATCTCTTTCTTGGTATTTTACTCTTTCCTTTTCAAGTTCATTACTTTGAAATATTTTTCTTTTCTTTTTAGTAAATAGTAATAAAACAAAACACAAGGTGAACAAGGCAATCATGGCTACCAATCCCGCAACCATTTTTTGTTGCTTTTGCTTTTCTATTTCGAGGTTTAAAAGTTTCTTCTCCTCTATTAATTTCTTATTGGACCTTTCTTTTTCAAAATTCAGATGATTTGCTCTATCTAAGCTTTTCTCTACTTCATTTATTTCACGAATTAAATCTTCTTTTAGTTGAGCATGTTTATTGAAGTATTCACTAAGGGCACTCTCTTGAAAATTAACTAGAAGAAACTCTATTTTTTCAAATTGCAACTCTTTATCTCCTGTCTTCAATGCATTATCACATGCGCTAATTGCATGAGATTTTGCTTTCGATTTTCTATTTTGAGTTAAGTAGTAATTACTCATTTCGCCATTAAGAAAACAAAGACCTTCAAAGTCTTTAATATTTTCCTTTAAAGGCAAAATCTCATTGAACGTATTTATTGCTTCTTTATCTCTTTTTAAAGCGAACAGACTAACAATTTGGCGCTCCTTTAGTTTAGAATAGCTTTCAGGATATTTTAGCTTTAGGTTTTTATTTTTAAGCAAATCATTTAAAATGTCCATCGCATTTTTATGATTTCCTCCTTCTTGATCCTTGATTATAGAAGGCATAAAAAAATTATTAATATTGGACTCTAAAAAGTCTTCTTTTTTTGAACCGGAATGTTGATTCGAGTTTTGACCAACTACAATTTGTAAACAAAGTATACCCCAAAATAGGGTAGATAAAAATATCTTCCTCATATGCAATTCTAAAAATTTTAGAGCTATTCAGCAAGTACAATTTTTATTGAAAATGAACCGCCAACTGTATCTTATCCTCTAGCTCCTGATTATGAAATTCTAAATCTTCTTTTTCCCAATTAAAATAATTTGCAAATTCTTCTAAAACGAACTCTTTATTTCTATCAACACTTGGTTTATCAAAAAATAAACGTCCTGTTCTTCTCATAAAAAAATCCGTAGGTGTGCAGGTCATTTCATGATGAATAGTAAACCAAACCTCTGCTTTTACTAACTTCTTCTCATTGTTTTCTTCAGATAATTCATCAAATTTATCTAAAATGGTGCTTGTTTGCTTTCCATAATTATAAACTAAATAAGCTGCATCTTGCTTGGTAAAACCTTCTGATTCCATTCGTTTAAACACCTGCTTAATGTAAAGCTTTACAGATTTAAAATTCTGAAATGGTCCACCTGATAAAACAATTTCCTCTGTTTGAATTGGATCAAATTCTATTTCAAACCTTCGTCTCATTTTCTTAGCTACCAAATCAACAATACGCTCTGCCATTTTACGGTATCCTGTCAATTTTCCTCCTGCTATTGAAATAAGCTTCGTATCAGACACAAAAATCTCATCTTTCCTAGAAAGCTCTGAAGCTGATTTTCCTTCTTCGTGAATTAATGGTCGTAAACCCGCCCATGAAGATTCAATATCTTCAAGTGTCAATGTAATCTCTGGAAACATATTATTCACTGCTTCTATTAAGTATAAAGCATCAACAATTGATGTTTCTACATTGTTTTTATCTTCTTGATAATTCGTATCTGTAGTTCCGAAATATGTTACTTTTCCTCTTGGAATAGCAAACATCATACGTCCATCAGGAATGTCAAAATACACAGATTGCTTAACTGGTAATTTTTCATGCGCAACTACCAAATGAACCCCTTTTGTTAAATGTAAGCGCTTGCCAATTTTTGAATTGTTAATCTGGCGTAACTCATCTACCCAAGGACCCGCTGCATTTACTACATATTTTGATTTAATATCCAAGGTTTCGCCAGAAAAAACATCAGTTACTTTTGCTCCTACTACTCGTTTGTTTTCATAAATAAACTCCGTAGCTTCAACATAATTTATAATTTGCGCATCGTATTGACTGGCTGTTTTTAAAATTTCAATGGTCAATCGAGCATCATCAGTTCTGTATTCGGCATAATACCCAGCTCCATTTAAAATTTCCTCTGGAAGTAATGGTTCTTTTTCTAAAGCTTCTTCTTTATCGAGCATTTTTCTCTTATCATCTCCTTCAACCGAAGCTAGAATATCATATACCTTTAACCCAATTGAAGTTAACCAAGAACCATAAGTTCCGCCCTCGATTAAAGGTAAAATCATTTTTTCAGGAATGACTAAATGAGGAGCCAGTTTATGAACAATGGCTCTTTCCGTTCCTACCTCTTTCACTAGCCAAAAATCGAATTGTTTTAAATATCGTAATCCTCCATGAATTAACTTTGTAGATTTACTACTCGTTCCAGAAGCAAAATCATTTTTTTCAATAAGAGCAACCTTCATTCCTCTAGAAGCGGCATCCAAAGCAATTCCTGCTCCTGTAATTCCTCCTCCAATAATTAGAATGTCAAATTCTGTTGATTGTAGCTCTTTTTTACTGTTTTCTCGGTTAAAAAATGAAAAGTTATTCATAGTGGAAAGGGTATTTCAAACAAAAATAAACTAAACAGAATAATATTTGCTTCTTTCTTGATTTTCTTTATTATAAAATTAAAAAACAGATTCAATTCTATTGATTTCAAACAGTTGAGCTCATTAAAAACATCTAGTAATAAAAAAAGAACTGAAATAATTCAGTTCTTTTTCGTTGTCCCCCTAGATTCAATCTAGCCAACTATTATTGACTAATCGACTTCCAGTTTTTGTCTGCTTGTTTTTTTAATTTCTCAGTGTTTTCTTCGTTCCAAAGATTTAGTGTATTGGTTCCCCAAGCGTTATAAAACAAGTATAGTTTTTCATCTCGAATTTCAAATGTTTTCGGATTAATATCAACTTTCTCACCAGTTTTTCCAATTGCATATGCACAATATCCTCCATATTGCGGTGCATATTTTTCAGGTGATTGTTTAAACTTCTGTAGATTCTCATTAGAAGAAAATCTAAATGTTGCTCCGTCATGTGTTGTTGAATACTTCTTACTTCCTTTTGTCGCCTCATTATCAAAATAAGCCACAACATCATACCCTTTAGCGACAAGCCCTTTTTTTAAATTATAATTTTTTTGACTATATCCTAACGAACATATAAAAAGAAAGATGATAACTAATTTATTCATTCCAATTACTATTTATATTTAAGTTCTTCCCAGTTATTATCTCCTTGTTTTTGAAGTTTTTTAGTATCTCCTTTTTTCCAATCTTCCAATTTATTAGATATCCAAGAACTGTAAAACAAGTACAATTTTCCATCTCTTACTTCATATGCTTCAGCGTCGATATACATTTTTGTTTTTTTTGCTGCTATCGCATAGGCACAGTATCCTCCATATTGTGGAACATATTTTTCGGGATTTTCTTTAAACAATGCTAAATTCTTTTCTGAAGAAAATTTGAATTTCACCCCATCATAAACAGTTTGAAATTTGTTCTTCCCTTTACTTGGCTTATCATCTACAAAATAAGACACTACATCATATCCTTCAGCGACAAAACCTTTTTTGGTATTATAATCTATTTTTTGGGCAAAAATAACCGTTGATATTGTTAACAATATTAAAGTACAAAGTTGTTTCATAATGGTATAGTTTTGGAAAGTTGTCGAATACATTTACAAACACTTACATTAAAACTGCATTATTTTTATACCTTTTTAACTCCTTGATTGCTAAAACTCCCCAAAAGCACCAATCTTTACTATGCTAAACTAAAAGCCAGGTTTAATCAATATGTTTACGATTGTTTATTTTAAAAAAGCGCAGATAACTTAAAAGTAACTATTAAAGGACCATCAAATTACACCCTCTAATATCAGAATTATCGAAACGTCCAATAATTTCAAAACTTCCATTATGATATACTTTACCAAGATCTTGTGTAGCAATAAATGAACAAGAATTGTAGTTGGCCAAATCGATAACATTAATTCCACCAGATTTTCCAGTAGGTAAAATACTTAACGCATCTTCGGTATCACGTGTTAATAGTTTCATCCAAGGGGGACAATTAAAAATCCCGTTTCCGTTGGAATACCCTTGACTTAATAATTCCGTCATACCATATTCTGAATGAATTTCAGAGACTCCAAATCCCTTTTTCAACAACTCATGAAGTTCAGCTCGGATTAACTCTTTTCTTCTTCCTTTCATTCCTCCAGTTTCCATAATAATAGTGTTTTTCAAAGAAAACTGATATTCCTCTATTAAGTCTAATAAGGCAAATGAAACTCCAATTAACAATATTTTCTTTCCTTTTTCTTCGAGATCAATTAAAGTTTTAGCTAATTCCGATAAATTATTCAAGTAAAATCCACTTTCAGGATTACCAGAACGTTTGATTAAATCGTCCACCATATAAATTAGTGAAGATCCTTTTCGCTCAAGGTAATTAGGTAGCAAAGCCAAAACTACATAATCACTTATATCTCCATAAAAATGTTTGAATCCAAGTAAATAACTTTTTTCATACCAAGATAAATCCGTGACAAAATGTTTACTTGTAACGCTTCCTGTGGTTCCTGAACTTGAAAATGTTTCCTGTATTGGATCTTTGGAAGAAAGAACCTCTCTTGATTTAAAAAATTGAATTGGCAAAAATGGAATTTCCTCAATTTTTGTTACATCTGATGGATGTATATAGAGCAAATCACAAAACGACCTATACACTCTATTATTGGTAAACTGATGCTTAAAAACATCGAGAGTAACTTCTTTAAAATCTTCTTCGGATTGTATGTTAAAAACCTTGTTCTGCATAATTTTTACAAAAATAAGAGTATTCTACGCAACCATTTAATTTTTTGTGCATCTAGTAATAAAAATCATTAATGATGTTTTAAACAAAAATTAAACGTTCCACTTAAATATTATCTCATGAAAAGCTTGCAATCAAAAATAGATACTGTACTACGAATGATGAATATTACTAGTTCTAAATCTTTAAAGAATCAAAAATTCATAACGATAGCTTCCAAAAAAGCCTCTCAGAAAGAATTGCTCTTTAAAGAAAACGAATTTGATTCTTGGCAAACATGTTATGACAATATTAATGGTTTCGTTTATGAAGATGGGTATGAATATGAATTATTAATTTCTACAAAAAACTCATCAAAAATGGCTGTTGGAGAAGACAAATATCTTGTTAGAATTTTAACCAAAACAAAAAAGGAATCTTACGATTTACCAAATTAACCTATTTATTAAATGAAAAACCAATTTTAATTATGAAAAACCTCAAACTACTACCTATTTTATTTGTAATCTTATTATCATGCAATAGCAATAATGATCTAAAGGAAACTATTGATCCTGCCAATCAAGAAGAGCATTATCAAGAAGTAAAAAAGATATTTGATCAAGCCAATGATATGGTAAAAGATTTAGACTGTAAAGACTCCGATAATTGGTCCTTTGTTTCTTACGGAAGTAAAGCATGTGGTGGACCTCATGGATATATAGCATATTCGAACGAAATAAATGTTGAACTGTTTCTTAGTTTAATTGAAAAACACAGAACAGAAGAAGATAAGTACAATAAAAAATGGAATGTTGTTTCTACCTGCGATACCCCTGCTCCACCAATAGGAATTGTTTGCAGCAACGGTAGCGCTCAGTTGAATTATTAGTATTTTTAAAAAAATAGACTCATTAACCTAACGACAATCATACAACAATGTTGCCGACAGAATATTAAGGCACAAGCAGAGGTTTACGAACTGTACTCTACTAAGCTTTTTGCGTTGTGCCTTAAATATTCTAAAAATTATGAGGATGCCCAAGATACTTTACAAGACAGTTTTATTACCATTTTCAAAAAAATTAAGCAATATGATCATAAAGGATCTTTTGAAGGTTGGATGAAAAGAGTAACTATTAATACTGCTTTGCAAAAGTATCGGCAAAAATCGCCCTTACAATTAGTAAAAGAGGAAGCCATAGAAGAAGTAGAAGATGTGTATTATGATGAATCGGAAGTAAATGTAGATTTTCTTCTGGCATGTATTCAAGAGTTACCTGATAGGTATCGATTGGTTTTTAACCTGTATGTATTAGATAAGTTTTCTCATAAGGAAATTGCAAAAATGCTTGAAATTTCTGAAGGAACTTCTAAATCTAATTTATCAAGAGCTCGGTTATTATTAAAGCAAAAAATAGAAGCTCACCAAAAAGTACAAAAAGAAGCGTAAATGGACAGTAAAGAAAATATAGATAGATTGTTTCAAGAAAAACTTGAAGGTTTGGAGGTAACTCCTAACCCTGAAGTTTGGAATGCCATTGAAGCAAAACTAAAGAAGAAAAAACGCAAAGTTTTACCTATGTGGTGGATCTATACTGGTGTTGCCTCTATTGTAATTATTGGGATATTGTTATATCCTTTTTTGAAAGCTGATGAACCTGTTATTAATGATGTTATTGTAACCTCTCCTGATACCACTAAAGATTCGATACATACTAAGAAAATAATTCCTGTTTTACCTATTCAAGAAGAAACAATTGTTGTAGCAAAAAGCTCAAATTCCCCCAGAACAAATCAACCAATTAAGAATAGTAAATCAGTAAAAAATACAGTTCAAAATAAAACTCTTATTGCTAGTAAAAGTTCAACTTCAGACAAGGTGGTTAAAGAAGGGTCATTGTCAGAAGAGAAAAATGCTATGGAAAAGATTTCTTTTGAAAAGGAGTCGCAAAACAATTCAATTAAAATTTCCTCTAAAAATGATTCGACTTCAACTAAGAAGTCAATGAAAAAGGACTTCTTAAAAGAATTACAAAAAAGAGACAGTGTATTAATCGCTGAAAACAAAGAGAACAAATGGTCTGTTTCTCCTACGTTTGCCTTAACACATACCAATTCTTTTACAAACACCTCAGCACTAGATAAAAGTTTAAACGCTTCTGATACTAATGGAGAAAACACTTTTTCATATGGTGTAAAACTTGCTTATGAGGTAAATGATAAATGGACCGTTCAATCAGGTTTATTGGTTCAGAAAATTGGTTATTCAAATGATAATCTTTCTGTTCTTAACGATGTAAGAGGAGCCAGTTTACAAAATGTAGAACACAGTTCTGAGCCTTTATTTTTATTAAGTACTTCAGAAACTCCTCTTGATGCAAACTCTATTTCCACTTCAAGAGTTGAAACTACTAATGCTTCCTTACTGCAAAACTATAGTTATATAGAAATTCCTGTAGAAGTAAAGTATACATTTTTAGAAAGTAAAAAATTCAGCTCGCAAATCGTTACTGGTGTAAGTTCTTTATTCTTAAACCAAAATGAAGTGGTACTTAATTCTGAAACACAGTCGCAATCGCTCGGAAAAGCTAATAATTTAAACACTATAAATTTCAGTGGAAATTTAGGTATTGACCTTCAATATTCCATAAATAAAAAATTAAAGATCGCAGTTAACCCAATGTTTAAAGTGCAATTAAACACTTTTTCAAAAAATGCTAATGGTTTTAGACCTTATACCATTGGTGTATACTCTGGATTAATTTATCAATTTTAAAACCTAAACTCATGAAAAAAGTATTATTATTTATCTTAGCCCTAGGCTTTCTTTCATGTTCACTCGATGGAAATAATTTAGTTGTTAAAGTATTGCCTATTAACGAGTCAACGACACCCGATAGTTTCACTTTCAATACTATTGATACTATTAAAATTAAATACTCTTTACCTGACAATTGCCATTCATTTTACAATTTGTATTACCAATATGACGATACAACAAGAATTGTAGCTGTAAGAGCTTTGCAAGATTTAGATGCTAACTGTATTAATCAAGCCATAGAAAGAGAACTTGATATTCCAATACAAGTAAGACAAGAAAAAGATTATGTATTTAAGTTTTGGAAAGGTAAAAACAGCAATGGTGTTGATGAATACGAAGTAAAAGTAGTACCTGTTAATAATTAAAATATTACCAGTGATGTCGAAATTTCGATACCACTTGTCAAAATTATGTCCTGAAATTACTTCAAACTATAGCTTTTGCTTACTTCTTGATTTCACATAGTATTAGTTAGATACACTAAACCTAGAAGCTCATAGTATAAGTGTATTTTCAGGACTTTTTTGAATAAACTTGTCTTTGCTTTTCTTTATCCTTAAAAAGAGTCAAACTTGCTAAGATGAGTTCGATTTACGTTTTTGTGCATAACTAAGGGAAATAATTTTATGCTCTATTGATTGAAAAGAGGCCGAAAAGCCTCTTTTTTTATTTTTACTATTGCTTCTTCATTTAAAATTGGCTGATTATTTAATCTTAAGAAAACCTGGGCAACAGCAACCGTATCACGTTCACAGTAATCAACAATTCTTTGAATGTTTTTCTCCTTATAAAAAATATCAGCAACTTCACTTCCATCAATATCTTCTTTGGGTGAAGGTACTCCTAAAACATGAGTGAGTAGTTTTAATGAAGTATAATGTTTATAGTCGCCAAACTTCCACAAATCCATAGTGTCTAAATGTGATATTTCCCAAGGTTTTTTACCAAATAAATTAAGTTTTTCTGGGAGTTCTATTTGATGAATAACCATTCTTCTAGCGATATAAGGAAAATCAAATTCTTTACCGTTATGAGCACACAATAAGTGATGCTTTTGGTTAAAATGATTATCTAAAAGACATTTAAAATCTAATAAGATTTTTCTCTCATCTACTCCAGAAAATGAAGTCACTCGAAAGGTTTCTATTTCGTTTTTCTTTTTAAAATAGCCCACCGAAATACAAACTATTTTACCAAATTCCGCCCATATTCCTGCTCTTAGATAAAACTCTTCAGCGCTATATCCATCTTTCCTTTGATATTTGGTTTTTAAATCAAAAAGCTCTTTTTCTTCATTCGATAAATTATTCCAAACTTCATACTGAGGAACCGTTTCAATATCTAAAAACAAGACATTTTTAATTTCATTTTTTCTTAGCATTTTTTTCTCTTATTAGTACATAGCATTTTGCGTGAGTTGTCATGAATTTTCCATTCTCTTTTTGTGAACTTATATTATCTATTATAATTTTTATCTCAAGCTCTTCAAATTCTTTTTCAATAGTCAAATACGATTGTTTTACATTATGATCTATAGTTAAAGCCCAAAGTTTTTGAGTTAAAGGGTTTAAATCAATATCAAGTACATCTCCTTTTGTAGATTTTACTTCGATTATATTCTTTTTTTCATTTAATGAAAAATTATATCCAGCTATTTTATTTTCTTCTGACTTATAATCATTCAAATAAAGAATTTTAAGTGTTGAATACCCTTCGGTTCTTATTATCAACTCCGATTCGTTCAAATTAAAATAGCGGTAAGATAGCCCTTCATCGTCCTTAACATTTATCTGTAAACTATCAATAACTTTTTCTGGTATTCTCCAACTGCTTTCTCCTTGAAAAGCTGTTTCAGGATTATAACCCAAAAGAGATTCTAATTGAAATAATTGATTCTTCTCCTGCAAATAACGAAGTACAGATTCCATCTGCCGTTTTTTACTACTAGAAGTAATAAGTTGGTCTTTTTGGATATGGTTATAAACTTTTTTAAACTGATTTATTTGACTTCTTGTGGAAACAGAAAAAACACTCCATAAACCAAAGGATATTAGTATTCCAATAATCGTAAATGAAGTGATAAATGTTTTTACTTTTTTCGTTTTACTAACAAACATATATATGATCATTCCCAAAATCCATAAAGCCATTAAAATGACCAAATATCTTCTCTCTGTGATGCCATATTCAGAAACTCTTCTGAAAATTGCTACAAATAGTAAAACAACCATTGGTAATAATGCTATATAAAACCAAGGGTAAAACCTTTTTATAATTAATGATTTATCTTTTTCTTGAATGGGATCTATTAAAATTTGAATAACAAAACCAAGAAGTGAAAGAACAACTACTAAATAACTAACCCATCCCTTAGGCAAGGTCCAGTTGATAACTATTTTAGCACCGTACAGGTATAAAATGATTAGGTAAATTATTAATAATGGTAAAAGAATGTACTTTACTAAAATTTCCAAGCCTTTGGTATATTCAACAGATGTATTCTTTGTTTCAGTTGGAAAATCCGCTAAACAAATCCAGGTATTCATTATTCCTAAAGAGAACACAAAAACTTGAAAAAATCGCTTATCAGATACATTAACATTAAACAGATTTACAATAGCAAGAATTGCCAAGATTACCCCCAAGCATAAAACCATTGAAAAAAATAAGCTTCGAGCTACAGAAAGGAAAACTTTCTTTATATAGTTAAAAAAAGCATTTCTATTCCATTGAAAAACAAAAGGACTAACCAGAATTAATGAATGACCAGAAATAAAATAAAGAAAGAAAAGAAGTACACTTTCACTATCAATTCCATTCTGATACTCACCAACAAAAAAATAGAAGTAACCTAAAACTGCCGTAGGAATTAAGTAAAATAAGAACGTCTTTTTCTTAGATTTTCTCTTCAATAAGTTTGTACTTAATAACCAACTAACCCCAAGGATAAACGTTAATACTATTCTTATCCAAAAAGGTTTGTTTACCTCTTTATTTTCAATTGTAAAAAGAGATATTAAAGTACCTACAATTGCCCAACAAATTACAACAGGAAACCGATTGAAAGCATCTCTAAACTTTATAGCAAAAGAGCTCAGTTTTAACCAATTTTTCATACCATGATTTTTTATAAAGTTACAAAAAATAAAAAAAGAGAACCTAAAAAAGTTCTCTTCTTAACATTACCAATCTTTTTAAATTTATTCAAGAAACATTTGTTGATTAGTAACTTTAATTCAAATAAATGAACTTGTTTAAACTTTTTCTATTTACCGAAAAATCGATTTTTTCAGCCCCGTAATTATATATACTCCGCTTTATAAAATAGTAGCAGTTTCTTTTAGCAATTACTTTCAGCCAATCCGTAATTATATTACACATACAACCTTAAACTTTAAAACTGCCACCCAAAATTTAATCCAAATTTTCCAGTAAAATCCTGCTTATTGGGATCATCTGCAAAACCAAGGTTACGACCGAAACCAGTATTTATATCAATAAGGAATCCGGAATCACTTACCCATTTCCAGCCAATGCTTATTCCTATCGCTGTTTCAAAATATGTTTTGTCATTTGTATTTGTAGGATTTTCAGGCCCAAAAATGATAATGGGTTTATTTTCATATGTGTAGAACTTTAAAAAACCTTCACCATAAAATCCTTTAGCACCATAATCTTCTTTCGAAAAAAAGTACCGGCGATAATAAGGCGAAAACGAAAATTTATCAAAGACTCCTAACCAGTCATCATTACCAAAATTAATATTTAAATCTGCACCTATACCACTGTATTTATTTAGTACATACTCATACCTTGGGTTAAAGGCTGGGAAAACAAGTCCTGCTACTACATCTAAACTAAGGCTATGTCGTTTTGCTTTAGAGAATTCAGTCATGCTTTTTTGACTTTCTGTTTCTCTAGAATCCGTTTTGTTTTGAGCTTTAACCATAAAGTTTATAGCCAATAGAATCATAAATAATTGTTTTTTCATAATGTTACGTTTTATTTTAGATTTCATCTTTTCTTTTTTAATGATTATATGTTATGAACTCATTTTTATATTTAATCATTAGTGCTTTTTTTCTACTGCTAAATAATTCCCTTAAGAAAAAACATACAAGTTTTAGCATCCTGAATTCATAAATACCAACCCGTATTTATAAATTCATGGCAAAACACGATCAACCAAACGAGTTAACATAAAAACTGAAATGCATATATTTGGGATTACTAAGGAAAACGACAACTTTAAAAATTGATAGTGGAAGATTTTTTCAACTTATTCTTGCTAATTAGCTCCATTCATGGATTTATATTTTGTTTAATCTTATGGTTTTCAAAAGGAGGCACGAAAAAAGCTTTTCTTTTCATTAATTTTTTAGTTTTAGTAATCTCTTTAAATAACTTCCAATCGTGGGTGTTAGTTAAACAGTTTTTTCAGGATAGTGAGTTTCTAAGGTATTTTGAAATACCTTGGCATTTTTTAATCGCCATTTTTTTTTACTTATTCCTTATTAATTATCTGGAAATAGAAAAAAGAAAACAAAACCTTTTTAAAATTGTTACAATTACTTTTTGGGGGCTACTACTTATTCGACTTGGCTTCTATTTTAGTAATAATGAAGTTGCTTCAAACATAACAGCTTTTAAAAAATATGTGATTTTTGAAGAGTTATTGAGTATGTTCGTTTCAATTGCCATTTTCATATATACTTATTACTTGTACAAAATGGTTAAAATGAAAAGAATTCCATCTAACATTACGGATTTTGACAACTTAAAATGGATTCGAATATTTTTCAGGTTAGGATTGTTATCTTATGTTTCTTGGTTTATTCCTTTGCTAATCACATTAATTCTTAAGTTTAATATATTCTTACCATCTTATTATCCTTTGAGAATTTTTACAACAATTTTAATCTATTGGCTCGGTTATCAATCTATTATACAATTAAGAGTTTTACAAGAAAGAAAATATTTACGTCCTTTGATAGCAAGTAATTCAAATACCTTAAAAACTCAAAGCCTTGTTCATAAATCAAAAAGCAATAAAAAATTAGGTATTCCAGAGGAAATTGTTAAAAGTATTTTATTTGGTCTTGATCAGTTTGAGAAAAATAAGAGGTACACTTCTCAAAACATGACTCTTACAGTTTTAGCTAAAGAATTAAATACAAATACAAGCTATTTATCTAAAATAGTAAACCATTATAAAGAAACCTCATTTACAAATTACTTAAACACATTAAGAGTTAATAATATTATTGCTTTATTAGAATCTAATTCAATTATTAGAAAATATACAATTAAAGCCATTGCTCAGGAAGCTGGTTTTAGTAACTCCGACTCCTTTTCTAAGGCTTTTGTTAAACTAAAAAACAGAACCCCATCGGAATTCATAAAAGATTTGAAATAGATATAACCTTAATAATTTTTGGCATAATTCAAATTCAATGTTATCACCAAACCACCATCACCTAAATCTCTTGGATTTAGAAAAGTTAAATCACTGAATTATAGATTAAAATATTTTTATAGGTTTATAAATCATTAAATCATCGTTAAGTTAAATAGCTAAATAGCTATTTTGTTATTTTATCGTTACTTTTGGAATAAAGTACTTAAAAATCAACGTATGAATACTAGCGATATTAAGATTTTATTGGTTGATGATGAACCAGATATACTAGAAATAGTGGGTTACAACCTAAAATCTGAAGGATATCAAGTTTTTACAGCCAATAATGGGGCTGAAGGGGTTAAAACGGCTAAAAAAGTGCAGCCGCATCTAATATTATTGGATATCATGATGCCCGAGATGGATGGAATTGAAGCCTGTGAAAAAATTAGAGGAATAAAATCTCTTGAAGATTCTATTATTTCTTTTTTAACAGCTAGAGGTGAAGATTATTCTCAAGTGGCTGGTTTCGATGCTGGTGCTGATGACTATATTACAAAACCTATTAAACCTAAGGTTTTGGTTAGCAAAGTAAAGTCGTTATTAAGACGATTAAAAACAGAAGAAAAAACAGATACCACTACCAAAATTGGAGATATAATTATTAACAGAGACGAATATGTTGTTTTTAAAGGTGACAACAAAATTTCTCTTCCTAGAAAAGAGTTTGAGCTATTTTCACTACTAACATCAAAACCTGGTAAAGTATTTAAACGAGAAGTTATTTTAGATAACGTATGGGGAAATGAAGTAGTTGTTGGAGGAAGAACAATTGATGTTCATATTAGAAAACTTCGTGAAAAAATCGGTGATGATTATTTTAAAACGGTAAAAGGTGTTGGTTATAAATTTGTCTTAGAAGGATTCGACAAATAATATCCAATTAAAAAATTATATAAGGTAGTAGATTGCTCTTAAGAAGGCAATCTACTTTTGTTTATAACAAATAACAATATTTTGAAATTGAAAAAAACATATAAATATGCGCTTTGGTCAGCTTTCTATCTGACCATTCTTTCTACTGTTTTTTCAGTACTTATCTACTTTTTACTATACAAACATCTGGGTATAGTCACTTTCATAGCCTTTGGCATCATAATTTTTATCATTTCATTCTTTGTTATTCAGATAAGAGCTGAGCATTTTATTTATCAAAGAATAAAAAAACTATATGAAGACATTTCTTTTTTGGATGTTAATGATCTGAAAAGAAAAAAAATAACAACTGATGTTGAAGCCATAACTAAAACGGTTCAGGAATATGTTGAAGGGAAAAGTGAAGAAATAGCCGATTTAACGCAAAGAGATTCTTTTAGAAGAGATTTTTTAGGTAATGTGGCTCATGAACTTAAAACACCTCTTTTTACTGTTCAAGGCTATGTTTTAACCTTAATTGAAGGAGCCGCTGAAGACACTGAAATTAGAACCAAATATTTAGAAAGAGCTAATAAAGGTGTTGAAAGATTGACCTCAATTGTTAAAGACTTAGACATGATTGCTAAATTGGAAACAGAAGGTATGAAAATGAATATTGAAACCTTCAATATTTTGGAAATGATTCAAAATGTTTTTGATTTATTTGAAATGAAAGCTAAGAAAAGAGGTATTAAGTTACAACTAGATAAGGCTTATGAGTTTCCTTTTTTTGTAAAAGGCGATATTGAAAGAATTGAGCAAGTAATTATTAACCTAATTGTTAACTCCATCAAATATGGTAAAGTTGGAGGGGTAACCACTGTAAGTGTTGAAAATTACAATTCTAAAAAATTCATTATAAAAGTAAATGACAATGGTGAAGGTATTAAACAAGAGCATCTTTCTCGTTTATTCGAACGTTTTTATAGAGTTGATCAAAGTCGCTCAAGAGAACAAGGAGGTTCTGGTTTAGGTTTATCTATTGTAAAACATATCATTGAGGCACATGGAGAAACCATTCTTTTAAAAAGCAAATATGGTGAAGGTTCTGAATTCTCTTTTACTCTAGAAAAAGCTGTGTAATAGTATTATTTATAATTCTATTTCCATGATGGGCAGAAACCTATTTTTAATAGAGCTTTCTATCTTTCCGACCGATTTAAATCCATTACGTTTGTAAAATACCTCAGCATTTGGATCGGCGTCAAGATATGCTTTTTTAAATCCATCCTGTTTAATGCGAAGCAAAAAATGGGTCAAAAGTTTTTTACCATAGCCCTTACCAATAAACTCTGGTTCAATAAATAAAAAGTTTAATTTGATTTTCTCTTTATTTATTATTTCGAAAGCATAAAAACCTAAAATTTTATTGGTTTCAACTAGTTTGTAAACATGGTTATTTCTGATATATTCCGAAGAAACTTTGAGGTCTTCTTTCCATTCTGAAATTTGTTTTGCCCCATAATTCCAGTGGTCTTTGGATCGAATTGTTAGTTGAGTTAGTAACTCCGAATCGTTTTCATTGGCTTTTTCAACTTTCATTCTTAAAACCAAAAACCTAAATTAAACAACCAGTATTTTTCTTTATGATCAGGAGACCAAGTATATTTTAACTCAATCGGTCCAATAAATGTACTTAATCCATACCCTAGAGCGTAACCAGATTTTGTGTTATCAAATAACTTACCGTCTTTGAACACATCATGCTCTACACGTGCATAATTTGCTATAAAAGTGGCATAATGATTCTTATAAACATTGTATCTAAAATTGAATTCGGACTTTACAAATGTTTGGTTTCCTAATTCACCAGTATCATATCCATAAAATGAAACGAAATTATTCACATAGTTCTGGTTATAACCTCCTAGTCTGAAATCAAAAATCTCTGAAGCTTCTTTACCTAATGTAAACCCTCCTTCTCCTGTATATTGAAAAGTTAACTTATCATCAAAAAAAGATTTAGCAAAACCAATGGTTCCAGAAATCTGAGAAAACTGATTAAAATCATTACTTTCTTGAACAAAATCACCAATACGTTTATTTCTATCGGACCATACAAACCACTTAAAACCTACATTGGCAAAATAACCATCAGTTGGATAGATGTTTTTATTGTAAGTATCTAACTTCAAAAAAGAATAAGCATTCACATAATTACTATTATCAAATATTGTTTCTTCTCCATTGGTTAAAAAAGTGTCCGAAGAAATCTTTACCTTCTTGTTCTCAAGCCCAATTCCAAAGGCAAACTTTTTATCAATTGTGGTTTGAACGTAGAAAGCATTGGTAAAATCTGTATACTTAATATTAATTCTATTTATTAAATCGTTATTAAAAAGAAATGAACTTTTAAAAGAGTTATATCGAGAAGTAAAACCATAGCTTGGAATTAAACCATTGTCAATAAAGTAATCCATCCTATATCGAATGCGATCACCAATCCCCACATCAAAATTAAACTCGTCATTTTGCATGAGTAGTTTTCTGTGGTTATAATTTAAAAGAACGGCTGTTTTGTATAATAAATCATAATGAATTCCGAAACGAACATATGATTTCACTTTATCTTCTTTTACTTTTAATTCCAATTTTTTACCTGAAAACGACTTTTCAAAATGATAGTCAATTCTTTCAAAATTATTGGTTGCTGATAGTGAACTAATTTTTCTTGAAATATCTTTGTACGAAGTACTATCTCCTTCTTCGAGTTGAAGTTTTCCTAAAACATAATTGTCTGTATAGTTTTTATTTCCTTTAATAATGATTCTATCTACTAAAAACTTTTTACTTTTTAGTGTAATCTGCGGACGTTTTCTTTTTATTTTCTGAAGTTTAGCAATGCTATCGAAAACAAATTTATTTGATTTGGCAACCCTTGTTCCTTCGTTAATAATTTCTTTCTTCTTATCAAAAGAAATAACACTATACTCTAAAATATTTGGTTTTAAGTTGAAATCAAGAAGCTTTGCCTGTTCATCAGATTTACGATACATCTGAAAGTTGATTATTTGAAGTAAAACAGATGCTACTGAAGATAACTCTTCTCTATTTAAAAGTTGTCCTTGAACATTAATACCGATAATTATGTCTACACCTTTTGTTTTCATAATATCTACAGGAAAATTGTTTACAACTCCTCCATCAACCAATAACTGACCATCGATATCAACAGGGTTTAATAAAGAAGGAAATGCCCCACTAGCTCTTAAAGCTAGTGCCAAAGATCCTTTTTCAAGAACTACTTCTTTTCCCGTTTCAATATTGGTTCCTATACAATAAAAAGGAATGGGAAGTTTTGAAAAGTCGGTAACTTCATCAACTGGAGCCAATAACTCCGTTAAAAAATTAAGAACATTTTGACCTCTAGATAAACCTAAAGGTAATCCAACACTTCCGTTTTTTATAGGCAATGTAACAGCATATTTTTCTCCATGTTGTTTTATAAAAAAAGGTTTTGATTCTCTACTTACCTCATCCTGAAGCAACTTCATAAAATCTGCCTCTTTAATAACCTTTTCAATCTGATCAGGAGAGTATCCAGAAGCATAAAGTCCTCCTACAATAGCCCCCATACTAGTTCCACCAATATAATCTACTTGTAGTCCTGCTTTTTCAAGTTCTTTTAATACCCCTACATGAGCAAATCCTTTTGCTCCACCTCCACTTAAAACTAATCCAACTTTTGGCTGTTCTTGTGCAAATAGAATTACAGGAGCCATTAAAAAAAATAATAGCTTTTTCATATGTTTGTTTTCACTTTCTTAGTTAGAAGATACTAACTAACGTTAAAATTATAATAAGTAATATGCCTACCTATTGTTTTAACATATTAGTTCTATCCTTTTAAAATTATTATTTATCAATGCGTAATATAAGGGGCAACAGATGTAATAATTTTGCAATCAATCATTTAAAAAACGATTAATTATCTCTATTTCATAGTTTTATCTTTATGATAATATTGGTAAATTTTTTGTGCTCGTGAAAAACCTACCACTTCTTGTAATTCCTCTAAACTAGCGCTTTTTACTCGCTTAGCAGATTTAAATTTACGTAATAAATTTGTTATTGTTTGTTTACCAATATCAGGAATTTGTTCTAATTCAGACTGAATTGCACTCTTACTGCGCTTATTTCTATGAAACGTAATTCCAAAACGATGCGCCTCATTTCGTAGATATTGAATAATTTTAAGTGTTTCAGACCTCTTATCTAAGTACAGCGGAACACTATCTCCTGGGTAATAAATTTCTTCCAAGCGCTTTGCAATACCAATAATGGCTATTTTTCCTCTTAAATCAAGAGCATCCAAACTTTTTAATGCAGAAGAAAGTTGTCCTTTACCACCATCAATAACTATTAGTTGTGGCAATGGTTTTTCTTCCTCCAACAAACGTTTATATCTTCTATAAACCACTTCTTCCATCGAGGCAAAATCATCCGGTCCTTCTACTGTTTTAATATTGAAGTGTCGGTAATCTTTTTTACTTGGTTTTCCATTTTTAAAAACAACACAAGCGGCCACTGGATTTGTTCCCTGAATGTTCGAGTTATCAAAACATTCAATATGACGGGGCTCTACTCGTAAACGCAAATCTTTCTGCATTTGCCCCATGATTCTCTTCACATGGCGATCAGGATCTACTATTTTTATTTGTTTAAACTGCTCTTGTCTATAATACTTTGCGTTTCTTTCTGATAATTCAACAATACGTTTTTTATCACCTAATTTCGGAACCGTTACTTTTACCTTATCACCTAAATTAACCTCAAAAGGCACATATATTTCTCTTGATAAAGAATTGAATCGATTTCTTGTTTCAACAATAAACAACTCCAATAAATCCTTATCACTTTCCTCTAGCTTTTTCTTTATTTCAGTGGTATAAGACTGAACAATAGCCCCGTTCATAATTTTAAAGAAGTTGGCATACCCATGGGTTTCATCTGAAATTATTGAAAATACATCAACATTATTTATTGACGGATTTACGATGGTCGACTTCGCTTGATAGTTTTGTAACGCTTCAAGTTTTTCTTTTACTTCTTGAGCTTCTTCAAATCGCATTTCTTCAGCAAAATACTTCATCAACTCTTCAAGTTTTTGAATGCTTTCTTTAAAATTACCTTTAATAATATTCCGAACATCATTGATATCAGCTAAGTACGCTTCCTCTGTTTGAATATTTTTTTCTGGATTTTTTAAACTCTTGATTTGGTGTTCCAAAGAACCTATATAATGGTTATGGTTGCTCTTTTTTTTACCAATATCATAACGATAAGTTCTAACCGAATAAATCTCGTCAATTAAATAAAATAACGATGTAATTGTTTTAACACTTGTATAAGGTCCATAATATTCTGACCCGTCTTTTACAACCCTTCGGGTCATGAAAATTCTAGGAAAACGTTCTTTTTTAATACAAATCCAAGGATAAGTTTTGTCATCTTTCAACATTACATTATACCTTGGTTGATGTTTTTTTATTAAACTATTTTCAAGTAGTAACGCATCGGTTTCTGTATCAACAACAATGTGTTTTATAGAGGTTATTTTTTTTACCAGAACTCTTGTTTTACCATTTTCATGATTCTTAGTAAAATAAGATGATACTCTCTTCTTCAAATTCTTTGCTTTTCCAACATAAATGATCACATCATTTTTATCGAAATACTGGTATACTCCTGGTGAATTGGGCAGGGTTTTTATTTGAAGCTCTAAAGTTGTTGGCATACAACGAAAATACAATTTTCTAAAAACATAACCTTATATTATTTTCTGTATTTTACTCGGTAAAAATGCATATAAACCCGTATTTTTATTGTTTTTTAGGAGATGCAAGAACTACACAATTTTTATTCAAACCAACTTGATGCACATAAACTAGGCCTAACCGAAATAAACAAAACTATTAATACTGTTAGACTTCTTCGTTTTATTGTTTTTTTTAGTTTGCTTTTTGGAGTTTATTTTACCTTCAAAATTCCATATACACCTATTATTATTGGTGGAATTGGAGTTATATTTTTTGGTTTCCTCGTTGTTAAGCATCAAAATTTAAAAGAAAAAAGAAATCTTATTCAATTAAAAGTTTCGTTCAATGAAACGGAGCTTTCAGTTTTAAATAATGATTTTTCAGATAGGCCCGATGGAAAAGAATTTATCGAACCTTTACATTATTATAGTAACGATGTTGATTTATTTGGAAGGGGTTCATTTTTTCAATATTTAAACAGAACAGCGACTATTAGAGGAAAAAAACTCTTAGCCTCTTTACTCACGGCAAATAATATTACTACTATTGAAGAAAGACAAAAGGCACTTCATGAACTTTCGAAAAAATCAAAATGGCGCGAGAATTTTACAGCCTTAGCTCAACTGGTTTCTCCTACACAAAAACAAATTACAAACATTTCATCTTGGATTGAAACTTACGAACCTAAATTACCTTCGTTTTTATTAGTCCTTCCAAGGATATTTTCTATAATTTCATTGAGTATTATTGGATTAATTTCTTTTGGATTAATTCCTTTTTCAGTAATTACTACCTGGTTCTTTGTTGGATTAGGAATATCCATGTTTTACTTTAAAAAGACACAGCAACTTTATACTTCAGCAAGCAGTGCCAAAGACGTTTTTAAACAATATTATTTGCTCCTGGAACAAGTAGAAACAGAAAACTTTGAGGCTGAACTTTTAGTAAAAAAACAATCGGCAATTACAACTCAAGAAAAAAAAGCTTCTTCTATTTTTAAAGAGTTTTCAAACATATTAAATGCTTTTGATCAACGAAATAATATACTGATAGCCGTAGCAGGAAATGGCTTGTTTTTATGGGATATTAACAATGCTTCTAAAACTGAAAAATGGATTAAGGCTTATAAAGATGTTGTTGATAATTGGTTTAAAGTAGTCGATTTTTTTGATGCTTATAATTCATTAGCAAACTTTGTTTTTAATCACCCAAACTATAGTTTCCCTATAATTAGAAATCAAAATAAAACAATTGAAGCATCAAATTTGGGTCACCCTCTGTTAAAAGTTTCAAATAGAGTTGATAATGATTTTATTATTAACAATGAGGAATTCTTTATTGTTACAGGTGCAAACATGGCTGGGAAAAGTACATTTTTGCGTACGGTTTCATTATCAATTATTATGGCTAATTGTGGTTTACCTATATGTGCAGATACTTTTGAGTATTCACCAATAAAGCTCATTACTAGTATGCGTACTTCAGATTCATTAACGGACGATGAATCTTATTTTTATTCTGAATTAAAAAGATTAAAGTTTATTGTAGACGAAATAAAAGAGGACACTTATTTCGTTATTCTTGATGAAATTTTGAAAGGAACGAATAGCAAAGATAAAGCCATTGGTTCAAAGCAATTTATTGAAAAGCTCACCAAATCTAAATCTACAGGAATTATTGCTACACATGATGTTAGTTTATGTGAACTAGCTGATGAATATAAGCAAATTCAGAACTACTATTTTGACGCTGAAATTGTAAACAATGAGCTGTTTTTTGATTATAAAATGAAAAATGGTGTTTGCAAAAACATGAATGCTTCCTTTCTACTTCAGAAAATGGAAATTGTGTAAACAAGCAGCTTGAGAGTAATTTTCCGTCAGTAATAAGGTATATATTTGTTAAATAACAACTGTATTTTAATTGTGAAATTTAAATCAGAACTCGTATAACATGACAAATGACAGGAATTAATTAATACTTTAATCTTACCTTTGTTATTATGCAGCAACTTATTGATAGTTTTGGACGTCAGATTACCTATGTTCGATTGGCAGTTACCGATCGTTGTAATTTACGTTGTCAATATTGCATGCCTGCACATGGTATTGATATTGTACCAAGAAAGGAGTTACTAACTTATAAGGAAATGTATCGTATAATTCGCGTGCTTACGGAATTAGGTGTTACCAAAGTTAGATTAACAGGAGGTGAGCCTTTTGTAAGAAAGGACTTTGTGAATTTTTTAGAAATGCTGTCTTTTAATGACCTTCTAAATACTATCAATATTACCACAAACGGAGCTTTAATTAAAAAACATATTAAATCGATTGAGGGTTTAAAAAAGGTTAAAAATATTAATCTAAGTATTGATAGTTTGTACGAGGATAAATTCAACCAGATTACCAGAAGAAATGTGTTTTCAGAAGTTTACAGTGCTCTTGAATTATTAGAAAAAAGTTCCTTAAATCTAAAGTTGAACGTAGTGGTCCAGTCAGGTTTTAATACCAACGAAATTAACGACTTTGTAAAGCTTACAGAAGATAAAAATATCGTTGTTCGTTTTATTGAGGAAATGCCTTTTAATGGTAGTGGGCAACGTGAGATTGGAGAAAACTGGAATCTAAAACGAATTCTTGAAGAAATACAATCTGAATTCAAAATTTATGAAGTGCCCACAAAAAAATCATCTACTTCAAGAAATTTTCAGGTTGAAAATTTTAAAGGCTCAGTAGGAATTATACCTGCTTTTACAAGAACTATTTGCAATGATTGTAACAGAATTAGAATTACCTCAACAGGAATGCTTAAAAACTGTTTGTTTGATGATGGTGTGTTTAGCATTAGAGACTTTATAAGAAAAGGTGCAAGTAATAACGATTTAAAACAACTGTTTTTATCACTGGTGAAACAAAAACCTAAAAATGGATTTATTGCAGAAGCTAATAGAACAAACGGAAATGTTTCAGAAAGTATGAGCACTATTGGTGGATAGTGTTGAGTGTTGAGTGTTGAGTGTTGAGTGTTGAGTGTTGAGTGTTGAGTGTTGAGTGTTGAGTGTTGAGTGTTGAGTGTTGAGTGTTGAGTGT
>NZ_CAZEQU010000011.1:0-449641 GCF_964513065.1 Tenacibaculum xiamenense
AAATAACTTCGAACCAATGTTAAATCATCTGTATTTATTCGCATGGCAAAATATAAAATTTTGTCAACGAATTAGTTAACCTTTACAGAAGTGACACCTTTTAAGTTTAATAATACTTACTTCAAATTCATATTAAGTATTTTCATATGAAAAAGGTTTGGATCTCGACTCCGCTCGATCTGACAAGTTAAACCATCATTAATCAAAAAATCCCGCAGCATAGCTACGGGATTTTTTATATGATTCTTGATGCTAAAAATCTTTATCGATTTTCTAGTATCTATAGTGTTCTGGTTTGAATGGTCCTTCAACAGTTACTCCAATATACTCAGCTTGATCTTGACGTAACTCAGTTAACTCAACTCCAATTTTAGCTAAGTGTAATTTTGCTACTTTCTCATCTAAGTGCTTAGGAAGCATATATACTTCGTTCTTGTAAGCTTCAGAATTGTTCCATAACTCAAGTTGTGCTAACGTTTGATTTGTAAATGAGTTAGACATTACAAAACTTGGGTGTCCAGTTGCACAACCTAAGTTTACTAAACGTCCTTCTGCCAATACAATAATATCATTACCATCGATAGTATACTTGTCTACCTGTGGCTTGATTTCAACCTTCGTATTTCCATGGTTTCCGTTTAACCATGCCATATCGATTTCATTATCAAAGTGTCCGATATTACAAACAATCGTTTTATCTTTCATTGCTTCGAAGTGCTCAGAACGAACGATGTCTTTGTTTCCTGTAGTTGTAATTACGATATCAGCATTTCCAACAACAGTTTCTAATTTCTTTACTTCAAAACCATCCATAGCTGCTTGTAACGCACAAATTGGATCGATTTCAGTAACTGTTACAATACTACCTGCACCTCTAAAAGAAGCAGCGGTTCCTTTACCTACATCTCCGTAACCACAAACAACTACTCTTTTACCAGCTAACATTAAATCTGTAGCTCTTCTGATCGCATCAACAGCCGATTCTTTACATCCGTATTTGTTATCGAATTTAGATTTTGTTACAGAATCGTTTACGTTGATTGCTGGCATTGGTAAGGTACCGTTTTTCATACGCTCGTATAAACGGTGAACACCAGTAGTAGTTTCTTCAGATAAACCTTTAATTCCATCAACTAATTGAGGATATTTATCTAAAACCATATTGGTTAAATCTCCACCATCATCTAAAATCATGTTTAATGGCTTCTTATCTTCTCCAAAAAATAATGTTTGCTCAATACACCAATCAAACTCCTCTTCATTCATTCCTTTCCAAGCATATACCGACGTTCCAGCAGCAGCAATCGCAGCAGCAGCTTGATCTTGAGTAGAAAAGATATTACAAGAACTCCAAGTAACCTCAGCTCCTAGAGCCTGTAAAGTTTCAATTAAAACTGCCGTTTGAATAGTCATGTGTAAACATCCTGCAATTCTAGCACCTTTTAAAGGTTGCTCATCTTTATACTCTTCACGTAAGCTCATTAACCCTGGCATTTCAGCTTCTGCCAATTCTATTTCTTTTCTTCCCCAGTCAGCTAAAGAAATATCCTTAACTTTGTATGGAACGTATGTAGCTGTATTTGTGCTCATATTTTTTTGTATATTTTATATCAAACTTTCGAGCTACAAAGTTACGGAATAACTTTTTAACTTATGCCACTCTACAAAACTGTAAATGTTAATAATAACACTAAAGTGTTAATTTGGAAAATAGAAGAGTCTTTCAATGATTTATCTTCTGAAATTAACTTAACCGATGCTAGTCAAAATAGAGTTAATGGAATGAAATCTGACTTACATCAAAGAGGCTTTTTAAGCATACGGCATTTATTAAAACTTGTTGGGTATACTGATAATGATCTTGTTTATGATGAGTTTGGAAAACCTCATTTAAAAGATGGTAAGTACATTTCTATTACACATTCTTTTACTTTCACTGGAATTATTGTTTCATCGGACACTCCTGTAGGAATTGATATTGAAAAAAGACGCGATAAGATTGTAAAAATCGCACATAAGTTTACTCCAATTGAAGAATATAAATCAATTGCCAATCATGATGCTTTGGTGAGTAAATTAACTATTGTATGGGGAGCTAAGGAAAGCCTGTATAAAATATATGGTAAAAAGAAACTCTTGTTTTTAAACCATATGTATATTGAAGATTTTTCATTCGAAACCAACCAAACCACTGGTAAAATATTGTATGAAGGGCAAACTTCGGAGTATGATATTAAGTTTTTAGAAATTGAAGACTTTACTTGTGTGTATGCGTATTAAACAAAAAGGAATTTAGACTCCATAGAATGTCACCCTGAACTGGTTTCAGGGTCGCATAACTTTATATTAATTCTCTTTTTAAACTTAATTCATTAGTTATAGGTGTTTTCAAAAGCACGCACTAAATAATTTATCATTTCCATAATTTCTGGTACGAGTTTTGTTGACTTCATATTTCATCAAAATTAATTACTATGAAATTCTATTACTTTTTATTGCTAATCGTTTCTATTGCTTTTATAAACTGTAAAAAAGAACCGATTGCACCCTTTGTTCCTAAAAATGAACTTGCTGACTTTATCACTGAAAAACCACAAATTATTGATTTAGACACTTTAGTGTATAAGGAGATTAAAGGGAAGCACGGTACTGAAATTCATTATGATAGAAATGATTTCGAACTGAGTGAAAATGACAAGGTTCAACTTGAATTAATAGAACTTTACGATTTTAAAGAAATATTGTATCGAAATATACAAACATTAACTACCGACAATAAACTCTTAGAAACCTCAGGTGTCTTAAAAATAGTGTTTACCTCTAATGGAAAAGAAATAAAACTTAAAAAAGGAGCTAAAATTATTGTTTACCCACCAAAAGGAAGGTTAAAAGACAATGATATTTTTCTTTCGAAAGAAGATTCACTTGGAAATATTTCCTGGGATATTACCAATCAGAATTTTACGAGAGCAATTGTTCGTTTTAATGGAGGAATTACAAAAGAGATAATAATAAGTAACGATTCAATCTCAAATTACAATGAAAATACTGGTAATGACTTGTTAGGAATATACTCGAACTCTTCGAGTAATTTAAATAACTACGATTTTTTTGTAATAAAAGAAAACTCTTGGAATTGGATTAATATTGATCGTTTCATCAACAACACAAAACCTGTAAGCTTCAAACTAAAAGATGATAGCAATAACTTTTCTGGATTTCAGGTTTACATTAAATACGATAGTATTCGCTCTTTCCTCTCATATCCAAGATTAAGAGATAACTTAGATTTCTCTAACATTCCTATTTTGGGTAAAACAAGTGCTATTATTATTAGCGAATTAAAAAACCAAAAATATTATGATATAATTGAACTTTCAGAAAACATGCAAGCTGAAATTGATTTAAACATGAAAAAAACAACCAAAAAGCAGTTAAAAAGCCTATTCGATAAATAGGCTTATCTTTGTTATTCAATTTTTTATGAATGAACATCTCAGTAGAACTTACTTTATCTCCACTTCAAAATGAATTTGAAGAACCAATAATTGACTTTATTAAAAAACTTAGAACTTCAGGATTAACCATTTTGGAGAATCCATTGAGCACTCAGGTTTATGGAGATTATGACAAAGTAATGCAGTTGTTAAACTCGGAAATAAAAAATGTTTTTGAACTAATAGACAATGGGCTTATATTTATAAAGATTGTTAAATCTGATAGAAGTGATTATGAGCCAAGTTTTTGATTTTCTTTTCGGTCAATATACCACATATAACTCCATAGACATCGCATTAGAAATTACAGCCGTTATTTTCGGTTTTTTATCTGTTTGGTTTTCCAAAAACAACAATATTTGGGTGTTTCCAACTGGAATGATTAGTACGGCTATTTTCGTATACTTACTCTTAAAATGGGAACTATTGGGAGACATGATGATTAATGCTTATTACTTTATTATGAGTGTTTATGGTTGGTATATTTGGACACGTAAAGTGGATGATAGTAGTGTAACTCCAATATCCAGAACCTCATCAATGGAAAAACAAATTAGTGTGATGATTTTTATCGCAACACTTGGATTTGTTTATTTAGTATATACAATTTTTGATAAATGGAATGATTGGACTGCTTTTGCCGATACCATTACGACTGCCATATTTTTTGTAGGGATGTGGTTAATGGCACGACGAAAAATAGAGAATTGGATTTACTGGATTATTGGTAATATTATTTCGGTCCCGCTCTATTTTTATAAGGGATTTACCTTTACAAGTTTCCAGTATTTCGTATTTACATTTATTGCAATCTTAGGATATAAAGCATGGAAAAAAAATATAAACAGCAACCTATTAATCTAGTTAAAGTCGTTTTATTCGGTCCTGAAAGTACGGGAAAAACGACACTTTCTGGTCAATTAGCTAGACATTACAATACCGTTTGGGCTCCTGAATACGCAAGAGAATATTTGCAAGACAAATGGAACAACGAGCGTAAAACTTGCGAAGAAAGCGATTTATTACCTATTGCTGAAGGACAAATGAAATTGGAAAATGAACTAGCAAAAAAGGCTGATAAGGTATTGATCTGTGATACCGATTTGCTAGAAACAAAGGTGTATTCTGAAGAATATTATGGAGGTTTTGTAGATCCAATTCTTGATGAAGCTGCTATTTCTAATTCTTATGATATTTACTTTTTAACCTATATTGACACTCCTTGGGAAGCTGATGATTTAAGAGACCGACCTGAGCAACGATTGGAAATGTTTAACGCTTTTGAAAATGCACTTAAAAAGTACAATCGACCGTATGTTTTATTAAAAGGAGATAAGGAAACCCGATTAAAAAAAGCGGTGGAAGTAATTGATAAACTACTTGCTGGCAAAGAAAATTTGTACTCTTTTTCAAAAACGCTCACTGATTTGGACATGCACTTTATGCATCAAGATAATTCAATGACTCCTGATCTTTTCTAAAATGCAAAAAGACCAGATTTTAAAAGAGCTAAGCTTTAAGGCAATTCGTAGTTCTGGTAGTGGTGGACAGCATGTAAATAAAGTCTCTTCTAAAGTAGAACTTCATTTTTCTATTGCTACTTCTGAAGGACTTTCAGACAATGAAAAAGAAAGGCTTTTAAAAAAGCTATCTGGTAAATTGTCAAAAGATGGGATTATCATATTGACCTCTCAGGAAAGTCGTTCGCAACACAGGAATAAAGAATTGGTGATTGAACGTTTTTTAAATCTGATTCAACAAGCACTAATTGTTCCTAAAGTTAGAAAGAAAACAAAGCCTAGTAAAGCATCAAAAAGGAAACGTTTAGATGCGAAAAAACAGCATTCTGAGAAAAAAGAAAATCGTAAGAAGTTTCGGTTTTAGGGCACTTTTTATACCGCTATTGATATTCATTCTATTCTAAATTGTCTATCAAATTGTTGTAAAATGTTCTTAGCTATGAGTAGTCGAGGATTTCTAATCACAAACCTTTTCGTTTTGCACCTACCTTTATTTTATGTTTATACATTCGTTTTAATACTTAAATCGTTATTAATTACACACAAAGTTGTGTTTTCGCACTTTATTTTCATTCTATTTGTTGCGCTAACAAAAGATATACCTTTTTATAATTTTATGCATGGTTCTTAGCATTCGCTTACCCGTTTAATTTTTCAATTTATTAATTAAATCTTTTACTATTCTAAAATTAGAATCTTCCTTATTAATCCAATTAGAAACAAATTGAAGAACTGTAGATTCGTACTGATCACTATCACCGTAGCATTCAATGCAAAAATTGAATAGTAACTCTTTAGAATTCGATGAAGTCTTCTTAATAAGAGAAAAGTCTTTTTCTGGTTTCATTAGCTTTAGCAACTTCTTTGCAAATTTTTTATCCCAGATAATATCTTCAGGAATAGAAAGTGGTAAATAGAAGACATTTCTTTTATAAAATTCTAGATATTTTTTTGCCAGTTTTAGACTTTCCTTTTCTTTCAATTCTTTAGACTGATCCCCTCCGTTCAAATAAAACTTTACATCGCAACCAGTTTGAGATTTTATTAATTCTTTTAATTTTTTACTAGTATCTTGTTGATTGGGTGGCATTAAGTTCAAATCAACTGGTTTTTGAAGTTTCTTCTGGTCTCCATCAAATACTACATATGTATCATCGGTAATTTCCATAATTGTAGTAAGTCTTTGGTTTATATCATCAGCACCACCAGGAAGATATTTTGTTACAAAAATGTCCTGTGTAGCTTTTCCTAATTTTTCAATGGTTTTGTCAATTAGGATTTGAGCCGTTTTGTCCTCTACTAGAATAATTTTTTTATTGGTGTTTTCTATTTCTAATTCATGGAAAGCTTCTCTATAATTTCTATCATTATCAATTACGAATTTACCAGTAGTATTGAGAGTAGAAAACACTTTAATTGATTCATTAGGCATATTCTCAATTAGAAAAGGTGAATGAGTAGAAATAACTACTTGATGTTTTTTCTTTATACATTCTTTTATTAAAAACGACATCAATCTTTTTTGAGCACCGCTATGTAGAGATGTTTCTGGTTCATCTAATAATATTAAACTTTCGTTTGAGGCACTAAATATTTTATGAACAAGAATAACTATCGCCGTTTCACCACTTCCAGCAAATGCTTCTGAATAATTAATGTTTTTTTGTTTTAATCGAATTGAAGTTCCCCAATCTTTAAACAGATTGTGTTCAATAATTTCAATAGATTCAAACTCTTTTCTCAAGATTTCTGAAACTATCTTAGTTTCAGCTTTTGTCAAAATTACTTTCGGTTTATTTCTGTTTGGCGTATAATAAGATATAATTTTATTAGTATCAAATGCCTCTTTAAGCTTATTGGTATAGAAACGAAGAAAATCTTGTTTAGATTTATGTGTATTAGAATAAAATTTCAAAAAATGAAAGAATTTGTCAAAGGCACTCAGTTCTGTTCTGAAATCTAGATAAACTACATCTTTTTCAATTGGAGAAAACCTTTGAGAGTTTGACATACCGTAACGCTTAATTGGCTTAGCAGTTTCCCAATAATCAGGGTTTTTATCTCGGTGAATTCTTTGTTTTATCACTTCATTAACTGAACCATTATTCTTATGTCCATAAATAAAACAATTTCTATTTTTGTCAAATTCTTTAATTGGATCCAACTCAGTAGTAAACCAATAATCTCCAAGGCTATACCCTTTTGGACAACCATAAAGAGACTGTAATGTTGAACTTTTACCACTTCCATTTTTCCCTACAAGAAATGTAACAGGAAAATCAAATGTAATTTTGGAATCTGGTGCTAAGTTTCTAAAGTAAGGATATCTTATATATTCGATGTATTTTTTATAAACATTATTGTCCTTTAGCTGTTGAAGTATTTTTATATTTTTTATAAATTCATTAATCATATAAATCTAATTTGTAAGTTCAGCTTGAAGTATAGATTTCCATTTTCTGTATATATCTGCCCAAATTCGTGTCTAGAACTACTTGCAGTGTCAAGCTTTGTATTCGTGAAAAGGTAATCTTCAAATTCGTTTCTATTGTAGATATGATAACAAAGTACTTCACCATTTTCTTTAACAATCAGGTATCCACCAGTTGCATCATATTTACCACTCCATACTTTAGAAGGCATCATTCCTAACGCTACATCTGTTAAGAAGCGTTTTACTTTATATTCATAAAACTTATGTTCGTTCTCTGTATCAAAGTTTAATGGGTTTTTGACTGAAACTTTATTAACTAAATCTGTCAAGAGCGAAAATTTACTTGAATAAAAGTCAAAAACTATTTGAGATAGTAATTGTGGTAATAAGCTGTCTATTAAAACAAGATTGTTTGAAAAAATTTGTTTTTCTGTTTTTGAGAATTCCAATGAACCTCCTTTTGCTTTAATTTGAGCAATCCTATCCATTATTTTACTTCTCGAAGTAATTGAATTAATTTGTTCAATTTCACTTTTCGTTAAATTTAAATCAGCAATTTTATAGATAAAATTTGTTGTTTTACCTGCATTTAATAGAGTGGAAGGACTTCCAAGTTGAGATTTTATGCTAAATCCCAATGTTGGTTGTTGATTTGTTCTTTGATCGTGAACAACAATTGTAATATCAGTTTTTGCAGAAGAGCTAGCTTTCAATGAAATACAATTTATGCTATGCATAAACTCTTCAATTTCTGGAACAGAAAAAGTCCTTTTCTTATTTTCTCTAATTGATTTTAAGAGAAAAAGAGCTCTGTCTTTAAATTCTGAAATTGGGATTTTCAAAACTTTTTCACTTCCCGAAACCAAAATAATCTCATCTTGAATAGAATACTCAAAATTACCGTTGTTTTCGGTTCGAAGTATTTTGATAATAGGATAAACTAAACCTTTTAACTTTTCAATGTCTTTGTTTCCAAGAAATAATTGTTTGTCACCTAGTAATTTAAAGAGAACATAAATTTCGCTCCATTCTCCTTTATTTCCAGTAATCATTCGCCGTTAAGTTTTTCTATTATTTTTTCGGCAGTTGCTTGAATAGCAGGAACGGCAACTGAATTTCCGAATTGTTTGTACGCTTGTGCATCTGAAACTATAATTTTAAAATTGTCTGGAAATCCTTGCAACCTTGCCCATTCTCGAGGTGTCATTTTTCTAATCCCTTCTCGGTTTACTTCTCCGGAAATATTAGTTACTGGTTTGAAATTTGTTAATCTATCATCAAATACTAAATTTCTTTCTCTTCCCATTCCTCCACAAACAACAGCGTTCGCAGTTCCATCATTTGGTATTATTTCATAACCAAATCCATTTCCTTTGCTTTCATGTCTTGCTTTATGTTTCCTTAAAGTATCTATGTAAGTAGTTGAAAGATAATACTTAACCGAAACTTCATTTTCCTCTAAAATATCTTCTAAAACTATTTCTTTATTAACTGGTTTTGGATATTTAAAGTCGGTAATTCCAGTATCTTGATGGAAGCCTACAATAAAAATACGCTCACGATTTTGTGGCACACCAAACTCTTTGGCGTTGATAATTTGTGGTTCAGGCACATAGTAGCCCAAATCCTCTCGAAGCACGTTTAAAATTGTTTCTAATGTTTTTCCTTTATCGTGATTTTTCAAACCTTTTACGTTTTCGAGAAAAATTGCTTTTGGTTGTTTATTTTTTATAATTTCAGCAACATCAAAAAACAGTGTTCCCCTTGTATCTTCAAATCCACCACGTCTTCCTGCAATTGAAAACGCTTGGCAAGGAAAACCAGCACAAAGGACATCAAAATTATCTGGAATATATTTTTTTGTTTCAGGTTTAGTTATATCTCCAAATGGAATTTCTCCAAAATTGGCTTTATAAGTTTGTTTTGAATATTTGTCCCATTCGCTTGTAAAAACACATTTTCCTTGCAGGTTTTGAAATGCCAATCGAAATCCTCCGATTCCCGCAAAAAGGTCAATAAATTTGAATTTTGGTTTTTCAGGTGCTGGAAATGGAACAGATTTATTGAGGTCAAAAATTAAATATTGTAAAGCTTCTTCCGCTACTTTATTTGTGACTTTTTCTGTTGGATATTCTTTTTCAAGAGTCTCTTTTACATAAGAAATAGCATCTTTTTTGTAAAACTGAGAAACTCCATTCTTGTGGTTGTGTAAATAATGGGTAAAAGAAGCTGGTTTAGGATTATCTCTATCAATCGCCTTTACTTCAAATAGCTGAAAATCAATTTTCTCTATATCAATCCTTTTATTAATCATTATTCTTTATTTAACCCTACAATTTAATAAAGTTCACTGTTCTGGTAAGTCAGTTTTCATTTTTTTTATTCACAATCTTTTCACTACATTTTCCAAGGCAAAGGTAAGAAAAAGCTCTTTTTGGTTTTCAACATTGACATATGTGTTACTAAAACCAAATTTACTACTTGTACCACTGGATTCATCTTGTAGACAACCAGTATATCCCTACAAACACACCAGTTATCTCTAATATATTTTCGAATAAACGAACCTTTTAGGCTCTTGCTATCCATTCAATTAACTATTAAAAAAGCAGTATTAAAAAAGGAAAAAATTACTTAAGAAAAGAAATATTGAAGTATGTGGTTAAAACATAGATAGTTCTTTAGAATTTGTAGTATTTCGTTAATTTTTTAGTCTTGCTTTTTCTTTACGAGGCCAAGCTATAAAAAACAGTTGAAATTTCCTTGCGGGTTCCCGTAAACACCTTGTTTTTAATTGTAAATGTTGAATTTTGAATTATGAGTACGAGTCATTTCGACTTTAGGAAAAATCTAAACTAACATCGGTACTAAAAATAGTAATAAGATTTCTCAGTCGATGCCTTCTTCGAAATGACACTGCTTTAATTTTGAGTTTTGAATTATTATTTTATTCTTTAACCATGATAAAAAGACAAGACTGAATCTAGCCAGATACTGGGTAAACCTAATTGCCCGAAGTGTCCAACGCCTTTCATAATGGTGAGTTGTGCGTTCGGACAAACCTTCTCCTTTAAATAATAAGCTATTTCAACTTTTGCTACTTCATCTTTGTCTCCCCAACAAATATGTACAGGAATTTCTGTATTTTTTAATGCAGGTAACCAACGTTTTGCTTCGTATTTTCTTCTATCAAAAATGTATTTTATGGTAAGATAGGTCACTCGTTTTCCTTTGTTATAGGTGGTCATATCCCATAATCGCTTAATTTCTTTTTCATCGAGTGGGCTATCACCATGTGCGCTTCTTACTTGATGTCGGAAAATCCATTTAGTAGAGATTTTAGCTAGGTATTTCCCGAGTTTTGTTAACAATAACTTCTGCATTATCCTTAAATCTGCTAACTCAAGAACAACACTTCCATTGGTAAACGTATAGCTCTTAAATCCGTCAGAGAATGTATTTGGAAGGCTTTTTTCAACTTCTCTAGCCACTAGTTCAGTTGCCACACTATTTCCCATATCATGCGCCAATAAATGCCCTCCAACAATACCGAAATGCTTCCAGACCTCCAAGGCTATATCCGCTTGTTCTAATAATGAATACGAATATCCTTTTATGGGCTTATCGCTAAAACCATAGCCTGGGAAATCAAATAAAACAATACGTTCGAAATGCTTTAACAATCCATTTAACACCAAATGATAGGAAAAGGAACTCTCAGGAAAGCCATGCAATAATAATAGTGTCTTGTCAGAAGAGGCTGAAGAAATCCCTACTTCTTTTGCAAATATTTTTAGTCCGTTCCCCTTATTCGAGTTGATATAAACTCCAGATGCTTCCCAATCTTTTAATTCTTTATCCTTAATCATTTGAATCTGTTGTTTGTTTTAAAATCCACTTAATCATTTCTTCTTTATCAATAGCATTCCATGTGGCTTGGGTGTTCTTCTTTTTCGATGGATTGTCGTCAGGTTGCAAAATGATTAATTCGGTATTTTCATTTCCTCGAAGATTAAGTTCCGCCAAAAAGCCGACGATATCCGTTACGTTGTTCTCGTAGAGAGTTCTAAAATACCTTTTTAATCTGTAGTTAATTGCAGGTTCAGCATAAGCTCTAATCGCATAGTCTTTATATAGATCAACATTATTGTTTTCAGGATTGGAATAACTATATGAAGAGAAATCATGATAGTGACGCGAGGCAGTTTCAGGTGTGCCTTTTAAATGAGTTTCTAGCATATAGTTCATAAACTTCGGTTCCCAAAGATTGATTTTGTTAATACGAATATCACGTTCATGCTGATGCCATTTTCTAGTAAAATCTAAAGTAAAATTGCACATTACAATTCCTTTGATGTTGAGTTGAAAATCAGCAGGAGATTCCTTCATATATTTAATATATCTCATGGCTCTATGCCCAACTAAACTTGCACCTAAAAAGAATACGTTCTCATTAGGTAAATTATGTTTAAAAAAAGCCTCTTTAATTAACTCTTCAGCAGAAAGCATGGATGATTTATCAAAATAAAAGTCAAGAGGAATTTCTGTTGACACAGACAATATGGCAAAGCTGTTTTTATCTGCTTGTTGATACATTTGCTTGGCACTCCTGTTCTTTTTATCATACTCTGAATCTTCTAGAAAAATAAGAACTCCTTTCACTGCCTTCGCTTTTGGAAGCATTAGTGTATATCCACTTTTGATAAAAGGCAAGAAGTCTTTATCTCCTTTTCCAATTCTTATGCTATCATTCTTTAAAGGCTTGTACTGCTCAACAATTTTCTGAGAGAAAGCTTCATAACAAGAAATAAATAGGATGATTAAAAAGATTAACTTAAAGTTCGTTTTCATTGTAGCTGTTTTAACACCTGAGGAACTAAAGTTAGGGTTTTATTTTAGATTGATTATAATTCCAAAGAAACATAGAACCCATTTAAGGATCTATGTTCCTTTAGAAAACAAATGCAACTCTCTTATGCTACATGAGTAAATACTTTATTCACAATTTTCCAATGATTATCGATTTTCGCCAATGACAGATAATCATAATAATTATACCCTAACATTGGCACATGTAATTTAGCCATAGCAATGTTACCCATTACTTCAACTCCAATAATTTTCATCATTAACGTTTCATTCAACTCAGATGGGCTCTTTCTATTCTTGACTCCATCGATATAATCGCTGACTTTTTTCAAATAGGCCTCACCTTTTATGTCGCCATGAATTAACGTATTTTCATAAAAACAGTTTTCTAATTTCTTAACTTCTCCATAAAAAATTCCTTCGAAATAGTTTTCTATTAAACTTTCAATTTCTCTAATGTTTTCCTTGTACATAATTACCTGTTTATAGTGAATGCCCAATGGTATGCCCTCCAGCTACGTTAATAGTTTCTCCTGTAATAAAACCAGAATTAGCTAAATAATATGCTGCTTCAGCTACTTCATGTGCTTCTCCTATTCTTTTTAACAAATGCAATCCAGCTAAACTATCGGCATTTTCAACTCCTATTTTTCCTTGCAAAGGACTTCTAATAATTCCTGGAGCTATTGTATTAACTTTAATGTTGTTTTTACCAAATTCAGTAGCCAATTGTCTAGTCAACGAATGAATAGCTCCTTTACTTGTAAGGGGAGCTGAGGCAGGAAACCCTTCAATTGCATGATCGACTAAAACCGTACCTAAATTTATTATTGAGCCATTGTTTTGTTTGATCATTTCAGGAATTACTGCCTGCGAAGCGAAATAGGTTCCTTTTAAATTAATATTCCAATAAAACTCTAAGTCTTTTTCTTCAACTTCCAAAAAGGGTTTGGGAGAAAATACTCCTGCATTATTGATTAATACATCAATGGATTTAAATTTTTTCAAAGCCAAACGTACCAGTTTTTCGCTTGTTACTTTTTTACTAATATCTCCAGCGAGGTAAACTGCATTCGAAGGGGCGCCTAATTCTTCATAACTCTTTCTTAAATTTTCTTCATTTGAAGAGTTCATAACCACGTTACTCCTTCTTTCTATGAAATATTTGGCTATTTCTTTACCAATTCCAGATGATGCTCCCGTTATTATTACTGTTTTATTTTCCATTTCAATTATTTTTTAGTTCCTAAATATTGTTTTCCATTAACCCCCCAATTTTCGACAGGAATCTCTTCAATTACCACATGAGTTGTTTCTGGATTTTTATTAAGAACCTCAACCATTAATGAGGTGGCCCCAGCTATCAATCTACGTTTTTGTTCTGTTGTTACCTGTTCGTCGGTAACTTTAATGTTAATGTATGGCATAACTTTTTATTAAATTAATTGTTATACAAAATTGAGGAGAAGTTAGAACGATAGAAAGGAGGTTTATCACGTATTTAGTGTGATGTATATCACATTAATACCAAATCAACCTTAAAATATGACTTGAATACTTGTTCATACTCCCCTTTCTCTTCATTGAAAAACAATTCCATAGCTATGGCTATGCAACCATTTTACAGCTTTGAAAAATGAAAAAAGCAGCAGTGTATTTTTTGTTTCACTTTAAAGCTTATTTGGTAAAAATTAAACCAGAAAAGAAATATTATGAATTCAATCTACTTAGAGTTTCTCTAGAAACTCCTAAATAGGCGGCTATCATTTTTTTGGGAACACGCTGAAAAAGTTTTGGGTATTGCTCGAGAAGAAGTTCATAGCGTTCTTTGGTTGAATTTCTTAATAAGGATAGCACTCTATTCTGAAGGGCTATTCGCCCTAACTTGCTTTTTTTTGCCCAAAAGCGCTCCATCTTATGCATTTGAGCGGTTAGTTTTTCTCTGTTTTCAAAGGATATATATAATAACTCGCTATCCTCAATACAATCAATATAAATTTTAGAGTTCTTTTGTTTCACGAAAGACTCATAATCTGTAATCCACCAATTTTCCATTCCGAATTGAAGAATATGCTCCTTACCTGAATCATCAACAAAGTAACTTTTTAAGCATCCTTTTATTATCCAAAATTCTTTCGATACAACTTCTCCTTCCTGAACAATATACTGGTGCTTACGTTTTTTAACATAGGCAAAATGGTTTAAAACAAAATCGAACTCTTCATCAGTTAGACTTACAATTTCTTCAATATGTTTTCGTAGTGGGTGCATTTTCAAAGCTCTTAGTTATTTCTGTTTTATTGTAAAGCGAAATCAAAGTTTACCACGCTCTTATCTTCCCTTGATGCCAAAAATAACCGCTTTCGATATTTTGGGCTAACAAATTTCTCACATCAACAGCAACATCTTGAGGTTTTCTGGATGCTTCGTTTCCTCCCATATCAGTTTGCGTCCATCCTGGATCTAAAGAAGAAACCGTTATGTTTTGATTTTCTAATCTCTTCGCTAGAAGTTTGGTATACATATTCAACGCCGTTTTTGACATTTTATAATGTGGTTGAAATTCATCAAAATTCTTTTCACTGAACGAACCCCAGTCAGACGTAACATTAATTATTTGTCCATTCTTTTGAAAAGCGGGAAGCAAAGTCTCTGTTAACTCGATTGTACCAAAAAAATTTACATTAAACGTTTGTTTTAATTGCTCTAGATTGATGGTAGACTCATTCCAGTTTTCTAATAAAATCCCTGCATTATTAACTAGAAAATCGATTTTAAGGTCTTTTATCTTGCTCGTAAAGTTTTGAATAGATTCACTATCTCCAAGATTTAACTGATATCCTTCAAAGTTTGAGCTTTCGATGGAGTGTTTTCCAGAAGTTGAAGTCCCAATAATTTTAATGCCTTCGTCTTTGGTTAAAAGTTCAGTAATAGCAAAACCGATTCCTCTGCTACATCCTGTTATGATTCCTGTTTTCATTTATTCTTAATTCTTTTCCCATTTTTATATTCGGTTATCGTTTCTTTTCCTTTTTTACACACACAATATTCTTTCCCATTCTTCTTTCCATCAATATAGATTGCTCTACGAACAAGTTTTTCTCCTTCTTCATCATATTCCAACTCTATTCCGTGCTTCTTTTTTCCTTTGTATTGACAACTATATGTTAACTTTCCTTTATTAAAAATCTGAACAAAAATTTTCTTTCCATCTTCATCATAAGTTATGGTTCTGAAAAGAGACTTATCCAATCTATAATCATTTTCTTTCGAAACAACATTAGGTTTCCTCGAATTATAAATTGTTTCATTTGAAACTCTTACTTCTTTTCCATTAAAATACTGTTTACTCGATAAGATAACTCCGTTATCATAAGTTTCTTCGTAAACCAAATGACCATTCTTTCTTTTCTTCTGTGCCATTCCAGAGAATAGCATATCATTTACATTTTTATACACCAATTCATCATAAACATATATTTCTTTAAAATCGACTATTTCCTGAGAGAATAAATATTGATTAAAGAAACCTATTGTAAGTATTAATAGCATTTTTTTCATTTTCTGATTTTTAACGCAATATCATATTCAAGATTCTTGACGGGGAGTCGTTTTCTCAATTTCTTACTTAAGCACCTCAAGCAAATGCTCCCAGCCCATAGCTTCTGCATATTCCAAAGCTGTTTTTCCAGCAGTAGATTTTACGGTTTTATCAGCTCCCAGTTCTAATAAGATTTCGATAGTAGTCCGATTTCCTGCGATGGCTTCTTTATGCAAAAGAGACAATCCATTTTCATCAATAATGGTTAGTTCTTCAGGATTTTCTTTTAAAAACTCGCGCATTTTTTCGACCATATTCTTACTCATTGGATGCTCTACAAGATTCTCTGGATTTTCCTTTTGCTTATGAACAAGTAAAACCTCGTTATAATCACCGAAATCCAGTCCCCATGTGTTATCATGATGTTCTCTTTCCTGATCATTCATACCAGAACGCATTACTTGAATGGTAAATCCTCCATAAGTTTTTCCTTGAATTGAAATCATCCAATCACCAATCTCATCGATTTTACGAGTAATAATATCTCCTTTATCAACATTGGTCAATCTGTTAGGTTGATTCACTAATTCTCCAGTAATCACTTCACCATCAAAGGCAATATTATTTACCCACATATGCTCTACAAGCGGTTCTCTTTCTCTTGGAAACTTTTGTTGAAACGGAACTTTAACCATGGCAAAGTCATGTCCAGGAACGATTCTTCTATATTCCCAATACAATTCCCTCCAAAAATACTTGAAGTTCTTTTGAGCATCGAGTGATGCTTGTTTCATTAAATCATCTTGTTGTGCATAAAAGACATTCTTATTTCTCCCTTGAATCTTCTTTTTACCAAATAAATTCGAAAATAACCCCATTCCTCCTTATTTAAAAAAGCAATTTTTGCTTTGTGTTAGTTGATTAATTTTCATCAAAATTGCACAAAAAAGCCCAATAATCATCGTTATTGAGCTTTTTTTATGTTATTTGTTTATGCATTATCGTATGAAATCCTATAAATAACGATTACACCACAGATTTACGATTAGTAGACAACTTATAGTAACCTTGGTTCATTAGCTTTTCTGCAATTTCAATTCTTCCTTTGGCTCCATTCTCCATGATAAAATCTAGTTCCTTCTTAGTCAAAATCGACACATTAACTAGAGATACCTCTTCAATACTTAATTGTATTTTACTGGAAACCTCATTTGTTTTCAATCCTAATAAAACACCAACTTCTCCATTGTCGCCTAAGAATTGATTTGGTAAGTCAATCCCGTTTACTACCGAGGAAATGTAGGTATAGTCATTTAAGGTATACGATATGTTCGGATTTGCTGCCGCCATACCACTTACCTGCCTTAATATTTTAAACTCCCAAGAATCAATAATTTCTTGGATATTTTGATATTTATTATCTGTAATTGTATAAAGTTCAATACCGACACCGTTGTAATCTTTGTTATCAGCATTGGTGTCGTAATCATCATAAGGATCACTCAACCCATCAGAAGCGATAATGGTTCCGTTTTCTAATTGAATTCCGATATGTGCTTGTCTTAACGATGGCCATCTTGGACCTCCCATAAAAGAAGGATTTATCATATTTCCAACAACGTCTGAAAATAACTCTCCAACAGATTTCCAGTAATGCTCTCTCTTTTCACATGAAATTTTAAAATGTTCTTCGTAGTTCATAGTGTTTGTTTTTTCTTATGATTCTTTATATTGTTATTTGATGCTTTAAAATTACTCTTTCTCAATTAAAAATCATTGATTCGTTTTACCTATTCATTCAGTATTTTTCGAATTTCTTTTTGTATTTCTTTTTGAGTAGTTATTAATTCAATAATCATTATTCTTAGCATCATTTTTTCTTTTTTACCCGTTTCGGTCAAATTAGAATACACAAAATCAAGGAGTTTGTTTGTCTTATATTTTAAAAGTTCATTGCCTTTTTCTATATCCGCCAAAATGGAAAGTCTATTGTATTCAAGCAATTCTATTTTGGAATTTGATAATGCCTTCCAATAATTCAGTTTAATATTTGGTCCATTTACTCCATTAGCCTTTTCAACAACTTCCAATAATGAAATAGTCTCATCATTCTTATAAACTTCCAAAGTATCGAGTAATACCTTTTGATAAGGCAATTTCTTTGTTATTTCTTCATCAGTATCACGAAATTCTTTTTTTAGAGATAAGTAGAAGTTATTTATGTATTTTCTATCCTTTCTATTTTCATTCCAGTTGTTTATCCATAAAGCAAGTAATACCCCCAATAAAACAGGAATCATCTCTTTGATAAGTCCTTTTAAATAGTTTTTCATTTGTTTATAGTTTTAGTTTTTCCATTGTATAACTGACAGTTACAGTTTAAATATACGTTAATTTAGGTAGCTTGCTATAAGCTTTGAAGAATTGAATGTAGTTTATTTTTCAGTTTTTGTTCAATTAAACTACGCCTATATCTTAAAACTTTAGCAAAGCTGTAAAATTAGTAGTTCATGTTGAACAGCTTTGGTTTTCTGATATATACAGCAAATATGGTCGCTATTAAAATTAGAATAACAATTTCGGAAGGTTTTTCTTTGTACGTGTGAATGAGCACGATAAAACTCATATATAAAACTAACATTGATGTTCCAATAAGTATTGTTTTGTTAAATAGGAAAAAAGCTATTCCAATTAAGATAAAAAGACCTGCCGTAATCATAACAGCACTGCTCTCCACAATTTTTCCAGTTTGATCGTGATTAATAATTTTATCCAAAGCATTTGGAATGTAAAATAGTATTATTGCCAAGGTAGGCATCCATTTTAATATTCTACTCAGTATGTTATTTAAGGTTTCTTTTTCACTCATAATTTATAGTTTTTTGTTTTCTATTTCAACAACTTGACGCTCCAGCCATTTTAGAGCAATATTTTTCGTTTTATTCCTGTAGAACTCTGTCCATTTTGATTTAAAATTCTCTTCTTCAATTCCATTTGTAAGATATTCCATGTCTACACCAACCTTGATTCCTTTTCGATGGAATTCTATACCATAATTCTTTGTCGAATCAACTAAAGTTTGGTAATTAACTTCAAGTCTTTCCTTGAATTTTTCTGTAGAACTTATGAAATCAGCTATCATTTCAAACCTTTCCTCTTTTGTTAATCTTGGAATAAAAATATGAGTATCGTACCCTTTTTCATTTGCAATAATAGCTTCCTTTATATCCCTCTCTTCCTTCTTTGTCAATCCCGAATTATACTCTGCCTTACATTCCGAAATCAACGAATAATCAAAAATGTGACCCCCTATTACCTTAAGATCTCTTTTTCTTAAATAGAAACTTTGATTCAAAGAAGCAAAAGAATAAGTAAAAGCTGTGATTAAGAATTCTATATCTGTTTTTGTCTCTTTCATTTTTTATTTAATATGGTATTAATAGCTCTTTTTAAGTAGTTGTTTTTTCAATCAATAAGCCCTTCGTCCTTCATTATTTTAAGAGCTTTTTTAGTTTCTCGATCACCTCCTGTCATCGATCCAGGAAGCATGATCAAACGTTTTTTTATTTTTCCTTTTTCATCTTCAAATAACACTTCAAATCTTGATCGACTAAGTCCTTTAAATGCCTTTTTGAATCGTATTTCTTTAATTTTTTGTCGATTGATTATTGGTGTAGCCGAATTGTTAATACTAGTAAAAATACCATAAACTAGATAAGTCCCTAGTAGAACAAATAATATGGGCTCCAACATCTTTCCATTTCGAAATCCTTCAATAGCAACATATAAAAGCCCTATCGTTATAACTCCATAAAGAATTAAAATCCTTGTTATGCTCTTACCAACTGTTACATTTGCAACATTACCAATAATTCCATCTCTTGATAAAACTATCTTATCCGGGAGTACATGACAAAATCCTGTCTTTGTTTTAAATGTATTTTCTTGTTTCATTTTTTCCCAATATTGATATGATGGATTTTTAGATATTTTTATTTCAGCTTCACCCTGTAATTCAACACCCAACTTTCATCTTTCTTAATTAAATCAAATAATTCCACTTGATTTTGGGTTTCTATTTTATAATTCCAATGATTTCTAAATTCGAATTTATCTTTTAACTCTGGAAATAGATTTTCAGTAAACCAAGTTTCCATCTTATCAAGAATCAAGGGATCATAAACTTGAAATCCCCAACACCCACTAACATTAAAAATTCTGTTAGATTTTCCTTCTGCGGAAAAATAAACCATTGCAGTTACATATGAATACTTTCCAATCTTGTAAAGTGAAAGTTTATCCTCAGTAATAAGATAGTCTCTAATTAATGGAAAATAATCTTGGTAATCTGAATTTGGATCAATTCTGTAGGTTAAAGTAGAATCTACCTCTTTCAACTTCTCTCCAATTGAAAAAATTGGTTTTCCGTTAAAATTTAAACTTAACGGTTCATATATTCTATTTGTGTCGAATTTTTCTGCTTGATAAATAGAATCTAAAATATATTTCTCTTTATTGATAGCGTCTCCAACAAGTATTTTATTAGGTCTTTTACCTATAAAAACCCATATAAATAAAAAGAGTAAACTCCCAATTCCTAATAAACTTAATATTACTTTTTTCAAACCCAATGCAACTTATTCTTTACTCACAAATATAACTTTTCCTCAATACATTCTTATACTAATATACTTATACAACAAAAAAACTGCCCTAAATTAATAAGGCAGTTTTTAAATATTATTTATACAACATTCTTACAACGGAATGTTTCCATGCTTTCTTTTCGGTTGCTCTACCTTTTTACCTTCCAACATAGCAAAAGCCTTGATCAACTTTCTTCTTGTTTCTTCAGGTAAAATTACCTCATCCACAAAACCACGTTCTGCTGCACGATAAGGATTCGCAAACTTATCTGCATATTCCGCTTCTTTTTCGGCTAATTTAGCCTCGTGGTCATCGGCTTCCGCGATTTCTTTTTTAAAGATGATTTCACTCGCTCCTTTAGCTCCCATTACGGCAATCTCTGCTGAAGGCCAAGCAAAATTCATGTCTGCACCGATATGTTTCGAGTTCATTACATCATAAGCACCACCATAAGCCTTTCTTGTAATCACACTTATTCTTGGCACCGTTGCCTCACTTAAGGCGTATAACAACTTCGCTCCATTGGTAATAATGGCATTCCACTCTTGATCCGTTCCTGGTAAGAACCCTGGAACATCTACCAATACTAACAACGGAATATTAAAGCAATCGCAAAAACGAGTAAATCTAGCGGCTTTTTTCGAACTATTTACGTCCAAGCAACCTGCTAAACTCATAGGTTGATTTGCTACAATCCCGATACTTCTTCCTCCTAAACGTGCAAAACCAACCACGATATTGTCCGCATAATCCTTATGAATTTCAAAAAATGAATTCGAGTCAGCAATACCATCAATCACCGCCCGCATATCGTAAGGCTTGTTGGCATTATCAGGAACAATATTGTTCAATTCCTCTCTAATTTCCGTTCCTAATTCAAAAGGTAATTTCTGAGTGGTTTCTTGATTGTTTTGTGGCATATAGCTCAACAATGTTTTAATATCTTCTAGACATTGTACATCATTTTCCGAAGTTAAATGAGTTACCCCAGATTTGGTTGAATGCGCACTTGCTCCTCCCAATTCTTCCGAAGTTACCTCTTCATTCGTTACTGTTTTTACCACATTCGGTCCAGTAACAAACATATAACTCGTATTTTCAACCATGATGGTAAAATCCGTCATTGCCGGAGAGTACACCGCTCCACCAGCACAAGGTCCCATAATTGCCGAAATTTGAGGAATTACTCCCGATGCCTGAACGTTTCTGTAGAAAATATCCGCATAACCACCTAGCGAGCGAACTCCTTCTTGAATACGCGCTCCTCCAGAGTCGTTTAATCCAATTAATGGCGCTCCAACCTTCACTGCCAAGTCCATAATTTTACAGATTTTTTCCGCGTGAGTTTCTGACAACGAACCTCCAAACACAGTAAAATCTTGCGCAAATACGTAAACTAGTCTTCCATTTACAGTTCCATATCCAGTTACCACACCATCACCATAAAATTTCTGATTTTCCATCCCGAAATCTGTAGTTCGGTGGGTTACCAAAATTCCTACTTCCTCAAACGATCCTTCATCTAATAAATAATCAATTCGTTCACGCGCGGTTAGCTTTCCTTTGCTATGATGTCGGTCAATTCTTTTTTGACCACCTCCTACTTTTGCTTCCGCTATTTTATCTTGTAATTGTTCTATTTTAGTATTCATGTTTTTTCTTGTTTTGGGCGTTCCCCAAGGGTCGGGCTTTTCGCTATATCTTTTGCTGGTTTTCGCAAACTCAAACCAATAAAAGGATGCCGCTGCAATCCCTAACGCAACTACACCTATTTTATCGTTTTAGCAGGTTCTTAAAACTTGTTGTTCTTTTAAATATGCTTGTAAAGCAAGTTTCGCTGCAATCTCTGCTTCGCGTTTATATTCCAACTCTAATTGCTCAGGTGTATAATACTTTTTCACAAAGTGCGTGTCAAAATCTCCTGAAGTAAAGGCTTCATGCTCACAAACAAACTTTCCAAACGATAAGGTGGTTTCAATTCCTTTAATATGATAGTCGTTAATTGCTTGTTTCATAAGTTCAATTGCCTCCTCACGACTCTTCCCGTGGGTTATTAATTTGGCAATCATCGGATCGTAATAAATCGGAACTTCCATACCTTCTTCAAAACCATCATCCACTCTTACATGAGCTCCTTGCGGAGTTTTATAAGTTTCCAGCACTCCAATACTTGGCGCAAAATTGTTTAACGGATCTTCGGCATATACTCTTAATTCCAAAGCATGACCATTGATATTTAAATCTTCTTGAGCAAATGCTAACTTTTCCCCACGAGCAATTTTAATTTGTTGCTCTACCAAATCAATTCCCGTAATCATTTCTGTTACCGGATGCTCTACCTGTAAACGCGTATTCATCTCAAGGAAATAAAAGTTCTTATTTTCATCCAATAAAAACTCTACAGTACCCGCTCCTAAGTAATCGCAAGCTTGTGCTACCTTTACGGCTGCTTCTCCCATTTGTTGACGAATTTCAGGAGTCAATACACTTGAAGGTGCTTCTTCAACCACCTTTTGATGCCTTCTTTGTACAGAACATTCTCTTTCAAATAAATGAACTACATTTCCATGTCCATCAGCCAAAACTTGGATTTCAATATGTCGTGGTGATCCTACATATTTCTCTATAAAAACTGATCCATCTCCAAAGGCAGACTCTGCTTCTGAAATGGCTCTGTTCATCTGTTCTTCAATATCCTCTGCCTTATGAACAACACGCATTCCTTTTCCTCCACCTCCAGCAGACGCTTTTATTAAAATTGGATATCCAATTTCGTCGGCAACTTTGGCGGCATAGTTTACGTCGGTTACGGCCTCATCAATTCCTGGAACCATTGGAATATCATAAGCTTTTACAGCATCCTTTGCTGCCAACTTACTTCCCATGACTTCAATTGCTTTTGCTTTCGGACCAATAAATGTAATTCCGTTTTTGGCTACAGCTTCACTAAATGCAGCATTTTCACTCAAAAATCCGTATCCTGGGTGAATTCCATCAACATTAAGTTGCTTCGCTACTTCAATAATCTTATCTCCTAATAAATACGATTGATTCGAAGGTGCTGGTCCAATACAAACTGCTTCATCGGCAAAAGCCACATGCGGTGAATTTCTATCGGCTTCAGAATATACTGCCACCGTTTTAATACCCATATTTTTTGCCGTACGCATCACACGCAAAGCTATTTCTCCTCTATTTGCTACTAAAATTTTCTTCATTCTTACTCCATTTCAATTAACACTGCATTCTTTTCAACCTTGGCACTTGCTTCTACTAAAACAGATTTCACTACACCATCTCTTGGAGCTAGCAATGTATTTTCCATTTTCATGGCTTCTAATACCAAAATACCTTCACCTTCTTTCACCTCTTGGCCAACTTCAACATCAACCGAAACAATTAATCCTGGCATTGGGGCTTTGATGTCGTTTTCCTTTTTAACCGAACTCGCCTCCAATCCTAATTCGCTAATTAAAATATCTAACGAATCCGATAATTTCACGTCATATCTATTTCCATTGATCTCAACGGTATAGGTTTTATCGTTAAAATTTTGCGCTACTATTTTTGCTTGAAAAGAGGTTTCATTATCTAAAACATGAAAGCTTCCATCGGATTTAAATACCGAATCTAGTTTTTCAATTTGCTGGGCGGTAAAATCAAAATTATAGTTATTATTGACTTTTGCCTTGAATGGTTTGCTCATATATTCACTATTTGTCCGCACTAAAATATTAAAATTTTACGAAATATTTTAACAGAAAAATAAACGAAAACGTTGTTTTAATATAAATACTGCAAAAAAACCACACATTTCAGCCATTTCTTTACATATTTTAAACTTATCTTAAGTTACACCTTGTTATTTAAACTTTCTGCTTTAATTTTGCCATGTTCTCAAAAGGGGTGCCTTTTATTATTTTGAATTTTAAGTTGTTAATTGCTTTAAATACTTTTAAAGTACGAGAAAAACCAAAAATTTTAAATCTGCAAAAGGCTGAGATCATACCCATTGAACCTAGAACAGGTAATGCTGTTTAGGGAAACATTAGAAAGTTAGACACTTTCGTTTTAAGACAACACTGATTAATTATTGAATAATCACCTCTTTTTATTCGTTTTATTTATATAAAATGACATTTCACTCATTAGTTAAAAAAGTGAACCTAGTAGCTTTTTTAGCAATTATGCTTACTACGTTAAATGCTAATGCACAAAGCATAATTTTAACTGGTAAAGTTATCAATCAAAATCAACAACCACTAGAAGGTGCTTCTGTTATTATTCCTTCATTACAAAAAGGAACTATTACGGATACGGAAGGAGAGTTTAAACTTAAGCTTTCTAAAGGTATTTATGAAGTAGAAGTATCTTTCGTTGGTTTCAAAACTCTAAAAAAACAGATTGATACAAACAACTCTCAAGAACTCATTTTCCAATTAAAAACAGATACTATTCTCGATGAAGTATTAGTATCGGCTGTTCGCGTAAAAGCAGATGCGCCTGTAACTCACTCTAACTTATCGAAAAAGGAGATTGCCAAACGTAATTTAGGGCAAGACATCCCTGTATTATTAAACTACCTACCTTCTGTTACTTCTTCATCAGATGCAGGGGCGGGAATTGGATATACGTATATCCGTGTTCGTGGTTCGGATGCTTCTCGTGTAAATGTTACCATTAACGGAATTCCTTATAACGATGCTGAAAGCCAAGGAACTTTTTGGGTAAATATGGGAGATTTTGCTTCATCAACTGAAAACTTACAGTTACAACGCGGTGTTGGAACCTCAACCAATGGTTCTGGTGCTTTTGGAGCTAGTTTAAATATCTTAACGGATGCTGTTTCTGAGGAAGCTGGAGGAGAAATTTCAAACTCGTTTGGTTCTTTTGGTACGAGAAAACATACCGTGAAGTTTACTACTGGAAAAATTAATGAAAATTTCGAATTAGCAGGACGTCTTTCGAATATCTATTCTGATGGTTATGTAGATCGTGCTTTTACTGATTTAAAATCATATTTTCTTCAAGGAAGTTATACAGATGAAAACACTTTGATTAAAGCGCTTGCTTTTGGTGGACAAGAAAAAACTTACCAAGCATGGTTCGGTTTAACCAAAGAACAACTCGAAGAAAACCGTCGTCAAAATCCATATACTTATGACAACGAAACTGATAATTACTGGCAAGATCATTATCAATTACATTGGAATGAGAGATTATCTGATGAATGGTCAACCAACATTGGTTTGAACTACACCAGAGGTAAAGGATATTTCGAGCAATTTAAAGATGGTGAAGATGCTGTTGATTACAACAACTTAATCGTTGATGGCAGTGATGTAATTGTAAGAAGATGGTTAGACAATCATTTTTATGTGGCTAATGGAACTGCTACCTATAACAATGAAGGTATTGAAGTAATTTCAGGTGTTTCTTATAGTACATATAACAACGAACATTATGGTGAAATAATCTGGGGAAGTGATTTAGCTGCAAACACTAATTGGGGAGACCGATACTACTTCAGTGATTCTAAGAAAACGGATTGGAGTGTTTTTTCTAAAGTTAGTTTTAACATCACAAACTCGTTAAAAGCGTTTGTTGATCTTCAAGGGCGTTTTGTAAACTATACAACAAAAGGATTGACCTCAGATAGGGATCCAATTGATGTTGATAAACAATTTAATTTCTTCAATCCAAAATTAGGGTTAACACATAGATTTGATGAAAACCATAGTATTTATGCCTCTTATGCAAGAGCAAATAGAGAGCCTAATCGAAATGACTTTGAAGGTGGAAACTCACAACATGAAAGTCTGGATGACTATGAGTTAGGATGGAGATTCTCTAATAAAAAAGTAAAGTTAAATACAAACATATACTATATGGATTATCAAAACCAGTTGATTTTAACGGGTGCTATTGATCCAAATTCAGGGGAACCTCTGAGATCTTCAAGTGGTAATAGCTATCGATTAGGTATTGAAATTGATGCCGATATTCAACTGGATAAAACTTTATGGATTCGTCCGAACATAGCATTCAGTGAAAATGTAAACCAAGATTATTATGCTGAAATTGATGGTGTATTAACCAATTTAGGAGATACGCCTATTACTTTTTCTCCTGATATTATTTTTGGTAACGCATTAGTTTATCAGCCAATATCAAACCTTCAATTGGCATTTTTATCGAAATATGTAGGGAAACAATTTATGAGTAATTTGAATAGTACTGTATCCGATTTAGACGTTTTAAAAGGATTCTTTACAAGTGATTTCAACTTTACATACGAACTTAAAACCAAGAAGATATTCAAGTCAATTGTATTCACGGGAATTGTAAACAACATCTTCAATAAAGAATATGTCGACAGAGGTTATTATTATACTTTCGATGATACTTGGTCAAATCCTGGTACTACAACAACTGTTGATGGTGCTGGTTTTTATCCACAAGCTACGCGTAACTTCTTGTTAGGAGCAACTTTAAAGTTTTAATAATAGCCTAACAATAAATCTTTAGATATTTTTAATTCAACCTACTTCGAATAAAGTATTTAAAACTAAATTTAGATTTCGTTTATAAAAAAGACCGAGCTAATGCTCGGTCTTTTTGTTTATTCAGGTTTTCCCAACCTCATCATTGTTTCAATGATTTCTTTCAGTTCTTCTGGAGGATTTCCATGATCGAACACAGAAGATTTATATTCTTGTCCATTAACTTTAACAATTAACTCAGCTTGCATCGCCCTATCTGAAGCTCTATCATTTGATACTGCTTTAAAATGACTCATATCCGAAAGCTTGGTATTATTAATAAACTTAATCAGTTTCTTTTTATCTACTTTAGAAACTTTGAGTTCTTTCTCATGATTTCTATCTTTATAGAAAAGCTTATCTGATGTTATCTTCAAAACCAAAGAACTACCTCTAGTTCTTGCTTCATAAATTATTTCATCGAAATCCTTAATTCCTTCTTGACAAAAAGATAAACTCCCCGCCCAGAAAAAGAATAATATGATTAGTTTTAAATACTTCATTATAAATAGGGTTTAATGCTTTTGGTTTAAAATTACATCTTTTTTATTGTAACTAGTGCTTACTATTATCATCTTGATAAGTATTAATGTCCTTTAACCTTTTATACCCAACAAAGTAAGCCTATTGAAGAAGCACTGAAGAAACGCAATATTTACTTTACACACACCTTGTTCAATAACAAGTAAAAACACTAAAAATCAAACAAAAAGTACATAACACACTATAAAAAGTCTAATCCATGAAGTGCTTTGTTAAAATTTAACAAAAAACAGTATTTTTGTTGAGTGATTAACAAACTGAATTTTAAAAAGTAACGTTTTATTTAATTATTTTCACGAGCGAAATTAATAACCATTAAAAATTAGCCAATAAACAATTTAAAGTTAACCATTCGTTAACGCTTTTAACACAATCAACCTATAGTTTTACCCAATCTCAAACCTTCCTCCAAACGAGATAAAATTATAAACTACAAAAAACTTTACAAATGAAAAAAAGTACTCTTCTACTTAATATAGCAGTGATGCTTATTATTTTATGTGGATATTCTGGCTTTGCCCAAGTTCCACCTTATTATGACGGTGTCAATGTGAATCAGACCGGGGAATCCTTAAAGGACGATCTTTCCGTTTTGATCACAAATACGCATACTACTTTTCTGAGCTATACGCCGGGAGTTTGGGATGCTCTAAGACAAACCGATTTAGATCCAACCAGTCCAAACAATGTATTACTTATTTACGGATATGATGATTCTGATAACAACCATGTTACGGATCGTACACGTTCCAAGGATAGTAATGGAGGAAACACTGGTGATTGGAACAGGGAGCATACATTCCCTCGCTCATTAGGAAGCCCGAACTTGGGGAGTTCAGGTCCTGGAGCCGATGCACATCATTTAAGGTCAAGTGATGTTAATATGAACTCTAACAGAGGAAACTCTCGCTTTGCGGATGGAAGCGGAAATGCAGGAAATGTTTCTGGGGGATGGTATCCAGGTGACGAATGGAAAGGTGACGTTGCCAGAATGATGATGTACATGTACTTACGTTATGGATCGCAGTGTTTACCAAGTGCTGTGGGAACAGGAACACAGAATTACAATGCTGATATGATGGATATTTTCCTAGAGTGGAATGCGGAAGATCCTGTTTCTGCCTATGAAATTAACAGAAATGTTCTTTTAGAAAGTATCCAAGGAAATAGAAACCCGTTTATTGATAATCCAGCTTTTGCTACTTCAATTTGGGGAGGACCTCAAGCGGAGGATCGTTTTAATTCTGGAGGAGGAGATACAGAAGCTCCTACGGCTCCATCTAGCTTAAGCGCTCAAAACACTACACAAACAACTACTGATTTATCATGGACTGCTTCAACGGATAATGTTGGCGTAATTGCTTATCAAATATTCAATGGAAGTACACAAATCACAGCGACATCAAATACAAATTTTACGGTTACTAACCTAACTCCAAATACATCTTATACATTCTCTGTAAGAGCTATTGACGCTGCTGGAAATGTTTCGCCTAATAGTAATATAGTAAATGTAACAACTCTTGAAGACACAACTCCACCGACAGGGTCGGCAATTGTTTTTCAAGGATTTGAAGGAACATCAAATGATACTTGGAACTATACCAACTCTCCTGTAAATTGTACAAACGGATCGGACGTTTGGGATATCGTAACAAGCGTTGGCTCTATTAGTTCAGCAAATACAGACAGTAACTTTTTCGGAGTTCAAGATCTAGATGGTAACTGTGGTTCTGCTGATGGAGGTACCATAGCTTTCGAAAGTGTAGATATTTCAAATTATACGGACGTAACCTTATCGTTTGCCATTAATGTTGTTGGTTATGATGTTGCCAATGGTGATGTAATTAGCTATGAAGTTTTTCAAGATGGAACCTCTCAAGGTGTTGTTACTATAACAGATGCAAGTCCATACAGCACAAACGGTTGGGTAAACATTGAAGAAACCATTCCTGATACTGTAAATTCAGTTAGTTTTACAATAAGTGTTAAACAAAACGGAGGTAGTGATTATGCTGGTTTCGATGATGTTCAATTACAGGGAAATGAAACAGCAACTACTCCTGATATTATCATTAATGAAGTAGATGCCGATACTCCTGGTACCGATACTCAAGAATTTGTTGAGTTATACGATGGTGGTGCTGGAAATACTAGTTTAGATGGTTTTGTATTAGTTTTTTATAACGGTTCAAACAATCAAAGCTATGCTGCTTACGATTTAGACGGACAAACTACAAATGCCGAAGGATACTTTGTTATTGGAAATCCTGATGTACCAAACGTTTCTTCAATTACATTCAATAGTAATGGATTACAAAATGGTGCCGATGCAGTTGCTTTATATTTAGGTGATGCTACTGATTTCCCAAATAATTCAACAATCAGCACAGATAATTTAGTAGATGCTTTTGTGTATGACACCAATGACGGCGATGATGCTGACTTGTTAGTATTATTAAATGCTGGTCAAGAACAAATTAATGAAGGTGGTGCTGGTAATAAAGATGAGCATTCTTCTCAAAGAACCCCTAACGGTTCTGGTGGAGCAAGAAATACAAGTTCATACGCACAACTTGCGCCTACTCCAGGAGCAAAAAATGAAGAAGCTACAACTCCTGTAAATATCGTTATTAACGAAGTTGATGCAGATACTCCGGGTACTGATACGCAAGAATTCGTAGAGTTGTATGATGGAGGTGTTGGAAATAGTAGTTTAGACGGTTACGTATTAGTTTTTTATAACGGTTCAAACAACCAAAGCTATGCTGCTTATGATTTAGATGGGCAATCGACGAATGCGAACGGATATTTCGTGATTGGAAACCCTGATGTCCCTAACGTTTCTTCAATTACATTCAACAGTAATGGATTACAAAATGGTGCGGATGCAGTGGCTTTATACCAAGGTGATGCTACCGATTTTCCAAATAATGCAGCGATTACAACAGACAATTTAGTAGACGCTTTTGTATATGATACAAACGATGGTGATGATGCTGAATTACTAGCATTATTAAATGCTGGTCAAGAACAAATTAACGAAGGTGGTGCTGGTAACAAAGATGAGCATTCTTCTCAAAGAATCCCTAATGGTTCTGGTGGAGCAAGAAATACAAATACTTATGCTCAATTGATTCCTACTCCAGGTGAAGAAAACATGGCGCCTGTAGCTCCTTCAAATATTGTTATTAACGAAGTTGATGCGGATACACCAGGTACTGACACTCAAGAATTCGTAGAATTATATGATGGCGGTGCTGGTAACACTAGCTTAGATGGTTATGTATTAGTTTTCTACAACGGTTCAAACAATCAAAGCTATGCCGCTTATGATTTAGATGGACAAACTACAAGTGCAGATGGTTATTTCGTAATCGGAAATCCTGACGTGCCAAATGTTTCTTCTATTACTTTTAACAGCAATGGATTACAAAATGGTGCGGATGCAGTGGCTTTATACCAAGGAAACGCCACTGACTTCCCAAATAACTCAGCAATTTCAACAGATAACTTAGTTGATGCTTTTGTATATGACACTAACGATGGTGATGACACAGAATTATTAGTACTACTAAATAGCGGTCAAGCTCAAATTAATGAAGGTGGTGCTGGCGATAAAGACAATCACTCTTCTCAGCGTTTTGCAAATGGTACTGGTGGAGCGAGAAATACAGATACTTACGTACAAGCTTTACCAACTCCAGGGGCGGTAAATAGTAATGCTACTGAAGAAATCAATTTAATTATTAACGAAATTGATGCGGATACAGCTGGTTCAGATACCTTAGAGTTTATCGAATTATATGATGGAGGAACTGGTAATACTAGCTTAGACGGTTTTACCATTGTATTATATAACGGTTCCATTGATCAAAGTTATGCTGCTTATGATTTAGATGGACAAACAACAAATGCAGAAGGGTACTTCGTTTTAGGAAATACTGATGTTGCGAATGTAAACATGATTTTACCAAATAATGGTTTACAAAACGGAGCAGATGCAGTAGCTTTATACCAAGGTAATGCAACTGATTTTCCAAACAATTCTGCTATTACGACCAATAATCTGATTGATGCATTGGTTTACGATACGAACGATAGCGATGATGCAGAGCTTTTAGTTTTATTAAATACTGGTCAAGCTCAAATCAACGAGGGTGAATTAGGAAATAAAGACGGTCACTCTATACAACGTATTCCAAACGGGCAAGGTGGAGCGAGAAATACAAGTACCTATACTCAGGCAGATCCTACACCTGGTACAGAAAACGGAGCTGAACCTCCTACACCCGATGTAATTGTGATTAGCGAAGCTAGAGCAAAAGCAGACGGAGAAACAGTTACTGTTTCAGGTGTATTGACGGTATCAGATCAATTCTCTGGATCAGCATATATTCAAGATAATACAGGTGGAATTGCCATTTTTGATGAGTTAGTTCATGGTGATGGTGTTTTCATGATTGGAGATTCAATTACAGTAACAGGAACTAGAAGTAGTTTTAACGATCAAATCCAAATTAGTCCAGTAACTGAGGTAACCAATAACGGAACTCCTTCGAATCCAATTACTCCGCAAACAATTACATTAAGTCAATTATCGGAGTATCCTGGTCAATTAGTTCGTATTGCTAATCCAGCATTCCCAGCTCCAGGAGATATTTTGTTTGGAAATTCAAACTATACACTTACGGATACAAGTGGAATGGGAGAAATTAGAATCGATATTGATGTTGAAAGTATCGTTGGCTTAGGGCAGCCTGAATCTTGTAACGAAGTTGTAGGGGTTATCGGAAGATTCCGAGACACGTATCAAATCTTACCAAGAATTAGAGAAGATCTTGCTTGCGCAAGTGCGTACGAAGTACCAGACATTTTCGTAGAAGTTGATAAATCGAAAGCATTAGATATTGTTACTTGGAATATCGAGTGGTTTGGAGATGAGGAAAATTCACCTTCAGCAGGAGATCCAAATTCAGATGCAATTCAAAAAGAAAGAGTAAAAAGCACCATTCAGGCATTGAATGCTGATATTATTGCTGTACAGGAAGTTGTTGATGTTCCTTTATTTACAGAAATGGTTAATGAATTACCTAACTATGAATTCATTCTTTCTGATGCGACATCATATCCTAACGATACAGCAGGAGCTAAACAACGAATAGGTTTTATTTACAATAGTGCAACAGTGAATATTACAAGTTCAAAAGTATTATTAGAATCTATTCACCCATATTACAACGGAGGAGACGATTCAGCACTTTCAAATTATCCTGTTGCTGATAAAACAAGATTCTATGCTAGTGGTAGATTACCGTTTATGATTACTGCAAACGTTACTGTAAATGGAAATACTCAAGAATTCAATGTAGTTAATCTTCATGCAAGAGCTAATAGCGGTAATGGTGCTCAAGATCGTTACAACATGAGAAAGTTCGACGTTGAAGTATTAAAAGACACTTTAGACACATCTTACTCAGACAAAAACATCATTCTTCTTGGAGATTATAATGATGATGTTGATGAAACTGTTGCTGATGTTACAACAACTACCTCTACGTATGATGCATTTGTTCAAGATACAGATAATTATAGTATTGTTTCTTCTTCTTTAAGTGATTTAGGATTTAGATCTTTCGTATTTAGAGAAAATATGATCGATCATATTACACTTTCTAATGAATTAACAGAAGAACATATTGCAACATCTGAGCGTGTACATTATGAGTTTTATAACGCTACTTATACAAGTACTGCTTCGGATCACTTCCCTGTATCAACTCAGTTATTACTAAAAACACTTACTGTTGATAGTTTAACTACAACAAATGCTACCTGTAATGGAAATCAAGATGGTACGGTAACTGTAAATGTTTCTGGAGGATGTGCTCCTTATGTTTACACTTGGAGTAGTGGAGCATCAACTGAGGAAAATACTATTTCTGATCTTGCTGCAGGGACTTATACAGTAACTATTACAGATGCTTTGGGAATTACAGTAACGGAAACTTTTATCATTACAGAAAACGAGCCTTTAACAGCTGTTTTATCTGGAGAACAAACTATTTATTTCGGATATGAAGATAATTCTTGTGCTACTATTAATGTTGTAGAAGTTCAAGGAGGTACTGCTCCTTATACATATCAATGGAGCAACGGAGTTACTACAGCGAATAATACTGTTTGCCCTACAGAAACCACTACTTATTCAGTTGAAATTACGGACGCCAACGGATGTTCTGTAACTGCTGAAACGACAGTAAATGTAATCGATGTAAGATGTGGTAAAAAATTGAATCGTGTTGAAATGTGTTTCGGAGGAAGAACTATTTGTGTTCCTAAATACTTCGTAAACTTCTACTTATGCTACGGAGCAACATTAGGTAGTTGCGATCCAAATACAAATGAGTTTTACTTTACTCAATTCAGAGTATTCCCAAATCCTTTTGCTAGAAACAGTTATGTTAAGATGAGAGGTACTGCTGATCAAACAGTAAAACTAATCGTTTACAATTTCAGAGGTACAAAAGTATTTGAAAAAGATGTTGACCTAGTAAATGGTAGGGCTAGAGCAACTCTTAAATTATCTCATTTAAAAAGAGGACTTTATTATTTACAGGCAGTTGTAGATGGCGAAGTTAAAAAGAGAAAAACATTATTTAAATATAGATAGAAGAGCAACCTCTTTATATTAAAATTACCAATATGCATTCCGGTACTCCCTCAAAAGGTACTGGAATGTTCTTTTTTACACCAAATATGAGACTTTAAAAGCCAATCAAAGCGTAATTGAACAAGATAAAGCTAGCAAGCAATAAAAAGTTTCTCTATATCTCCTCTAACACCAGTTAAACAATAAACTTTTTATACCAAAAAGCTCAAAGCAAGTTTAATAACAATCAATTCAGACTCTTTTTAAAACTCTGAATCAAATAAATTTCTCCGGGACAAGCCTATGAAGTATTCTATTAGAATATGTTCTTACCCCAAAAAGGGTTGACTAGCCTAGGGAGTATTAACATATAAAGAATAAAAAAGGAGCCTAGTTAGGCTCCTTTTATAAATCTAATCAAGATACATTCTGAAATATTCATTCATATTTTAAGGATCAAGAATGATTCAGGTTTTTTGATATTTTGTTTAATTCAACATTGATGCTCTAGCACCACCTGGTTGAAAAATTGCTCTCATTCTGTTACGTTGACCATCTGTAAACATATACATACAAGCATCATCCACATAATCCATATAATTCATAGTCATATCAGGAGACTTACAGTTTACTGTTGGATAAGAAGGACATCCATAATTAGGTCCATCAGAAGAAGGAGTATCCGCCACGAAATCATCTTGACGACATCTTCCGTCACCCCAAATATGACGTAAATTTAAATAGTGCCCTACTTCATGAGTCATTGTACGACCTTTATTAAATGGAGCCGATACATAACCCGTGGTTCCAAAATATTGAGGAGAACATACTACTCCATCAGTAGATAAATTTCCTCCTGGGAACTGCGCATACCCTAAAATTCCTCCCCCAATATTACACACCCAAATATTTAAGTGAGTTTCAGGAGTTACAGGAGGATAAGCTGATTTTACAGCATTATTAGTTCCCCAAGAAGTTCTTGAATCGGCATGTCTGAAAGTTCCAGCCAATGTAAATGAAAACTCTGCATCCGTAACATCATTTTCAAAAGTAGTTCCTGAAGGAAGGTTTAAATCATTATTAGCTGCTCTAAAATCATCATTCAAAACTCTCATTTGTGAAGTAATCTGAGCATCGCTAATATTTTCATTAGAATTACTATAAACTACATGAACATAAACTGGAATATTGATAATTCCTAATCCATCAGCAATTGGAGCCACATCAACATCGCCGCTTCCGCCGCCGTTGTTTCCTCCACCACCATTTCCTCCACCTGGTTTTCCTTTACCAGCCAAAAACTTACGGGTAGCAAATTCTATGTCATACATTTTTTGATATAACTTAGGATTCTTTTCAAGCTGTGCATTTAAAACTCTCATAGAATGACACTTGTGATCTCTACCTCTATCGTGACTTTCTTCAGTTTTCACATAAAAATCACTCATGTCAATGGTTTGCTGATCATCTAAAGGTAAGTTGTTTTTAGATTCATCTTGACATCCTACGAACATAGCAGATACCACTGCTACCGTGAACAATAATTTTTTCATCTTGTAATAATTTAATTTAATGTTTTTTAAAAAACCTTCATTGATTTCCCCAAATCAAAACAAGAAGTTAATTTTTTACTTTTTTCGTAAAAAACAGAAGGGTTTTTTAATGGATCTCAATATATAACTTTCTTTCATTATCAAAAATTCTTTTTTTTATTAAATAAAAAACTTCATATCCCTTTATTTATCGCTTGTGAGGGAAAATTCACAAAATACTGAAAATCAAAAAACAACAAATAAAAACTCAAAAAAACGTCAGATTAACAAAACAAAACCACAAAAATTAAACAAAAACCAACCTTTTTGTTTATTAATTAACAAAAACAAAATATTGAATTCTAACCATTACTCCCAAAATCAATTTTTATAGATATATTTACCAAAAAATATAATTTATTATGGAAAATTTACACAACACTAAAGTCTTAGTGGCTCAAGTATCTCAAACCGAAAGAATTGCTTTTTACAAGAAAACATATGCTCATGTAGCTGGGGGAGTTCTTCTTTTTTTAGTTTTTGAATTTTTATTCTTACAAAGTGCAACGCTTGTAGAATTTGCACTTTCTATGTTAGACGGATATAAGTGGTTAATTTTATTAGGAGGTTTTATGCTAATTACAAATTATGCTGAAAGTACCGCAATGAGAACCTCGGACAAAAATGTTCAGTATTTGGCCTATGCCGTCTACATTTTTGCTGAAGCCTTTATTTTTATTCCACTTATCTACATTGCTATTAGTGCTGTCAATAGCTTCGAAATTTTAAATCAAGCAGCCATTGTAACTCTTGGTTTATTCGCAGGAATTTCTTCAATTGTTTTTATTACGAAAAAAGATTTTTCTTTTATTAGGGCTGGTTTAGCGGTAGGATTTTTTATCGCTATCGGATTAATTATTGCTGGAGCGCTTTTTGGTTTCAACCTAGGATTATGGTTCTCAGTAGGGATGTGTGTATTAGCAGGAGGTTCTATTTTATACCAAACTTCAAATATGGTTCATAAGTATTCTACAGATGATTATATTCCTGCAGCCTTAGGATTATTTGCTTCTTTAATGTTATTATTCTGGTATGTAATCCAAATTTTCTTATCTAGAGACTAATAAATAAAACTTATAAAAAACACAAAAGCATCTCAAAATCTCGAAGGGTTTTAAGATGCTTTTTTTCTTATTAAGGGGAAATTAATAATTTTCGATACAACTACTTAGTCGTAACTAAAACTTCACCTTACAAAAAAATATTATTTTTTTACACCAACATCATTTGAGCCTTTTTTACAGCCCCTACAAGTTGATCTATTTCTTCCTTTGTATTATAAAAAGCAAAAGACGCTCTAATAGTTCCTGGAATACAAAAGAAATCCATGATTGGTTGTGCACAGTGATGACCAGTTCTTACGGCAATTCCTAATTTATCTAAAATAGTTCCTACGTCATAAGGATGAACACCTTCAATATTGAAAGATATTACCGATGTTTTATGACTTGTTCCATAAATCTTCAACCCCTCAATTTTCTCAAGCTCTTGCGTTCCATATTCCAATAACTCATTTTCTTGCTTTGCAATCGCGTCAAAACCAATTGAGTTCATATAATCTATAGCTACTCCAAAAGCAATACCTCCACAAATATTTGGAGTTCCTGCTTCAAATTTATGAGGTAACCCTGCATAAGTTGTTTTTTCAAAAGTTACGGTTTCAATCATTTCTCCACCACCTTGGTAAGGAGGCAATTCATTTAGTAACTCTTCTTTCCCATATAACAATCCTACCCCCGTTGGTCCACACATTTTATGAGCAGAAGCTACATAATAATCGACATCCAACTCCTGAACATCAGGTTTAATATGAGGACAAGCCTGAGCTCCATCAATCAAAACTTTAGCCCCTACCTTATGAGCTGCATCAATAATTTCTTTGATAGGGTTAATTGTTCCTAACGCGTTAGAAACATGATTACAAAATACAAGCTTAGTGTTTGAATTTAAAAGCTCATGAAAAGCATCCATTTTTAACGCACCATCATTATCCATCGGAATTACCTTTAATACAGCTCCTACTTTTTCACATAACATTTGCCAAGGTACTATATTCGAATGATGTTCCAACGCCGACACCAAAACCTCATCTCCTTCCTTTAAAATTGATGCATAACCAGATGCTACAATATTTATGCTATGAGTGGTACCTGCTGTTAAAATTATTTCGTAAGAATTCTTTGCATTAAAATGCTTTTGAACCTTTATTCTTGCTTCTTCATATTTATCAGTGGCCTCTTGGCTTAAGGTATGAACTCCTCTATGAATGTTGGCATTATAGTTCGAGTAATAATCCACAATAGCATCAATCACCACTTGAGGTGTTTGAGAAGTAGCTCCATTATCAAAATAAACCAATGGTTTGCCGTGCACTTCTCTCTTTAAAATAGGAAAATCTTCTCTAATTTTTTCTATGTTGAACATCTGCTAACTTATTTAAAACAAAGGTACGGCTTGCAATTTAAAAATGATAATGTTCAAATAAATTATTCTAATAGAGCTATAAAAACCCTATATATTAAAAGGATTCCAAATTGATATTCTAGTAAAGAATATTAGAACAAACCATGTTAGATAAAGCTTATGATTTTATTTACTTTCTATTTAAAAAAATCATGTATTTTTGAGAAAAACATTGATAATGAAATTATTAAAAAAGTTCCTTTTACTTCTACTTGCTATTGTTGCTATTGCTTTCTATTTTAACTATCCTCGATTAAATATTCTAGCTGGTTATTCTGCTAAAAATACAGCTTCATCCGTTTTTGTTGCGAATAGAACACTTGCTTTTACGGATAGTACTGACAATAATTTTTCACCTATTCATTTAACCACTGACAAAATTAATTCTACGGAAAAATCAGCATCAGGTTCAGCTTTTGGCTTACTCACTCGAAAAGCAGTGTATCGTGAAGGTCTGGGTTGTGTGCTCGTTAGTGATGATTTTGACACTTCTAAATCATTTCCAATACCAAACAGATCACAGGGTGATTTAATAACTCCTTATCCTTACGGAAATGGACCTCAAAAAGACACCATTTTTGCTAATATCGATTATGACATATTGAATACATCTGTGGAATCAATGTTCAATAATGTTAATAAAACAAGAGCGGTTGTTGTTATTTACAAAGACCAAATTATTGCAGAGAAATATGATACTGGTTTTAATAAGGACTCTAAGATTTTAGGTTGGTCTATGACTAAAAGTATTACTGGAACCTTGTTTGGTATTTTACAATGCCAAGGAAAACTAAATGTATTTGATAAAGCTCCTATTTCAGAATGGCAAAATGATGATCGAAAAAACATTACAATTCATAATTTGTTACAAATGAATTCTGGACTGGAATGGGATGAAGATTACAATACTATTTCTGACGTAACGAAAATGCTTTTCTTAGAAAAAGACATGACCAAAACTCAAATTGACAAACCTTTTGTTGGAAAACCCAATGAAACTTGGAATTATTCTTCGGGAACCACCAACTTACTATCAGGTATTTTGAGACAACAATTCGATTCTCATCAAGAGTATTTAGATTTCTGGTATAAGGCCTTAATTGACAGAATAGGCATGAATTCTATGATTGTAGAAGCTGACATGAGTGGAAATTATGTTGGATCATCGTATGCTTGGGCAACACCAAGAGATTGGGCTAAATTTGGGCTTTTATATTTGCACAACGGAAACTGGAATGGAGATCATTTATTTGATAAAGATTGGGTTGATTATGCAACCACTCCTACACCGACTTCTGATGGCTGGTATGGTGCTCAAATATGGCTAAATGCTGGAAGTAGATATCCTGACGCTCCAAAAAACATGTTATCATTCAATGGTTATCAAGGGCAAAATGTTTTTATTTTACCTGATCAAGATATGGTGATTGTTCGTATGGGATTAACAAAAAATGCAGATATTAATGTATTTTTGAAAACTGTAATCTCATCCATAAAACATTAAAGAATGAATCCCTATTACTACGTGTTATCAATTAATGGTTTACTATTTGTTTTTAGCATTATTTTTTATCTATTCCCTCCAAAAAAGATCAATTCTATTTATGGGTATAGAACTCCAAAAACAATGAAAAACGAGACCATTTGGAATTTTGCGAACGCTTTTTTCGTGAAACAGTTTGTTATTTATTCGGCAATCTCGCTTGCAATGGCACTCTTATTCGTTTTTTTAGCAAAAGAAGTAAGTTGGCAACCAATGGCTATAATGTTACTTTCTTTAGCTGTTTCTGTCATTAAAACAGAACAAGAAATTAGTAAGAATTTTGACGATGATGGGAAGAAAAAGTAACTCGCTCAGAAGAGGGCTATGAAACAATATTTATAATAACCTTGTAATAGGTGGTTACCTACAAGGAATACTATTTTTTATACATAATTACAAGCATCTTCGAAACCACTATGCTTATTGCAAAATATTCTCCATAAAAAGAGCGTAGATAGTCCTGTACAATCTATTTTCAAAAGCTCAAAATTGAAAATCGTCAACAAAAACTAAGGGTAATCCCTAGTTTTAATTTCAGGGAAACTAGGTATTGTTTTCCTAATAAGTTGTTTATATTTTTAGGAGTAACAAAAAATTGCCCCCCTGCTTATATTTTAATTTAAAACAATTCTTGTACGAAGAGAAAAAATTATTCCTATGAAAACAACAAGTTTATTTAAAATTGCTGCATTGCTATGTACCCTAACATTTTTATTGTTTAATTGCCAAAACGATGATAATGGAATTTTATCTGAGAATATCCAGCGTAAAAACAAATTTGAAAAGTTGTTTAATACTAAACTAGTGAGTAAACAACTCAACTTAGGAGAAGATAATATTTATGTTAATTGGAATCAACCAAATATTTTAGAATTAAGTAAAGATGAAAAAAGTGGTACGTATCAGTATTCAATCGAATTAAAAGAGTCAATCATTAATAGTTCGGATTTATTTGTGGAAAAACTCATCTTTAAACTTATTGTTTCAGAAAAAGAGGATCAGGTTGATTTTACCATACTAAGATATGAGCCTTTTAAAAATTCATTAAACATTAATCCGAGTGAAATTAATTTAAACAGGTTTAGCGGAATGAAGTTTATCTTTAACAAGTTAGGAGTAATTCAAGATATTTACACTTACCAAAATGGAGATAAAATAGCTTCGTTTAATGAAAATAAAGATAAAAGAAAAGGAAAATATACCGATATATTATTTTCACGAACAGCATCTAGCGAAGATTTTGATGATTGCACCGATTTAAACGGAAACCCTATAGAAAACTGTACTGGCTCAAATGACGGAAGCGGATCAGGCTCCGGTGCTGGAGGAGGCGGTGGTTATGTTTTAGAAACTACCAGAAATTATACCGATTGGTACAATATGTGCAATACCTGTAATAGTAGTGATGGAACCATTTATTATCATACTGATGGAAACAAATACATTTATATAAAAACAGTTTACGATGGTTCAAACTCACGATGGGTTTGGGTATCAGGTGGAGGTAATAGGTATATAGATTTCTTTGACTCAAGAACTGGAGGAGGTTCTAGAGGGCCTAATTTTAATGCTAACGACCAAAGAAATTACTCTGGCAGCAGTAATAATGAAACAGGAGATCAACTACCCTGTCCAATTGGATATCAAAAAATTGGGCATGATTGTGTAAAAATTGTTGATGAGGAAGAGCAACTTAATAATGAACTTACGAATGATTGTGCAAAAAACATCTTTAATTTATTAAAAAATGAAACCCCTCTTGGCCCTAGCAATACACCACAAATTACAACTTCATTTACATTATCAGGTGAAATTTTAAGTTTATTTGATAATGCTAATCATATTAATTACACCGTAAGAAATGATAATATTGGAGGTATAGCCGCTGTCACTAACCGAAATTATCCAAATGTTATCACAACTTTTTCAAACAATTATTTAAATAATGCAACAACATTGTCTATTGCTCGAACAATGATTCATGAAAGCGTACATGCTTATATATTACACCAAACGACACCTCCAAATATTGACGGCGATTTTATTTCTGCCATTACAGAATACGCAAAGAAATATGGTTTTGATAACCCAAATAGATTTCACCATGAATTTATGGCGCAATATATTAATGCTATGGCATATTCTTTGTACACATGGGATAGAAATAATGGAGGTGGAAATTTAGGCTGGGAATATTATAAAGCAATGGCATATGGAGGGTTATTTTATGAAGATGAGAATGGAAATCAAAGAGAAACAGATTCTTTTATCATTTTAGAACCATTGCAAATAACAAGAGATAATATCAAAAGAATAATTGAAAACGAACAAAATGGAAATCAACATGCCAAAGGTAAAAAATGCAATTAATATTTTCATTGTCTTTATTACATTCAATGTCTTTTCCCAAATTAATCTGGAGGGGACTTTTTGCAAAAAATCTAAGCATAAAGACTTTGCTACTTGTTATAAGTTTAGTGAAAATAACTTCAAATATGAACATATTGGAGATATTGGTATTATCGAATATGGCGAAGGAAATTTTCTAATAAAAAATGATTCTTTGATATTAATTTATAACAAGACAGAATTAAATAATAAATCAAACTATAAAATAGTTAACACTAGCACCTCAAAAAGTGATTCTATCAAATTAAGATTCATTATTAAGAATAGTTATCATATGTTAGATTATCCATTAAATGGAGCTATAAAAATTAATGATGGTCCCTATATTAATCTAAATAAAGATGGCGAAATAGCTGTTAAAAAAACCTACGATTCGATAAAATTAAAAACAGGAGTTCTACATCAAGACAATTTAGAATTTAAAATAAAAGCGGATAAAAATTATCTATTGGAAGTGTTTTTAAGCGAATCTAGTGGAAAACCAATTGTAAATAGGATAGAAAAATTTAAAATTAATAAAATTTTAAAAGACTCTATTCTTTTATATGAAAATGGGAAAAAGACGAAGCTGTTATTAAAAAATACTCCAAATTAATAAAACCATAACATTGTAAGATAAATAGCAGTTTAAGCGCAAATCTAAAAGTTTGAAAACAATAATAAACCTTATTATAACATATGGCTAAATACTGGAGGTAGATATCCTGATGCTCCAAAAAACATATTATCATTCAATGGTTACCAAGTTTAAAATGTTTTTATCTTACCTAATCAAGTAATCAAGATATGGTGATTGTTCGTATGGGATTAACAAAAATGCCGGTATTAAGGTATTTTGGAATTTTGCGAATGCTTTTTTCGTGAAACAGTTTGTTATTTATTCGGCAATCTCACTTGTAATTGTTGTGTTATTAAATAAAAAATATAAATCAAGAGCAATATTGCATGAACTATAATCTTAACTCCAATAATTGTACTGACTTCGCTATTCAAGTCGCAACCTTATGCGGTATAAATTTACCTGACCCACAAGGTTCATGGTCAGGAGGTTCTGGAAGTACCCCTGGAGCTTTCGGTGAAGCAATAAGACAAATGAACCTTTCAAGTGGAATGGTCCGAAATACGAATGGAGGACAAGCAATATCTAATAATAGAAACTGTAATTAAAATGAATAAAACAATTAATCTTCTCACCATCATAACATCACTTTTTCTTATTTCCTGTGAATCTAATAATATCATAAAAACTCGAGCAGATCTCACATTCAAATCTATATCTTTTATGAGTGCTTATGGAGCATCAGAGGAAGAATATGAAAAGTTAAATAGACAAATCGATTCTTTAGTGTTGAATAAAAATTCACTAACTGAAGAACAAAAGCTTTTTATCTATTTTAAAAAACTCCGAAATTTGAAATTATTGAATAAACCTTATATTTTTATAAGACTTGACCAAGATTCAATTTTACCAGTTTATTTATCATATACAGAATATGATAAAGTAAAAAGTTTTAGGCATGTAGAACTGTTCGATGAAAACAAAAAAGTTGAGTTAGAGCTGGATTTAATTAAAAAAAGCGATAATATTTATTATTCAGAAAATATTACCTCCATAAAAAAAGTAGACGGTACATCTCATTCTAATGGAAACTAAAAAAGGAGCTTTTTAAGCTCCTTTTTCTTTTTACTTATTCGCTATATTCCTGTTTTAGCGTTGAAATATCATCAATGATTTTTTGCATTTCTTCTTTTTTTGTTCCATCATAAATACCTCTTATTCGACGCTCCTTATCAATTAGAACAAAATTTTCAGTATGAATAAAATCATTTTCATCTCCAGTACCTTCATCCAAAACGGCAAAATAACTTTTACGAGCTAAATCGTATATATGTTTTTTATCTCCGGTAACCACGTTCCATTTACCATCAATTACGCCTTTTCTATCAGCATAAGCTCGCAGTATAGGTATACTATCCATTGTTGGCGTTACGGAGTGCGATAAAAAGGCTACCTCATCGTCATCTTTGTAATGCTCTTGTAAATCAGTCATATTACTTGCCATGATTATACAAATGGTTTGACAACGTGTAAAAAAGAAATCCGTTACGTAAATTTTCCCTTCGTAATCTTTCTGAGTAATAATATCACCATTCTGGTTAATTAATTTAAAATCTGCCACCCTATGATTCTTTGATTTACTTCTCAATGAACTATCAACAAGTTTCGGATTGATCTCATTTGGGTTGTAAATAGGCAATTTTTTATCAACTTTTACCAAATGATAATACACAGGTAAACCAACCGCCATAAAAACTAAAAAAAATATAAGAGTACTTTTTGATTTTTTAAAGAACTGTAAATCCATTAGTAGGTAATTATTTACCACAAAAATACGACTTAAAATATCGTTTTTTTCCTGTGAATTTAAAAAGTTTGTTAAAAGAAAAGGTTGATTAGATAACAAACTTTTAGAACTCTTTTTAAAAACGTACATTTGTCAGATTTTAAAATCTAGAAATAACACCTTTTATGGAAATTTTAATAAAAGCATCTCAATTTATTTTAAGCTTATCATTACTGATTGTTCTTCATGAATTGGGGCATTTTATCCCTGCTAAGCTATTCAAAACCAAGGTTGAAAAATTTTACCTATTCTTTGATTATAAGTTTTCTTTATTTAAAAAGAAGATTGGTGAAACTGTATACGGTATCGGTTGGATTCCATTAGGAGGTTATGTTAAAATTGCCGGTATGATCGATGAAAGTATGGATAAGGAACAAATGAAGCAAGAACCAAAACCATGGGAATTTAGATCGAAACCAGCTTGGCAACGATTAATAATCATGTTAGGAGGTGTTACCGTAAACTTTATTCTGGGAATTCTAATCTATATATGTTTATTATGGGGGTATGGTGAAAATTTCTTACCTAATTCTAATGTAAAAGACGGAATTTGGGCGCAAGATTCATTAGCTCTAGATTTAGGATTAAAAACTGGAGATAAAATTTTAAGTATTGATGGTCAGAAAATAGAGAAGTTTGGACAACTGCCTATTGAGTTTATCAACGGAAATAACTTTACCATCGAAAGAAAGGGTGAAACGATTAAAAAGGAAATTCCAACGGATTTTATTTCTAAATTAATCGATAGAGGTAAAAGCGCCGGAGCTTTTATTATGCCTAGATATCCTTTTACCATAGCCAAAGTTCAGAAGGATTCTCTTAATGCAAATTCAGAATTACAACCTAAAGATATTGTTACGGCCATTAACGGAACAAGCATTACCTATTATGATGAAGCAAAACCTTTACTTCAAAATTTAAAAGGTCAAGAAATAACATTAACTGTAAAAAGAGATAATGCCAGTAAGGATGTAGCCGTAAAAGTTTCTGAAAGAGGAAACTTAGGAGTTGTTTGGACAGCTCTAAGTTTTAGTGATTTAGAAAAGTTAGGATATTATTCTCTAGCAAATAAATCATATTCTTTCACTGAAGCAATTCCTGCAGGAACTACAAAAGCATGGACTACATTAACCAATTACATAAAACAACTAAAGAAAATTGTAAATCCTAGTACGGGAGCGTATAAAGGGCTTGGAGGTTTTATTTCAATTGGAAGTATTTTCCCTTCTGAGTGGAGCTGGTATGCTTTCTGGAATATTACTGCTTTCTTATCTATTATGTTAGGGTTTATGAATCTATTGCCTATTCCTGCTTTAGATGGAGGTCATGTGGTATTTACTCTTTGGGAAATGATAACTGGTAAAAAACCAAGTGATAAATTCTTAGAATATGCCCAAGTTGCTGGATTTATTCTATTATTGGCATTACTACTATTTGCCAATGGAAATGATATATTTAGAGCTTTTAAATAGAAAAGCTCTTTGTTAAAATAAAAAACTCCCGAAAAATTATCTCGGGAGTTTTTTATTTTTACTAAATGGAACTCCAGCCACCTTTTAAAAAAATAATTCATGTTGACATGGATGCTTTCTATGCTTCCGTTGAACAACTAGATAATCCCGAACTAATTGGGAAACCCGTAGCCGTTGGAGGTAGTGAGGTTAGAGGTGTAGTTTCAGCGGCAAGTTATGAAGCCAGAAAATTTGGAGTTCGATCTGCTATGAGCGGAGTTTTAGCAAGACAAAAATGCCCTCATTTAATTTTTGTAAAACCTCGCTTTGCTCGCTATAAAGAAATTTCTTCTAAAATTAGAGCTATATTTTATGAGTACACGGATTTAGTTGAACCTTTATCTTTAGACGAAGCGTATTTAGATGTTACAGAAAATAAAAAAGGAAACCCTTCAGCAAGTTTAATAGCCCAGGAAATACGTGAAAAGATATGGACTGAACTACAATTAAGAGCTTCCGCAGGAATTTCTATTAATAAATTCCTAGCTAAAGTAGCATCAGATATCAACAAGCCTAATGGGCAAAAGACCATTAACCCCGATGAAGTTCTTAATTTCCTCGAAGAGTTACCCATTAACAAATTTTATGGCATTGGTAAAGTTACTACGGTCAAAATGCGTAATCTTGGAATTTTTTATGGCTCCGATTTAAAACAAAAATCTCTTGAAGAATTAACAAGATTGTTTGGAAAATCTGGCAATCATTACTACCATATTGTTAGAGGTATTCAAAATAGTGAGGTAAAACCAGATAGAACCCGAAAATCAATTGCTGCTGAAAGAACATTTACAGATAATATTTCTTCTGAAATATATATGTTAGAACGATTGAGTAGTATAGGAGATGAACTGGAGAAGAGAATGACAAATTCTAAGACAAAGGGAAAAACAATCACATTGAAGATCAAATACAGCGATTTTACGCAACAAACGCGTAGTAAAACACTCAACAGCTTTATTTCTGATAAAAAAGACTTCTTTCCTATCATTAAAGAGCTTCTTTATCAAGAAACATTAAGAGAGTCAGTAAGACTTTTAGGAATTTCAATTAGTAATTTAAACACTGAGAAAAAATCCCCGGTTTGGGTCCAGTTATCCTTTGATTTTTAACGTAAAGGGATTTTTAACGTAACTCTTGTACCTTTGGGTTCACCTTTCTTATTCACGAGGTCGGTATACACTAATGAATAGTTGTTTTGAAAACCATCTGCAAAGTTCCTCAATCGTTGCTTTGTAAGCTCAATCCCAATAGACTTTCTCTTTAGGGATTTACTAGTTTTTATTTTTAATGCCTGGTCCCTACCAACTCCATTATCCTCAATATCAATTTGATAATAATCTTCAGAGTGTTTCTTTACCTTTAAAGTTACCAGCTTTTCTCCTTTTTTTGAAGATAATCCATGCCATATAGCGTTTTCCAAAAAAGGCTGAAGAATTAATGGAGGTATTTTCACTTTCTCTGTATTCATTCCCTCATCAACACTTTCTTCATAATCTATTTCATTAGAAAAACGAATATTTTCAATACTCATGTACAATGTCATAGTTTTTAACTCTTCACTTAAACTTACCTCCTTTGTTTTTGAAGACTCAAGAATACTCCTAATAAGTTTCGAAAATTTATTCAGATAATAAACAGCATTTTTCTGCTCGTTTTTAATGATGTATAGTTTAATTGAATTCAAAGCATTAAAAACAAAATGCGGATTCATTTGACTCTGTAAAGCCTCTTGTTCTAACATCAGTATTTTCTTTTCATCATTCAGCAATCGCTGCCCATAAATAGCATATAATAATACTCCAAACAACGCAATAGAAACCAAAGCAATAATTAATACATTTCTATTACGAGTTAATTTTAGCTTGGTAATTTCATTTTCCTTTGCCAAGCCTTTAATTTTGTTATTCTTAACTTCGTTATCGTACTTATTTATTAGGTTGTTTACATACAGTACATTTCTATCATTGAAAGTCTTTCGTTCACCTTCAATAGCTTTCTTATAAAAAATATAAGCATGTTTATAATCTTCCTCAAGTTTATAAATCTCCGACAAATACTCATATGATTTGTTAACGTGTGCAGGAATTCCATATTTTAAACCAGTAAATAATGCTTTTTTTATGTTAACCTGCGCTTCTTTTAATCGTAAAAGTTTTACTTGACAATATCCTAATGTATTATACACTGCTGAAACATAGTAATTGTTTCCTAAAACGTCAACTAACGGTTTTACCTGATTAATAGTCTCATAAGCTTTTAAATACTCACCTTTTATGAGTAACACGTTACTTATACTATTGTGGCAAATGACACGGCCCAAATTAGAATCTGTTTCTTCATTATATTTCAAAGACAGATTGTAATTTTCCAAAGCATTATCAAGATCTCCTAAATTTTGAAAGGCCGTTCCCATATTTTGATAGTTAATAGCCAATCCTCTTTTATCATTTAATTCTTTTTGTGTTACAATAGCAACCTCAAATTTTTCAAGAGCAAGTTTATATTGTTTCAGAGTTAAGTATATATTCCCGATACTATTTTCAGAAATACTCTTACTACGCATTATATCCTCTGGATTTCCTTCATATTTATTTGATAATTCGAGTGCATACTGATGGTAATTTAAAGCACTTCTAATTTTATCTTGCCTTCTATAAACAACCCCAATTAAGTTTAGAGAGATAATTTCAGCAGGAACTTCCTTTATGGCTCGCGAGATTTCAAGAGCTCTAATATGATTCTCAATAGACTCTTTATATAGAGTTTTATTTCTACTCTCTCTACCAATAGAATTATAGGCATATATCTTCCCATAATTATTTTTGTTCTTTATACTTTGCTCCAGCAAATAATGGCGATCTTCACTTGTTAGTTTCTTTTTCCTAAAGAATTTTTGGACTTCAAAAAAAGAATTAAAATCTTTTTCTAAGAAACTATTTATAAGGCTATCATTTCTAACCAGTTCTTTCTGACTAAAAGTAGCTACGGTATTAAAAAATAAATAAAAAAATATAAATCCCAGTTTATACATTGGTCTTAAAATTTATCAAGAAAATCAGATTTCTTTTGTCTTGACACAGGTATTTTATGACCTCCTTCTAAAATAACATATCCATCTGCTTTTAAAAACTCTTTAATTTTATTTAAGTTAATAATATAGGAATTGTGTATTCTAAAAAAATGATCCTCTGGTAATAGTAAGTTGACTTCTTTTAGCTTTTTTGTTACAACAATTTTTTTATTGAGCGTGGTATAAATAGAGCTGTAATTTCCATCAGATTCCACATAAACAATTTCGGATTCATCTAAAAAGATAAGTTTTCCATCAGTACTGATAGTTATCTTTCTTCTATTAAATCGTTCATTGAAACTCGTTAATATTTTTTCAAATTTATTAGAACTATCTGTTTTTGTATGATAGCTCTTTATTCGATTTAGGGTTTCCTCTAAATCATCAGAATCAATTGGTTTCATTAAGTAATCAATTGCCTGATTTTTTAATGCTTTAATAGCATATTCATTATATGCAGTTGTAATTACAACCGCAAAATCTCTCCTTTTTAGTTTTTCCAATAGTTGGAAACCATCCATAGTTGGCATTTCTATATCTAGAAAAAGACAGTCTAAACTATTGGTATTTATGTATTCAATGGCTTTCTTTTCGTCTGAAAATGTTTTAACAACCTCAATATCATCACTAAAATTAGATAGCTCCCAAGTAAGCCCTTGAATGGCCTTTGGTTCATCATCAACAATAACAGCTTTTAACATATGGTACTTTTCTACCAAATGTACCTCATAAAAAGTTAAAAATAAAATGAATAATACATTAAATATTCAAAAAAAAGACAAAACTTAAACCTACTATAACATTAATATTACCATTTATACACAGGCTTTCACAAATTATACATTATGGTTTCACTAAATTATATTTTCGTCAGATATTTGCAGTGTAATATACAAGGGGAATCATTTTGATAATTGGGGGATTAATCAATAATGATAATTAAATTGGGGAGCATTGCATTAGCAATGCTTTTCTTTTTGCACTTAATTTTCTTATTCATTCACATTTATCACTAAACAAAAGCACAAAAAAAAGCCATCCAAATGGACAGCTTTCTAAGTCATATAATCGTACTGATTCTTAAGCTTCAAAAGGAACTATAGAAACATATGATTTATTATCTCTTTTCTTTTGGAATTTAACAACACCATCAACTCTAGCGTGTAATGTATGGTCTTTACCCATATATACATTTTCACCTGGATTGTGTTGAGTTCCTCTTTGACGAACAATAATGTTACCAGCGATTGCTGCTTGTCCTCCAAAGATTTTTACACCTAAACGTTTCGATTCCGATTCACGACCGTTCTTCGAACTACCGACACCTTTCTTATGAGCCATCTTTGTAAGTTTTTAACGTTAATTATTTACTTAATACTTCAATTAATTCAGCTTTCTTTAAAGAAGTGTACCCGCTGATACCTCTTTCTTTAGCTAAAGCCTTTAATTCAGAAACAGTTTTAGAGCTTAAATCGTTAGACTCAGCCTTTTCTTCTGTTTTAGGAGCTTCAGTTTTAGGAGCTGCTTTCTTAGCTGCTGCTTTTTTAACTCCAGACGCTGCAATACCTTCTATTTGAATCTCAGTTAAGTATTGTCTGTGTCCGTTTTTCTTTTTGTAACCTTTTCTTCTTTTCTTCTTAAAAACGATTACTTTATCACCTTTTAAGTGACCTAATACTTTGGCAGTAACACCTGCTCCTTCTATAGCTGGGGCGCCAATAGTTACATTTCCATTATCTTCAATAAGCATTACTTTATCAAAAGTTACTTCTGATCCTTCAGCTTCTTGTAAACGGTGAACGTATACTTTTTGGTCTTTTGCTACTTTAAATTGCTGCCCTGCTATCTCTACGATTGCGTACATACTTTTTATTTTGCGTTTATACATTAATACACAACTCCTTACGGAAATTGCGGCTGCAAATATACATGTTATTTATTTAAGAAACAATCTATCAACCACAAAATTAATACTTTAACCAGCTTTTCAAATTTAATTATAAAATAATTATGAAATGCTGTAACGCATCAAGCCAAAATACGTCCTATTTTTGACAAAAAATAAAGAACAAACTAAAAAGTAATCGATGAAAAAAAATGTTTTCACTCTTGCAGCCATTGTTGCATTTGTCTTCTCGGCAAGTGCTCAAAAGGTTGAATTTGAGGAGTACGACTTAGACAATGGAATGCATGTAATTCTACATCAAGACAATACAGCACCAGTTGTTACGACATCTGTGATGTACCATGTTGGGGCAAAAGATGAGCAACCAAACCGTACAGGGATGGCTCACTTTTTTGAACATTTGCTATTTGAAGGAACGAAAAACATAAAAAAAGGTGAATGGTTTAAAATTGTTTCATCTAATGGAGGAACCAATAACGCCAACACCACCGACGACCGAACTTATTATTACGAAGTTTTTCCTTCGAATAATCTTGAGTTAGGCTTATGGATGGAATCTGAAAGATTACTACACCCTATCATTAAACAAGAAGGAGTAGACACTCAAAACGAAGTTGTAAAGGAAGAAAAAAGAATGAGAGTAGACAATCAACCTTATTCTCGTTTCTTAGAAAATGTGAAAAAACACATGTTTAAGAAACACCCTTATAAAGGAACTACCATTGGAAAAATGGAACATCTAGATGCTGCCACATTGGAAGAATTTTTAGCTTTTAACAAGAAATTTTATGTACCAAATAACGCAACCTTAGTTGTAGCTGGTGACATTAATATTGCTGAAACAAAAAAATTAGTAAAATCTTACTTCGGATCAATTCCAAAGGGTAAGGATATTGTTAGAAACTTCCCAAAAGAAGATCCTATTACCAAAGAATTTACAGCAAAAGCTTATGATCCTAACATACAAATTCCTGCTATTGTTGCTGCTTATAGAACACCTTCTATGAAAACAAGAGATGCTCGAGTTTTAGACATGATTTCTTCCTATTTAAGTAGTGGAAAAAGCTCTGTACTTTACAAAAAACTTGTTGATACGAAAAAAATGGCTTTACAAGCGGGAGCCTTTAACTTAAGTCAAGAAGATTACGGTACTTATATTTTATATGCACTTCCTTTAGGTAAAAATTCATTGAGTGATTTAGTAAAAGAAATTGATGTTGAAATTGCTAAAATTCAGAGTGAATTAATTTCAGAAAAGGATTTTCAAAAACTTCAAAACAAATTTGAAAACGACTTTGTAAACTCAAATTCTAGTGTTGAAGGAATTGCAAACTCATTAGCTCGTTTTAATGTATTATATGGCGACACTAACCTTATTAATACTGAAATAGATATCTATAGATCTATTACAAGAGAAGAAATTAGAGAAGTGGCTAAAAAGTATTTAAATAAGAATCAACGTTTGGTAATGGAATACTTACCAGAATCAAAAAAATAATTCAGTAACAAGACATATTATGAAAAAAACAATATTATCAGCATTAGCAGTGGTAACCATGTCTTTTGCTGTTTCAGCTCAACAAATAGACAGAAGTGTACAACCAAAACCGGGTCCTTCTCCTAAAGTTAAATTAGGAAAAGCTGAAAAGTTCAATTTATCAAATGGATTGAAAGTAATTATGGTTGAAAACCATAAACTTCCTCGTGTTTCTGCATCACTAACCATTGACAACCCTCCAGTAGCAGAAGGAACTAAAGCTGGTTTATCTGACCTAATGGGAGGTCTTCTAGGGAACGGTACTTCAAAAATTTCTAAGGACAATTTTAACGAACGTATCGATTATTTAGGTGCATCAGTTTTCTTTAATAGTAATGGTGCTAATGCACGTTCTTTAACTAAATACTTCCCTGAGGTATTAGAGTTAATGGCCGATGGAATTAAAGATCCAAAGTTCACTCAAGAGGAATTTGATAAATCTGTCGAAAGAACATTAGAGGGAATTAAATCTAATGAGAAAAATGTTAAAGCGATTGCAGGTAGAGTTGAAGATGCTTTAGTATATGGTAAAAATCATCCATATGGTGAATTCATCACAAAAGAAAGTATAAAGAGCATTACATTAGATGATGTAAAAAACAACTATACCACTTATTACAAACCAAATAACGCCTATTTAGTAATTGTTGGAGATATCAATCCGAAAAGCACTAAAAAATTAGTAAAGCAATTATTCGGTTCTTGGAAAAGTGGAACAATTCCTCCTTCAAACATTCCGACACCTCAAAATGTTAGCACCACAGAAATTAACTTTATTGACGTACCAAATGCGGTGCAATCAGAAGTTGCTGTAATTAACTCAGTTGATTTAACATTAGGAGATAAAGATTACTATGCTGCTTTATTAGCCAACAATATTCTTGGTGGTGGTGGAACTGCTCGTTTATTTATGAATCTTCGTGAAGATAAAGGATACACTTACGGTTCATATTCAAACATTTCTCAAAATAAATTAGAAGGAGCAGGTACTTTTAAAGCAAGTGCGGCTGTTAGAAACATTGTAACTGATAGTGCTGTCGTTGAAATTCAAAAGGAAATCAATAAAATTAGATATCAAAAAGTATCTGAAGAAGAGTTGAAAAATTCAAAAGCTGAGTATATCGGTAGTTTTGTAAGAAATGTTCAAAAGCCTGCCACAGCTGCTCGTTTTGCATTAAACATAGCTCGTTATAATTTACCTGAAGATTTTTACGAAAATTACTTAGAAAACATTAATGCTGTTACTTTAGAACAAGTTCAAAATGCTGCATTAAAATATTTCCGCGGAGATAAAGCTAGAATTATCATTACAGGTAAAGGTATTGATGTATTAACAAATCTTGAAAAAACAGCAGATTATAAAATTAACTATTTTGACAAATACGCCAATCCTTCTTCTAAGCCAGCAATGAAAAAAGAAATCCCAGCTGGAGTTACTAAAGAAACGGTTTTAAACAAATATTTTGACGCTATTGGCGGTGCAGATAAGATTAAAGGTTTAAAATCTACACTAGTCGTTTATGAAGGAGAAATGGCTGGCAACAAAATAGAAAGTACTGAAAAAAGAACTTCAGCAAACTACGGAAATGCTATGGCTATGAACGGAAACGTTATGATGAATATGGTTATGAATAAAGAGGCTGTTAAAGTTAACGGACAACCATTACCTCCAAATATTGCTACAGAGATGAACTTCTCTTTAGGTACTTTTCCTGAACTTGGTTACTTAAATGATCAAGAATCAAAATTAACAGGTATTGAGTCTCTTGACGGAAAAGAAGTTTATGTTATTACCCGCAAAGGGAAAATGATCTCAATACAGCTTTACTTTGATGTAAAAACTGGTTTAAAAATAAAAGAAGCACAAACTACGAATATGGGAGGTAGAACACAGAACCAAGAATCTACGTTTAGTGATTATAAAGAGTTCAATGGAGTTTTATTCCCTAGTAAAAAAACCGGAAGTTTTGGACCACAAAAAATTAGCTTTACTCTTAAAGACGCTAAAGTGAACGAAGGTGTTTCTGACGAAGACTTTAAATAGAAAATTTTCCTTATATTGGAAGAAATTAATTTAAATTATATAAAAAATGTTAGAAAATTTAACAGGAGTAAAAAAATTGAGTAAAGAAGAATTAAAAGCTACAAACGGAGGGATTCTTGATACGCCAGAATCTTTTTGTAATGTTTGGGCTAGCGCAGGTGCTCATGCCGATGGTGTATCTGGAGGATACCTAGATGATGATGTCACTATGGAAACTGTTTTTCAACAACATTACTCAGACTGCATGGGCAGTTTATAGTATAAATCATTTAATTGTAAGAAGAGCCAAGGAAAACCTTGGCTCTTTATTTTTTTTTATTTACCAAATACACACCAAGCAAGATTATAATTCCTGCCAGTAACTGTAAAAGACTCAACTTTTCTCCATCAATAACACCCCACATTACGGCTACAATTGGTATTAAATAGGTTACTGAAGTTGAAAAAATTGGTGACGATATTTGAATTAATTTATTGAATATAATCTTAGCTAACCCCGTTCCTACTATGGCCAAAATAAAGATATAACCTAAAGCAGGTTTTGTTTCCGATGTTAATTCAAAAGATGTAAAGAATCCAGTATACGCTAATACAACCAATGCCGGTATAATAATTAAAACAAAATTACCTGCAGTGATTGCTAAAGCATCAATATCTTGTAAATATTTCTTTATAATATTCACATTAAAGGCATATCCAAAAGAAGAAATTATTGGCAACAAGGCATACCAATAATTTTGGTCAGGATTCATATTTGCTCCTTGGAGTATTAGTGTTACCGTTCCTATGAGACCAATAAATATTCCAAGTAACTGACTTCTTTTAAAACTAAAACTGAAAAAAGTTGCTCCAATCCATAAAGCATTAAATGGAGTAATCGAGTTCAAAATTGATGCTATCGAACTATCTATTCCTTTTACTGCATAAGCATACAAAAAAGCTGGGAAAAAAGTACCTAATAACGCACTTAACAAAACCCACTTCCAATGATGCTTTTGTATTTTTTTTATTGATGAATAACCAATTATCAATAAAAAAACACCAGTAATAATTACTCTCAATGCTCCAAGTTGAATTGGTGTTAAACCAATTAAAGCCTTTTTCATTAAAATAAAAGAACTTCCCCAAATAAGAGAAAGAACTATTAGATAAATCCATTTTTGTTGTGCCCCATTCATTATCCGTTCATTTTGAGCACAAAAATCGACTATTTATATACGATAATGCCATTTTATTAATAAATTTGTATAATAATCCTATAATTTAAAGTGATGAAAATTGAAAAATTATTAATAGCATTTGCCTTAGTGTGTTTTTTTACAGTAAGCTGTAAAAAAGAAGGAAACAAAGAAGTAGAATCTCAGAAAGAAGAAGTTGCTGCCAAAATAGAAGAAGCAAGCTTTGCTATTTCTGGAATGACTTGTGAAATAGGCTGTGCAAAAACAATAGCTTCAAAACTTTCTAAAAAAGAAGGTATTATTGATGCGGACGTTGTATTTGCAGACAACATGGCGAATGTAAAATATGATGCCAATAAAACAAACAAGAAAGATATTATAGCTTTTATTGATGGAATTGCAGATGGGACTACCTATAAAGCAACAGAATCTTCAAAGAAAGCATCTTGCAAAGAAGGTGACAAAAAAAGCTGTTGTAAAAAAGAAGAAGGAAAAGATACTGCTGCAACTAAAGAATGTTGTGATAGAAAAGATAAGAAAATGGCTTGCACTGATGACTGTAAAAACGAATGTCACGCTAAAGCGTAATTCATCATATTTAAAATAAAAAAAGTCTCCAAATTGGAGACTTTTTTTATTTCTATTATTGAGTTTTTAAGCTACTCTACACCTACATTGGCTGATTCACTAGCTCTTCTTTCCAATTCTGCTTGAAACTCTTCCATAACAGGCTTAACCGTACTATCCGGTATATCTGAAACTTTAATATACATTAACCCATCAACAGCGTTGTTAAACTTCGGGTCTACATTAAATGCTACCAATCTCGCATTCTGCTTAACATATTTCTTAATTAAAACTGGTATTCTTAATGCCCCTGGCTCAATTTCATCTATTATTTTATCAAACTTTTGTAAATCTGCTTCCGTTTCATCGAAAACAAAATCTTTATCAGTATCCTTTAGCTTAACTTTAAATTCTTTCTTTGGACGAATATATTGAGCAATATATGGATCATAATAATGAGACTTCATAAACTCAATCATAAGCGACTTAGAAAACTCCGAAAACTGATTACTAATACTAACGCCACCAATTAAATATTTATGATCAGGGTAACGCAAAGTTACATGAACAATACCCTTCCAAAGCAAAAACAATGGCATAGGTTTTTGTTGGTATTGTTTTATAATAAAAGCCCTTCCCATTTCAATTGATCCTTCCATCATTGAATATAACTCTGGCTCTATTCTAAACAATGTTTGAATATAAAAACCGTTAATGCCATATCGTTTGTAAATTTCTTTACCAAGGCCCATTCTGTATGCTCCAGCCAAGCAGTTTTTATCACTATCCCAAAGGAACATGTGATAATAATACCTATCATATTTATCTAAATCTAAAGACTTATTTGTTCCTTCCCCTACCTCTCTAAAAGTTATCTCTCGAAGTCTACCAATTTCATGAAGTAAATTAGGAATTTGTTTTGCGCTTGCAAAAAACACCTCATAATTTTTACTCTTAAGTAAACGCGCATCAGAAGCTCTTAACTTTTCAACTTCTTTTAAAAATAATTCTGGGTTTTTCTGTGAAGAAATATTCTTTGCTTTCTTTGGAATTTTTAAATGCTGCGACGATAAAATCTTTTGAGGAGACTTTTCATATGGATTCGCTAACATGTACGTTTTCCTTCTTAAGAATTGGTAAAAATCTGGAATCTCAGGGTAAGCTTCCTGATCCTTCACTGAAATAGGCTTTCCAATTCTAACTTTTATTGTTCGATGCTTCTGTGACAAAAGCTCAGAAGGCAATTTTGCTGTACGGAGCGTATCACTTATTTTTGACAAAAAGTAGAACAGTCGACTGTTCTTAGCATGGAAATAAATAGGAATTACTGGAACCTTCGCCTTTTTAATCAAACGAACAGCCCCCTGTTCCCACTCCTTATCCACCATAAGCTTTCCATCACGATAAGTAGACACTTCACCTGCTGGAAAGATACCTAGAGGTTTTCCTTCTCTTAAATGTAATAACGCATTTTTTATACCAGCAACACTCGACTTGGCATCCTTATGTCCTTCAAAAGGATTCACAGGCATTACATAAGGTTTCAAAGGATCAACTCTATGTAATAAAAAGTTTGCTATAATTTTATAATCAGCTCTATGCTCAACTAAAAGTTTTAATAGTAAGATACCATCTATACCACCTAATGGATGGTTAGATATGGTAATAAAAGGACCGTCTTTAGGTATTCTCTTCAAATCCTCTTCTGGAATTTCAAACTCAATTTGAAACTCTTCCAACAAACCATTTAAAAAAGGTAAATCTTTCTTATGCTTGTGTTTATTGTATACCTCATTGGCTTTTGAGATACGCAAAATTTTCATCAACAGCCAGCCTGAAAACGTTCCAAAGACTCCAAACTTGTCTACTCCAATTGCTTTTGCGACCTCCTTCGGTGTTACTAATCCCATGTTTAGATATAGTTAGACATAACCGCAAATATAGCGTAAATTTATGAGCTTTACATGTTTTCTTGGATGACTAATTGAGCTGTTTCTGTATTTATTTGTCTAATTAATGATTTACCTCGCTTTCTGATTGTACTAATTGCATCATCGTTAAAATGCCTAATGGTATACAAGGTTACTTCCTTGTAAGACTTGATCTTATAAGTTTCTTGAAGTTCTTCATAAAACTTTTCGAAGTTTTTAAACTTATCATCAACACATACTGAAAAGCTTAGAGCTGAATTCTGAATTAAGTTTACTTTTAATCTATATTCATGTAATTTTCTAAACACATGGCTGATATTGTTTTCTACCATAAAAGAGAAATCCTTCGCTGATATAGATATCAAAATTTGATTCTTCTTCACAATAAAACATGATACTAAAGGCTTTAATAAAACTCCTTTACTCACTTTTGTTCCCTGCTTATCTAAGTCATCAAAGGAACGAACGTATAGAGGAATATCCCTTTTTTCAAGAGGTTGTATTGTTTTTGGATGAATTACCGAAGCTCCATAAAACGCCATTTCTATTGCCTCAGTATATGAAATTTCTTGTAACAATTCTGTTTCAGAAAAAACCCTTGGGTCAGCATTCAGCACTCCTTCCACATCTTTCCAAATAGTTACACTATCGGCATTTAAACAATAGGCAAAAATACCTGCAGTATAATCGGAACCTTCTCTTCCCAATGTGGTAGTAACATCATTATTACTTCCAATAAATCCTTGAGTAATATTTAATTTTTGGGTATTTACCTTTTCTTTAATAGTTTTCTCTGTAAGCTCCCAATCAATTTTTGCATCTCTATGGTTTGTATCTGTTTTTATATACTCTCTTACATCCAACCAAGTATTTTCTATCCCTACTTTCCTTAAATATTCACTTACAATAGTTGTAGACAATAACTCTCCATATCCTACAATTTGATCATATACATAATTATAGTTTCTTGATTCATTACTTATTAGAAAACCGCTTAGCTTACCAAATAAATCGTTTACCTTATTCTCAACTTTATGATTTTCATCAACGAACAGGCCTTGAATCATATTATTGTGAAAGTCTTGAATAAACGTTAAGGCTTCATTCAAGTTATTTTGTTTATTGTAATAGGCCTCAATTAATACCTCAAAGGCATTTGTCATTTTACCCATAGCTGATATTACCACTAATGTATTTTCAGCTCCTTCATGTTGTAATACCCTTACAACATTCTTTACTGCCTCGGCATCTTTTACCGATGCACCTCCAAACTTAAATATTCTCATTATTTAGTTTCTCTCTACAAATTCTTTTAAACTTTTTTCATTCATCTGTACAACTTGCCAACCATCTAAAATGGCTGCTCCAGTACTTTCGTAAAAATCGATAGCGCTCTTATTCCAATCTAACACTTCCCAAGAAACTCTTTTACATCCTTGTACATGAGCATATTTTAATACTGCAGTATACAAAGCTTTTCCTGCTCCAACTCCTCTTTTTGATTGCGTTACCATTAAATCTTCTAAATGAATTATTCTTCCTTTCCAAGTTGAATATCTTTCATAAAAAAGAGCCATTCCAATGATTGTTCCATTAGGTTCTTCTGCTACAAATGTTTTAAACTTAGGATTTGAAGAAAAACCATCACGTATTAAATCATCTTCCGTTACCTCAACTTCATTTGGTAATTTCTCAAATTCAGCCAATTCTTTAATCAATCCAAGAATCGCTTTTACATCATGTACCTCACCGTTTCTAATAATAAAACCCATTGTCGATTTTTTGTGTAAAGATACTTTGAAAACCTATTGATGAAAATAATCCAATAATTTAAAACACATCATTTTAATTTGTTGAAAAATTTTAAAGTACGAAAACGTTGTAAAAAGATAAAAAGTTGGCATCTTTGTGCTTACAACCAGAGAATTTTTTAACATGAATAATAAGCATATGACGCTCGGTGAGTTTATCATCAGTAATCAAAAATCTTTCAAATATTCATCAGGAGAGCTTTCACGCTTAATTAACTCTATTCGTTTGGCTGCTAAAGTAGTTAACCACGAAATCAGAAAAGCCGGGTTAGTTGATATTACTGGTGCTGCTGGAGACATTAACGTTCAAGGTGAAGCACAACAGAAACTTGATGTTTTAGCGAATGATTTGTTTAAGCAAACCTTAATTAATAGGGAGATTGTTTGTGGTATTGCCAGCGAAGAGGAGGATGATTACGTTGTTGTTGAAGGAAACAACAAAACCAACGAAAACAAATACGTACTATTAATGGATCCATTAGATGGTTCTTCGAATATCGATGTAAATGTTTCTGTTGGAACTATTTTTTCTATTTACCGAAGAGTTTCTCCAGTGGGAACGCCCGCCACTCAAGAAGACTTTTTACAGAGAGGTAATGAGCAAGTAGCTGCTGGGTATGTTGCTTATGGAACTTCAACCATGTTAGTATTTACAACAGGAAATGGTGTCAATGGATTTACCTTGAATCCAGCGATTGGTACTTTCTATTTATCACATCCAAATATGAAGTTTCCAGAGTTAGGAAAAATTTACTCGGTAAGTGAAGGATATTTCACGCATTTTCAGGAAGGAATGAAACGCTTTTTAATTCACTGTAAAGAACTAAACAAAGAGGATAACAGACCTTATACAGCAAGATATATTGGTTCTTTAGTTTCTGACTTTCACAGAAACCTTATTAAAGGAGGAGTTTATATTTATCCTGCAACAGCTATAAACCCGAAGGGAAAATTACGTCTGTTATACGAATGTAATCCTATGGCTTTTATATGTGAGCAAGCAGGAGGAACTGCTTCCGATGGTTTCACAAGAATACTCGATATTAAACCAACAGAACTGCATCAAAGAGTTCCATTTTATTGCGGAAGTAAACAACTTGTTGCTAAAGCAGAAAGTTTTATGAATGAGTTTTCATTAGATGAAAAACCAGTTTACGAATAGTATAAATAAATTTTATAGCTATATAATATATCCATAAGGCAAACGGTTGTTTGCCTTATTTTTTTATCCTAAATTTACGTTCGAAAAATTAAAAAAATTAAACTTTTAAAAATTAAGAAATTATGGCTTTTGAATTACCAGAATTAGGATATGCTCACGACGCTTTAGAACCTCATATAGATGCTAAAACTATGGAGATTCACCATGGAAAACACCACGCTGGATACACTAGTAAATTAAATGCAGCTATTGAAGGGTCAGATTTAGCCGATAAATCTATCGAAGACATTCTTGCTAATTTAGACATGAACAATGGAGCTGTTCGTAACAATGGTGGAGGTTTTTATAATCACTCTTTATTTTGGACTGTAATGAACCCAGAAGATAGAGGTTATTTATCTGGTGAATTAAAAGATGCTATTGAAGCTGAATTTGGATCGAAAGAAGCTTTTATCGATGCTTTTTCTAAGGCAGCAGCTACTCAATTTGGTTCAGGATGGGCTTGGTTATGTGTTCACAAAGGGGGAAAAGTTGAAGTTTGTTCAACTCCAAACCAAGACAACCCATTAATGCCAGGTGTATCATGTGGAGGAACTCCTATCTTAGGATTAGATGTTTGGGAACATGCATACTACTTAAACTACCAAAACCGTCGTCCAGATTATATTGATGCTTTCTTCAAAGTAATTAACTGGAATGAAGTTGAAAGAAGATATGCTGCAGCTAAATAATTGTAGCAAAAACAACAAATAAAAAAGGACTTGAAAATTTCAAGTCCTTTTTTTATATCTAATTTCAATCGTTATTAAACTGAAACATTATTTCTTTTGTTGGTTCTAATAACAGCTTGCTCATTTTTCCAATCAATCCATTTCTGACCTTTTATTCTTCTCATGATATTATCTACGGTTCTCATGATAAAAACATTGTAAACAGCTTTTCCTAAGTTTTTTGGATTTCTGGCAATTGCTCTTAAACTCATTGAAAAACCTGGTGTAACATATCTCATATAGTGCCACCAACCTTCAGGCATGTATAAAACATTTCCATGCTCAAGCTCTGCTACATATCCTTTTGCATTTTTAAGTGCAGGCCATTTTTCAAAATCCGGATCGTTAAAGTCAATATCCTCTCTGGTAATTAACGAGTTTGGAATTTTATATAAGTATTTGTTTTGCTTCTGATCGAACAAAATACATTTCTTCTTCCCCTCAAAGTGAAAATGAAAAATATTGGCCAAATCAATATCGTAATGCATAAAAGTATATGAATCACGACCTCCAAAGAAAAGCATAGGCAAACCTTTCATTAATCGCAATCCAAAATCCGGAAATTTAAAATCTTTTTGAAGCTGTGGAACTTCCTTTAAAATATTCCACAAAAAGATTCTAAACTTAGTTGGTTCTTTTTTTAATAAGTCCACATACTCTCTCATTTTCATGGTAGCATGAGGTTCATTAAATCCATCTTTATAATCTACAGGTCTATCATCATATAAAGGAACAGTCTTATCTCCTGCAACCTCTTTCATATAATCTAAAGACCATTTTGAATATGCCGGCCAATCTTCAATAAAACGCTCAATTACCACAGGTTTTTGAGGTTTAAAATAATTCTTAATAAAGTCTTCTTTGGTAATCGTTTCGACTCTATCTACGTTTTGTAATTGTAGTCCCATTGCTTCCAATTTTTCCAAATGTAAAGTTAAGAAATTGTTATGAAGTTTTTTGCATAGCTCTTTGTTAAAAAAGCATTCATTAATATAAGAATTAATGAATGCTTTTCTTTATGGCGGTATTTACCTTATTTTTCTTTTAAAACTGCATTATCTTTCTTCAAAACCAGATCCTCTTCTTTCAAAGAGAGAGCTTCTTTCTTCAAAGCATGAACTTCTTTCTTAAAAGCGATGGCTTCTTTCTTCTTTTGCTCATTTCTTTCAATCTTATGCCCTGGTCTTGTCCACTTTGGTTTTTCACCTAAAGCCTTGTATTCAGATTTTTCGGCCTCAATAGACTCTCTTTGTTCGTGTTTGTAGAATGCTTTCTGAGGATTTAACCCTAATTCTTCAAACATTATCATGTCTTCCTTTATATCTGGATTTGGAGTGGTTAACAACTTATCTCCAGCAAATATCGAATTGGCTCCAGCAAAGAAACACATTGCTTGTCCTTCTCTACTCATTTGTGTTCTACCCGCTGATAAACGAACTTGAGATTCAGGAAGCACAATACGTGCAGTCGCCACCATTCTCACCATTTCAAAAATATTAACTGGCGGTTGATCTTCCATAGGAGTTCCTTCTACCGCTACTAAGGCATTAATTGGTACCGACTCTGGGTGAGGAGAGAATCTTGTTAATGTTTCAAGCATTCCTGCTCTATCTTCTAAACTTTCTCCCATACCAATAATACCTCCAGAGCAAACCGTTACATTGGTTTTTCTTACATTTTCAATAGTGTCAATTCTATCTTTAAATGCTCTTGTAGAAATTACATCATCATAATAGTCTTCTGAAGTATCAATATTGTGGTTATAGGCATACAATCCAGCTTCAGCCAAACGCTTTGCTTGATTTTCGGTAACCATTCCAAGTGTACAACATACCTCCATATCAAGCTTGTTAATAGTCCTCACCATTTCCAAAACTTGATCAAATTCAGGACCATCCTTAACATTTCTCCAAGAAGCTCCCATACAAACTCTTGATGAACCACCAGACTTTGCTCTTAATGCTTGAGCTTTCACCTGGTTAACGGTCATTAAATCATTTCCTTCAACATTGGTATGATAACGAGCCGCCTGTGGGCAATATCCACAATCTTCAGAGCAGCCTCCTGTTTTTATTGATATTAGGGTACTAACTTGTACTGTATTTGGATCGTGATATTTTCTATGTAATGAAGCGGCTTCATATAAAAGCTCCATTAACGGCTTATTATAAATAGCTAATATCTCTTCTTTTGTCCAATCATTTCTTACGTCGCTCATAAACTTAAGTTTACTTGTTAGTTGTTTGAAGACTCAAAAGTACTAATAATTAATTTATGCTTTTGACTTTTTTACCGATTAAGTAAGTTTTAAACACTCCTATATTTCGATTCTATTTTTCGTCGCTTTTTTTTAACTATCTGATCTCACTTAATTAAGCTTTATTCTTAATTAACACAGACACCGCATTACCTCCAAAACCAACGGCATTTATCAATACTTTATTTATCTTATTTGGTTCTTCCTGTTTCTCAACAAATGGAACATGAATTACTTTTTGGTTTTGCATCATTAAAATTGCCAGTTCTAAACTTAACAAACCAGATGTAGCGAAAGTATGTCCTAACTTCCACTTATTAGTTGTCAAAAAAGGACAATTACTTCCAAATACTTTTTTGATTGCATTGAGCTCCGACTTATCTCCTTTAATGGTTCCCGGTGCGTGCATTACAATGACATCTACATCGCTTAACTCAGTATTCTGTAGCGCCATTTTCATCGATTTTTGGAAACAGTCAGCGTTTGTTGATATTGAAATATTGTGCTTTAGTACTTCCGTAGCATATCCAACTCCTTCGATAATTGCTAAGGCATTATCTTGTTCACCATCCTCCAAACATACCACTGAGGCTCCTTCTCCCAACACCATGGTGTTTTTCTTCTTATTTAAATCTAAAGCCTTACATGGAAACTCATCACTGTTGCTAGCATATACTTTTAATGCTTTCATTTGAGCAATGGTAAAACCTGTTAGCGAAGCCTCGCTTCCTCCAACTAAAAATTTATTTGTCATCCCCGATAAAATCCAGGCTACTCCATTCAATAGTGAATGTAATCCAGTAGAACAAGTAATTGAATGTGATATTTCTGGTCCATTTGTTTGAAGATCATGTGCAATCCATGAAGAGATATTCCCTAAGGTCGTAGTTGGAGAACTAATAGTTGACGACTTCCCTGTTTCCAAATACTCTTGATGGTATTTCTCAAATAATGAAGTTGCTCCCCTTGAAGAACCAATGTTAATCCCGAAATTATCCTCAGGCTTCCAGTTTGCCATTTCAACTGCCCTTCGAGCAACAAATAATGAAAACAAAACAGAATCATCTAAATCTTTATACTTTATATCAGAACTTCGTAGCTCTTCAATAAACCTTTGATCTGAAGTTTTCAGCTCGGCAACCCAAGCATTAAAATTTTCATATTCCCTTTCATTAAGAAAATGTTTATCCTCAGTATAGTTGTCCCAAATTTCCTCAAAAGTACTCCCTAATGCGGATAACGATGCAAGTGAGGTAATGGATATTCTTCTATTCAAACCCAAAAAAATTTTGACAAAAATAAAACTTATTATCCCCACTACCTTCTAATTTCCTAGAGATTTTAAGCTTTTACAAGTGCAATAGCCTCTTTTTTACAAGAAATGACTAATTTCAGAATTAGCTTCTTATTAATTTTTATGGAAATATAACATGATTAATGTACTATTATTCCTGTAACATTTCAACTAAATTTAAGTCGTATTATAAGAACTCAATCAAATTTAATCCTAATTAAAAAATTATTATGTCAGATCAAAATCAAAAAAGTTGGTTTAGTAGAAATTGGTTATGGTTTATTCCCGTAAGTGGGTGCTTAGGTATTATTTTACTCTTTATTTTTGGTATTGGAGCTGCTATTTTTGGGGTTTCAAATATGATTAATAATGCTACTCCTGTTGAATATGCCCTCGAACAAGCCAATAATAATGATAAAGTCCTTTCAATTTTAGGAAGTCCGATTGAAAAAGATGGGTTTCCAAATGGAAATATTTCTCTTCACAACAACGATGGAAAAGTAGACTTTTCAATTCCGATAAAAGGAAGTAAAGGTGAAGGTTTTTTAATTGTAAGAGGAATTAAAACCGATGGAGAATGGGCTTTTGAAGATTTATATGTTGAAATAAAAGAAACTCAAGAACAGATAAACCTACTTGAAAAAGCATTAGAAAGTATCTAATGCTTTTTCAATAGTTGTATAAATTTTGTTCAATTGTTCATCAGTAATGACAAATGGAGCCAGTATATAAATAGTACTTCCTAACGGACGTAGACAAACGCCATTTTTCATAAAAAAGTCAAATAATTGATAACGAAGGTTACCATAACGTTCCATTTCTATGTTTAAGTCCAAAGCGAAAATTACACCTAACTGACGCGTTTCTTTAACTTTAGGATGGTTCTTTATTTTTTCTTCAAATGCTTTATGAGAATCTATAATATTCTTAATTCTTGACTGTATTTTTTCACTTTGCAACAATTCGATTCCTGCTAAAGCTGCTGCACAAGCTGTAGGATTTGCCGAATAGGTATGTCCATGAAAAAAACCTTTACCGAGTTCATCACTTAAAAAGGCATCGTAAATTTGCTGAGAACAACTTGTAATTGCCATAGGTACTAAACCAGCTGTCAAGGACTTTGACAAACACATAATGTCCGGTAAGTTTTGTAAATGTTCGGAAGCAAAGTTTTTACCCGTTTTTCCGAATCCCGTCATCACCTCATCCGCAATGGTAACAACACCATGCTCTTTCGCAATGGCTAAAAGTTCATCAATTAATGAAGCATCATGCATTTTCATAGCTGCAGCACCTTGCACTAATGGTTCATAGATAAAGGCTGCTACTTTATGATCTGTTAATAACCTTTCAAACTGCGTTTTTACCTCTGAGAAATTCTCCTTGGTTGGAACAGAAATTCTTTCCACATCAATAAAAAAGTCTTCGAAAGGACCGTTATATACTGATAACCCTGAAACGGACATTGCTCCAAAAGTATCTCCATGAAAACCTCCTTCAAGTGCTATTACTTTGTTTCTTTTATCTCCTTGATTAAAGTGATATTGTAAAGCCATTTTTATGGCTACGTCAACTGAAGTAGAACCATTATCGGAAAAGAATATCTTCTGTTGATTATCTGGTAAAATCTTAATGAGTTCTTCCGACAACTTTATAGCAGGTTCGTGAGTAAATCCCGCAAAAACTACATGATCTAACTCTTTCATTTGCTTGGAAACCTTATCCGTAATGTAGTCGTTACAATGCCCATACATACAAGTATACCAAGAAGCTATTCCATCAATATATTCTTTACCAGTATCATCAAAGAGCAGTGCTCCCTTGGCTTTTGTTATTGCCAAATGATCAGGATGTAATTTATGTTGTGTTAACGGGTGCCACAAATGCTTTTTATCACGTTCTCTTAGCGTCATTTATGTAGTTTTTTTGTTAAAAGTATATACTTGTTCCTAGAGATTATTTCTAAAAAGATCCGCATATTCTTTAATTACATTCTTATCAAAATAAGGTTCTTCATCAATTCGTCCGATTACTCGAACATTAGTCATTTTTTCGATGATACTCTCGGTTGTTTTGTGTTCTTCTCCAGAATAAATAATAGAAACATCAAATCCTTTTTCCTTCAACAAGTTTATTGTTAACAAAGAATGATTGATACTTCCTAAATAATGACGAGAAACTACAATGACTTTGTAGTCAGGTTTAATTAAATCTAAAATTGTATCTGTATCATTTAAAGGAACAAGTAATCCTCCAGCACCTTCGACCACTAAATTATTTTCAGTTTCTGGCTCTTCGATAGATTTCAATTCAATGGAAACTCCATCAATTTCAGCAGCGGCATGTGGACTCATTGGAGTTTCTAATGCATAAGCATTGCTGTGAAAAATAGACTTTCGATTAGATATCAAATTACGCACTTTATGAGTATCAGAATTCTCCAATTCTCCAGCTTGTACAGGCTTCCAATAATCTGCCTCCAAAGCTTCCGTTACAATAGCCGAAACCACCGTTTTACCAACTTCCGTTGAAATTCCAGTTATGAAATACTTTTTTTGCATTTAAAAAATAGTTTTACAATCAATACGAAACAAAGGTAGCAAGCTTCTGGAGAACTTCGGTAATTTGATTGGAAGTATTGTAACTGTGTAAACAAAACCTTAATCTTTCCTTTCCTTTTGCCACAGTAGGAGATAAAATAGGTTTAACGTCAAAACCGCTTTCAGACAGGTTCTTGGCTATATTCTTTGTCTTTTCATTTCCAGAAATAATGCAGCAGTGTATTGCCGAAGAGCTTTTGATGAAATTCAATCCTAACTCCTTTGCTATTTCTCTAAAATGTTGAATATTGGCTTCAAGAAGTTGTTGCCTTTCTTCACCTTTGCTCCCAAGCAAAAATTCATAAGACGTTTTAATTGTTGCAATTGAATGAGGAGCCAAACCTGTAGTATATATAAAGCTACGAGAATAATTTACTAAAAACTGTTTCAACTCTTTACTCCCTAAAACAACAGCACCATGACAACCTAACCCCTTACCAAAGGTAAAAACTCTTGCAAAAATGTCACTTTCTATTCCTAGTTTTTGAGTAAGTCCCTTTCCATTTTGACCAAAGACCCCCAAAGCATGTGCTTCATCAACTATAAAATAAGCTCCATGTTTCTTACATACCTGAATCATTGCTTCTAAATGAGGAGAATCTCCATCCATAGAAAAAACAGATTCAGTCACTACATAAATTTCTTGGTCTGTACCATTATTTTTTACGGAGAACATTTCAAGTTTGCCCTCTAAATCTTCATTACTATTATGTTTGAATTTATAAGATTTCGCATTAGAAAGTTGTATCCCGTCTCTTATCGAGGCATGGATAAACTCATCATATAAAATAATGTCTCCTCTTTGTGGTATGCTTGAAAATATGCCTAAGTTGGCATTGTACCCCGAATTAAAAATCAAAGCCGATTCTGAATTGTGAATTGAACACAATTCATCTTCTACTAAATTATAAAGCTTATGATTTCCTGAAAGTAAACGAGAACCTGTTGCTCCATTTTGGTTTACCTCCAATCTCTTTAAACATTCAGTTATCTCAAAATGAAGCTCTTTCGATTTCGACAAACCGAGATAATCGTTGGAAGAAAAATCAATTAGGTTATTACCCTCTCCAAGAAACCGAAGTGAGTTTTGATTTTTTCTAAGCTCTATTTTTCTCTTTAATTTTTCAGGAAAATTCATAGCGCAAAATTACAAGAGTTTTAAAAAAGTTTACAAAATATTTTTTTAGTTAGGAAACCTAACTATATTTGCAACTGTAATTTTAAAATTTAAAAATCATGTCAAAATCAATTTTTTATCATGCAGGATGTCCAGTTTGTATAACCGCTGAAGAAGAAATAATTACACTTATAGGTGAAAATAACGTTGAAATTGTTCATTTAGGAGAGCAATCAAATCGGGTTTCCGAAGCAGAAAATAAGCAAGTTAAATCAGTCCCCGCACTAATCACTCCAACAGGAAACGTTCTCCATATTAATTTCGGAGCTTCGTTAGAGGATTTAAAAAATTAGTCTATTTTTTTGCTTCACATAGTTAGGATTACTAATTTTGTGAAGCAAAAACTTTTCTTATGTCTTCTTTTAATCCTATTATCCAAGATAAAAAAATAGACAGCAAAATTGTTGTTTCCTTAGAACGTATCTCTGAGGCCTTTAGAGTTCTATTATGGGACGAGAGTAAAAAAAACTCATTGAGTCCAATTCAGATTCAAATTCTAATTTTTCTATTATTTCATTCCAAAGATCATTGTAAAGTCAGTTACTTGGCCAAAGAGTTTAACATGACCAAAGCCACTATTAGTGATAGTATTAAAGCTTTGCACAGGAAAGAATTAATCAAAAAAGAAAGTGATACCAAAGATACCAGAAGTTATACAATATCTCTCACTAACAAGGGAATGGTTATCGCAAGACAAAGTTCTATTTTTACCAAACCTCTCGAAAAGACACTTGAGAGTATGGATTCTACTAAAAAAGAAGTTATTCTAGATGGCTTGCTTAACCTTATTGCTAGTTTAAATAAGGCTGAAGTAATTACCATACAACGTATGTGTACCACTTGCAACAACTATTTATTTAGTAACAATTCTCATTATTGCAAACTTCTTGAATTGGAACTAAAGACGAATGAATTAAGAATTGATTGCCCTGAACACGCTATTAAAGAATTATAAAAACTATGAGCTACGATATTATTACCAATCCCAATGCTATTAAACTAGATTTAAATAGTATTCATTTAAGCAAAGCAAATCAAGACAAACTAGAACAAGTAATTGATGAATACACTTATCTGACTTTATTAAAACAATATGATTTATCTGTAACTAATAAAATACTATTTCATGGTGCTAGTGGTTGTGGTAAAACAGCAACTGCAAAAGCCATTGCTAAAAAACTAGATAAAAAGATCATAACACTTGATTTAAGTGAATTCATTTCAAGCAAACTTGGGGAAACTTCCCGAAATATTAGCTTGAGTTTTAAAAAAGCAACTAGAGAAAATGCCGTTCTCTTTATTGACGAATTTGATTCCCTTGGAAAGTTAAGAGATTATGACACTAAGGATTCAGGTGAAATGAAGCGCGTTGTGAACACATTATTACAACTTATTGATCATATTCCCAGCAATATACTCTTAATATGTGCAACCAATTTCGTAGAAGTGATTGACCATGCACTTCTTCGACGCTTTGAAATAAAACTTTCATTTGAACTTCCCAGCACTTATGAATTAGATATTTATTATGACGAAATATTATCCAGGTTTCCGGAACAATTTCAAAACACTAAGAGAACTTATAATATTTCCTATGCGGAAGCCAAGGATTTAACAGAAAATCAAGTTAAAAAAGAAATTATTCTTCAAGAAAAAGTAAAAGAAAAAACTCATGCCAACGAACTCATCCATAGTTGATAATCTGAGAGAGATACACGCAAGAATTGAAAGTGCCTGTGTTAACTCTAAAAGAGAAGTGTCTGAAGTACAACTTCTTTTAGCTACGAAAACTGTGAAACCTGAAAATATTAAAGTAGCTCTATCCAATAATGAAAGGTTAATAGGGGAAAACAAGGTTCAGGAAGTAAAGGAAAAATATGAAGCCTTATTATCAGTTCCACATGAGAAACATTTCATTGGTCACTTACAAAGTAACAAAATAAAAGAAGTACTTCGGTACGGTGTTACCTGTATTCAATCTTTAGATCGTTTAAGTCTTGCTGAAAAACTACAAAAGAGACTCACTTTTGAAAACAAACACATGAATGTTTTTATTCAGGTTAATACCTCAGCAGAAAAGAGCAAATTTGGAGTTTCTCCAGATAATGCTATTTCTTTAATTAAGCAAATCGCGCATTTTGATAGAATCCATATAAAAGGACTTATGACGATAGGTTTATTTAGTGCTGATAAAGAAAAAGTCAGAGAGTGCTTTCAACTTTTAAAACAACTTCAACAGGCCATCATTTCAGAAAACATTTCTAATGTTAGTATGAAAGAACTTTCCATGGGGATGAGTGGCGACCTTGAAATAGCAATTGAAGAAGGGGCTACCATTATCCGTGTAGGAACTGCCGTTTTTGGAGAAAGAGCATATCCTGACAGCTATTATTGGAATGAAAACACCAATAACATAGTTCAATAAAAAAACTTATAAACACATTTGTATTTTAAGAACTGAAAGAACTAATCCTTCTTAACGATCTGTCTAATTTTAATTCTAAAAGCAGCAAATAATAAGGTCATAAACGGGCTTAACCAGTTAAACATAGCGTAAAAAGCATAATCTACAACGGGCACACCCAAGACTCCTGAATGATAAGCTCCACATGTATTCCATGGAATTAACACTGATGTTACCGTTCCTGAATCTTCCAAAGTTCTACTCAAGTTTTCTGGTGCTAACCCCTTATCTTGATAAGCCTTTGCATACATTTTCCCTGGAACAACAATCGCCAAATATTGATCGGAAGCTGTTAAGTTAAGTCCAATACAAGTGAAGACTGTACTTGTAAAAAGACCAAAAACAGAATCAAATAAGTCCAACATAAACCTACTTATTCTTGCTAAAGCTCCAATAGCATCCATAATTCCACCAAAAACCATGGCTAAAAGTATCAACCAAACTGTATTTAACATTTTCACCATCCCTCCTGCTGAAAACAAGTCTTTTAACACCTCATTATCTGTTACTACTGAGGTTTTAACAGTAATAGCTTTCATTACTCCTTTATATGCTGATTTAAAATTTAAAGATTCTACTTCGGCTACTTGAGCAACCACATTAGGTTGAAATATTAATGCAAAAACTCCTCCCAATATCGTACCTGCTAAAAGAGCAATTAATGGTGGTGTCTTCTTTACGATCAGCACAATAACCAAAAGTGGAACCAAAAATAAAAAAGGGGTTACATCAAACGCTTTTTTTATATCAATCAACATTGTTTCTATATCTGCATTTCCAGTTGTCTCTTGCGTAAACCCTAAAATCAAAAAGAAAACAACTGTTACAATAAAAGTAGGAACTGTCGTATAAGTCATATACTTAATATGCGTAAACAAATCAGTTCCCGCCATTGCTGGTGCCAAATTTGTCGTATCTGACATTGGGGACATTTTATCCCCGAAATAAGCACCAGACAATACAGCTCCTGCTGTCATTCCAAGTGAAATACCAAGCGCCTCTCCAATTCCTATTAACGCAATACCTACTGTTGCTGCTGTTGTCCAAGAACTACCTGTCGCAATAGAAATTACTGCACATATAATTAAACAAGCAACTAAAAATATTGTAGGATTCAATATTTGCAGACCATAATAAATCATTGCGGGTATTATACCACTAATCAACCAAGTACCCGCCAATGCTCCAACCATTAGAAGAATAAGAATTGCACTAGATGTCGATTTAATATTTTCAGCAACCTCCTCCATCATGCGTTTATAAGAAACTTTATTCTTAAAACCAACAAAAGCCGCTACTGCACCTCCAAGCAATAAAACAAATTGATTGCTTCCAGCTAAAGCATCATCTCCAAAAACATAAACGTTATAAGCCAACATTGCAATTAGAGCAAAAACCGGAATTAAAGCCTCCCAAATACTCAACTCTTTGTTTTCTATAATCTTTTGATCCTCAATTTTTATTTCGGTTAAATTTTTACCCTCTTGCATTGTTTAGTTTTTTAGAAGTGTAATGTTACCATTTTTAAAAGAATTACACAAATTGAAACAGTTTAGTACATTTGTTTACTATGGATTCATTAACTCAAATTGTTTTAGGTGCGGCTTGCGGTGAAGTTGCTCTTGGTAAGAAAATTGGAAACAAAGCAATGCTATTTGGCGCCATTGGTGGTACCATACCTGATTTAGACGTCATTTTCGGGAGATTGATTTATCATAATGAAATTGACGCTATGGCTTTTCATAGAGGGTTTATGCATTCCATTTTATTTTCATTTATTGGGGCTTACTTATTTGGTAAATTGACATTTTACCTATATAATAAAGGACGGAGAAAAGATACAACCACCACTAAAGATTGGATATGGTTATTTTTCTTATCTCTTTTTACGCATCCTATATTAGATTCTTTTACACCATACGGAACACAGCTGTTTTTACCTTTCTCAAATTACAGGGTAGCCTTTAACAATATCTCTGTTGTTGACCCTTTATATACACTACCTTTTCTTTTCCTTCTTATTGCCGCTATGTTTTTCAATAGAAAAAGTAGTAAAAGAAGAAAACTGGTAAAACTAAGTTTGTATATCAGTTCCTTTTATATGCTGCTAACTCTTATGAATAAACTTTATATCGATTCAGTTTTTAAAGAATCTTTTAATAAAGCTAATATTTCTTATAAAAGATACTCTATTCAACCGACTATTTTAAACAACTTTCTTTGGTATGGTATTGCTGAAACAGACAAGGATTTTAAAGTTGGCTTCTATTCTATATTCGACTCCAAAAAGGGCATTGATACGATACTGACTATTAAAAAGAAACACGATTTACTCAATATAAATCATCCAGATATTAAAACATTGGCTTGGTTTAGTAATAATTATTTTAATTTAGAAAAAGATTCAATTCAATATAGATATTACGATTTGCGTTATCCTTTATTAAATCCAAACGATACTAAAACCTCTGTTTTTAAATTTGATTTAAAAAAGATAAATAATAGATGGGATATTGTTCCTTTTAACGGAACACCACCTTCTAAGGAAGATTTTACCATTTTCTTAGAAAGAATAAAAGGCAAATAAAAACCCTGCTAAAAAGCAGGGTTCGCACATTATTCACAATAATATACTTAGTTAATTGGTACTCTAAAGAACACCAACTTCTAACATACATTCTCTAATCATTTCATATGTTCTTTCAATATCATCATCTAATCCAATTGAAAATCGAATAAGTCCATCGGTGAGTCCCATTTCTTTTTGTTCATCTAAAGGAATCTCAGACGAAGTAGATGTTCCAGGGGCAGAGAACAATGTTTTATAAAAACCTAAACTTACCGCCAAGTATCCAATATTTCTTCCTTGCATTAACTCCATTAACTGATTCGCTTTTTCCAAAGACCCCGCATCAACAGTTAACATTCCACCAAACCCATATTCCATATTCATCATTTCTTTGAAAATCTTATAAGACGGATGAGACTCTAATCCAGGATACACTGTTTTCAATCCATCCTTTTCAAACCTTTCAGCCAAATACAATGCATTTTTACTGTGCTGTTTGATACGAATATGCAAGGTTCTCATATTTTTCAATATAGAAGCCGAACGCATGGAATCCATAGAAGCTCCTAATAGCATGCTAGCTCCGTCAATTACGCTTTTCTGAGTATTTACAAAATCAGATGTCCCGCAAACAACTCCACCCATAGTATCTGAACTACCATTAATAAACTTTGTTAAGCTATGAATAACAACATCGGCCCCTAATTGAGCAGGTGATATTGATAGTGGGGAGAAAGTATTATCAACTACCAGTTTTAAATTGTGCTTTTTTGCAAGTTCAGCCAAACCTTTTATATCGGCAACCTCTAACAACGGATTACTCACACTTTCGCAATAAATCATTTTTGTATTTGAGTTGATGGCTCTTTCTACAACATCGAGCTTTGTGATATCAACAAATGATGTTTGAATATTCATTCTTGGTGTAAAATTTTTCAGAAAGGCATAAGTTCCACCATAAATAGTTCTGCTAGACACTATATGATCACCAGCTCCACAAATTTGCAAAATGGTAGGTGTAATAGCCCCCATACCTGAAGCAGTAACATTCGCCGTTTCTGTTCCTTCCATTGCTGCGAGTGCTTCACCAAGATATAAATTAGACGGAGATGAATGGCGAGAATATAAATAACAACCATCTGTATTACCTTCAAAAGTATCGAACATTGTTTTGGCACTTAAAAAAGTATAGGTTGATGAATCGGATACCGAAGGGTTTACTCCTCCAAACTCTCCAAAGTATTGTAAATCTTGAATATTGTTAGCTGGTTTAAATTCCATTAAAAGTAAATTTTACTGTTTATTTAATTACTAAATTCACTTTTAATTGATAAAAAATCAACAACAATCATAAAATATAGATATTTTTTCTATTTTTAATCTTCAAAATTAAGAAAGAGATGAAAAAATCCTTTGTTTTTCATGATTCTTTAGATAATTTTTCAGATGAAGCTAGATCAAACAGATAAAAAGTTATTGAACCTTTTACAAAAGGACAGCAAACAAACTACTAAAAGTTTAGCATTGCAGTTAAATTTATCAGTTACCGCTGTTTATGAGAGAGTAAAAAAACTCGAAAAAGAACAGGTTATAGAAAAATACACCGCACTTATTGATAAAAAGAAAATTGATAAGTCTCTCGTAGTATTTTGTCATATTCGTTTGGAAAAACATACAAAGGAGTACATTGCCGTATTTGAAAATGAAATCAATAAGCTACCAGAAATTACTGAATGTTTCCATGTAAGTGGAGAATATGATTATGTTTTAAAAATTTATGTAAAAGATATGGAAGCCTACAGAGAATTTATGGTTAATAAAGTAACAGGCTTAAAACATATTGGTAGTACTCATAGTGTATTTACAATAAGCGAAGTAAAAAACACAACGGCTATCGACTTATAACAAGCTAAAAAGGCAATTTAATGACCTTTTTCTTTTTTGGTTTTTTAAGATAAAGATACTTCTTACTATAATCAATAAAAGCTTTTCCCGATTGCAAAACATCTGCTCCTATAATACCTTGTACCTCCTTAGCATTTTGTTGTGTTAAAGCAGCATTCACATGTGATAAATCAAAAAGTACTAAATCGCAATTCATGGTTTTCCACTTTCCTATTTTCAACGAATTGTTTTGAGATTTATGAGTTTCCATATCAGTAGCTCCAGCACCAGCCGCTTTTATCTCACTTTCTTCTGAAATAAGATTAAAATGATCCTTTAAATCTAGTCCAACACAAGAATTGGATGCTCCAGTATCTAAAATAAATCTACCTTTTATCCCATTTATTTCTGCCTTTACCTCCAAATGGTTTGTAATTATTTTTTTTAGTTTAATTTTTAGATACTTCTTTTTCTTTAATACTTTTTTCAAACTTGCCATTTCTCGTACTTTTGTGCGGCAAAGATACAACTCAATTATTACATAAAATCAATGTAATAGTTAAACCAATTCATAAATTAAATGATTACTGATACGCATACGCATTTATATTCGGAGCAATTTGACGAAGACAGACAAACTATGATAGAAAGAGCTAAGGATGCGGGAGTTTCTCGTTTTTTTATTCCTGCAATTGATAGCACATACATGGATAGAATGTTAGATTTAGAGAAAAACTATTCTGAGGATGTTTATTTAATGATGGGACTTCATCCAACTTCTGTTAAAGAAAACTATAAAGAAGAATTAGCTTTTGTAAAGAAATGGATTGATCAGAGAAATTTTTATGCTATTGGTGAAATAGGGATTGACTTATATTGGGATAAATCATTTTTGACTCAACAACAAGAAGCTTTTAGAACTCAAATTCAATGGGCCAAAGAAAAGAAATTACCTATTGTTATTCACTGTAGAGAAGCTTTTGACGAGATTTTTGAAATACTAGAAGAAGAAAAGTCCGAAGACTTATTTGGGATATTCCATTGCTTTACAGGAACTTTTGAGCAAGCAAAACAAGCTATTTCATATAATATGAAATTAGGAATTGGAGGAGTTGCTACCTTTAAAAATGGGAAAATCGACAAATTTCTAAAAGAAATCGATTTAAAACATATCGTGTTAGAAACTGATTCTCCTTACCTAGCCCCAACTCCATTTAGAGGAAAACGTAACGAAAGTAGTTATATAACTAATGTAGTGGACAAATTAGTAGACATATACGGTTTGAGTTTCCAAGAAATTTCCGAAATTACCACTCAAAACTCAAAAGATATATTTGGTGTCTGACTTAAAAACAGCATATTGTAAAACTCCATTAGGTATTGCCGAAATTATTGGTAATGACGATGGAGTACAATCTGTCTCTGTTTTAAATGAAGACGAAGTTTTTGAAAAAAAACAAAACGATAATCTACCGCTTCCATTAAAAAACTGTGTTCAGCAACTTAATGAATACTTTGAAGGAACAAGAAAAGATTTTTCAGTAAAACTAAACCCTCAAGGAACAAAGTTTCAACAAAAGGTATGGAATGCCTTACTCGATATTCCCTTTGGTAGAACTAAAAGTTATTTAGATCAATCTAAAAAACTAGGAGATGTAAAAGCAATTCGAGCTGTTGCCTCCGCTAATGGTAAAAATCCGATTTGGATTCTAATTCCTTGCCATAGAGTTATTGGATCGGATGGTTCTTTAACTGGTTATGCAGGTGGTACTTGGAGAAAAAAATGGCTACTTGAGCATGAAAGTGGAAGTAAACAACAGTCTCTTTTTTAAAATTAGGATTTACCAAAAAACATAAAAACCTTAAAAACAGAACTTTAAAAAAACAAATACGACATTTTATGTCTCATTTTCTACATGTAGGATTTTTTTAAGAAATAAAATGGTAAACATCCATACTTCACTACACTTAACCACCTGACTTTCAGTATACCTTTGCTTCAGAAAAATCAATTAAAAACTTTAAATAATTATTCAATGAAAGTAAAGGCAACAGAAGTATTTAAACATAACTATTTCGTTAACAGTGAGTTTTTCTTAAAAGAAAAGTTGTTTTTTTATTTTTTTTTCGTACCTTGTTGGAAATTTTCCGATAATTTAAATCATCCCCTTAAAATGAAAAAAACAAAAACTACAAAAATTCTACCTGCTGCTATCAGGATCCACAATTAAAATTAGAAATTGAACTTTTAACCTAAGTTTCGCTAATACTATTCTTATTACGTATGAATCCGTAGTAAGTTTTACACAAAAAACATGAATTGTTTTATTGTGCTGAATAATTAACATACTTATTAGTACTACAAATCTTAAAAGAATATCCCCTAAAATGAAAAAAGACAAAAACATTATCCGGACTAAACTCTCTTAGTCAATTAAACATCAACATATAATTTTTTAGAACCTTACTCTATATAGGGCTTGTTGTGTCGAAACGACAAATAAGCTTTAGTAGAAAACGTGTCCTTAACTCATACTTGATACTGCGTAGTCATATATGAGCATAGAAATCTAGTACCCATAAATAAACATAAACTTTAAAAATCCCCTTACAATGAAACAAATAGTAATAGCAATAATATTTTTATCGCTAAACCATTTAGTAGCCCAAGAAACCAATTATGAAATCAGAAATTTAGAAATCAACACCCGACATTCTGAAATTGGTCCAACGTTTTATGAAAACAATACTTTAGTTTTTGCAAGACCAGCGGCGAGTAACGCAAGTAAGAAAGCAAAGTTCTTCAATTTATATCAAACAAATGAATCCCCTCAATTTTACTCAAAGAAAAAAAGAGTAACTCCCTTTTCAAAAGAAATCAATACAATATATCACGAATCTAATGCTGTTTTCACAAAAGATTATAAAACAATCTATTTTACGAAGACCAATGCAAAAAAGAGAAAACCTGGTAAAAGAGATTCACGAGGTTCAATCGTTTTAAAAATTTATAAAGCAACAAATGTTAATGGCAAATGGAAAGATATTGTTGAGTTGCCATTCAACTCAGACAACTATTCTGTTGGTCATCCAGCTTTAAGTAATGACGATCAGAAGTTATATTTTACCTCAAACATGCCAGGGACACATGGTGAATCGGATATATTCGTAGTTGACATACTAGGCGACAACAAATACAGTACCCCAAGAAATTTAGGATCGAAAGTAAATACAAAAGGAAAAGAAATGTTCCCTTTTGTTGATGAGAATAACAACCTATACTTTTCATCAGATAGCCACAAGAACAACAAAGGTGGTTTAGATATTTACTGTTCGAAGTTCGAAAATAATAAATATAGTGCTCCACAAAGTCTTGGAGTACCAATTAATAGTGATGCAGATGATTTTGGTTTTATCAAAAGAAATGGTCAAAATTCTGGATACTTTGCATCAAATAGATACGGAGGAAAAGGAGGTGATGATATTTATTCATTCACTCAAAATACCTCTGTTATAACTTTAACAATAGATTTGGATTAATTTAAATTACGTTTTTCTATAAAGAATTTTTTAAGAAGAAAACTACATTCTTCTTCTAACACCCCTGATATCACTGTAGTTTTTGGATGAATCCTAGTGTCCAAAACAGTAAATCCCAATTTGGGCTCAGATGCGCCATAAACAATTTTGCCTATCTGAGCCCAATAACTTGCTCCAGCACACATCTGACAAGGTTCTAATGTAACGTATAATGTACAGCCTTTTAAATATTTTCCACCTAAATAATCGGCAGCGGCAGTAAATGCTTGCATTTCGGCATGTGCTGTTACATCATTTAACGTTTCCGTTAAATTATGAGCCCTTCCAATTATTTGATTCTTGAAAACAATCACCGCTCCAACTGGTACTTCACCTTTATCATAGGCTGCCTGAGCTTCTTGCAAGGCTTTCTTCATAAAATATTCATCATCGAACGGATTCATTTCAGCTAGCTTTTAAGTGATTTACAACAAAAGTAACCAAAAAATATGTGGGCTAACTGAGATCAAATTAGTTATTTTTGCTTAAAAGTTTAGAATTTGGTTTCAATTAATATCCCTGATAATAAAAAAGTTTACTTTGCTTCTGATCAACATTTAGGAGCTCCTACAGCTGAAAAAAGCTTTCCACGTGAACAAAAGTTTGTCAAATGGCTGAACATTGTCAAGGAAGACGCCGAGGCAATATTCTTACTAGGAGATCTATTCGATTTTTGGTTTGAGTACAAAACAGTTGTTCCGAAAGGATTTGTAAGAGTTTTAGGAAAATTAGCAGAAATAAGAGATAGTGGGATTCCTATTTACTTTTTTGTTGGAAATCATGACCTTTGGATGAAAGATTATTTCCAAAAAGAGCTCAATATTCCTGTTTACCATAAACCACAAGAATTTAAACTAAACGGAAAAACTTTTTTAATTGGTCATGGGGATGGATTAGGACCTCATGACAAAGGATACAAACGAATGAAAAAAGTATTTACTTTTCCTTTATTCCAATGGATGTTTAAATGGCTACACCCTGATTTAGGTGTTCGCCTCGGGCAATACATGTCTGTAAAAAACAAACTTATCTCTGGTGATGATGATGCTAAGTTTTTAGGAGAAGAAAACGAATGGTTGGTTCAATATTGTAAAAGAAAATTAGAAACCAAAGACTACGATTTTTTCATTTTTGGTCATCGCCACCTTCCTTTAAACATCGATCTTCCTAAAAACAGTAAATACATTAATTTAGGTGACTGGATAAAATACTTTACCTATGGTGTTTTTGAAGACCAAACCATGGAATTAAAAGAGTTCTAAAAAAAACTTTCTCCCAAAAAATGAGAGAAAGTAAAATAACATAACAGTTTTTGAATTGTAGTTTAAGGGGAAAAATACTAATCAATCGATTTTCCTTTTCTGGATAATCATAGCGTTAAAGCAAAATTCCCAGTTTCATTAGAAATGTTTTTTATAGCAACCCTTCTTTTCTGCTATAATACGATTGAAAGTACCCCCAAAACAATAAGAATAAAACCTGCTGGAATTTGATATTTCAACAGCTTTAAGCGTAAAGCTTGCCCTTTTTCCTTAGCAGCCTCATTTTTCTCTAAAAGATATTTAGAGATTAAGCCATACCCCAAAATAAACCCTACAATGAATTCCACAATGTTAACTCCAAGATAAATAAGCCATCCAACACTGAAAGAAGTTAAACTTAACACAGATTGAATGATTCCCCAAGCACCCCAAAATGCAAGTAAAACACCAATCCAACCCTGATATGGTGTTAACTTATCTATAATTTCTTTTGCATTCGGTTTTTTAGCAATGATAGCTGGTGATGCAGCTAAAACCCCTCCTATAATTGCAATAATTGCTCCTAACATAATTTGTTTTTAATAGTTACAGGAGCTAATATAGCTTAGCAAAAAACAATTACTAGTTCTAATTATTATTCGCAATACACCAACTATTATTTGAAAAAACTCACTGAAAAACAGCAACCAAACACTTAAGCATGGCTCATAAAAAATCCAGAAGAGATTCATACTCTTCCGGATTAAACAATTAATTAAGTTAAACAGTACTTAACTTATATTTTAAAACTTAAATGTTAAACCTGCTCTAAAAGAGGTTCCATTAAAACCAAATTGGTTTACCTCCCATGGATATCTAAAACGACCTCCAAGATTAGTTACTGGATCTCCTTTAGGATCAATCTCATCTGGGAATACGTCAAATAAATTATTTACTTGAGCTCTAAAGGATACAGCCTTTGAAAAGTCGTATGAAACCGAAAAATCAGTTACAACCTTCCCTGCAAATGTTTGATCCTTTGAAGGGTCTGAGGCATGTTGCCAAGTTACTTCACCGAAGTAAGTATTATTTAAATTAGCCGTGAAATTTCCAATTTTATAATCTCCACCAAATAGGAACTTCATGTTTGGTCTAGCACTAATAATCCTAGATTGCTCCTTTCTATTGAAAATTTTATTCTTGTAACCACTTAACTTACTAGGAGTTTCAACCTCACCTTCCAAATTCGTTCTATTTACATTAAATGCTAAATTAACCCCTAGCTTACCCGAAGCAAAGTCAATATTCTTGTAACGCATTGTATAATCAAAACCTTGTGTAATCGTGTTTACCGCATTAATGAAAAACTTAATACTGGTTACATTGTTATCATCCAATATTTGTTGTACTGCAGCATTTGGAACACCATTATCATCGACACCGGTAATTTCACCAGTAAAAAGCACTCTATCATCAACACGAACGTTGTAATAATCCAATGAAATCGTAAAATCACGAGAAGCCTTTACTGTTAATCCTGCCGAAATATTCTTCGAAGTTTCAGCAAATAATGGCGCTACTCCCAAATCTCTAATTACAGGACTTACATTATTAAAAGTACCTTGATTTGAAATGGTGTTTCCAGAAACCAGCGTTTGTACATTACTTAAATACACCTGATGTAATGATGGTGCTCTAAACCCTGTACTATACGAAGCTCTTAATACACCAGCCTCACCTAACTTATATCTAGAATTTATTTTCCATGAAGTATTTCCTCCAAAATCTGAATAGTTTTCATAGCGAATAGCTCCACCTATTAAAAAGCGATCTGAAACATCCCAATCCAATGTTCCATAAACACCAACATTGGTTCTTGTTTCATTTAGTGCATTACTTGGCTGCAATCCTGGAAATGATTGAGCTCCTCCGCCTACATACGACTCTTCTTGACCTTCAGTTACTTCGAAACGCTCTTGACGAGCTTCAATACCAAGTCCCATACTTACCTCTCCAAAACTTCTATTTACATCAAAGTTTCCAATAATATTACTAAAAGCATAAGCTCCTGCATCAAAACTAGTAGGACTACTTGCTCCTAAACTAGGGTTAATCGTATTTCCAATAGTATAATCAACTTGGTTTCCACCATAGGTTGCACTTAAATCAGCATTAAAACCTCCTAATAAAAACTTACCTCCTGCAGTAAATAAAATATCTTTAATATCTGTTTCAAAAGTAGGCTGAAAACCATCATAGGTTTCACCAGGTGGTGTTAACAACCCAAAATCATCCGTAATCCAATAAGGCGGTCTGTACAATGCAAAACTTTTCCCTTTTCTTAAATTAAATCCACCAAAAGCATATAACTTAGTAGTATCATTCAAAGGAAACTCTGAGTTAATATAGATATCACCTTTTTTCATTTCAGGCTGCCCAACAATCATTCCTAAAGTTGGATTGTCCTGTGTCCATTGGTTATCTACTCCAAATAAATCATCTCTACCAGGTGAACCTGCTCTATTGGTATAGTCTTGATAACTAAAACCAAGTGTAGCATTTAAAAAACCTCCATTTGCAAAAGTCATTGTATGGTTTACGTCTGCATCAGCATTGAAACCATCACCTCTTGAGGTAACCCCTGAATTTAGATTAACTTGAGTAAAATCAATGTCTTTTTTTAATATAATATTTACCACCCCAGCTACGGCATCAGAACCATACTGAGCTGAAGCCCCATCTCTAAGAATTTCAACTCTTTCAATGGCTGCCGTAGGAATACTCTTCATATCTGTTCCTACCTCACCTTTTCCTGGGGTATCATTTACATACACCAATGCACTTTGGTTTTTTCTTTTACCATTTATTAAAACTAAAGTTCTACTTGGTCCTAACCCTCTTAAATCAGCTGGATCAAAATGTGCAGTTGCATCCGAGATTGTTTGGTTTGTAGAGTTATAAGAAGGCACTGCAAAGGTTAACATTTGATCAATATTTGTTTGACCTGTAGCTTGTAGTTCACGAACTCCAACATTATCAATTGGTACGGCAGAATCTAAAATTGTTCTTGGTTTTGACCTGTTTCCTGTTAACACCACTTCATCCAAAACACCGCTATCTTCCTGCATGGTAATTTGAATTGTTGAAGCCGAATTAACATTTTTCTCTACTGTTTTAAACCCAAGAGAAGAAAAGACCAAAACTCCAGATGTTTTTTTCAAAGTGATTGAAAATTCTCCATTTAAATCAGTTTCTACTCCATTTAAAGTTCCTTTTAAAATGACATTGACATAAGGTATTGGCTTATTATTTTCATCCAACACTTTCCCTTTAACTTCCTGGCCAAATGTCAATGAACTGTACATTAAAAGTAAAATAATTTTTAACCTAATAATTTGATTCATAAATTTAATTTTTAGTTACTAAATAATTATCAATAATTACTCTATCTTAAGTACAAGATATAAAAAAACCACAAATACTCTAAAAATTTCTTAATTAATTAAATATTCATCAAAAAACAGGAGATTTTTAGGTTTAACCATACTTTAACAACTCAGAAAGTCTTATTATTGTAGTTTTGTTAAACAAAAAAGCTAACATAATTCGAAATTATATGGATGTAGATGTAAGAGCAATCAATGAGAAAATAGAGCAAGAGAGCGCCTTTGTCGATTTATTAACTACCGAAATGAATAAGGTAATTGTAGGTCAGAAATATATGATTGAGCGATTACTAATTGGTTTGTTAGGTAATGGGCATATTTTACTAGAAGGTGTTCCAGGACTTGCAAAAACTTTAGCTATTAACACACTTTCAAAAGCGGTTCAAGGTAGTTTTAGCCGTGTTCAATTTACTCCTGACTTACTTCCAGCCGATGTTGTTGGAACCATGATATATAATGTTAAAGAGAATGACTTTTCCATTAAAAAAGGACCAATTTTTGCAAATTTCGTTTTAGCAGATGAGATTAACAGAGCACCAGCAAAAGTACAATCTGCTTTACTGGAAGCTATGCAAGAAAGACAAATTACTATTGGTGATGAAACCTTTAAATTGGATGAGCCTTTCTTAGTTATGGCAACACAAAACCCTGTTGAGCAAGAAGGAACCTATCCTTTACCTGAAGCTCAAGTAGACCGTTTTATGTTGAAAACAGTTATTGATTATCCTAAAATTCAAGATGAGCAATTAATTCTTCGCCAAAACTTAAATGGTAGCTTCGGAAAAGTTAATCCAGTAGTTTCAATAGAACAAATTGTTCGAGCAAGAAACGCAGTGAATGAGGTTTATATGGATGAAAAAATTGAAAAATACATCCTTGATATCATTTTCGCTACACGTTATCCGGAAAAGTATAATTTAGAAAAACTACAACCATTAATCAACTTTGGATCATCGCCTCGTGGTAGTATTGCCTTAGCTAAAGCAGCTAAATGTTATGCTTTCATTAAACGAAGAGGTTATGTAATTCCAGAAGATGTAAGAGCAGTTGTATATGATGTATTAAGACATAGAATTGGAATTACTTATGAAGCTGAAGCTGAAAATATATCTTCAATAGATATTATCAACTCGATAATAAACGAAGTACAAGTACCTTAAAATATAACCAAAGAAAATCTAACCATACTCTACAAACAGAAAAATTAAACCCCCTATAAATTAATCTAGTTAGAGATGACTTACAAATTAACAACGTACAAAACATTAACAGGAACAAAGAGAATTTTAGAGCTTCGAAAAAGAAAAAGAACGGAAGCTATTATTTATCAAAATGAAGAACCTTCATATTACGTAGATTGTTTTGATTTACAAACGGAATCAAACGTTATCATGAATAGCTTAGTACTTGGACAAAAAAGAAGTATCAGCAATGTGATAAAGGAAATAGCTCAAAAGAACAATGTTAACATATCAGTGAAAGAGGCGCCATTACTTTCAATTGAAAAATCATTTGAATTAAAAGAAGTTGAACTTCCGCCTTTACCTGAAAATTGGTTGAACTAGTGCATGGACACAAAAGAATTACTAAAGAAAGTTCGCAAAATTGAAATTAAGACACGAAGGTTGTCTAACCACATATTCGGAGGAGAATACCACTCGACCTTTAAAGGTCGTGGTATGACCTTCTCTGAAGTACGTCAATATCAATATGGTGATGATATACGAGCAATCGACTGGAATGTTACTGCTCGATATAACGAACCTTTTGTGAAAGTTTTTGAAGAAGAACGAGAACTTACCATGATGCTTGTGGTAGATATTTCTGGTTCGGAATTCTTTGGTACGAATCAACAATTTAAAAAAGACACTATTACTGAAATTGCAGCTACACTTGCTTTTTCAGCCATTCAAAATAATGATAAAGTAGGTTTGATTCTGTTCTCAGATCAAATTGAACTTTTTATTCCTCCCAAAAAGGGGCGAAGCCACGTATTACGTATTATCCGAGAACTCATCGAGTTTGAAGCAAAAAGTAAAAAAACAGATATTGATCAAGCATTGAGATTTCTTTCAAATGTTTTAAAGAAAAAAGCAATTGTTTTTGTTCTTTCTGACTTTATGGATGATAATTACGAGCGTACTTTAAAAATTGCTGGAAATAAACACGACTTAACCGGTATTAGGGTATTTGACAAGCATGACCAAGAAATTCCTAATATTGGAATGGTACCTATGTTAGATTCTGAAACTGGAGAAGTTCATCTTGTAAATACCAGTTCTTCATCCGTAAGGAAACAATACAAATCCAATGCCTTATATCTTGAAGATTACTTTATAAACACCTTTAGAAAAAGTGGTGCGGGAGTTATTAACACCCGTGTGGATGAAAGCTATGTAAAAAAACTATTAGGATACTTTAAACAAAAAGGATAATTGTTAAGCTATTACGTTTATTGAATTATGAAGCAAAACCTACTATACATATTATTCTTATTTGCAGTAACCATTGGATATTCTCAAAGCCAATTGGTAAAAGCGGAGATTGACACTACAAATATTCGAATTGGAGAGCAGTTTCAATACAAGCTCACCATTAACGAAACTAAAAATGTAATCATTCCAAAACTTGATAATCTTAAAGGATTAGAAGTTGTTGATTCGTTAAAATTGGACACTATTAACAACAAGTTAATTCAAAAGTATGTTTTAACTGGTTTTGACAGCGGTGCTTTTTATATTCCTCAACAACAAGTTTTCATAAGAAATCAAGCCCACCTAACAGACAGTTTATTAGTAAATGTAGCAACTGTTGCTATTGACACTACAAAAGTGAAAAAGTTTCCAATTAAAGGAATTAAGGGAGAACCCTATCAGTTTGATGACTACAAAGAATATCTTTTCTGGGCTATAGCTATTTTACTTGTTGTTATTACTACTTTATACTTTGCACTGAAGAGAAGTGAAAGAGGTAAATCTGAGACTTTCGTTCCTAAGTTAGCTCCTTATCAAGAAGCACTACAAAACTTAAAGTTATTAGACGAAAAACTTCTTTGGCAAAACAACAAAATCAAAGCTTATTATAGTGAGCTTACTGAAATCATACGAAATTATATTGAGCGAGAGTTGAATATCCCAGCTCTTGAACAAACCACGAATGAATTAGTTGATACCTTAACAGACTTCAGCAATATAAATACCATTACAACAGATAAAGAAACTATTCAAAAGTTAGAGAAACTATTGAGTCAATCAGATCTTGTAAAGTTTGCGAAGTCAAAACCAATGGCTCATGACATTGAGTTTGACAGAAAAAATGCCGAGGTTATCATTAACAATATTAAACCTGCAGTTACTGAAGAAAATACAGAAACCAGTTATAGTAAGCCTGTAGTTATTGTAGAAAAACCAGAAATTAAACAACCTAATTTGATTTCAAAAATCTTAATTATAGTGGCAATTATTGCTATTGGGATTTTAATTTCTTACGGAATTTCGAAAGCTAAATCAATGTATAACGCCACAAAACAATCAGTAGAAAATGTTCAATAATTTTGAATTCCATAACCCCGAATTTCTTTGGCTACTATTGTTTATTCCATTATTAGCCATATGGTATTTCTTAACAAACAAGAAAAATAGCGCCCAATTAACTATTGGTAGTACCAAGGCTTTCATGGTGAAAAGATCCATTTTTTCAAGACTAAAGCCTCTATTGTATGTACTTAGACTGTTAGCTCTTGCTTTTATCATTGTTGGATTAGCTCGCCCTCGTAATGTTTCTATTAGTAAAAAAACAAAATCGAATCGAGGTATTGATATTGTAATGGCTATTGATGTTTCTGCAAGTATGTTGGCAAAAGATTTAAAGCCAAATCGTTTAGAAGCCTTAAAAAGAGTTGCAACAGAGTTTGTAAACAAGCGTCCTAATGATAGAATAGGTATTGTGGTATATGCAGGTGAAAGCTTTACTCAAACACCAATTACGAGTGACAAATCAATTGTAAAGCGAACCATTTCAGAAATTAGATGGGGACAATTAGAAGGTGGAACAGCTATTGGAATGGGCTTAGGTTCAGCTGTAAATCGCTTAAAAGAAAGTAAAGCAAAAAGTAAAGTAATTATTCTTTTGACAGATGGTGTAAACAATGCAGGATTTGTTGATCCTAAAACGGCTACCGAGCTTGCTAAAGGAAACAACATAAAAGTTTACACAATTGGTATCGGTACAAACGGGATGGCTCCTTTTCCTTGGGCAAAAGACCCTAGGACTGGAAAAATATCATTTAGAAACCAGCAGGTAGAAATTGACGAGAAGCTTTTACAGCACATAGCCGCCGAAACCGAAGGTAAATACTTTAGAGCAACCAACAACACAAAGTTAAAAGCTATTTATGACGAAATAGATAAGCTTGAAAAAACAAAAATCGAAGAGTTTAAATACTATAACTATACAGAGCAATACAGATTATTTGTATTTGTTGCAGGTATATTCTTGCTTTTAGAATTTATACTTAAAAATACAGTGTTTAAAAGTTTTATTTAATAAAACCTTATTATGTACAAGATAGAGGAACCAATATATTTTTACTTTTTCGCAATTATTCCAGTAATAATTGTAATCTACCTATTGGTTTTTTGGTGGAAAAAGAGAGCTCAGAAAAAATTTGCTTCACCTGAACTATTGGAAAAGTTAGCTCCTAATGCATCCAACTTCAAATCGATACTTAAACTAATTTTTTTATTGTTAGGAATATCTTTTTTGATTTTAGCATTGATTAACCCTAAGATGGGAACTAAGCTAAAAACAGTAAAAAGAGAAGGTGTTGATGTTGTTTTTGCACTAGATGTTTCAAAGAGTATGCTTGCAGAAGATATTGCACCAAATAGATTGGAAAAATCAAAGCAAATAATCTCTAAAATTATTGACAAACTTGGAAGTGATAGAGTAGGAATTATCATTTATGCAGGTAACGCATATCCGTTACTTCCAATTACTACAGATCATGCTGCAGGAAATATGTTTTTGCAAAATGCAAATCCTGATATGGTTACCAGTCAAGGAACTGCCATTAATGAAGCGCTAAACTTGGCTAGAACCTATTATAATAATGATGAACAAACCAACAGGTTCTTAATCATTATTTCTGATGGTGAAGATCACCAAGAAGATACAAAACAAATCGCTCAAAACATCTCAAACGAAGGTGTAAAAGTATACACAATAGGTGTTGGTACAGAGTCTGGAGGACCAATTCCTTTGAAAATAAACGGATCTTTAATTGGTTATAAGAAAGACCGAAAAGGTGAAACAGTTGTAACCCGAAGAAAATCTCCAATACTTCAAGATGTTGCAGACATTGGAAATGGGAGCTATGTTGATGGCAATAAAACAGAGGTTGCAGTTGATGCAATCGCAGATGTAATTGCCAACGCTCAAAAAAGTGAATTCGAAACAAAACAATTTTCAGATTACCAAGATCAATTTCAATGGCCACTTGGTATCGCTTTATTGTTTTTAATTTTGGATGTTTTACTTTTTGATAGAAAGACGAAATGGTTGAAGAAAATTGACTTGTTTAATGAAGAGACTAAAAAATAAAAAGGTGAACAGATTAAATGCTTTAATTATCGGGCTAGTAACCTTGTTTTCTTTTCAGGTGAACGCTCAAATAGACACGCTTCAACTAAAAAAAGAAGCACGCTCACTTTTACGTGAGGGAAATGAGTTATACAACAAACAGAAATTTGACGAAGCCTCAATTGCTTACAGAAAAGCTTTAGGAAAAGACAGCAAATATGATAAAGCTGCTTATAACTATGGAAACTCTTTGTATCAAAACAAAAATTACAAGGAAGCAGTTTCTCAATATGAATTAACTACTAAAACTTCTAAAGATAAAGTTGCCAAAGCTGAAGCCTATCATAATATCGGAAATGCTATGATGGAGCAAAAGCAATATCAACAGGCAGTTGATGCCTATAAAAACTCCTTACGTAATAATCCTAATGACGATGAAACTCGTTATAACTTGGCTGTTGCTCAAAAAGAATTAAAAAAGGAACAACAAAAACAAAAAGACGACAAGAACAAGGATAAAAACGATCAAAATAAAGATCAAAACAAAGATAAAAAGGACGATAAGAAAGATCAGAAGGATAAAAACGACGAAAACAAAAAAGACGATCAGAATAAGGATAAGAAAGACGGAGATAACAAGGATAAAAAAGATCAGGATAAAGATCCAAAAGATAATCAAAACAAAGACCAGCAGAATAATCAGAATAAGAAAGATCAGAAGCAGCAAAAACCTCAACCTGGTAAGATGACTCCTGAGCAAATGAAACAACTTTTGGAGAGCTTGAACAATGAAGAGAAAAAGACGCAAAAGAAAATGAATGTCAAAAAATCAAAAGGAAGAAAAGTTAAGCAAGAAAAAGACTGGTAAAATTTTAACAAAACCCTAAGATTAAGGCTTTTACGAATAAGTTTTCATTTTAGATATTTGAATGTTAAAATATGAGTTTATAGCATATTAAAAATGAGTAGGAATTTAACATTTTATATTATACTATTTTTTACAACTATTTCTCTTTCCTTGCAAGCGCAAGATGAGAAATTAGTTGCGAGTGTAAGCAAAAACAAATTAGGAGTTAATCAACGCTTGAAAGTTGAGTACACTATAAATAAACAAGGAGCTGATAACTTCACTCCTCCTGATTTTAAAAATTTCAGAGTTGTAGGTGGACCAAGTCAATCAATTAGTCAATCATACATCAATGGTGTTGTTAAATTCTCTCAATCCTACACGTATATTTTACAACCCAAAAGAAAAGGAGAATTCAACCTACCTCCTGCTTCTATTGAAATTGAAGGAAAAACAATACAATCAAATATTATTAAGATTATAGTTCTGAATGCTGTTGAGTTACCAAAGGATCCCAACGACCCGAACTATATTGCCTCTCAAAACATCCATCTTGTAGCTGAAATTTCTAAATCGAGACCTTATGTTGGAGAAGGTGTTTACTTGGAATACCGACTTTATTTTAGCGAAAATGTTGGTATTTATGACAATGCAATAACTGAATCTCCTCAATATAATGGTTTTTGGAATCAGGAAATTAAAAATAACGGAACTCCTGTAAAGCAAGGAACTTATAATGGTGAAAAGTACAGATATGCTGTTTTACATAAAGCCTTATTAGTTCCTACAAAATCTGGCAAACTTACTATTGATCCGATGAAAATGGACATTGTAGTTGCGGTACCAACAGGTAGAGTTGATTTTTTTGGGAATCTTATCACAAAACAAGTTAGAAGAGAATTTTCTTCAGCCAAGAAAACTGTTTCCGTGAAAGAGCTTCCTTTAAAGAATAAGCCAGAAAACTTTAATGGCGCAGTAGGCCAATTCTCTTTTGATGTAGCCTTAAGTAAACAAATTCTAAAAGCAAACGAATCTTCTCTGATTTCGGTAGCTATCGAGGGAAAAGGGAATTTAAAACTTTTTGAATTGCCAAAAGTTGAAACCCCAAAAGAACTTGAAGTTTACCAACCTGAAAGAAAGGAAAAAGTATCAATCACTTCTACAGGTCTTAAAGGAACTATTACGGACAACTATACCGTAGTACCTGAATATAAAGGAAAATATAAAATACCTTCAGTAAGTTTTTCTTATTTCGATCCAAAAAAAGAAGTATATCAGACCATCAATTCTGAAGACATGTACGTTCAAGTTTTAGAAGGAAAAGAACTTACTTCTACCTCTACTAACAATTCGGTTGCAAAACAAGATATTAAAGTTACTGGGAGTGATTTCAGATACATTCAAACTAAATCAGAGTTTAACTCTATAGATAAATCAGATTTTTTCAAATCTACTTTGTTCTACTTACTATTAATTGTTCCTGTTGTAGCAATTCCTGTTGTAATTCTTTTAAACAGAAAAAAAGAAGAAAGAGATAGAGATGTGGAAGGTAATAAAAGACGATTAGCGGATAAACTAGCTAAGAAATATCTTTCTGAAGCGCAAAAACAATTAGGACAAAAAGAAGCGTTTTATGAGTCTTTGGAAAGAGCCTTACATAATTATTTGAAAGCTAAATTAAAAGTAGAAACATCAGATATTAGCAAAGATAAAATTACCGAGCTCCTCGAAAAACGCAATGTTGATAGCGATACAATTAACGGCTTTATTACCGTATTAAACGATTGTGATTTTGCTCGCTATACACCTGTTGACAGTGTACAAATGAACCAAGAGTTCGATAAAGCAAAGCAAATAATAACCCAATTAGACAAACAGTTATAATGAGAAATATAATATTACTTCTAGTATTGGTATCGAACATTGTATCTGCTCAAACAGCTGATGCTCTATTCGCAGATGCTAATAATTTGTATCGTCAAGATAAATATGAAGAAGCATTAACCATTTATAAACAAATCGAAGACACTAAAGAACTTTCTTCAGAATTATATTATAATATTGCTAATTGCTATTATAAACTAAACAAGGTAGCTCCTAGCATTTATAACTATGAAATGGCTCTATCACTTGACCCGCTAAATGAAGATGCCATAAATAACCTTACAATAGCTCATAAGCTAACTTTAGACAGAATAGAACCACTTCCCAAAACGCTATTTCAAAAAATTAGCAATAACTTTTTCGAAAAACTTCATTATAACACTTGGGCATATATTTCAGTTACTTTGTCTATTATTGGCAGCATCCTTTTTATCTTGTTTTACTTATCATATGATTCAAGAAAAAAAAGAGTTTACTTTACGGTTAGTATTTTAAGTTTCTTACTCCTTATAGCTTCACTAATGATTTCTTATCAACAATTCAATACTTATCAAAATAAGAAAGAGGCTATTATTTTTGCTGAAGAAATAGAAATAAAAAACGCACCTACTTCAAGTTCTGATGACATTTTTATCCTTCATGAAGGAACTAAAGTATCCGTTATTGACTCAGTAGATGATTGGAAAAAAATTAAGTTAATTGATGGTAAAATCGGATGGATGCAATCAAACAATTTAAAAATCATCAATAATTTTTAATTTTTGTTAACAAGAAGTTAAAAGTTAAAATTGTATATTGGGAGCTCGTATTAATATGAGTAAGAATATTTTCACATATCTCCTAATATTGCTAGTGGTCTCAACTGTGGTAATTCCCACCTATGTGAGTCTATCCGAAGAAATATGTGAAACCTCCGTCATTATCGACACTGAAAAAGATGGTGATGAAGCCCACAAAGAACTGGAAATTAAATTTCTTCACTATCATCCAGAATCTTTTACGTATAACAACGTTAAATCTCAGATAAAACTACCTTATCAAAATAAGGAATATAATCCTGTGTATAAAACACAAGAATGTCCTCCTCCAGAGGCCATTATTTAACCTCTTTTTCCGATTTGTATCAACGTACTCTATTTTTTAGGGCTGGGATAGCTTAATGCTTTTTTTAGTTGCTACATGTCATTAATTCAAACTTAACCATTAATTCAAACTATTAGTTAACTCTAATAAAAAACCACGTTTTTATGTTCAAAACAATCAAAAATGATTTACCCGCTAGTATAGTGGTGTTTTTCGTTGCACTCCCACTCTGTTTGGGTATTGCCCTAGCAAGTGGGGCTCCATTATTTTCAGGTTTAATCGCCGGTATTGTCGGAGGTATTGTCGTAGGATCTTTGAGTGGATCCAAAATTGGTGTAAGTGGACCTGCTGCAGGTCTTGCCGCGATCGTACTAACGGCTATTGGTGAATTGGGAGGTTTCAATAATTTCTTGCTTGCTGTTGTTCTTGGAGGAGCAATTCAGCTAGTCTTTGGGTTCTTAAGAGCTGGAATTATTGGATATTACTTCCCATCTTCAGTTATTAAAGGAATGCTAACTGGAATTGGTGTGATTATCATCTTAAAACAAATTCCACATTTCTTTGGGTACGATGCCGATCCTGAAGGAGATTTTGCATTTTTTCAAGTAGACGGTGAAAACACCTTTTCAGAAATATTAAATACCGTAAACCATATTGGATTGGGATCAACTGTAATCGGAATTATAGGTTTGGCTATTCTACTTTTATGGGATAAAGTACTTGTAAAAAAAGCCAAAATATTTCAATTAATTCAAGGACCGGTTGTTGCAGTTGTCGTAGGTATTATTTTCTATCTGCTTACACAAGGAAGCGAAACTTTAGGTATTAGTTCAAAACATTTAGTTATGGTTCCTGTGCCTGAAGATGTTGATTCTTTCTTTGGTCAATTCCAACTACCTAATTTTTCTTTAATAACTGATCCAAGCATCTGGATAACAGCCTTTACAATTGCCTTAGTAGCTAGTTTGGAAACACTTCTGTGCGTTGAGGCAACCGATAAGATTGATCCTGATAAAAACGTTACTCCGACTAATAGAGAATTATTAGCCCAAGGAACAGGAAATATTCTTTCAGGATTAATAGGTGGATTACCAGTAACACAAGTTATTGTAAGAAGTTCAGCCAATATCCAATCTGGAGGTAAAAGTAAGGCTTCAACCGTAATTCATGGTTTCTTATTACTTATATCAATTATACTAATTCCTAGATTATTAAATCAAATTCCACTATCTGTTTTAGCAGCAGTTCTATTTATTGTTGGATTCAAACTTGCAAAGCCTTCTTTGTTTAAAAAGATGTACCAATTAGGATGGAAACAATTCCTTCCGTTTATAGTAACTGTTTTAGGAATTGTATTCATTGACCTGTTAAAAGGAATTGGTTTAGGATTAGCTGTAGGAATTATTGTAATTTTAATTAAAAGTTACCAGAATTCACATTTCTTACATATTGAAGATATTAGTAATGGTCTTCATAAGATTAAAATGACTTTAGCAGAAGAAGTAACCTTCTTTAATAAAGGAGCTATTTTAAAAGAATTAGACAGTTTACCTAAGAATACACATTTAGAACTAGATGTAAGAAAAACACGTTATTTGGATAATGACATTATCGAGATTCTAGAAGATTTTGCTTATAAAGCTCAAGAACGCGATATACATATTAAACTTTATTCTGAACGAGGTATTGTAGAGAATCCAACTAGTTTTATCGAATTTTTCAAATTACGTCCGAAAACCACCTAATTATGAAAACCAATAAAATAGGTTATCGCATTTCTGTGTTAACGGATTTAAAAGAAAGTACTGAAACAGTTATTCAGACCGCTTTGAGCATTGCAAAAATTACAAAAGGAAGCTTAGCCATTTACCATGTGGTTAAACCTTCAAATATCGTGCGTTCTGAAAATCAACTCTCTGCTTCAAGAAATATTAATAACGAATACACCAAAACAGAACGAAAAATAGAAAAACTTGTAGCAGAGTATTCAGAAAAACATGATACTCCTATTAGTTATTCATTTTCTATTGGTAATATTAAAAATAATATTGAAGTTTATTTAAAAGAAACTAAACCTGATATTGTTGTTATAGGAAAAAAAAGTTCAGCTCCTCTAAGTTTCTTAGGAAATGGGGTTACTGATTTGATTTTAAAAAAGCATCAAGGAGAGGTGATCATTGCTGCCGAAGAAAACAAACTGGTACCTAATGAACTTATTAACCTAGGTTTTTTAAATAAGTTACGACCTTTTAAAAACCCTCATTTTTTCACTCAAATTGCTATAAATGCAATTGAACCTATAAAAACGTTTCAATTTACTGATGATATCAACCACGATCAAACGGTAATAGAATCTTTTAAAAACAAAAGAATAGTAGAATATGTTTTTGAAAAAAGCAACAATGTTGTTAATAACCTAACAACATATTTGAAAAAAAACAATGTCAATTTGCTTTGTTTACCACGAAAAAAGAACAATCGAACAACAAAAGAATTGGATATTAATGATGTATTAAATAAATTAAATGTCTCATTATTAGTAACTGCAAATTAAGATTAACAAACAAACCACAAAATTAAATGAAAGCGCACACCAAAGAAACCCAAGCTGCAATGACACCAGAAAAATCGCTTCAAGCCTTAAAAGAAGGTAACTTGCGATTTCAACAAAGTTTAAAGGCAGATAGAAATCTATTAGAACAAGTAAATGACACTAAAAGTGGTCAATTTCCTTTTGCTACAATTTTGAGTTGTATTGACTCAAGAGTATCTTCTGAGCTTATTTTTGATCAAGGAATTGGGGATATTTTTAGTGTTAGAATTGCCGGTAACTTCGTTAACGAAGATATTTTAGGAAGTATGGAGTTTGCATGTAAGCTTGCAGGCACCCGATTGATCGTAGTTTTAGGTCATACTAGTTGTGGAGCTGTAAAAGGAGCCTGTGATGATGCCAAACTAGGAAACCTAACAGGAATGTTAGGAAAAATTAAGCCAGCTGTTGAAGCTGTTGCTGAACCTAAAGACACTTCCATTAGGAACTCTTCAAACCTGAGTTTTGTAAACAATGTAGCTAAAAAAAATGTAGAGTTAACCATTGACAATATTGTAAAGCAGAGTGAGGTTTTAGCAGACATGCACAATAACGGAGAAATTCAAATTATTGGAGGGATGTACGATATCAAAGATGGATCGGTAACTTTTTATGAATAAAATGCAAAACAATCAACTAAAATAGAGCCTGTTGTATAACAATGGCTCTATTTTTTTTGTAAAGAATTCGTATCTTGTACTCAAAGAAGCTAAGATTTTTTTAACTAAAAAAAGTCATAAAGTTTTATGACATAGCCCTTTGTAATGTTATCATTTTACGTAAAGCGCAAATACCCCTCATAAAATTTCATAATAATATTTACATAAACTAAGTTTGTCGCTTAAAACTAATAAGTAAAATAAACTGATTTAACATACAATATTTATAAATGAAAAAGTTATTTTCAAATATAAGAGGCGATTTTTTTGGTGGAATTACCGCTGGTATCGTTGCACTACCTCTGGCAATTGCTTTTGGTGTTTCATCTGGGTTAGGACCAAGTGCTGGTTTATATGGAGCCATTTTCATTTCGTTCTTTGCTGCTTTATTCGGAGGAACTAGTACACAAATTTCTGGGCCAACCGCTCCTATGACTGCGGTAAGTATGGTGGTAATTGCTAATATTATTGCTGTGAACGATGGAGATGTATCAAAAGCATTACCATCTATCTTAACTGTTTTTTTACTTGCTGGTTTAATCCAAATTCTTCTTGGGGTTATTTCTCTTGGAAAATACATCAAATACATTCCTTATCCCGTAGTTTCGGGATTCATGTCAGCTATTGGTGTTATTATTCTGGTTACTCAAATACTACCTTCAATTGGTTATAATGCCAAAGAAGATGTTGAGTTTGTTAATCAATTTAAACCTCAGGCTCAAGAAATTATTTTAGAAAACATTCTGAAGGATGAAGCTAGAGAGGGAATTTTAGTTTTAGAAGATTTTAAAAAGACCATAGAACGTGCAGAGAAAATACAACCAGAAGATATTTTAAAAGAAAGTAAAACTCTTGCCGCTAAAAATGCTTCTGGGGTTGTTGGAACATTAAAAGTGCTTCCAAGAGCCATAATTAATATCAATTGGTTAGAACTTATTCTTGCTTTGGGAACCATTTTTATCATTTATGGATTCAAACGAATTACCACATCTATTCCAAGTACTTTAGTTGCTTTAGTTGTAATGACAGGTATTTCAGTTGGTTTCGGACTTAACTATAAGCCCATTGAAGAAATTCCAAGTGGGTTTCCTACCATCAACTTTTCCATATTTTCTCAGTTTAATATCGCAAATATTACCCCTTATGTTTTTACAGCTTTGACTTTAGCTCTTTTAGGAGCAATTGATTCGCTTTTAACCTCAGTGGTTGCTGATAATATGACCAAAACAAAACACAACCCAAACAAAGAATTAATAGGTCAAGGAATAGGGAATAGTATCGGAGCTTTATTTGGAGGAATTCCAGGTGCTGGAGCAACCATTAGAACCGTTGTAAATATAAATTCTGGAGGGAAAACCAAACTATCAGGAATGATTGCTGGTATTATGCTATTAATTATTTTATTAGCACTTGGGCCAGTTGCCTCAAAAATACCAGCGGCAGTATTGGCTGGTATTTTAGTTACTGTTGGTATTGGAGTAATGGACTACAAAGGATTAAAAGCTATACCTAACCTACCAAAAGATATTAAAGTTGGACCTGTAAAAATGAGTTCTGAAGTAATAATTATGTTAGTAGTATTACTTCTATCTACTTTTTGGAATTTAGTATATGCCGTTGGAATTGGATTGGTTATAGCCTCTTTAATGTTCATGAAGAAAATAGGTGATTTAACGGCAAAAAAATCCGATGTACTTCCTTTAAGTGAGAAAAACTGGGCAGATGAGAAAGACTTTCCAAAATATTTATTGGAAGAAGTATTTATAAAACATATTAATGGTCCCTTATTCTTCGGATCTACCAACGAATTACAGCAATTAGCAAAACAGATTCCTGTAACCGCTTCAACGGTTATATTTAGAATGGATAAAATGCAATATTTGGATCAATCAGGATTATATGTCCTTGAAGACATCTTGGTAGACCTCAAGAAAGATCGTAAAAATGTACTTTTTGTTCATTTGCAAGAGCAACCGAGATACATGATGGAACGTATTGATATTATTCCAGATTTAATTCCAGAATCAACAATTTTCGATTCGTTTGATGATTGTCTCCAATGGGTTCTTGTAAATGTTAAAGATGAATATTAAATTAAAGGCTGCTTAGGCAGTCTTTTTTATTAATAACCTTTTTTAGACAGTAACATCTAAATACTTAATCCACAAATTATCGTGTAACTATTCTTCTAGCCGTTTTAAGAATTTAAATTCTACTACTTCACCTACCAATAATTTTCTTAACGTATAAACAATACGAACTGTAACACCTCTACTTAGCTCCGAGTCTTTAACTTAGTTAAATAAAACTAATATCTTTAGGAAAACAACTAACTAACAAATAACAACTATGCTAAAGGCTTCTAAAATTACCGTTGCAATATTATCTTCACTTATTGGGTTGTACCCTATTATATATTTTTTAATAGATCGAAAATTTGGCCTTCTATCTTCTAAATCAACTGAACTTCTAAGTGATGTTTTATGGAATATTATGTTTTATGGACATATAACTTTAGGAGGTATTGCTTTATTAATTGGTTGGCTACAATTTAGTAGAAGGCTAAGAAAACGTCGTATGAAAACTCATAAGCTCATTGGAAAAATCTACACTGTAAGTGTCATAATAAGCGGGATATGCGGGCTTTATATAGCAATAAAGGCTACTGGGGGTATTGCCAGTATCTCAGGTTTCTTTACTCTTGGAACCATATGGCTCTATACCACTATTATTGGTTATAAAACTGCTATAAAAGGAAATATAGAACTACATGAAAAAATGATGATTTATAGCTATGCAGCTTGTTTCGCCGCTGTAACTTTAAGAATTTGGCTTCCAATTCTTACATCTATTTTAGGTGAATTTATGAGTGCCTATAGAATTGTTGCTTGGTTGTGTTGGGTTCCTAACATAGTCGTAGCCTATTTTATAGTAAGTACGAAGAAACCTAGAAATAAGGAACTAACTATAATTCACAACTCAATTAAAGAAACCAACTCCTAATTTTTCTAAGAAAACCCATTGAAGAATTGAGCCTTACAATTATTTAAATTAACAGAATTTTATGATTTTATTTATCAATTAACACTTGCATCCCTTACGGATTTAGGGTAATTTCGAAAGGTCTGAATTATTGTGTTTATAAGTTATTCAAAACTCCTTTTAAACTCAATAATCTCATATCAAAACAAATACTAATTGTTTTGTGAAGGTAGTTGTGAATTGATGGCAAATTGTATTTTATAGCCCTTGAACAACTATTACAGCAGAAAGTTCTTTGTATCTTATTACAAACACTACTACGTCAAAACTGAAAACTATTGTGAATTGATATCAAACTGTATTTACCCAATTTATAGATTCAGTCTTAAAAGTGTATGGATGTTTACAAAAGAATCCAAAAAAAGCTACATAAAAAACTTATGTAGCTAATTTCTGCTCAACTAATCAAATATTACATAAATAGTAAACTCATATAAATATAAACTCCTTCATTAACCATAAAGTAAACTAACTATTAACCCTATATCAATTATAAACTACAAACTAAACAAACCTTAAAACCACCATACCAATGAAAACAAAACTTTTAGGACTTTCCTTTCTACTAGCCGTTCTTTCATGTAAAGAAAACGGTACCACTAAAAAAAATACCGCTCGAGAGATTAAACAATATACCATTGGACAATTCATGGACAATGAAGCTGTTAGAGGTGGAAGCTTCTCAGAAGACAACAGCAAATTATTAATATCTAGCAACCGATCGGGAATTTTCAATGTATATACTGTTCCTGCAAAAGGTGGTGACCTTACGGCCATTACTAAATCTGATAGTACATCAATTAACGCTGTTTCATATTTTCCAAAAGATGATAGAATGTTATTAAGTGCTGATGGAAATGGAGATGAAATTAATCACTTGTTCGTAAGAGAACTTAACGGTGATGTAAAAGATATCACACCGTATAAAGGAGCTAGATCTGGTTTTTACGGATGGTCAGAAAATGAGGAAAATTTATATTTCGGTTCTAACAAAAGGAACCCAAAATACTTTGATGTTTATAAAATGTCTTTAAAGGACTACTCCTCTGAAATGATTTATCAAGATGATAGCGGACTTAGCCTATCTGCTATTTCTGATGATGAAAAATATTATGCTTTATCGAAATCATTAAACACAAATGATCGTGATTTGTTTCTTTTTAATAATGAAACAAAAGAAAAAATTAAAGTAAATGACACACAAAGTGCTAACTCAGCACAGGCTTTTTCCAAAGACAACTCAACATTTTATTATACAACGGATGATAATTCTGAATTCGCCTATTTAATGTCTTACAATATTAAAACAGGAGAAAAGAAAATGGTGTATAAAAAATCATGGGATATTTCCGGAATGGGTATTACCTCAAAAGGGAAATATATAGTTATATATATCAATGACGACGGGAAAAATGTTATTGATGTTTTAGATGCGAAAACTATGAAACCAATTGAGCTACCAGATTTCGGGAATAAAAGTATTACAAGTGTAAGGTTTAGCAACGATGAATCATGGATGAGAATGTACGTTGGAGGATCAAATTCACCATCGGATTTATATAGTTACAATTTAAATACAAAAGAAAAACACCGTTTAACAAATGTTTTAAATGATGAAATTAACCCTGCCGATTTGGTTACTGCGAAAGTAGTTCGTTATGAATCATTTGACGGAACTGTTATACCTGCAATTTATTACCTTCCACATCAAGCTTCAGCAGACAATAAAGTTCCTGCCATGGTATGGGTCCATGGAGGTCCTGGAGGGCAAACAAGGCAAGGGTTTAGTTCTCTAATTCAATACATGGTTAATCATGGATATGCTGTCTTAGCTGTAAACAACAGAGGAAGTAGTGGTTACGGAAAAACCTTCTTCAAAATGGACGATTTAAACCATGGTGAAAAAGATTTACAAGATTGTGTCGAAGGTAAAAATTGGCTTGCAAAACAACCAGAAATTGATGGTGAGCATATTGGAATTATAGGTGGGTCATATGGAGGATATATGACTATGGCTGCATTGACATACGCTCCAGAAGAGTTTGACTTAGGTGTTAACTTATTTGGAGTAACCAACTGGATACGTACTTTAAAAAGTATTCCTCCATATTGGGAGTCTTTCAGAAAATCATTGTATCTAGAGCTAGGAGATCCTTTCTCTAAAGACTCGGTAAGATTAAAACGTATTTCTCCACTGTTCCATACAGATAAAGTAACAAAGCCTTTAATTGTTTTACAAGGTTCACAGGACCCAAGAGTACTACAAGTAGAATCTGATGAGATTGTTGAAGGGGTTAGAAAAAATGGTGTTCCTGTTGAATATGTATTATTCGAAGATGAAGGACATGGTTTTGTTAAAAAAGAAAATCAAATAGAGGCTTACAGCAGTATCCTTAAATTTTTAGACACCCATCTAAAAAAAGAGGTTAAAACAACAGAAGAAAAAACTGAAAAGCTAAAAAGCTAAGAATTCTAAAATGGAATTATTGTTTATAATGAATTTTACCCCTCCTTTTTAGGAGGGGTTGTTTTTTAATTGTGCCTCTGTTTTAAAGGATTTGTACTCCACCACTTAATTGGTAGTAACATCTTTCTTTTCTGAGACTATCTGAATCATCTTTTTACCTTACAATGAGAATGATCAGGAAGAAAAGGAGTTCCGTTTCTTCCGTTTAAATGCCAAAATATATGACTACACTCATTTTTGCCCATGCGCCCTTTCTTATATTCTTCAATTACAATTTTTTTAATTTTAGGAAAGAAAATTTCTTCTGAATGAACAAATATCATGTGTGGAGAACTTGTCAAGTCTTTATCATTTGTATTCAACAAATCAGCTAATCTTTGATGGCTTGGAAAACCATATTTTTTTGTGATACTTATTAGATTCAAGGTATTAATGCTGTCGATATAATTAGTAGTTATCTGATTATTCTTAATTACCTTCTCATAATGCGATCTTTTGTCAAGGTTTTTAATCGGCTTATCTTGTATAATACTTAAATCACTCATGACTTCAGTTATTTTGTTTTCATCATTATTCCAACTCAAACTGTCAAGTGAATAACTCAATTTATTTACACCAAAATAGTATTTAATATAGCCATTATTATGCCTTACATTCTGATCAGATAATTTCATCTTTTTTAACATTTTCGACACTTTAACAATATCTCTTTTTAAGAGTTTTTCTTTTGAAACACAAGAGATCATAGTAAGCATGAAGCAAATAGCATAAATTATTTTATCCATTTTTTATATAGTTTAATATCGGGAAATCAAAATTATACTCTATTGAAGTGTACCATTCATAGCAAACGAAGCTTTAGTTTAAATTTGAAAGTTGACTACATCAATCTGATTATTTATAAAAACGAAGTATTTTTAACCATTATTAGGTATCAATTCTTCCATTTCATAATATTCAATAGCTTTCTTTTTCAGTGGATTGGTACTCCACTCTTCCCATTTGTTAGTATACGGATTATATCCACATTTGAGTGGTTTAGAATATATATCATCTGGTTTTTCAATATACGCTCTACAGTCAGTACAGATGTACCGAAATTCACAGTCCTTACAAACATCTATTTGGTCCTTAGTAATTCCCCATTTTTCGGTTAACTCTTTACTTTTGATTACCTCTTTTAGCTTTACGGTCATTATATTTCCAAAGCTTTTTTCCATACTGGGGCAATTTTTAATTTTACCATCTATATCAATACTTATTTTTCTGTTTAGGCATGAGTTGTAAAGTTTGCTTTCCATGAAGGTGTTCATATTTACAGGAAAAAGTGTTTTTGAAATGGTTCCACAGCATGAATTATTTTTCAGTGTTTTTTTTGTGTAAATTAATTTTCCAAAATAATTTTCTTCTATTTTATAAGGAATGATTTCGTTTGCAGGAGAACCAAAAACCCTAACAGATGATACCCTTTTATTTTGGGTGATATCTTTGTTTATTTTACTAGTTGTTAAACCTTCATAAAAAGGAAAAATATAATCAATAGAGGCAATGGTTGAATTTGATTTGTCCAAAAACGTCAAAAATGAATTAATATCTTCAATGTCTATTTTATCATAAAATCGAATTTCAAAATGACAACAATTCAATTCTTCAAGTTCTTTTACAACTTTCATCAAATTATAATTAGTTTTCTTATTTACCTCTAAAATAGCATTTGTAATAGTCGATTCAGATTCCCATTTAATCTCTAACTTAGGGAACCACTCGGTATTATTCGTAAAGAAAATAAAATCATTTTCAAGTAAAAAAATAAAATATTCTTCAATTATATCGTCATACTCATTATTGTATATTTTCATAATCGCATCAATACTCTTTCCTTCTTGATTTTCCAAAATCTTAAATAAATCATTTGGTATTAGTTTTAAAATATTACGTTGTAAATCACAAATAACGCTTCGATTTGCCCCCTTAACAGGTATACAATTAGAAAATAACTTAAACGGTTCGTGTAGCTTAAGATTCATCAATTAAGTCAATTTTTGATATCGGTTTGTAAAAACTAAAAAAAAATGAATGACTCTTTTTTTTAGTTGATGATTGATTCTTGTTTAATTTAAAAACATCGCATTTTTGAAGCGTTAGTGGTAATTGTTTATTGTTTTTAGGCATTTTTTAATATTAAGCTTGTTGCGATTTCTTTTTCAATGTAATAATTACAGTTTTTTGAGAGCCAATCCAATTGCCCCATTGGGTTAATTTCTAAAAAAATAAATTCTTCTTCTGAGGAGAAAATTAAATCAATAGACCCTGTATTTATATTTGACTCATTACTAAACTTCAATATTTTATCTTTTATTAAATCTGGCAACTTAAACGGAATACATCTATTCGGTTTTTCGTCATTATAGTTTCTATAGTCAATAATCGTTTTTTCGTCCTCTTGCGAAAAAATAGCCATAGAAAACAAAGTGCTGTCATAAAAAAACACTCTTATTTCAAATAGCTTTTCAATATACTCTTGCACAAAAATCGGCATGAATTTATCATCTAACAATTCAATATCCGAATCATCAATTAATAAAGTTCCTTTGGAAGAAAGGTATGTGTCTTTTGTAATTTGCACATTGACTGGATATCTTAGGTCTTTTGTAATTATTTTATTATTTTCTAGTTTAAAGTGGAGCAACTCTTTTTTAGATGTTGTAACTAGAGTTTTAGGTATTCTGAATCCACATTTTTTTGCTAGACTTAAATGATCTAATTTAAAATTTTCAACTTCCTTAATATAAGAACCTATATAAGCTTTAGAAGTAGATCGTTGAAAATTTTCCAAAGACTTGATAACCGAATCTTCTTCTCTTTTAAGATATAAAAACAAATTGCTGTTATTTAATGAGCTACTATCTAGGAACTTTAATCTCCCCCTCCTGTGCCATACTACATTTATAGTAGAAAAATCAACATTATTTATGGTGAGTTTTTCAGAAGTATTGTCAATAGAAAAAGAATTTAAGCTACTTAGGTCTTCCGTTTTAATGAAAAGAAAATCAGCATTGTATTTCTTTAACCATTGGATAACGATATGTGTAGTAATGTCTTTTTCACTACTTATTATTAGTATCATTTTTTTTTCTTAAGTCTTTGACAATTACTCCTCTTTCTCTTAAACCTAACGGGGTTCCGTTTCTACCATTTAAATGCCACATAATCATTGAGCCTTCAATGGCAGGTAGACGTCCTACATTTATTTCTTTAATCAAAAGATTTTTTACCTCTTCCTTGTATTTTTCGGGTGTATGTTGGAAAATAACCCAAGCGGCTATCGGCTTTTCTAAAAAATCTGTATTTGGAAATCCATGTTTATTGGTGATTTCAATCAGATCTTTGGTGTTTTGCTCGTCAATAACTAATTGAAGTTTCCAGATTGAATCCTTTTTTCTTTTAAAGACTTCTTTATCCAAATTACTCTTCTTTAATTTATTCAAAAACAACCTATTAGCTTGGTCAGAATTATACATTTTTTCTATTTTTTCGACCAATTCGTTTTTATTAAAGCCATCTTTCTGCATTTTACAAGCATTAATTATTGTAAAAAAGGAAATTAGTATAAGGTATAATAGTTTCTTCATCTCATTGTTTTAAAAAAGGGGCAAGCACTATTGCCCTATATAATTAACGTCACTAGACACAAACTTCAAAGCAAATGGTATCTCCGTTTGATATTTTACCATCTTCATCATTGTCGTACCATGTGTCACCACAGCCTCCAGGTAAACCAGCTTCTGTTTTATAAACCTTTGTATTTCCTCCAAAAATTTTTGAAGAATCAGCTCCAATACTATTTTTGTTAAAATTTTTTATACTTTTCATAATATTAAAGTTTAAATTATTCACATTTCACTAAGGTTACACATTCCCCTGGGTCAATTTCACCATTATCATTCGTATCCTCATGAGTATCACAGGTTTCTGTACCATCAGAAAGAGTCCAAGAAGTTGATCTCGGAGCTCTTCCTCCAAAAACAAGATGCATTGCTTCTTTGTTAAGACTATCGTCTTTAAATATTGATATTCTTTTCATATTTTGAAAATTTAAAGTAGTTTTAAGCTACTGGTTTTATACCTACTCTGTTAAAAGGTTTTTCAGTTTCCACCTATCTATCTGTAGCGCCACAAATATTTTTCATTTATATATTGTACTGTTAAGAAAAGACTCAAACTGCAAAATTATTATCAAATAGAACGGGATAACTAGCAATTATTTGGGGAGATACTCATCTTCATAGGGTATCAAAACTAATTGATTCCTAGAAACAAAACAATACCTAGTACCCCTAGAAATACACTAAGGGATTTCCCTAAATTTAGTCTAGAGCTGAAAATCCAAATTCCAAAAAATAAAAAATTCAACTTCATAATTCAGCACTAAACTCTTAACATTCAATATTAATATAACAGGTAACTGCGTTTTTAAAGTTAAAATGTTATATCTTAGTCAACACAGTGGTGCATCTTAACCGATTAACGCACCAAAGGTTGACCTTGTCAGGGAAAACAACCACCATTTAGTATTATGTCTTCAATGAACTACCCCGAAAAAAGCATACAGGGTATCCTTTGGGTTTATAATTTATATTTCGAGGCAAGAACCAGGAAATTAAACCCTTGGATATCGTCCTGCGATTAAAAACCTCATCATCTTTCAAAGACTGTGAGATTTTTTTATGAAATTAACGTAATCTCGACATAATGCTTAAAAGATTAACCCAAAAGTCCAAAGTCAAAAGCTAAGAGCAAAAATTCGAAAGACAACAAACAAACAAACAAACAAACAAACAAACAAACAAACAATTCAAAACTCAACATTCAAAATTCAAAATGACAGTAAATATCCTTTATCTGTGTCACTTAGAGTGAAATTATTTGCAATACAATGGGAAATAATTTTGTATCGAGAAGTCCCTCCATTCAACAAAAATAGTTCTCGATACAATTTTTATTTCGTTTACACTCTATAAAAATTACTCGAACTGACAGGTAGCGAACAATCAAGAGAGGAAAAACTCAACACTCAAAATTTAACATTCAAAATTCAATCTTCAACATTTAATTACTTAAAAAACTGTCTAAACCAAGAAATAGAGAACGAAGAAATGGAATTGCGATGCGTAGCATAACGCATGAAATTTCGAAAGAGAACGATGCGAAGCAATTTCCTAGGTTAGACTTGATTTTTTGCTTCATTTTGTATCAAGGCAAAAGAAGATAAGTATCAAAGAAAATCCAATATCAGAAATATAACCTCTAGTTATTTCGACCCATAGGGAGAAATCTCTAGCTTAACTAAGTTTATATTTTGAATAAACAATAGATTTCTCAGTCATTACCACTCCTTCGAAAGGACGATGAAATACGCATTGTCTGTGTCACTTCAAATCAACTACCTTGGATCAAGCCCACAAGGCATTCAACGGAAACTATTTTAAAAATTTCGGCACAAGTGTCGGAGCATTTTAATCTCACTTAGTGAGTAAAATTATTTGCAATACAATGGAAAATAATTTTGTACTTCGGCTGCGCTCAGCAGAGCTATCGAGAAGTCCCTGCATTCACCAAAAATAGTTCTCGATACAATTTTTATTTCGTTTACACTTTATAAAAATTACTCCAACTGACAGGTAGCGAGCAATCAAGAGAGGCAAAACTCAACACTCACCACTCAATACTCAATACTCAATACTCAATACTCAAAAATCTATATTTTCTAACTATATTCTCCTATTTGAACTATTTTTCCAATATGGTTCATTCGTACCTTAACTACATTTTTAAGCCCAAGTAAACCAACCCTTTTCCATGTAATTCCTTTAGTTTTTGGATTATCATCGACTGTTGCCTCCAAATGGTGCCTAAAAAAGTAATCTTTTGTTGTTATCTTTTGAACTCTATAAAGATGTTTCCCTATGATTTTAGCGTTTTTTTCATCAAGCAGGTCTATTTCTTCTGGATTAAAATTTTCTGACGGAAAAACGAACATTTCGTTTTGCTTTAGGGAAAACACAAACCTCCAACCAAGATTATTATTAAACTTCTTATCTACTATTGGCTTTCTTTTGTTAGCTCTGTCCACCGCTTCATAGAAAGAAATTACTTTTTCTTCTAAATTCCCTTCTCTATCTCTATAAATAGCAATATGATGGTTGTTTCCTGTGCTTATAAAATCAACGGGTATTTGATTTCCTTCTTCACATAAAATTTCATTTCCTAAATGATCCTTTTTACGATGTAACGGCTCTGCATTTATGACTCCCGTTACCGAAACTCTCTTAATACTAATCCCCTTTTCTTCATCTAACCAAATTGGATTTTCCTGAAGATTTGAAAAAGCCTCTTTTGCATTGTTCTTATAAGACTCCAACCTATCGGATAATAGCTCACGTATTTTTGAATCTATTACTTTGTTTATGCATTTTTGATTTCCAAAGTTTTCTGGATTTACCTCTTTTCTGATAGTATACAGGTGCTCATAACAATATACTTCTTTTAAAGGTTTCTTCTTATAAATAATTGGAGTTGCCCTGAGTGTTTTAGCAGCAAATGCCACAAGAGGATCGTTTCCGTATTTAGCCAAGTGACAATTAACCAGTTCTTTTTGGGCTTCATTAATAATCAATTCTATTTGAGCAATTTTAAAATTCCTTGAAATTTTAGTCGGGCTTTGTTTTGCTTTTTTTACATAGGCGTATATAGTTTCTTTGTGTAATTGTCCTCTGGGGGTAAGTTGTTGCTGTTTTAATACCCCCTTTCCAGTTTTTACTTCATTTACATTCTTTGTAACTACCTTATTTTTATTTTTGAAAGACACCAATATATCTTGGACAAAATTTTTTGCCGTATCTCTAAAATTTGCCATTGGCGGTATAAATCGTCCTTTTTCTTTTAGCTCTTCTTCAATTGCTCTCAGAACAGTTGCTTCTTCCCCTACTGCCCCCAACAAAGGTTTTAAATTATTTATATAATGAATATGGTTTTCGGTTGTAAATGCAACAGTAAGTGCATCTAGAGCAAGATAACGATGGTCATTTAATCGATTCCATTTTTCAATAACTTCCACGCGCATTAATTCTTCCTTTCCTTTATTTAATCTTTCTTCAAAATCTGTTAAACCTAAGCTTCGATATTTAGAAATATTAAGATCTTTTATTACATTCACTAATCCCCAATCCCTCTTTAGTTTATCGGTTATCCTACTTGCTGTTGGTCTTACATCTTTGATTGCTGTTTCAAGAATTTCTTGAGCTCGTTTTGTTATGTATTGGCTAGTTCGTAAATCTCTTTCAATAAAATCTTTTGATAAACTATTTCTACTCAATAATAGTTTGTTTCGCTTTGCTTTCGATATTCCTGATATTCCTTTAGGGTCGTATAAACTCTCAATTCTCTTTTCATACACATCTAACTTATCTTCAAAATCTTGTGAAATAAAATCAAAAGCAGTTTTATGCGCTTTTTTAAGATTTACCTCTTGGTAAGTAATCGTTTTATTTGAGAAAGAATCGTCAAACAGTAACGATTTAGGTATGATATGCTCTACATTAACTTTTGAGGTAAACAAGTCTTCATAGTTAATTTTTCTATTAGTAAACACATCTCTGTAACCATTAGGTTCTAATTCTTTATATAGTTTAAAACGTATAACATCTCCTCGTGTTGGATCCGGTATTCCGAAGTCTTTTCTTATAATCTCCTTTATTTGTTGATTTCTCTTGGTACCTTCAGTAATATTTTTAGTTAATAGTGCTCGTTCTTTTGCATTTTTCTTTAACTCCCTTGAAAGTTCGATACGAACCTCATCGGGCTTACCATATTCAATGATTATCTGATTTACCAGATTTATCATTTGATTCAATATTTTATTAACTACTGGATTTCGTAATTCATTTTTAGTCAGTAATTCAAGTTTATCGGCAAGTACAGTCTTCTTTTCTTTTTCAGGTAATGAAGCTTCAAGATTGTCATATCCAGCCAAAACACAAGCTTTAGAATAAGAATGTCCCTCTTGTAAGTATGGAGTGATTTTTCTAATGGCTTTACTTGATAAATGACCATATTCAGAAGGGAATGTTACATTTGACAACATTTTTGCCTGTTCAATTGTAAATCCGAATTTTTCAACTAGATTCTTTTTCAGTCCAACAGAAGTATTTCCGTAAATTTCAATATCTTCTGGACTCGTACTTGAATCTTCCTCAGTTGCATATAACAAATGCCAAAGGTGATAAGCTGACTGTTTATCAAACTCACTCCCTTCATAATTCGAATTGAAATCAAGAATATCTGTAATAATACCTAGAGCTCTGAAAACCGTAGTTGTTTCCTCTTTAATTTCAAAAACACTTTTCTTCTCCCATTCGCACAAATATCCTTCATTTTCGAGAATACTTCGATACACTTTAAAGAGCGCTTGATTTGTAATATTACCTTCAATAAGATCATAATTACATTTCCAATTAGCTAACTTTCCTAAATGAAAATAGCGGCTCATTATTTTTAATAAAGCATATGGTTTTAGATCTCCTCTTACATTTAAAGTTTGGAAAAGATGATTTCTAACTTCTTTATCTAGCTCACTACAAACTAGCCTTTCATTGGTTTCTATATTTTCAAATTCAAGACCATTTAGGTTTTGCCATATTTTAAATTCTTGAAAAAGTGGCGATGACTTTGCTATTACTTTCCTTCCAATAGTTCTCTCTTTTACTTTACCCGTAGTTTTATCGGTATAACGTTGTTTACGACTTTCAAATGGACAGAAACTTAATAATCCTTTCTGTGACTTTAGCTTTCTTTGATAAAAGATAATCACATCTCTTAGCTCCTCCTTTAGGTCGTTCGTTAACTTGGGATAAAAAACAGCTTGGGTTTTCCAAATTTGTTCGAATTCATCCAAATAATCACTTCTGAAAAACACTTGATTCTTTAAAGAGGTATGTCTATTATTTTGTATTTGTCGATATAGATATTCACCTACAGTTTGATTATTAAAATAAAGCTCCTTGCTTCTATCAGAAATAGCTCCAAGATACCCACTGGATTTCAATATATCGCCATTTATTTCTTGAAAAACTACTACAAGTTGTTCCAGATTGAGCTTTTTTGATAAGGCCCGAACTCGAAGCTTGTATAACTTTTTTTTGAGTTCAACTCCCCGAGCTTTTAATTTCAACCCTTTAATTGAAAAAGGTTCACGACAAATAATCCAGGTTTGATTTTTGCTTTTGTTCTGTAGCTCCGTATACAATTCACTTTTTAATATCTCAGGGTAAAATTGTTTTTGAAATTCCCAAATAGTATCAAATTCTCGAAGTAAATCAGAACGATAAAAATCTGGAACCACCTTTTTCTCTTTACTCAATAATCTCGAGGCATATTGACCAGGGGTAATTTTCAGTTTTTGAAGCTCTTTAGCAATACCAATATTATCAATTGCACTTCCTTCTTCCTCTGTTTTTATTTTCCTGCTACTTTTATATCCTCTTTTTTTATTAATATTTAATAACACTCTTGCCAGCTCCTCCAACGAAATTCGTTGCTTTGCTGCCTTTGCTCTTAATTCCAAAGTTTGATGTGTAGTTCTTTTACCGTTTTCTGTAAGAACCGTTTCCTTTGAAATAATCTTGTTCTCCAACAAAATATCTATGAGTGCTTTTCTTCTTAATGCAAAACGTTGCAGGTTCCTTCTAGAGCTCCGTTTTTGAATTCTATCCGCATTGTTTTTTTGAGGTTTCCCCTTTTCAAAGTTGATTTTCTCATCGACAGTAAGAGGATTAACACGGATGCCTAGTTTAGTAATTTCCGAAGGATTTCTTTCGCATTCTTTCACCAGAGCCCAGCCTATGGAATTAGTTCCTAGGCTTATACCCAACACCTTTTTGCTCATGTTTTTTTAGTTTTTCATCAGTTTCTCATACTCCCATTGAGAGGATGAAAGCAAATCTCTACTAATCATTGAACAATTACTCAGGCTACTCTTACAAAGAGTTTTTAATAATTTACATTTTACTAACCTTAACTAAAGACAAAATTACTTAATGTAGGAATAGATAAGTAAAAGTCCTTTTGCAGAGGGATAAAAGTACTAAAATAGCCATAACAACTTTATCCTAAAAATGTTAAGCTTTTCAAAAAAAACAAGTATCTTGGCAGTAATACAATTTGATAATCAATTCACAATAAGGATTATTCCGTTGTGAAAACACTCAAGGCGGCAGCAATGTCGCCTTTTTTTATCTATATAATAGTTTTCATGCTCTTTTAAAACTAACGCTCCAGCAATTATATCATTATTATAGATTACCATTTCAAGTTCTTCTTTGGTAACATTTCCCAATTTACTCGATAGGCTTTTTTGGGCAAAAGAAGCAAGACTAACAAATCCCAAAAAAACAATAATATATTTTTTTCATCAGCTATTTTTTTAATTAAAAAACCCTTGCAATTATATTGCAAGGGTTCAAAAACAAAAAACTAACTGTTATTGTAAATCTTTAGAACTTATATGAAACTCTTCATAAGTTTCAAGTAAACTTACAAGACCTGATACTAAATCTTGTGTTTCTAATAAAATACTAAAGTATAATGTTGTATTTTTTGGACTTGTTTCATCCGTTCTAATTCTATCTACTTGCTTTTCTATTGAACGAGAAACCTCTTTCAATAATGCACGCTTTTCTTCAATAATGGCTGCAAGTTTATCAAAATTACGTTGCTCAAAAACATCTTTAATGTTTCCAAGTAACGATGATAAAGTGCCATCAATTTCTTTTAAATCTTTTAACTGACCTTTTTTAAGGTTCTTGTGATTGTTATTAACGTGTTTGTATGTTGCTCTGGAGATATAACTAATAGACTGCGCTACATCTTGTAAATAACCAAGAATTAAAATGTAGAATCTACTCGCTTGAACTGAACTATCATCTAATGATTTGATAAAATAGAATACACCGTCTTTTAAGCTATCAATTTCATCATTTAACTTTGTAACGTGCTTATCCGTTTTACGTAACTTAATCAAATCATGATTAGCTAAATCATTTACTACACTCGAGAATAATTTATTGATTCTTGCAGCAACTCCAGCAATATGATCCGAACTTTCTTCAATTACACCATTGATAGATATTAACTCAGCTCTTTCAACATAAATCTGTTTCTTTTCTTCTTTTGACTTTCTTGAGTACATGATACTTGTTCTTGTAACTAACCCAATGATTAATAACAATAACACTGGTATCATTGCAATATGCCAGCTAATTAAATAAGCTACAATACCCGCTGCCGTGAATGCAACGATTGCTGTTAAAAACCAACCACCAATTACATTGAATACACCAGCAACTCTATATACAGCACTTTCACGCCCCCAAGCTCTATCAGCTAACGAAGTACCCATTGCTACCATAAATGTTACATAAGTAGTTGATAAAGGTAATTTCATTGAGGTTGCTATAGAAATTAAAATACTGGCCATAATTAAATTTACAGCAGCTCTTACCAAGTCAAAAGCTGGTAACTCATACACTTTATCTTTCGGTAGTTTAATTGTCGGTTTCTCAAATTTTGAATTAATATAATTTTGAGTTTTAGATGGTATTACTAGGTTAATTCCTTGGTTAGTAAACATAGCCAACCTCACCACTATTCTTGATAAGTTATTAGGCTGGAACTTTTCTTGCCCTTCACCTTGTCTTGATAAGTTAATTCCTGTTTCAATTACGGCCTTTGCTTTTTTAGAAGTCCATAATGTAATTACCATTACAGCTCCTGCTAATAATAGTAACCAAACGTTAGAAGGTACTTTTTTTGCTAAAACACCCATTGAAAACTGATCAGCAGCAACACCTGATGCTTGCCAAGCCTCATAAGAATTTAAGGCAGCAATAGGCACACCGATAAAGTTTACCAAGTCATTTCCTGCAAATGCCATTGCCAAAGAAAATGTTCCGACAGCAATAATAACTACCAGTATATTTACTTTAAAAAACTTAACTATTGCATGTGATATTAACGCCCAAAGAGCAAAACTTCCCGCAACAATTGCTACAGAGTTCCCTTCAATTAGACCTTTTACATTTCCATAGAATGGCGTTCCTTTTAATCCTTTAATAATAATGAAGTAAGTAATTGCAGTAATAGCAAATCCTCCAAATAAAGCATTGATATACGCAGGTCTTTTTTCAAAATCAAAAGAATAAATCAATCTTGAAAAATACTGAACGATTGCCCCGACTGTGAATGCGACAATTACCGAAATAACAATTCCAGAAATGATTTCCATCGCTTTCTTATCATTAATATAAGACCAAATATCAGCAATTGTTTGAGTGTCACTTGCTGAAATTTTTATCAAGGCCATTGCCACAGCTGCCCCTAGTAATTCAAATACAATAGATACGGTTGTTGATGTAGGCATTCCAAATGAGTTAAAGATATCGAGTAGTAGAATATCTGTAATCATTACTGCCATAAATATGTACATAATTTCTTCAAACATGAACATATTTGGGTTAAAAATACCCTTACGTGCCACTTCCATCATACCACTTGAAGTAACCGCTCCAATGAACACTCCAAAACTGGCAATAATCATAATTGTTTTAATTGGTATTGCCTTTGAACCAATTGCTGAATTTAAAAAGTTAACGGCATCGTTACTTACCCCCACAACTAAATCCGCTAAAGCTAAAACAGCTAGCGCGACAAGCATTAAAATATATGGATCTCCCATTCTGTAGTTTATAAATTTAGTGATGCAAAATTACTAACACGTAAAATCACAAATGTTATTTTTATGTTATCATTTTTTTAAAAGTGAATATCTACTTGAAGTCGATATAAAAACCTATTATCAGTAAACATTTCATCGATATAACTAATATCTGTTTGAACTTTTAATTTATGTCCTACGATATACTTTGAAAGACCTAATGTGTAATTATTTACATCAGACTTCCCTGTTAATTCTCCAAAAGAAACATTACCATATCTTCCAGAAACTTCCCAGTTCTTTTTGAATAAATAACCTCCTTGTAAATTCAAAGCACTTCCTTCTAAAACGGATACTTGACTTCCATTATCATCTAAAGCTAAAGACCCATCAGAGTTTTTTGCTATAGCGTCTTTCGCATCTCTGTACGCATACTCCCCCATAAAAGAGAACCCTTTGTATTTAAACATCGCATCAGCAAAAATGGTTGAAATATTGGTTTCATGAAAACCCACATCATTCCTCATATAACTTCCCATATTACTTCTAGTTTTCACTGCTTTATTATTGAAATCATAGGTAACTCCTACTGCTAGTTTAGGCTTCTCTTCTCTCTTTAAATCAGCTCCTTTATAATCTCCCTTTGACCCTGTAAACATACCAAATGGTAGCATTTCAATTCTTGAAGTATACTGGAAACCACCAAGATTTCCTGTAGTAATATTTCTACCTTCACCTTGAGAAATCGCAAAAATTTCTCTGACTAAAAATTTATCTGTTAAATTAAAGTGATGTCTTAATTGCATTCCCATATCACGATCAATATTAAAATGTCTGTTCAATAACGATCGATCTACTAATTGCATATCTCCTGATGAAATAACTCGTTCACGGTTACCTGGAAGTTTCGTTTGCCCCATCCAAAGTTCAAAATTTTCATAGAAATTCCACTTTACTACGGCATCATAAATTACACGAGGTGCGTTGTTTGTAAACTCGTTAGCACCTCCAATATCATTGTTGGATAAACCTAACTCTATTTTATAAGTTAACTTGGGAGAAAAAGCAAATCCATTAAATTTTAAACGCGCTCTCCTAACGGCGAATGAAGTAGATGACTCCGCTCCAGGTTCTGCACTCCAATTTGCTTTTGTTAAAAACTGCATTCTTGCGGAAAATTTCATTGACCAAGTACTGTCTTTATCAACAATATTCAAGATTCCTTTTCCAAATTTCTTTGTATTGATAGTAGTAGGTTGCTCCGCGATTTTTTGTGAATAGACGCTCAAAGACGCAAGCATGCCCATAGAAATGAGCACGTTTTTATAGTTCATTAGATTTAGTTTTTGTCGGTCGCAAAGAACCAAACCCAACGTTAATTAAATGTTAAGTCAATGTTATTAAAAAACTGCTTTGGCCAAATACAGTACGCCATATTAAATAGTCGACAAAAACTAAATTATGACTAGTTCTCAAATTTAAAGATGGACAAAACTACCTCTTCATCGTTATATAACGATTAACTTAACCTTAAATAATTGTTATCTTAACATGTTATATATAATGAGATAAACTACTCGGTCCTTCCAAAACATCTCTTTTAATTTGCATTACACCACTACTATTTGTTACCAAGTGCCATTTGACCAGCGTAATTTCATTATTTTCAATCTCTAATCCAGTAATACATCGAGGATGAACACAACTTCCATCATTAAAATGCGGTGGTTCATTTGTTGAAGGAAATCTTGGTCTGTGAGTATGTCCAGTAACAATCATCTGATTATTATTTTCCTTAACCCACTTCTCTAATCGACGCTCCACTCTAATTAATCCTTTATGGTTTTGAGCAGGACTCGTTGGATCTTTTACTCCAAGAACTTGCAAGGGTCTCCATAATATTCTAACTAAAAACCTACTAAGTTTCCAAAAGTTATAGTTGAACCAATCGGCTTGGTGTCCGTGCAATAAAAAAATACTCTTACCATCATTTTGCGTAAGTCGAATACCTTCAGAAAAAGAAGCTCCTATCATAAACTCCTTTTCTTTGTCATCAACCGTATCGTAATAGTAATGTAAGTTCTTAGCAATCTTCTTTGGATTTCTATAATCCATATCATGATTTCCCCAAATAAAATGTAACCGCCCCTGCTCGTGAAATTCTTTTAATAAAAGATAAACATCTTTATTTGCATTAAAAATGGCGTCGAACTTATTTTCCCATAACTCATCGCCATCACCAAGTTCAATATAGGTGAATTGTTTATTTAAATATTCTGATAAGGCATAATGGTAAATTTTTCTGTTATGAGAAAAATCATCAGCGAAACTATTATCGCCTCGATGGCAATCAGAAAATAAAATATATTTCGAATCCTTAGAAAGATCCAATTTTCTTGCATTTAAAAAAGCCCTAGAAATTCTATGATTTGAAGACATAACCTTACCTTTTACTATGATAAAGATGCAGAAAAATTTTCAAAGCTATTTACAATGAAAACACCCTACCTCAACTTTTTGCATTTTACTCAAATAAAAAAACGCACTTACCTTCTGATTATAAATAAGATACACTATTTTTAACCCTAAACTTATTCATAAGTTTACGAATAAAATAAACTTTAAACCCTTCTAAAATGAAAAACAAGTATTTACTTATTTGTATGGCATTTCTATGCCTAAATTTGAGCAAGACTTATGCTCAAAAAAATGACATGTTTTATGGCACTATTGAAACAGAATATGCTGTAAGGTTGAAAAAATTAGCCCCAAATGATATCAAAATCATTTCCTCCTTAAATGGATATAGCGCCGTTAAACTGAGTGATAAAGCTGCTGAAAAACTACATCACATGGTTTTAACTCATGGGCCTGGTTTTATTTTTGAGAAATCGGAAGCGCAGGCTTTGAACACAATTCGCAATCATCAAGCCAGAAGACAGCAGAAAACAGCTAGCTATTCAATTTCCGAAGATCAACTGGTCAATCAAGGGATTGCTTTGGTTAACAATGCTAATATTGATACTCATATAAGAGAGTTAGAAGCTTATGGAACAAGGTATCATACCACACAAAAAGCGAGGCAATCAGTTTTGGACTTAAAACAAAAATGGGAAACGATTTCCAGTGGTCGAACAGATGTTTCTGTTAAAATTGTGGAACATCAAAGTACTTCTATGCCTTCTGTTGTGATGACAATTCAAGGTCAAGATTTACCAAATGAATACGTAATTATTGGTGGACATATTGACTCTGTAAGTCCTGAAAGAGAAACCAATGCACCTGGTGCTGATGACAACGCCTCTGGGATAGCCACCATTACAGAAGTTGCACGCGTATTATTTCAAATGAATTTCAAACCAAAACGAACTATTGAGTTTATGGCATATGCCGCTGAAGAAGTTGGTTTAAGAGGTTCAAGAGAAATAGCCGAAGATTATAAGAACAGAAATGTAAATGTTCTTTCTTATGTTCAATTCGACATGACAAACTATAAAGGCTCTCAAAAGGATGTATATATTTCTGATGACAGTTATAACAGTACTGCATTAAATTCTTTTTTGGCGAGTTTAATGGATCATTACAATACTTCGGGAGATCATAAATTTACTTATGATTATACAAGATGTAATTACGGGTGTTCTGACCATTATAGCTGGGCTCAACAAGGATACCCTGCGGCTTTTCCTTTTGAGGCTTCTTTTAACGGATCAAATCCATATATTCATACCACTAGAGATACCTCCGACAGGTTTCCTACTGCAAACGCAATACATGCAGCTAAGTTTGCAAAACTTGGACTTGAGTACTTAATAGAGGTAGCAAAAAGTAAAGGAAGTGTAACCACTCCTTCTTATTGTACTTCAAAAGGTAATAATGTTAGCGATGAGTACATTCAAAATGTTACCATTGGGAGTATTAACAACAACTCTTCAGCTCAAACTGGTTATCAGGATTTCACTTCTCAAAATACAGAACTAAAACAGAATACTTCTCACACGATTAGCATCACTCCAAAATGGACAGGAAGAAGTTATAAAGAAGGGTATGCCGTATGGATTGACCTCAACCAAGATTCGGATTTTGAAGACGCTGGAGAACTCGTATGGAGTAAAGCAGCCTCAACAGAATCACCTGTAAGTGGAAGTTTTAGTATTCCTTCAACAGCAAAACTTGGAAAAACCAGAATGCGTGTTAGCATGCAGTACAACAAAATCTCATCTCCATGTGGATCTTTTAACTATGGTGAAGTTGAAGATTACTCTGTAACTATTGCTGAAGGTGGAGGAACAGATCCTGATCCTGATATTTGTGCTGGTGTACCTCAATACAACGCCAATCAAAATTATCAAACTGGCGATCGAGTAGTGTATTTTAACACTCTATACGAAAGAACCTCTAGCGGTTGGAGACGAATTGGAACTTGTGGAACAACGAGAACTAACAGTCTTGATGTTGTTCCAACCTTGGTAAATAATAACGAAGTTATATTGGTTTCTCCAAATCCTTTGAAAGGGAAAGTGTTTTCAGTTCAAGTACAAAATGAATTATGGAAACATAAAAAAGTAACCATATATAATGCTAATGGTAAACTATTGCACACAATATCAATGAAGAATAATAAACAAACAATTGATATTACAGATTTTTCCTCTGGAATTTATTTTATTTCCCTTTCTAACACCAGCAATACTTATACCCAACAATTAATTAAAGAATAGAATAAACGCATAAATTCATAAAGAACCCGAGTCAAATGGCTCGGGTTTTATATTTTCTTTAGTTCTCAGAAACCTTGACTTTTTCAATATTCAAGGTCATATTTTCATTATTTGTATCACTCCCAGTATACTTAAAAGCAATATAAGCAGTCCCTGAATACGTTGATAAATCTATTTCACCCGAATCAGTAAATGTAAACCAAGATGAGAAATTTTCCAGATAACTAACCTTAAACGATAATGGTATCCAAGTAGCGTTTCCAATTCCATCTTCTTCACCACTAAAATCTGTAGAAATTAGTACTTCCAATGGATCGTGCCCTTCATCTGGATACGCATGTTGTGTTTGAAATGTTAACACTTCTCCCTGATGTTCATCTAAATTAATTCCAGGTGTTATCAACCAAGCAATATTTAAATTATCTCCTGAACGAAACGGATTAAACTCAGCATAACCATTTCTTTGATATACTTTTTCTGTCCAAACTTTAGACCCAGCCTCGGCATAGTTAATCCATCCATCAATATCTAGATTCGTATTGTTTGTTACATTTTGAAAATCTTCACCAAAAACAGGATCACATCTACTTTCAGTAAAATCTACATCGTTGGTATCTCTAATAAACAACTGAAAATCTCCTCTATAATTTCCAACTATCGCAGTTATCTTTCCACTCATATCCGGAATAGACTGAGCTTTGAAATCGGCAAAGCCACTATTTCTCATTATTATACGCTCTCCGTCAGTACAGCTATTAAATACTCGATTTACATTGAAAGTGTTATCCAAATCTCCATACATCTGTCCTTTATTCTCTGCTTGCATATTACTTAAAGTAATGAGCATGCTTATATGCGATTTGTTCAAATCGGCTACGCTATTTATTTCTCTCGGTATAATTTCAACAACTTCAGAAGATCTTAAAACATAATCCTTTTCCACATCTTTAAAAAAAGGTATTCTTTCAATAGTTGCTCCGTTAATTTTACCAATTTCCAACACACCATTATTGTCATGCATTCCCAAACCATCTAGCTTTATGTACACCTTTCTTCCAACGTTATAAAAAGTGTACATATCAACCGCATCAATGGATATTTGAATAGCAGCCGTTGGGTTTTCCGGTTTGTTCTGAATGGTCAACGTTTTATATATGTTTCCAGCTTCATCACTCGATACAACAAAGCCTTCTATTGTCAAACCACTTCCCATTGAATCAAAATCTAACACATCATTACCACTGTCTTCAAAGGTTGCTATTAATGTTTCAATAGAACTATTAACGGTTACGTTTGGCTCTTCTATTTCAATTTCTGGCAGGCTGTAATCTCCAGTATCTATACATGAAATAACTATTCCAAAGAGAAGGAATAAAACGGTCAATTTAATTATACTTTTCATTTTCATTTTTTGTTTACTTTAAATTAAAATCTTACATAGACATTCATAAAATACGTTGTTCCTCTTCCGTACCAATATTTATTTCCAAAGATTGGTGCCGACAAATCAGCATCAGCCTTAGCGGTTCTGTAATTGGCATTTCTGCCTTGTTCAAAACCACCAGATTTGTATTCTCTGTTAAGTAGGTTATTAATACTCGCGAAGAAACCTAGATAGTAATCTCCAATTTTCCAAGATTTACCGCCCACCATGTTTACCATCATATAACTTTCGAACTTTTCTTGTGTTAAAAGTCTTCGAGCAATTTCAGGGTTGTAATCAGAAAATTGAATCCCGTCGGAATCAACGGCAAAGTTTTGTGTTCTTTTTAAAGGAGCCACATCAACAAAAGTATCGTCCAAATAATTCGCAGTAGCTCCGAACCACCAATAATCTGGATCACGATATTCAAAACCTATGGAATATGCTTTTTGAGGACCAGAGGCGATTCTGTAATTTTTTAAATAGGTTTTTTGAGTCGATTGAAAGCTATTGGGCAATGAAGAGTCTGAAGTAAGATAGATTAATGGATTATTGCTATAAATATATTGACCAATGTTTGCCGCTCCTTTCAATTTTATTGATGGCGTTAGTGATGCTTCAACTCCAAACTCAGTTCCAAAATGTCTTTTTTCAATTCCTGTAAGGATCTCTTGAACAAAAGCCGCATTATTTCCTCCAATTCCGTCAGCAAAAAAAAATGCTATTTCAGTAGCATCTTTAATGCCAATATAATATCCGCTAAGCTTTGCCTTTAAATTAGGTGTTCGTAAAATATAGCTCATATCAAAAGACATAATGTTTTCACTATTCAAATTACTCACCGTTTCGTTGTTTTCTCTTGGATTTGAAAATGAATTTCTTAATGTTGGTGCCTTAGAAATATAGCCTCCATTAATATCTAATAAGTGACTGCCAGAAAATTTATAGGTAAGTCCAGATTTCATGCTGAAATTGGTAAACTGTAGTTTTTCTGATTTTCCAAATGAATTATTAACAAAACTTCCATTTTGGTACAAACCCTCTCTTTGATAAGTAGTTCTTGAAATATTAGTAGCAGCATAAAAATCCATTTTTCTATAGGTGAATTGTCCCTGCAAAAAAGCGCTAATCACTTCCGAATTTAAAATATAATTGTACGCAAAACGATCTCCTGTTACTACCAGTTTATTTGGGTTTCTTAAATCATTTTGTTTTGAGATTAAATCTGTTCCAAAAGTGTCAACATCCAAGAAACTCTGTCCCCCTAGTAAGTCGAGTACATTGGCAAAATTTTCTGATGTTACTCCTGTATATTGAACTTTGCCATTCAACGTAATGTTGTCATTTAATTCGCTCGAAAAAATGGTATTCACGGAAAGTTGATTGTCATCATTTCTATCTTCATATAAAATATACTTTGAGTTTGTACTTTCTGTTCCCGCTAGGTTTTGACGAATCATTTCATCCCAATTCCATTGCCCATCATTTAAAAATTCTTGTAATAAATCATATTCCGTTCCAGTTCCATTTCTCAAGGCGAAACTTGGTAATTTCTGATAATATGTTGGATCTGGATTCGACCCTCCCCCAATTGGCCATCCATTTACCAATCTACTTCCATTAAAATTAATTTTACTATTACCTATTCGCCCTGTTTGATAAGAAAAATTAGTGTTTAACTTTGTATTTTCAGACACATTCCAATAATGGTTTAGTATTGCAATAGGTTCGAACAAATTTCTCACTCTTGAATTTCTTGCTTCTCCATTTTGATATCCCCAGTACGGATTGTATTTACCACCTTTTAGATCAAAAACTTCTTGAGTATATGGAGCAGACTTACCTCTTTTGTTGGTCGCTGCAATCAAAGAAACATTTAAACTATGACTTTCATTGATTCGCTTTTCCACAGATAAAAACATGGAATTCGCATCGTAAAATGTACCATCAACATATCCTTCATTTCCAGCTCGTCTCCCTCCAGAAATTGCAAAAGCCCATCCATTCTTTGATAAACCCGAAGCATAAGTCCCCATTATTCGATGTCTATAACTTCTATTCGAAGAGGCATAAGAAATCCGAATCCCCTTTGCATACTCAGAGGCTCTTGTATTAATATTCGTAGTTCCCAAAACACCTCCAAAAGAATAAATCGAAGGAGTTATTCCACTATTGAACTCCTGATTCCTCATAACATGGTTTAAACCTCCCCAGTTACTCCATTGTGGTCTTCCATTGTAAATTTTATTTACTTCGACTCCGTTAATCAGCACTTTCCCATATTCAGAATCTAACCCTCTTACTCTAAAAAACGATGAGCTCCATTCGAAAGCGGCCGTTCTTAAATAGGTATCATCTGATGACTGTAATAATCCAGTAATATTATCTGCTATACTGGTATCATCATTAAGCTCATTATCTGTTATGCTTATAATGCTTAAATCCTGATCCTCTTTAAGATCTTTGTATAATAAAATAATTCCGAGGTCAATGTTTTCTCCCGATAACTGTACTGGGTAATTTTGTGTTTCGTATCCTTTAAATGATATGCTTATATGATGTTTCCCATTTGGAATTTTCTTCAAAATGAAACTACCATCGCTTTTTGTTATTTGATCTACAATTTCTTTTATACCAACTGAAACACCTTTCAAAGGCTCTTCAGAACCTTCTTTTAAAACGATTCCTCTTATAATATTTTGAGAATTTACAGAAAAGCAGACACAAAACAACAAGACAATTGTTGTCCTAAAATTTTTCATAGCAATTAAATATTTTAGTTAAGTTCTCTATTATGAGAATTCTAAACTACAAAAAAATAAATAAATCATTCAATATCAACTGATTTCAATTAAGTTTTTACCTTACTTTTGGTTAAAAATTCATCACAATGAAAAAAAATATACTTTTTGTAATTTTAAGTTTCTCCTTCATATTATGCTATTGTCAAGAAAGTAAAACATTTAAAATAAGAACTATTGCTTTTTATAATTTAGAGAATTTGTTTGATCCATATGACGACCCAAATAAAGAAGATGAAAAAAGTCCAATCATGGAAATTGAAGGCAATCGAGAAAAAGTATATCGAGATAAAATTGATAAATTAAGTAGTGTTATTGCTGAGATTGGTAAAGAAAAAGCCAATACGAGTCCTGCAATATTGGGCGTTGCTGAAATAGAAAATAAAAAAGTTCTTGAAGATTTAATCTCTTCCGATAATTTAAAGGATAAACAATACGGAATAGTTCATTTTGACTCTCCAGATAAACGAGGTATTGATGTTGCCTTATTATATCAACAAAAGTATTTTAACCCTATTCATTATGAGGTTTTTAATCCGAATATTTATCGCGAAAACAAAAAAGTATACACACGTGATATATTATTAGTTTCTGGATATTTAGATAATGAATTAATTCATGTTATTGTGAATCATTGGCCCTCGAGAAGACGAGGTGCTGCAAAGACGAATCCTTCAAGAGAAAAGGCTGCTTATAAAGTGAGTCAGATTATTGAACAAATTAAATTGAATGATCCAAATCCTAAGATTTTAATAATGGGAGACTTCAATGATGATCCTACCAACTCAAGCTTTAAAAAAGTTTTAAAAACAAAATCTAAGAAAAAAAATGTATCGGAAGGAGATATTTTTAACCCCTACGAAGATATGTTTCGCAGGGGTTTCAGTACATTAGGTTATAGAGGTAAATTTAATCTATTCGATCAAATAATGTTCACTTCTCCTATATTAAATAAGGGGAATAAAGATTTTACAAACTTTAAAATGTTTAAATCTGGCATTTTCAACAAGCGTTTTCTAACAGAAAAAGCAGGAAAATTTAAGGGGTATCCATTTCGAAGTTTTTCTTATGGAAAGTATACAGGAGGCTATAGTGATCATTACCCAGTATATTTATACCTAATTAAAGAAAATTAAAGCTTGGCATTACCAGGCTTATTAGTTTTTACATAAATCGTTTAGATAGTTATTCATTCTAATTTGGAATAAAGTTCCTCTTAATAGGTCTTCAATCTGAGAAAGTTCAGATATTGATACCGCCATGCTCACCTTATCAGAAGGTGTTTGCAACAAAAGAGACCTACAAGATCCAGATGCTTCACAAGAAACACAAGAGCCTTGAACTTTAGCATCACAAATTTTATCTATAAATAGTTCAATTTCTTCAGTTGTTAAATGAAAACCTGTATCTCTAAATATGATTTGAGTTAGGTTAGATCGGACCTCTCTCCAACGAAAAGAAATACCAATATCATTATTATATATTTTATATATACCGTCCATAATCAATTTAATTCTCGAGCAAATATAATTAATTTAGATTAATTCTAAATAAACTATTTTAAATCTTTTAGAACTAATTGTATTGACGTTACTCCATTCCAAGTATTTTCATCTAGGCAATACGCTATATCAAACCCATTTTCAACCAAATCTATTTTCGATCCTAAACTAAAACCTATAGCACCATATGTTCTTCTGTCAGCTCCATAAATAATATTGAGTTTTAGATGGCTCTTGTCACTTCCCACTTGTTTACCATACCCATTATCTCTAACACTTGAACTATAAAATATAGGTTTCATATTTTGCGGACCAAAAGGTGCCATTTGTTGTAGAATTCTATAAAACTTAGGAGTTATTGAGCACAAATCTAATTCCGCATCTATTCCAATCTCTGGTGTCAATAAGTCCTTGGATATTGATTTAGCAACAACTTCTTCGAATTTTCTCTTGAAGTCTTCGTATTGTTCTGGTAAAATGGTCAATCCAGCTGCATATTTATGCCCTCCAAATTGAACTAAATATTCTGAACAGGCCTCTATTGCATTATACACATCAAATCCCTTGACCGACCTAGCAGAAGCTGCTAACTTATCTCCACTTTTTGTAAATACAATTGTTGGTCTGTAAAATGTTTCTGTTAATCTGGAAGCAACTATTCCGATAACACCTTTATGCCAATTTTCATCATATACTACCGTAGTAAATTTTTCTTCTTCATTATTATCTTTTATCTGAATTAACGCTTCTTCAGTAATTGCGGCATCTAGTTCCTTTCGATCAGCATTAAACTTTTCTATGTTCGCGGCCTCTTCTAAGGCTGCTTCATAATCGAGTTCGGTTAATAAACTTACAGCAAAGTTTCCATGCTTTATTCTTCCAGCTGCATTGATACGTGGTGCTATAACAAATACCACATCTGTAATTGTTAATTCCTTTTTCTCTAATTGATGAATAATAGCTTTTATCCCGTTTCTAGGAGCTGTATTAATTACTTGAAGTCCAAAATAAGCGAGTACTCTATTTTCTCCAGTTATAGGAACAATATCAGCAGCCACAGCAGTGGCTACCAAATCTAAATAAGGAATTAAATTTTCAATTACTCCATCGTTCCTATATTCCAACGCCTCTATTAACTTAAAACCAACTCCACAACCACAAAGTTCCTTATATGGATACGAGCAATCTACTTGTTTCGGGTTTAAAACAGCCACGGCATCGGGAACTTTTTCACCAGGTTTATGATGATCACAAATGATAAAGTCTACATTCTTCTCTTTTGCATATTGCACTTTATCAATAGCTTTAATTCCACAGTCTAATGCTATAATTAATTGAAACCCGTTATCTGCTGCAAAATCAACACCTTGCAATGAAACTCCATATCCTTCTTTGTATCTGTCTGGAATGTAAGTTGCCACATTAGAACACCTCTCGATTAAATAAGAATACATAAGTGAAACAGCTGTAGTTCCATCTACATCATAGTCTCCATACACCAAAATATTCTCTTTATTTTGAATAGCCTTTTCAATACGCTCAACAGCTACATCCATATCCTTCATTAGAAAAGGATCATGTAAATTCTCAAGTGAAGGACGAAAAAAATCCTTGGCTTCATCAAATGACTTGATACCTCTCTGTACCAATAATTTCGACAAAACTTTATCAATTCCCAGTTCACTAGCTAATTTTTCAACCTCTTCTTCATTAGGTTCTGGTTTAAATTTCCATCGCATGCAATTTATTTTTTATGAAAATGTATATCTATTTTAACCTCTGCGAACTTTCGAAACATTTCCATAACTCCACAATATTTTTCCACAGATAAATTCACAGCTTTTTCAATTTTATCTTCTTTCAAATCATTACCTGTAAAGTGGTAATCAACCCAAACTGTATGATAGTACTTTGGATGTTCCTCAGTTAATTCTCCTTTAACAACCATTTTAAAATCCTCTACTTCAGCTCTCATTTTCTTTAAGAGTGCTACTATATCCAAACCTGAACACCCAGCTAAAGATGACAACATCATTGCTTTTGGCGCCAATCCAGATGCATCACCTCCATTTTCTTCAGTGGTATCAATAATAGCACTGTGTCCCAAAGGATTATCCGTTTCAAACGCCATTTTCTCCTTCCAAGTAGTAGTAACCGTATGTTCTGCCATAATATTTTATTTTTGCTGTTTACGTAATTTTATATGATATTTACCGACTTTGCTTTGTAATTGCAAAGTTTTATAAAACAAACTTACTGTAAAAAAATATCAATAAAAACAAAAAGTATAGACTATGCCATTAGTAAACCCTTTATCAGCCGATCACGATCTGCAAACAAAAGAACTAGCTGATTTTTTCAATGAAACTTTAGGCTTTTGCCCAAATTCGGTTTTAACAATGCAACATAGACCTGCCATTTCACAAGCTTTTATCAATTTGAATAAAGCTGTAATGGAAAATAAAGGACGAGTTACTTCAGCACTAAAAAGAATGATTGCTTGGGTTTCAAGTAATGCTACAGGATGTAGATATTGCCAAGCCCATGCTATTAGAGCTGCAGAACGCTATGGAGCAGAACAAGAACAATTAGATAATATTTGGGAGTACAAAACTCACCCTGCCTTCAGTGATGCGGAAAGAGCCGCTTTAGATTTTTCTTTGGCAGCCAGTCAAGTTCCGAATATGGTTGATGAAAACATTAATACTGAACTTCATAAATATTGGACCGAAGGAGAAATTGTAGAAATGCTTGGTGTTATATCTTTATTTGGTTATTTAAATCGTTGGAATGACTCTATGGGTACTAGTATTGAGGATGATGCGGTTGAAAGTGGAAAAAAATACCTAGAAAAAAACGGTTGGAATAAAGGTAAGCATTTATAATTTTTTTTTATATCTTAGAGCAAAACAAAAGTCTTCTCTCTGCATAGAGAAGACTTTCTTTTAACCTTAAATAGATGTCCCCCCACAGTTCACCTAAACTAAGTCTTAGAGCAAATTAAAAAAGATTTAGACAATAGGTGGTTGCGAATAATGCAAAATCAACAAAACTCTTTTTGCATTTTTTAAGTTGGACAACACTATTTAAGAGACATTATGGGTATAGAAAAAGATAAACTCTTTAACGTTATTAAGCAAAAGTTGCCTAAAAACGTACTTTTTACAGAGGAAATCGCGGATGTATTGGATGTGAGTTATGATGCTTCTTATAGAAGGATCAAGGGAAGAACGTCATTAACTTTTAAGGAAGCTGTCAAACTAGCAAGACACTACAAGATATCGTTAAACGAATTGTATGACTTGCCCTCGGACAACTCTTTGTTAATTAATAAGAACAAGTTTCAAGATAATATTGATGGGCTTATTCATTTTTACAAGGAACTTTCTTACTATACCAAAACCTTTCATTCATCAGATAGGACACAAGTTGTTTATTCTGCGAAGGACATCCCTTTTTATCATGTAAAAACAACTAATCTTTATTGGAAATTTAGAATTTATGTGCATTTAAACTTTTCACAGAATAATTCAATTAATAACAAGGTTTCGTTTTACAACTTTAACCCAAAATTTGCTGCCATTGAGGAGGCTAATAATTTTAGGGAAACGTTTAAATTAACCGATATTGTTGATATTTGGAGTGATACCACTATTGATAGTTCACTGTACCAGATATTTTACTTTTTCCGAACGAAAACGTTGAGGAAAGAAGAAGCATTGTTGTTATGTGATGAAATTAATTCAATTATTAAAGAAATAGAATACAATGTTACTAACATGAATTCTGATAACTTGCCTAGTAAGAAAAAACTCAGGTATACACTTTACTACAGTAAATTATTGAATCTAAATCACACTATTTTCTTTAAAAACGAAATAAAAAAAGGTGTTCTGATGCCTTATGGTTCGTTTTCTCATATAAAAATTGAAGACTCAAATATATGTGATGAAATGGATTTGTATTTGCAAAAGCAATTGCAACTGGCTAAAAAGATATCAGGAGAAACGGAAATAGACAGGAAAGTATTCTTTACAACGATGTACGAAAAAATAGATCAATTAAGAAATGAGATTAATTCCAAGATTCTTATTTCATTCTTATAAGAAAAAAGCCTTGAGAACTTTCTCAAGGCTTTTTTAATGATTATTTTTTTAATAAATCTCTTATCTCTGTAAGTAACTCTTCCTGACTTGGTCCTTTTGGCTCCTCTGGAGCAGGCTCTTCTTTTTTCTTCATTTTATTGATTCCTTTCACAATCATAAACATTACAAAAGCAACAATAATGAAGTCAATAATATTGGTCAAAAATTCTCCATAGAGCAGCGCTACTTCTCCTACTACTTCGCCAGCATCATTTGCTACACCGTCTTTAAGAATTAATTTTAAATCTTTGAAGTCGGCATTAAATAATAAACCGATTAAAGGAGAAACAATTCCCCCTGTAAAAGAAGTTACAACTTGTTTAAAAGCGGCTCCCATAACGAAACCAACTGCAATATCTACCAAGTTGCCTTTCATCGCAAAGTCTTTAAACTCTTTGAGCATTCCCATATTTTATGATTTTACTGTTAAATTGATTTAAATGTATAAAAAAATTAGTGTTTCACCAATCTTTTAATTCGCTGAGACATAGCAGTTAAAATCTCATAAGGTATCGTTTCACATTTGTGCGCCATGTATTCAACATGTTGTTGGTGATTAAAAATTACCACCTCATCACCTTCTTTGCAATCTATTTTGGTAACATCAACCATAATCATATCCATACAAACATTTCCTATTATAGGTGCAACTTGATTATTGATTACCACAAATCCATTCTTATTACCTAATCTACGAGAAATTCCATCCGCATGTCCAACTGGAATCGTAGCGCTTTGTGTAGGCTGACTAGCAACAAAAGCTCTATTATAGCCAACCGTTTCTCCTGGTTGAATAAGATGTATTTGAGAAATAATTGATTTAAGGCTGTGTGTATTCTTCAGCTTTGCAGTTTCTTCAGGCGTATTTCCAAAGCCATATAAGCCAATTCCTAAGCGAACCATATCAAACTGCGCTTTTGAATAATTTACAACACCTGAAGTATTCAAAATATGAATCATTGGTTCGTATCCCAAATGCGTATAAATCTGTTTTACGATATAAGCAAAGTTGTTAATTTGCCCAACGGTAAATTCCTGTTCATTCAAATCTTCACTTGCTGCCAAATGAGAAAAAACAGATTGCACCTTTACATTATTGGATTGCTTTAGCTCAGCTAAAATTGTTGGAACATCTGAATGCCAAAACCCTAATCTGTTTAACCCAGTATTAAACTTTATATGAATTGGGTAATTCATTAAAGGTCGTTCATCTGCTAGTTTTAAAAAGGCATCAAATATTTTAAAGTTATATAGATTTGGTTCTAAATAATGCTTAACAATCAATTCTAAATTCTGAATTTGTGGATGTAAAACTAAAATAGGAGTTTTGATTCCAGCTTCACGCAATAACACACCTTCATGTGAATATGCTACTGCGAAATAATCCACCTCATCTTGAACAATTTTTGCAATTTCAACCGCCTCACTTCCATAACCAAAAGCTTTTACAACAGCCAACATTTTCGTTGTTGGATTCAGTTTTTGTTTGAAATAATTTAAGTTGTGCAAAACTGCATTTGCATCTATTTCTAATACAGTAACGTGATTATTCATCTGAGTTATCTTTTTCGGTTTTAGAATTTTTCATTGCTTTATAATATGCAGCTCTACTAAGTGGTTCGTATTCTTGCGTTTCTCCAAGCATAACAAGGTCATCATTTGCCGCTTTCCTATAGCTATAATGAGCCAAATTCCCTGTTCTAGTACACACGGCATGCACCTTAGTTACATATTCGGCCGTTGCCATTAAAGCGGGCATTGGACCAAATGGGTTTCCTTTAAAGTCCATATCCAAGCCAGCAACAATCACTCGAATTCCTCTGTTAGCTAAATCATTACATACAGCCACAATCTCATCATCGAAAAATTGTGCTTCATCAATACCAACAACATCAACATTGTTAGCCAAAAGTCGGATATTAGAAGAAGCTGGAACGGGTGTTGAGCGAATTCTATTTTCATTATGAGACACAACTTCGTCCTCGTCGTAGCGAGTATCTACCTCCGGTTTGAAGATTTCAACGCGTTGCTTTGCTAATTGTGCCCTTCTTAAGCGTCTAATAAGTTCTTCCGTTTTCCCAGAAAACATTGAGCCACAAATTACTTCTATCCACCCAAATTGTTCTGTATAATTTACTGTATTTTCAAGAAACATTTTGTAATTTTAAGCTCTGTTATTAACATTTATTTTTACTTTCGAATAGAGAACAAATTTATTAAAATTTAAGAGCAAAACTTAAAAACATAAAACAACTTATGCACAAAAAATTAGCCTCCGATTTAACAAGTTTAGCACACAGCATTTTAAAAATGAAAAATAAGGAAGATGTGTTAGCACTTAAGGAAAAAGCATACGAAGTTTATGAAAAACTTTCAGTTTTAGCTTATGTAGAGGAGTATATAAACACCACTCCGAATGCAGATGTTACGAAAGAAGAATTAATAAACAAGGTAGTTGAAGCCGAGGAGAGAAAAGAAGCGATTGAAACCAAAAAAGCAGAAGCTATCAAAGAAGAAGTGGTGAATGCCCCTATAAACGAGGTAATTCCAGAAAAGCAAATAATTGAAGAACCTTTAACTCCTGAAAAACCTGTTGCCGAGACTGCTGTTGAAACTCCTGAAGAAATCAAGGAAATAGAAAAGGAGACTATTGTGAAGCATGTTTTAGAGGAAGAGCCTGAACAACCGAAACCTGAGGAACCAAAAAAAGTTGAGGAAACTCCTGTTCAAAAAAGTGAGCCTGCTACAAAAGTTGAAGAAATAACAGAACAACCTTTTGACGAACTGGAGGATTTACTATTTAGTAAAAAAGATGATACTACTAAAAATGATGTTGAAGATATAGGCAAGCGTAAAACTCCTACTCTAGAAGAGGAATTAAATGATACACTTCCTGTTGATGTGATGGCCAACCTTTTTGAAAAGGTTGAACCTAAAAAATCATTAAACGATCATTTACAAAATACAATTCAAATTGGTCTTAACGATAGAATTGCTTTCGTGAAGCACTTATTCGAAGGAAATCAAACAGATTTCAATAGAGTTATTTCTCAATTAAATACCTGCAAAACTGAAAAAGAGGCGAAGAAATTCATTAACAAATTGGTAAAGCCTGATTACGATTGGTCTGAAAAAGAAGAATACGAAACAAGGTTGTTTGAGATTATTGAAAGACGCTTTGCTTAAAATAAGTGTAGTTATTTCATTTTTCTTAGCTTAGAGTGGTCAAACTGCTTTAAGTTTCTTTTACAACTGAAGTAAAGGTTCATATAATTTATATATAGTACCTTTGACCTTTAAAGTAATTTTTGAACATGTTTACAGATAGAGCGAATAAGATTTTTCAAGAAGTAATTAATGACTATCATATCATTGACGATGTATATCAAGAGTTCACCAATAAATATAGTGAACAAGATGATTTACTTGGTCATTTACTTTACAGAAAGTGTTGGATTGACACTGTTCAATGGCATTATGAAGATATAATTAGAGATCCAAATATAGATCCTGTTGCTGCCTTAGATTTAAAGCGAAAAATAGATGCTTCAAATCAAGACAGAACAGATATGGTTGAATATATTGATGCCTATTTTTTAAAAAAATACAAAGATGTTTCAGCAAAAGATGATGCTACAATAAATACTGAAAGCCCGGCTTGGGGTATTGATCGACTTTCTATTTTAGCTTTGAAGGTATATCACATGAATGAAGAGGCTAATCGTTCTGATGCCTCAGAAGAACATAAAAACAACTGTCTGGAAAAACTTAATGTTTTACTTGAACAGCGTACAGATTTATCTTTGGCTATAGACACACTTTTAAAAGACATTGAAAATGGAGATAAGTATATGAAAGTGTATAAGCAAATGAAAATGTACAATGACGATGAGCTAAATCCAGTACTTAGATCTCAAAAGTAATTTCATTTGAAATCTACTGCAAAACATATATTGGTAATACGTCTCTCAGCCATGGGAGACGTTGCCATGACTGTGCCTGTATTAAGAGCTTTATTAAATCAATATCCCGATGTAAAAGTTACTGTTGTAACGCGATCTTTTTTTAGTCCTTTTTTCGATGATTTGGAAAGAGTTTCCATTTTTTGCCCTGACCTAAAAGGAAAACATGAAGGTTTTTGGGGCTTGTTTAGGCTTCATAAGGAATTGTTGCGCTTGAATATTGATTATGTTGCCGATCTACACAATGTTCTGAGGTCAAAAGCGCTAATCGCTCTCTTCAAAATTAAAGGCTATAAATCTTATCAAATTGATAAAGGGAGGAAAGAAAAAAAGGAATTGACCGCTCCAGATCAAAATAAAAGACGAATACCTCTTAAATCTACCCATGAGCGTTATGCTGATGTATTTAGAAAATTGGGATATGCTATTGATCTATCATATCCATATAAAGTTTCTAAAAAAAACATCCCCAGCTCAATAAAAGACCTTATCAAAGATCAAAAATCAATAGGTATAGCGCCATTTGCAGCTTATGAAAGTAAAAGTCTACCAGAAACTAAATTAAACGAGCTTATTGACGACCTGAGCAACCTTAATAACACAAATATATTACTATTTGGTGGGGGCAATGAGCAAAAGCAACTGTTCGAATCTATTGAAAGCAAATATGACAATGTATACTCTCTAGTTCAAAAAGTAAGCTTTAAGGAAGAACTTGACATCATAGCAAACTTAAGCGTAATGATTTCTATGGATTCAGGAAATGGTCATATGGCAGCCATGTATGACGTTCCTGTAATTACGATTTGGGGGGTAACACATCCTTATTTAGGTTTCACACCATTTAAACAACCTATAGAAAATCAAATCCTGCCAGATTTAGAAAAGTATCCATTAATTCCGACTTCTGTTTACGGTAAAGATTTCCCTGATGGATATCTGAATTGCTTTGATACCATTAACATTGATGATATTATTTCGCAGATAAAAAAGTACCTCTAAACTTTTAATTAAAATCGATAGGTTAATCCAACTGTCGTGTATCTATCCATTGTTCCTAGTGATAAACTTATCTTGCTGTCCTTAGTATACTTTTTTGTGAACAAATAAGAAAAACCAGTTCCAATAAGCGCACCTGCCAAAACATCCCATTTATCATGTTTATCGGACTTAATACGAGTATATCCTACGTAAGCTGCAAGCGCATATGCTGGAATACCTACTTTCCATCCGTATCTCTTCTGAAAAAATGCTGCACTCGAAAAGGATATAGCAGTATGTCCTGAAGGAAAACTATTTAAACTCTCCCCATTTGGTCGTTCTTTATCAATAAGTAATTTTAACACATATACAGTGGCAGAAGTTGCCAAAAAACTCTTTGTAAACTGAAGAGTTCCATTGCTTTCATCATCCCATATAAACGTTGAACCCAAAGCTAGTGCTGGTAAAGCTGCTACTAAAACATCTCCTGAAGTTTTATGAAATTTTTGATTACTTGTAAGCGGTTGTTGAGCCCAAGAGTAAAACGAAAATAAAAAAATAATGAAAAAACTGCGTCTAACCATCCAACTGATATCCTATTAAAGTTACAAAACACTTATCATCTTAAGAAAAGCATCAATATACAACTTTTTAAAAATCAATATATTGCAAAAAATTCAAAATTATAAAAAGCACGTTTGCACAAAAAAAAGCTCAGTTTGAATAAACTGAGCTTTTTGAATATAAGGTTTAGGATTATTATTTAAGCTTTTTCTTAACTGCAACTTCAGTATAAGCTTCAATATTATCTCCTTCTTTAATATCGTTGTATCCTTTAATTTGAAGACCACAATCGTACCCTTTGGTAACTTCTTTAACATCGTCTTTGAAACGCTTTAACGAAGCTAATAATCCATCATGAACAACAATTCCTTCTCTAATGATACGAACTTTCGCATCTCTAGTAATCTTACCAGTCATTACCATACATCCTGCAATATTACCAATCTTAGAAATCTTATAAACTTCTCTAATTTCAACATTACCTAGAACTTCTTCTCTCATTTCTGGAGAAAGCATTCCTTCCATTGCATCTTTCAGATCGTTAATTGCATCATAGATGATTGAGTATGTTCTGATATCTACTTCTTCCTTGTCTGCTACAGTTCTTGCATTTCCTTGAGGACGTACATTAAATCCAACAATAATTGCATCAGAAGCAGTTGCTAATAATACATCAGATTCTGTAATTGCACCAACTCCTTTGTGAAGTATGTTTACTTGGATTTCTTCAGTAGATAACTTCTGGAACGAGTCTGTTAAGGCTTCAACAGATCCATCAACGTCTCCTTTAAGAATAATATTCAACTCTTTGAAGTCTCCTAAAGCAATACGACGTCCGATTTCGTCTAATGTTAATGTTTTCTGAGTTCTTACAGACTGCTCACGTTGTAATTGAGAACGTTTTGCTGCAATTTGTTTCGCTTCTCTTTCATCATCAAATACATTGAACTTATCACCTGCTTGTGGAGCACCATCTAGACCAAGAATTGATACCGGAGTTGAAGGCCCTGCTTCTTTTACTTTATTACCTCTTTCGTCAAACATAGCTCTTACTTTACCACTATGTTTTCCAGCTAATAAATAATCTCCGATTTTAAGTGTTCCTGCTTGAACTAAGATAGTAGAAACATATCCTCTACCTTTATCTAATTGTGCCTCTACTACAGTTCCAACTGCATTCTTATTAGGATTTGCTTTCAGCTCTAATACTTCTGCCTCTAACAATACTTTCTCTAATAACTCATCAACTCCTTGACCTGTCTTAGCAGATATTTCTTGTGATTGAATATTACCACCCCAATCCTCAACAAGCAAGTTCATTGCTGATAACTGAGTTTTAATATTATCAGGGTTTGCATTAGGCTTATCAATCTTGTTTATTGCAAAAATGATTGGCACGTTTGCTGCCTGTGCGTGAGAAATAGCTTCTTTTGTTTGAGGCATCACGTCATCATCCGCTGCAATTACAATAATTACTAAATCTGTTACCTGAGCACCACGAGCACGCATTGCCGTAAAGGCTTCGTGACCAGGTGTATCTAAGAATGCTATTTTTTGACCATTGTCTAACGCTACTCCATATGCACCAATGTGCTGTGTAATTCCACCACTTTCACCAGCAATTACATTTGCCTTACGAATGTAGTCAAGTAACGATGTTTTACCATGATCTACGTGTCCCATTACCGTAATAATAGGCGCTCTGTTTAATAAGTCTTCTGGTTTATCAACTACCTCTTCAATAGATTCTTCTACCTCAGCACCTACGAATTCAACTTTATAGTTAAATTCTTCAGCAACAATTTGAAGAGTTTCAGCATCCAAACGTTGGTTCATGGTTACCATCATTCCTAACATCATACATGCAGAAATAATATCTGTAACTGGTTTATCCATCATTGTAGCAACTTCACTAACAGTAACAAACTCTGTTACTTTTAATACTTTGCTTTCTTCTTGCTGTGCTTTTAACTCTGCTTCAGCTTGCTGACGGTGTTGATCTCTTTTATCTCTACGATACTTAGCTCCTTTTCCTTTGTTAGATTTTCCTTGAAGTTTTTCAAGAGTTTCTCTAACTTGTTTTTGGATTTCAGCTTCTGTAAGTTCTTCTTTTTGAACAATAGGTCGTCTTCCTCTGTGGTTTCCTCGGTTATTACCTCCTCTATTGTTTCCTCCTTGACGATTTCCACCCCCTGGACGATTATTTCCTCCTTGACGGTTGTTATTGTTTCCTCCTTGACGGTTATTATTATTACCTTGGTTATTGTTGTTATTACCTTGGTTATTATTACCGCCCGGTTTGTTTACAATTCTTTTACGCTTTCTCTTGTCGCCGTCTTTCTTGTTATCCTTATTATCTGGTTTCTTCTTTTTAGGCCTTTCAAATTGTTTTAAATCAATTTTTTGACCTGTGATTCTAGGACCATCTAATTTTTTATACTGAGTTTTTATTTTCTCAGCATTTTCAGGAGTTACTTCGGCTTGCTTTTCAACAGCCTTAGGCTTATCAACCTTCTTAGCTCTTGACAACTGGCTTTGCTCTACTGCTTTATCTATTTTAGATGCAGCAGGTTTTGAATGCTCTACCTTTGGAGCATTTTCATCTACTTTTCTTATAGGATCTTCTTTTTTCACTATTGGAGCAGGTTCTTCCTTTTTAACAGGAGGAGTAACTTCTTTTTTAGGTTCTGTTACTTCTACTTTTGGTGTTTCTGCTTGTTTGGTTACTTTTTCTTCAACTACTGGTTCTTCTTTCTTTTCAACAACAGGCTCTTCCTTCACTTCTGGCTCGGCCACTACCTCTTTACCTGTGTCAATATTAATCTTACCAACAGTTTTAAGTTCTAATTTAGTTGCTTTGGCTTTTAAAACTTCTTGCTTTTTAGCTTCTTCCTCTAAACGTTTCTTCTCTTGTTCAGCTTCTAATTGTTGGCGAATTGCCTCTTTTTCCTTTCTCTTCTCTTCGCTCACCTCTTTAGAAGCCACCTTCTTAGATTTATCTGTTTGGAATCCATCAAGTAATATTTGATATTCCTTATCAGAAATCTTTGTAGTAGGACGAGCCTCAACCTCATAGCCATTCTTACCCAGGTGTTCCACAGCTCTATCTAAAGAAATGTTTAATTCTCTTAAAACCTTATTTAGTCTTAATTTTTTGCCTTCAGCCATAAATTATCTTATACTTTATTCCTAAAAAGCACACTTTACAATAACCATCATAGTTATGCTTTTTTTCTTTTATCGCTAGTCTTTTAACGGCCACTAGCTCTCCGAAAATATTTTAATCTTCAAATTCTTCTCTAAGAACTTTCTGAACTTCTAATATTGTTTCCTCTTCAAGATCAGTTCTTTGAACTAACATTGAAACGTCTTTTTCTAAAACACTTTTCGCGGTATCCAATCCAATTTTCTTGAATTCTTCAATTACCCACGCTTCAATTTCATCAGAGAATTCTGTTAATTCAACATCTTCTTCTTCAATTCCTTCTCTTTGAACATCTATTTCGTATCCTGTCAATTCACTTGCTAATCTAATGTTAACACCAGCACGTCCAATAGCTTTTGACACTTCCTCTGGCTTTAATAATACATTAACACGTCCTTTCTTTCCATTTTTCTCTTCTTCAAACTTATCAATCGATACTGATAACACTTTTGCTGGACTTAGAGCTCTTGATATAAATAACTGTTCGTTTTTTGTAAAGTTAATTACATCAATATTCTCATTTCCTAGCTCACGAACAATACCGTGAATACGAGATCCTTTTACTCCAACACAAGCTCCAACCGGATCAATTCTATCATCATATGAATCTACAGCTATTTTAGCTTTGTCTCCAGGAATCCTAGCCACTCCTTCGATGGTAATTAATCCATCAAATACTTCAGGTATTTCTTGCTCAAACAATTTCACCAAGAATTTTGGTGCTGTTCTAGATAAGATAATTGCTGGTTTATTCCCTCTTAATTCAACCGATTTAATTACTCCGCGAACTGTATCTCCCTTTCTAAAGAAATCTGAACGAATTTGCTCACTTTTAGGTAAAACAATTTCATTTCCTTCATCATCCAGTAAAATTACGGCATTATGACGAATATGATGTACTTCTGCACTATAAATTTCACCTTCTAGGTCTTTAAATTGCTTAAACACATTCGTGCTATCATGCTCGTGAATCTTAGAAATTAGATTTTGGCGCAGCGCTAATATAGCTCTTCTTCCTAAATCTACTAATTTTACTTCTTCAGAAACATCTTCTCCAATTTCAAAATCAGGCTCTATTTTTCTAGCCTCAGATAATTCGATTTCTTCGTTGTCATCTTCTGACATTCCATCTGCTACTACAACCCTGTTTCTCCAAATCTCTAAATCTCCTTTATCAGGGTTAATAATAATATCAAAATTCTCATCTGATCCAAATCTACGTTTCAAAGCTGCTCTAAACACTTCTTCTAATATAGACATAAGTGTTACCCTATCAATACTCTTGATATCTTTAAACTCCGAAAACGAATCGATTAGCGCAATATTTTCCATCTCATTATCTTAATTAAATATAATCTTCACTTTTGCTTCTTTTATATCTTCATATGGAAAAACCACCGTTTTTTCAACAGTATGTTTTCCCTTTCCTATGGGTTTAGGCTCTCGTGCCTTCCATTGTAAGGTAATATTTTCGTCAGTTACCTCAACTAAACTCCCTTCATACTCTTCAGCATGAGTTTTTACCTTGAGTGTTCTTCCTTGATTCTTCTTATACTGACGTTTTTGAACCAAAGGGTGAGCGATATCTGGTGTAGTAACTTCCAATGCGAAATCTTCCTCCTCACGATCTAAATTATGCTCAATATTTCTACTGATTCGAACACACTCGTTCAAAGGTACACCTTCATCACCGTCAACAATAACTTTTATCTTATTATTTTCAAGAAACTGTAAATCTATCAAAAACAACGAGTTATTTTCATCAAGAGCTTCCTGTAATAATTCTCTTACTCTTTCCTGATTCATTTTAGATATAAAAAGAGGGGACTTTCGTCCCCTGCATTTAATAATTCTTTAAATTCCTTGCAAATATACTAACTTATTACTTAACACGCAAATAGTTTTTCTCTTAAATATTTTGTATTTTTATGGTGTTACTCTCTTCTCTAACCCCACATACAATATGAAAAAAATATTGATTCCAATAGATTTTTCTAAGCACTCCGAGTACGCCTGTGTTCTTGCTTCGAAAATTGCCAAAAAGGCTAAAAGCGAAATTCATTTAGTCCATATGGTAGAACTGCCTTCAGGTATTGTTGATATGGGTGCTGGAAGTAACTTCAGTATACCAGAAAGTATGCTTTACCTTAAAAAGGTTAAAGACAAACTTGTTGACATCAAGGCGAAATACTTTGATGAATTCGAAGATATTCAACATTCTATACGTTTTCAAAACCCCTTTGAAGGTATTCGCGACTATTCTCAAAAAATTAAACCAGATTTAATTGTCATGGGATCAAAAGGGCAAACCGCTCTAAAAGAAATGATTATTGGCTCAAACACAGAAAAAACCATTGCCAGTATGAACATCCCCGTGTTAATCACTAAAAAAAATGATGCCAAATTTAAGTTCAAAAAAATGGTTTTCGCCTCAACCTTCGAAAAAGACGAAGCAAAAGCCTTTGAAGGATTCTTAGAATTCACTCGTTTTTTCAATAGTAAACTTTATTTACTTAAAGTGAACACTCCCAAGAATTTTGAAGACTCTATTGATTCAAAAAACAAGGTTGAAAAATTCATCAAAAAATATGACATTGAAAAGTACTCAATACACGTGTACAATAGTAAATCGGTTCCACGAGGAATCTTAAACTTTTCAACAGACAAAGAAGTTGATTTAATATCGATAGCAACACATGGAAGAACTGGTCTTTCAAAATATTTAAACGGAAGTATTTCAATGAGTCTTTCAAAGAACGTTGTAAAGCCTGTTTTAACTTTTAAGGTATAAAAAACTTAAAGACAAACACTAAATTAAAAAGCCTTCAGAAACCTGAAGGTTTTTTAATTTTATAATAGTATTAATCAAACAAAAGAACAATTGCCCCTTAAAAAACGACAATTGAGTAAAAAAATAATACAAAAATGAATTCTTTACCCCAACTTTGAATCAATTAAAAAGATAAAAAAGGACTAGAATGATCTCTGTTTTAATATTTACTCATGCAACTCTCGGAGGAACAGCATTGGTTTCTGGGTTAATATCAATGCTTGTAAAAAAAGGAAATAACACTCATAAAAGATCTGGTCTTGTATTCTTTTATTCTATGACTCTATGTGCCCTATCTGCAATGACTATTTCTGTTCTACCAAATCATGTTAATCCTTTTCTATTCTCTATAGGAATTTTTAGCTTATACTTTGTTTTGACCGGAAAAAGAGCTTTGAATTTTAAAAAACAAAAAAACAACTTACGAATTGACAGACTCATATCAATATCCATGATCTTTACAGGTATTTTAATGATTTTACTTCCCATCATAACAATGAGAAGTATAAATATTGTTCTCCTCGTTTTTGCCGTTATAGGAATAAGCTTTTCTATTAGAGATTTAATCTTGTTCTCCAAGCCTCAAAAATTAAAAAATGGATGGTTAAAATTGCACTTAGGAAAAATGGTTGGTGCATACATATCTGCCTCAACGGCATTCGTTGTAGTTAATGAATTACTACCCAGTTTTTATGGTTGGTTTATTCCAGGAATTATTGGCAGTATTATAATAACATATTGGCTAAGAAAAGTAAGCTATAACATACCGTAAAACCATTAAAAATTAAGGCCAATTTTGTATCTTTGTATACACACATAAACGCGATCGATTTATTGGTAATGATGGTGGGTTTTGAGCATATCGATCGAAACTTTTTTAACCACATACTACATGAATAAAATATTATTTCCTACGGATTTTTCAGAAGCAGCTCACAAAGCATTTGAATACGCTATTGAGATAGCAAAAAAGGCCAATTCCAAACTTGATGTTATCCATACATATCCTGAACCTCATAAAGGTAAAGAGCTGTATATGGATTCGGCAGAACTGCGTAAAGCCAGAAAAGAGCGTCAAAATGAAATGCAAGTAAAAATAGATGCATTTACAAAGCCGTATGACTCAAAATATATCGGCAGCAAAATTATATTCCCTTCGGATGACTCAACTGACGAAGTTGTAGCAAGAAGTAAACGTAATTACGACCTTATTATAATGGGAACCAAAGGCGAAAGAAATGCCTTAGACAAAATTGTGGGTAGCTTTACAACTAACACCATGATGAACGCACACTGTCCAGTTCTTGCTATTCCTAGTGATAGTACATTTAAAAACATTAACACAATCACATATTCAACTTCCCTTAATGAAGATGATAAAAACTTTACAAAGTCATTATCCGAATTTACTAATATATTCCAAGCAACTATCGAACACCTTCATGTAATGGAAGATTCGGAAGAAAAAGTGCATGACCATTTAAAAGCAAAGGGACTATCTCCAGACGACAGCAATATCCATCTTGTAAAGAACGATTCTGTCATGGATGGTGTAGAAGATTACTTAAACAATAGCAAGACAGATATTTTAGCTTTATTCATTCCGAAACGATCTTTTATTGATAAGCTATTTCATAGAAGTGTAACCAAAGAATTGACATTTCATGCTGCCTTACCTTTGTTTGTATACAGAGAGAAGTAAAGAGAATTAAAAAACAAGTTATAATAAATCAAAAAACCTTCAGAGTTTCTGAAGGTTTTTTTTAGTACGGGTGAAGAAAATAGAAACCGGCATCTAATGGTATTCAACCTCACAACAACAAAACATCTCACAATCATCCCAACTATTCTAAATATTACATAAGAAAAAGGTAAAATTACTTTGGTTTGGAACAAAATTTGAGAAGTGTTTCACAGTATAAAAAATGAAGTATGGTGGAGACGATTGAAATTAGATTAATATTAAAAAAAACAATATGAGAAGACTTATTTTACTTATTATGCTTTTATCTACTGTGAGTATTTTTTCACAAAAAATAAAATTTAAAAAAGGAATGGTTTATAAAGATGAACAACCGTTTATGACCTATACAACCTCCGGTATCTTTGGGCAAAACGGTTTTATGGTTAAAGAGTTAGGTCCATATGGAGAGAGCATTATCTTTAGGAATAAAAAAATAACCTACGAAGACGGATCTACGGTCCATTACAAAAGAATAATGTTTCCTTCATTAGGTAATGGAGCTTTCCTAGAAGTTTCTTCTGGGTTAAGAGGCAGAAGAGGATTTATAAGATGGCTAATAAAGAATGAGATTTTAGATTTCTCGGGAAGAATAATTTATGAAAATGTTAGGAGTTTCATCCATTTACATGATGAAAGACTTTCTGCTCACAGAAACACATTTTACAGAGGGCTTTAAGAATAAAGTTTATCAAACACCTACAAATCGACCGGTAAAAATTAAGTAGCGAACTATTTTAAGAAGAACTTACCAAAAAACCTAACACATAAAAAAACCTTCAGGAATCCTGAAGGTTTTTTAGTACGGGTGAAGGGAGTCGAACCCCCACGCCTTGCGGCACTAGATCCTAAGTCTAGCGTGTCTACCAATTCCACCACACCCGCGTGTTTTTGAATTGTGCGTGCAAATATACACAAACTATTCAAATATCAAACACAAATTATTAGGTTTTACAGCATTGACTTTCTATAAAACTGTAAATCAGAATTTTTCAGCATAAAAAAAGCTCTCGAACGAGAGCTTACAACTAAATTCTATTTTAAAACCCTTCTAAAAATTTTAAATAGATCGCTAATGCATGGCAAACATAAATAGTTTCTTTAGAGCTTGTGTTAACTTAGTATTACCTGTTTCTTAAAAATAAGTCAAAAACATTTCCTTTTTGAGATTGTTAGAGGGAACTGTTTTTTAGAAGAAATTAAAATAGCTACTTACATTAATTTAGAAACAGAAGGTGAACTCTTTTAAACTTTTTCTATTTGCTAAAAAATTGCTTTTTTCAGTCCTTTAATTGTCTTTTTCTCTTTCCATTACTCTGTTATGCAATTCAAAAAAGCCTTCAACAATACTTAAAACTTCTAATTCTCGCTTAAACACAAAAAATTCAAACGAGTTCAGTTACAAAAGGTCGCATAGATTACAGAATTTAAATTCAAAAAAAATCTGTTAACTTAGCGTACTTAATTATTTTACAATGCAAACTATTCAAGACTACATAGCCAACCATAAACAGCGCTTTTTAGACGAGCTTATTGAGCTTCTCAAAATACCATCAGTAAGTGCTGATCCTGCTTTTAACCAAGATGTACTTAATACAGCCGACAGTATAAAAAATAGCTTAGAAAAGGCTGGTTGCGACAAAGTTGAAATTTGTGAAACCCCTGGATATCCTATTGTTTATGGAGAAAAAATTATAGATCCTAAGCTACCAACCGTGTTAGTTTATGGGCATTATGATGTTCAACCTGCAGATCCAATTGATTTATGGGATTCTCCTCCTTTTGAACCTATTATTAAGGAAACGGATATTCATCCTGAGGGAGCAATCTTTGCAAGAGGAGCTTGTGATGACAAAGGTCAAATGTACATGCATGTAAAAGCTTTGGAATATATGACTCAAACAGGAAACCTTCCTTGTAATGTAAAGTTTATGATAGAAGGAGAGGAAGAAGTTGGATCAGAAAGCTTAGCATGGTTTGTTCCTAGAAACAAAGAAAAATTAGCCAATGATGTTATCTTGATCTCTGATACAGGAATGATTGCTAATAACATTCCTTCTATAACTACTGGTTTAAGAGGTTTAAGTTATGTTGAAGTTGAAGTAACTGGACCTAATAGAGACTTACATTCAGGACTATATGGAGGTGCTGTTGCCAATCCAATTAACGTATTAACGAAAATGATTGCATCATTGCATGATGAGAACAAACATATTACTATTCCTGGTTTCTATGATAAAGTTGAAGAATTATCAAGAGAGGAGCGAGATGAAATGGCAAAAGCTCCTTTTTCTTTAGAGGAATATAAAAACGCTTTAGATATTGATGCGGTATATGGAGAAGAAGGTTTTTCAACGAACGAACGAAATTCTATCCGACCTACATTAGATGTTAATGGAATTTGGGGTGGTTATACTGGTGAAGGAGCAAAAACCGTTATAGCTAGTAAAGCCTACGCCAAAATTTCAATGCGACTAGTTCCAAATCAAGAATGGAGAGAGATTACTGAGCTATTTAAAAACCATTTCGAAAGCATTGCTCCAAAAGGAGTTAAAGTTAAAGTAACTCCACATCATGGAGGACAAGGCTATGTAACCCCAATTGATAATATAGGCTATCAGGCGGCAAGCAAAGCTTATGAAGAAACATTTGGTGTTACTCCTATCCCACAACGCAGTGGAGGTAGTATTCCAATTGTTGCTTTATTTGAAGAAGAATTAAAAAGTAAAACTATTTTAATGGGATTCGGCTTAAACTCTGATGCTATTCACTCACCAAACGAACATTTTGGTGTTTGGAATTATCTGAAAGGTATCGAAACCATTCCATATTTCTATAAATATTTCACGGATTTATCGAATTAAAAAAGCATGAAAGCAACCAAATTTAATCTTACTACATTACTATTAGGCTCACTACTATTTTTTAGCTGTTCAAAATCTGAAGAAAAATCGAAGCAACGAACTTCTGAGGAATATGAACAAGCAGCAAAGCATATGGATAGAAGCTTATATGGCTTAGTTTACAACCAAGTTAAGAGAAGCTCTTTCTTTAATGAAAGTCACCTTATATATTCAACCGACAACAAAAATGGAAAAAAGTTTGTTCTAGTTGATATAAAGGCGAAAACTAAAAAAGAAGCTTTTGATCATGATAAGCTTGCAAAGAGTTTGTCAAAAGAACTAAACCAAGAAATAGAAAAAAACGATCTATCTATCTATCAAGTTTCCTTTTCGAACGATTTGAAAACTTTAAACTTTAGTTTTAATGGAAATGAGTTTTCTTGTAATATGGAAAACTATGCGCTTTCGAAAAAAACAACGGAAACAAAGAAAACCTATAGAAATGAACACGTTTCTCCCAATGGTAAATTAGCTGCCTATATTGACAACTACAATCTATGGGTTAGAGATTTAGAAACAAATGAGAAGAAGCAATTAACTTTTGATGGAGAAAAGCATTATGGTTATGCAACCAATAACGCTGGTTGGATAAAAAATGATGGAGCTGTTTTAAAATGGTCTCCTAACTCTGATAAAATTGCCACTTTCCAACAAGATTCAAGAGAAGTGGGAATGATGTTTTTAACCTCAACAAATGTAGGTCATCCAAGACTTGAAGCATGGAAGCACCCTCTTCCAGGAGATGAACATATTTTTACAATTGAAAGAGTAATTATTCACTTAGGAACAAAACCTAAAGTGGTACGTTTAAAAATGGATAAAGATTTCCAAAGGGGAAGTACTACAGATCATATTGCAGGATGGGATAATGAGTTGCTAGATGCTCAATGGAATGAAGATGGCTCTAAATTTGCTTTTGTTTCTGGATCAAGAGATCATAAAGTTGCTCACTTACAAATCGCTGATACGCAAACAGGGAATGTAAAATCTATTCATAAAGAAGAAGTTGAAACGTACTATGAATCAGGTGTAGATGCAGAGAATTGGAAAGTGTTATTTGATTCGAATGAATTTATTTGGTATTCTGAAAAAAGTAATTGGGGACATATTTATTTATATGATCTAACTACAAAACAGTTAAAAAATCAAATTACTTCAGGTGATTGGATTGTTAAACAAGTCAAAAAGGTAGATTCAAAGAATAGAAAAATCTACTTTACCGCTGGAGGAAAAGAAACAGGTAATCCTTATCATAACTATTACTACAGCGTTAACTTTGATGGCTCTGATTTAAAAAACTTAACTCCAGACAAGGGAACGCACTCCGTTAAATTCTCTGATGATTACTCTTATTTTGTAGACACATATTCAACTACAACAACCCCTCCTATTTCTGTTTTAAGAAATAACTCTGGAGAGAAGATATTAGACTTGGAGGTCGCAGATATTTCAGCATTAAAGGAAAAAAACTGGCAAGAACCTATAGAGTTTTCGGTAAAAGCACGTGATAACAAAACAGATATTTATGGAATCATGTGCATTCCTAGTCATTATGACGAAAGTAAAAAGTATCCTATTTTGAATTACATTTATCCTGGTCCACAATCTGGAAGTGTTGGGAACTACCAATTCAGACCAGTTTGGAGAGATTTTCAAGCAGTAGCAGAGTTAGGTTTTGTGGTAGTTGCTGTTGACGCTATGGGAACCCCGATGAGATCAAAATCTTTTCATGATGCCTATTATGGAAATATGGGCGATAATGGGTTACCAGACAACATAACGGCGATTAAGCAATTGGCTCAAAAATATAAAGGGATGGATATAGATCGTGTAGGAATTTGGGGGCACTCTGGAGGTGGTTTTGCTTCCACCCGTGCTGTTTTTGCTTATCCCGATTTTTACGATGTTGCGGTTTCTGGTGCTGGAAATCATGATAACAGAAACTACGAAGCTGATTGGGGTGAAAAATGGCAAGGTCTTTTACAGAAAGAAACCTTAGATGGAGTTGAGTCTACAAACTACGAAAATCAAGCCAATCAGTTAATTGCTGAAAACCTAAAAGGAAAACTCCTAATAACACATGGAAGTATGGATGACAATGTTCCTCCTTCAAATACGATGCTGGTTGTTGAAGCTTTAATTAAAGCTAATAAAGACTTTGATATGATACTTTTTCCTAACAAAAGACATGGTTATGGAAATATGACTAAGTACATGACCAGAAAGCGTTGGGATTATTTTGTAACTCATTTAAGAAAAGAAATACCCCCAAAAGAATTCGATCTTTCAAAACTTTAGTTAACAATAAAAGACATCGTACCTCTATAAGAATCTTATAGAAATACGTTCATAAAACCAATAAAACTCCCATTTTTATTCTCTAAAATTGGGAGTTTTTTTATAAAGAACCAGAACTTATTGCTGACCTCTTTCATAGTTTTTCTTAGCTCTTTCATATTCTCTTTTGGCTCTCTCTAATCTTCTTTTTGCATTTTCTTTACGGGCTTGTTCTGATTTAAGCATGCTTTCACCATTAATCACATACTTTAGCTCATTTCCAATCCTCACTACCTTTTCTTGAAAACCTTTTGAAGTCATTTCTTTATCTGCATAAATTCTAACAAAACCTTCACTTACCTTACATTTAAAGACTTCTTCGTTGTTTTTTAAAATACTCCAAAAAGAAGACCCGTTGGTATTTGTAAATTTCATATCTCTAAACTTTTTCTGAAGAAAGTTTCTTACATCCATAGTTAATTCTTCATTAAAAGAAGCTCTGAATTTATAGGTTGTATTTGTACTTTTTACCGAAATAGAACTAGAACTGCTACGTTTACCTCTATTCGTAGAAGTATTGTATGAATAGCTTCTCTCCTCAGTATTACTATGTACGTGAGTTGGTGGTTGTGGAGGCTCTGGTGTTTCTTGAGCTTTTACAAAAATTGATGTTAAAAAAAATACTAAACACATTAAAGTTCTCATAATTATTAATTTTAAAGTTATACGTTGTTTTTAAGCATTAGGGTAACTGTTCCTGTAAAAGACAATACAGAAACCCTTTATTTTTATATGTTTAAATGATTATTCTATTTTGTTTTAGATTCTCTTATATTTCTATTATTGAAATGTCAGTTCGAGTGTTTTTTACTAAGTGCTAACGAAGTAAAAAATGTATCGAGAACATTATACAATTAGTAGTAGAGAACACTTCTCGATACAAAATTATCCTTCATTTCATTTCAAATAATTTTACTCGAAGTGACAAACCTGATTACACGAAATCAATATTTTAAAATGGTATTATTCTTTAGTAGATGTTAACTTAAATTCGAGACCTACTCCTCTTATACTTTCAATTTTAATCGAAGAATCTTCCTTAAAATATTTTCGTAATCGACTAATAAATACATCCATACTTCTTCCTGTGAAAAAATCGTCAGTTCCCCAAACTGCTTGTAATATTTTATCTCTCTTCAACAATTGATTTTTATGTTGAAACAAAAACTGAATAAGTTGCGCTTCTTTTTCAGTTAATCGTTGGACTGCCTCTTTGTTTTTCAGTTCAAGTTTTTCTTGACTAAATTGATATTGCCCAATAGTAATATTGCTCTTTGAAAAATAAACTGTGCTTTTTTTTCGAGTTCTTTTGATAATATTTTGCAGGCGAAGAATAAGCTCCTCCGCTTCAAAAGGTTTTATAATATAATCGTCTGCTCCCAATTTCAGTCCTTTTATTTTATCTTCCTTTTGACTCCTTGCTGTTAAAAACACAAAAGGCATTTCAGGGTCTTGTTCTATCACTTTCTCAGCGAGTGAAAAACCATCTAACTTAGGCATCATAACATCAAAAACACAGATATCAAATTCGTTTTTATGAAACACTTCTAAAGCTTCTTCTCCATCTTTTGCCCAAGTAACCTTAAACTCGTATAAGCTTAAATATTGTTTCAAAATATTACCAAAATCAATATCATCTTCTGCTAGTAAAACTGTCTTCATCTTATAGGAATTTTAATAGTTACTATTGTTCCTTTAGAAAGTTGACTATCTAAAGTAATGCTTCCGTTATGAGCTTTTACTATTTGGTTTACATAATACAAGCCCAAACCCAAACCTTTTACATTATGGACTGTATTATTATCTATTCTATAAAATTTATCAAAGACTTTCATAAGTTGATTTCTAGCGATTCCGATCCCATTATCCTCTATTTTGATACAAAAGTCTTTTAATGATTTATCTGTAGAAATTAGAATCCTATTTGCTCCATATTTTATAGCATTATCTAAGACATTCAGTATAGCCGTATTAAATTGAAACCTATCTACTATAAGCTCAGTATCTTCTTTAGAAAAGTTACTAGAAATAATAATATTATGATGTTGTAATTGATAATCATTAATTAGGTTCTCCAGCCATACCTTCGGAAACACTTTCTCTTTTTCCAGTTGAATATCTTCAAAACCAAGTGAGTTATTTACTACCTGATCAATTAAATTTTGTAGTCGATTTCTTTGTCTATCAATAGTGCCTATTGTAGATTCTAAAATAGCTTCGTTTTTCCGAATGTTTTTATCTTGTAATGTTTTCGTAGCAATACTCAAGGTAGCTAAAGGGGTTTTAAGCTCATGGGTAATATTATTTACGAAATCTGTTTTTATATCTGCATTTTTTTTCTGCTTTATAAAAGAATAAAAAGCATATACAAAGAGTATAATAATTGTTACTATTGAACCAATACTTGCTAATAATACCCAAAACATGCGTTTTAAAACTTCCATTCTCCAATTCTCAACATCTACATAGCTGTTTGTTGTTATCACAAAACCAAGTTTTTCATCTTTAACAGACAAGTTACTTTTTTCTTCTTTGGAAGAACTCATGGAAGACCATTCTCCTTTATTAATATGATACCTTGTAGTTTCATTTAAAGAATCTCCGAAGAGTAATACTGGTTCATTTTTAATACTTATTAAGGTATCTTTTCCTAATTCATTAATAAGTATAGCACTTGTAATATTCTTCTGATACGCTATTGGAAATGCTAGTTCTTTACTTTCTATAGCTTTCTTAAAATAGTTTTTAAACCTTTCATTTAAGCTATCTCTCTTTTTATAAAACAATGTAAATAACTTTTCATTAGAATTAAAAGGATCTTCATATTCTATAACAACCTGTTTTAAAATTGTTGCATACGCTTCATCCCATTCGTCAGTTTTTTCTAGAAACTTGAGCTCTTGTTTCATTTCTTTAAAGAAAGCATCGCGCTGTAACTTAAAGGTATTTTCTATTAACGAATATTGAATAACCGATAAAACAACTAAGGCTATAATAGAAGCTATGATTAATATGTTTATTCTTGTTTTCACATTTCAAAAGTAATGGAAAGTTTAAACAAACAACTATAAAACAGAACCGTTAACCTAGCGTTAACCGTTAACAATTCCATTAACATAAAACATTATAAAGAAAAATATCGCCTTCCGCAAACCTCAAACTCCTTCAATCTAAGAAGGAATTAAGAAGAAAAAAATCGCTTTTTGAATATTTTAACATCTCTACATTTATAGAATTAAAATTTATTTCTACATTTGTAGAGTAAATTCTAAATATGTAGAGATGCAACTATCAAAAACAGAAGAACAAGTAATGCAATACTTATGGAAACTTGAAAAAGCCTTTATGAAAGATCTTTTAGCAGAATTTCCAGAACCAAAACCAGCAAATACGACGGTTGCAACGCTATTAAAAAGAATGAAAGACAAAGGTTTTATTGACTATAAACTTTATGGTAAATCAAGAGAGTATTTTCCGTTAGTTAAAAAATCAGACTATTTCTCAAAACACATGAAGGGCTTAATTAAGAATTTTTTCAATAACTCAGCAAGTCAATTTGCTTCTTTCTTTACCTCTGAAACGGATTTATCAGTTACAGAACTTGAAAAATTAAAAGAGCTTATTGATAATCAAATAAAAGAGCAGAAAAAATGATTTTCTATATATTAAAAACAATCGCCTGCCTATCACTTTTATTGGCATTCTATCATTTTTTTCTTGAAAGAGAAAAAATGCATCGATTCAATCGTTTTTATCTATTGGGGAGTGTAATTGTTTCATTTTTGATTCCTTTATTCACCATAGAAACGACAGTTATTTTACCTATAGAACCAGAATATATTGAGGAAACCATTGTTCCTAATGAAATAACAACAAGTCCAATAAACTACTTTGAATATCTACTATATATTTGGTGGACTGTATCAGGAATACTTTTGATTAGATTCATCAAAAACCTTTGGAATCTATTAAAAATTGTCAAAAACAACCAACAAATAAAATACAAAAAAGCCATTTTGGTTTTAGTAGATGATTCGATAAGCCCTTATACTTTCTGGAATTATATTTTTATCAATAAGGATGAATTTGATAATAAAGAAATAGAAAAAGAATTATTTACCCATGAGCTAACTCATGTTACTCAAAAACACACATTTGACGTTATTTTCCTCGAGCTACTTTTAATTAGTTTTTGGTTTAACCCAATGTTTTACTTACTCAAAAAATACATCCAGCTAAACCATGAGTTTTTAGCTGACAACAACGTAATTACATTACATAAAAATATTTCCGAGTATCAATATTTGTTATTAAACAAAACCGCTTGGAATAACAATTATTACCTGGCCAGTAATTTCAATTATTCATTAACAAAAAAACGATTAGTTATGATGACTACTAAAAGTTCAAAATCAAAAATTCTGCTAAAAAAACTAGCAGTTATGCCTTTAATTGCTGGATTCACATTTGTCTTTGCAGAAAGAGTAGAAGCCCAAAAAAAGCGATCTACCCTGAAGGAGGTCAAATCAACCAAAGACAAAGTAAAAGATGTTCATGTTTATAATGACAAAGTAACATATACTTATGAAAGTGGTAAGGTTATTGTCAAAAAACTATCACATTTAACTGAAGCTGAAAAACAACAACTTCCACCACCGCCAGCAAAAAAAGTTAAAAAGAGGATTCCACCACCGCCAAAAAAACGTAAGGTAAAAGGAAAAACACCTCCTCCACCACCTCCACATGAAGGAGATCATCACCAAAAAAGCGATGAAATTGCGCTTACTAGATTTACCGCTGACGGGATAAAATACTATAATCGATTTGGATCGAGAATTACCAAAAGTGGAAGGGTTATGAAGCCTGAAGAGCTTCGAAAAGAGAAAATGAAAGAAAAAGCACGCAAGAGTAAAAGGGTCTTAAGTGAAGTTAAACAACCTAAAAAAGTACTTCCTACTAGATCGTCAAAAGCGATTGCCGACAAAAAAGAAGTGAAACCAAACCTAACGGAGCCAACCACTTTCAAAAAACTAGAAAGAAAATTACTTACTCCTTCTTCAGACATTAAGTCTACAAGAATTGTTATTCCTAAATAGGAGTTTGCTTGTAGGAATTAATGATATTTGAGATTATCAAATATTCTCAAATTGACAAAAAACATCAATTTTTTGTTAAAAACAGTTCAAAACCACTGTTTTTTGTAACATTTTCTCGAAAGAATCGTTTTAATAAATATGTTAAAACGGTTTTTTCTTATTTGCTCTGGAGCTGATTTGCCCCTATTAAATCAATGTTCTAATGGAGAGCAAAACAAATATGTCGGTATTGGGGCAACAATTTTCTTCACTGCATTTATGGCCGCCATAGCCGGTAGTTATGCTTTATATACTGTATTTGACAATGTTTATACATCCATTTTTTTCGGTATTATTTGGGGTTTGTTAATTTTTAATCTCGACAGGTATATTGTTTCTACAATGCGAAAAAAGGATAGTTTCAAATCGGAATTCTTTCAAGCGCTTCCACGAATTGTTTTAGCAATTATTATTGCTGTTGTTATCTCCAAACCTCTAGAACTAAAGATTTTTGAAAAAGAAATCAATCAGGTTCTTTTGGAAGAAAAAAATCAAATGACTCTTGATAATAAATTACAAATTGCGCAGCAATTTGATCCTGAAATAGCTAAAACCAATACGGAAATCGAGCAGCTAAAAAACGAAATTACCACGAAAGAAAATGAAGTTAATGCTTTATATGAGACCTATATCGCAGAAGCCGAAGGACGCAAAGGAACCAAGCTTATAGGAAAGGGTCCCGTGTACAAAGAAAAAAGAGAAAAACATGATCAAGCACTCAAAGATCTATCAGATTTAAAAGCGACTAATGCTGCTAAAATAACAGAAAAAGAAACACGGATTACCCAACTTAAAGAACAGCAAAAAACCTCAGAAGAAAATACCCAACCTATTATATCGAACTTCGATGGTTTAATGGCAAGAGTCAATGCCTTAAATAAGTTACCATGGTTACCTTCATTTTTTATTTTTCTGTTGTTTTTAGCTATTGAAACCGCCCCTATTCTTTCAAAACTAATCAGTTCTAAAAGTGAATATGACTATAAGTTTGAACATCAAGAATCGGATGCCATTACTTGGATAAAACAGCAAAACTTCCAAAAAAACAAACATTTAGAAACAGATAAAGAGATTACAAACAAAGTATATGAAGACCTTAAAAATGAAGAAGAAATATACAATCATAAGCAAAAATTAGCCCGACAACTATTCAAATCTCAAGCGGATTCCATTTTGCAAAAACAACAAAAACTTTTATAATTTTTATTTTTTTGTACATTTGTGCTTTATTTAGTTAGATAAATAATTGCATGAAAACCATATATACAACAATTGCTATAGTGTTGTTTTTTAACAACTTGCTATATTCTCAAGAAACAAAATTAAATGCACTCCTTATTCCAGAGGAGTTAAAAGTTAATGCTGATGCTGTTCTAAGACTTTCTGAACAGAATATTAACATTAACTCTATTGATGAACTTTCAATTTCAGAGAAACGAATAGTTACCGTTCTCAACAAAAGAGGTCGTAAACATATTGGTGCTTATCAACGGTATAATGACGATACGAGAGTTAAAAAATTGTCTGCCATTATATACGATGCTTTAGGAAATAAAATTAAAAAATACTCTAAAAGTGATTTTAAAGATGTAAGCGCTGTAGAAGGAGGACAGTTATACTCGGACTCTAGATTGAAATATTTAGAATACACGCCAACATCCTATCCATATACTGTTGTCTTCGAATCAGAATATCAAAACTCTTCCACTGCTCTTATTCCGGGATGGCTTCCCTTAGAAGGATATCGTATTGGAATAGAGGAAAATAATTTCTTTTTAAATAATCCAGCCAAAATTGAAATTAGGAAACTCGAAGAAAACTTCAATAATTACCAAATAGATAAAGAAGAAAATGGACGAAATTTAAAATATACTTTAGCTAATCAACCAGCAATTAAGTATGAAAAGAGTTCACCCCCCTTTTATAAAACAACTCCTTTAGTAACGTTAGCATTGAATTCTTTTTCCTTAAAAGGCGTTAAAGGCTATGCAAAAAACTGGACGGAATTTGGAAAATGGATGTACACCAATCTTTATTCTGATAAAGATGAATTATCGCCATCAACAATTTCTGAAGTAAAAAACTTAATCAAAAACCTCAAAACAACAGAAGAAAAAGTAAAAAAAATATATCAGTTCGTTCAAGATAAAACACGTTACATAGGTGTTCAAATTGATATAGGAGGTTGGGAACCCATAGCAGCTAATAAAGTTGATGAATCTGGTTATGGTGACTGTAAAGGCTTAACCAACTATACAAACGCCTTACTTAATGCCGTTGGAATTAAATCACATCATGTTTTGGTTTATTCCGGTAGTAAAAGAAATATTGACTCGGACTTTTCCTCTATTCAAGGAAATCATATGATTCTTAATATTCCGAATGAGGGGAAAAAAGACATCTGGTTAGAATGCACCAGTCAAACAATGCCTTTTGGTTTTTTAGGAGATTTTACCGATGATAGAGACGTACTCGTAATAACACCTGAGGGAGGAATCATTAAAAGAACTCCGAGCTACAAAGATTCGAGTTTCCAAAATACTTTTGCAAAAGTGAAACTGTTAAAAAACGGGAACCTATCCACTTCTTTAAACATAAAATCAACAGGAAATCAATATGACAACAAGTTCTATGTTGAAAATTATACAGAAAAAGAATTAGAAAAATATTATAAAGAACATGTTTGGGACTACAATAATAATCTTGAGTTAGTATCAACAGAATTTAAAAACGATAAAGATGCTGTTGAGTTTACTGAAGAAATTGACATTACCATAGAAAACTTTGCAACTGTAGGCGAATCTAATTATTTATTCAAACCCAATATTTTAAACAGAAACACAAACATTCCTGATCGATACAGAAACAGAAAAATGCCATTGAAATTGAAATTTAGTTTTAAGGATAAAGATGAATACCTCATCGAGATTCCTGAAGACTACCAATTAAATGGACTTCCTGAAGCTAAAGAGATCAAAAACAAATTTGGACATTATAAAGCTTCCCTTGAAAAAGTTGGCGATAAAACCATAAAATACAAAAGAGAGTTTTCTATAACCGAAGGAATTTTCCCAAAGGAAGATTACAAATTATATAGAAAATTCATAAAATCCATTGCTCGTTACGACAACCAAAGGATTGAGCTTACGAAACAATAAATACTATGAGACTGAAATTTCTTAGAATAGTTATGAAACTTACCCCATAATTTTCTAATGAATCGAGGTTACAAGTGACCATTAAAAACAAAAACACATGAAAAAATTAATTGCTTTTACACTATTATTTGCCTCCCTAAACACCTTTTCACAAGAGTTTAAATTCGGTAAAATATCAAAGGATGAGCTAATGGAAACTATTCATCCTAAAGACTCTACGGCAGACGCATCATACTTATACAAAAAGCGAAAAACATATTTGGATTATGACAGCAACAAGGGATTTATGGTTATTACCGAATGCCATGAAAGAATAAAAATATATACTAAAGAAGGCTTTGAATATGCTACAAAAGAAATATCATACTATGTTCCTGACTCTGGTGATAGAGAAAGAGTAAATATTGAAAAGGCTTACACTTTTAATATCGTTGATGGGAAAACTGAAAAAACTAAAGTAACCTCAAATAATATTTTTGATGAAAAAATAGATAAATATTACTCTCAAAAAAAAATCACCTTCCCTCAAATAAAAGAAGGTAGTGTGCTTGAATTAAAGTATAAAATAGTTTCTCCATATTGGTGGTACATAAATACGCTGAACTTTCAGTATGGAATTCCAGTTAATGTTCTTGATTACGAGGTAAAAATTCCTGAGTACTTCATTTTTAATAAGCGATCTAAAGGTTTCTTCTCAGTACCATTGCAAGAAAGTACTTATCGAAAGACTATTACTTTCAAATCAAAGTATAGAGCTAGAGGACCTGTAACCACTACAAAATTCTATAGTGAAGACGTAACCTACAATGGTGCTAAGTACAAATTCAATGGTACAGACATCCCTGCTATGAAGGATAACGAGCCGTATGTTGGAAACATCAGAAACTACAGAGGAGGAATTGAGTTTGAGCTTTCAGGAACAAGATTCCCAAATTCAGCTTATAAAAACTTCTCTACCTCTTGGGAAGACATTAGTAAAAAGATTTTTAACTCATCAAGTTTCGGTGGACAGCTGGACAAATCAGGGTATTATAAAGACGATTTAAATAGCATATTAGAAATAGCAAAAAATGATAATGAAAAAATTGCTGGTATTTTCAATTTTGTTAAATCTAAAATGACATGGAACGGCTATCATAGTAAATTTACGGATAAAGGGGTAAGAAAAGCCTACAAAGAAGGTAAAGGAAATGTTGCAGAAATCAACCTTATTTTAACATCAATGTTACGTTCAGCTGGATTAACAGCAAACCCAGTTTTAGTAAGTACCAAAACAAATGGTATTCCTATTTTTCCTACCAGAAAAGGTTTTAACTATGTAATTTCAAAAGTTAATTTTGCTGATGGCTCTTACGTATTGATGGACGCTACAGATAAATTTTCGGTACCAAATGTATTACCATTGCGTTGTTTAAATTGGGTAGGAAGGGAAATTAGAAAAAATGGAGTTTCAAACTCAGTACCATTAGTTCCAACGAGTCTTGCTAAAGAATCTAATAAATTACATATTAAAGTCAATGAAGATTTATCTGTTGAAGGTATGTGCAGAAGAACATATGAAGACCACGTAGCCATGCTTTTCAGAAAAAATAATGAAAGTAAGAAGGAGGAAGATATTATTAGTGATTTAGAAAATAAATATAACGTTGAAATCGATAATTTTAAAGATGTTAATAAAGATAAGCTCCATAAAAAACCAACACGCTCATTTAAATTTACCTCTGAAGATCTTGTTGAAGAGATTAACGGTAAACTTTACCTAACTCCTCTATTTTTTCTAGCTAAAAGCGAAAACCCTTTCAAATCAAACGAAAGAAATTATCCTATCGATTACCTATTACCTTGGCAGGATACCTTTTCTACGACAATAACAGTTCCGGAGAACTATATTGTTGAATCGGCTCCAGAACCTTTGGCGATTGGGTTGCCAGAAAATATGGGAGTTTTTAAATACCAAGTTGCTCACAATAAAAACAAAATTCGGGTTCAATGTGTATTACAAATGAACCACTATCTTATTTCACCTAATTACTACGAAACTGTAAAGGATTTTTACAAAAAACTTGTAGAAAAAGAAATGGAAAAAATAGTTCTTGTAAAAGGATAAGTAAAAACTTAATTCGTTTATATATTAAAAAAAAAGACCAAAGTGGAATTCCACTTTGGTCTTTTTTTTTAATATATATCATATAATTCTGAAAATATTTATTACATTTAAGCAATAGCTGCTAATCGACATTTTTCGACTTACTAACTACACTCATTAAAAAAATGTCAATCAGAAGCCCATTTCTATGGTATTGAAAGAGAACAAATATGCCATTCTTTATTTTTTATCATCGTTGTTATCTTTAATTTTTATCGATAACGACTCTATTTTGGAGCTTGTTTTAAAGCTTCTCTCTCTAATTTTTTTGTCATTCATGTACCTAAATAGATCAAGAGTGATAAACATTTGGTATTTAATGGTATTGCTTTTTTCAATTGCTTCTGACGCTTTTTTAATCTTTGATACAGACTTACTAGTTATAGGTTCAATGCTTTTGATAGCCAATAGGATTTTGTATATTATTATTGCTAGAAGGGCCATATTTCAAACCAAATTAAACCTCCTAATTTTCTATCTTGTTTTATGTTTGTTACTATTTGTAGTTATCTACATTGTTCTTAAACCATACTTGAAGGAGATATTAGGCATTTTTATGACTATGGGACTCTCTTCTGCGATTATGATTCTATTTGCTTATTTAAACTACTTAAACAAGATGAACCGAAGAAATAAATACTTTCTGTTTGGATTGTTTTTGATTATTATCGCTGACGTTTTAATGACATTTAATAAGTTTCTTGATTATAGTATAATTTATGTTATTGCATATACAATGATATATTACATTGCTCGCTACCTAATTTGCGAATCCATGATTGTTGGTAAGCGCAGAAGACGCAGGTAATCAAAACTTATACTTCAACTACTTGTCTTTCCTAATTGGTCTCATCAAACCTTCTTGTGCAACTGAAGCAATTAACTTGCCTTCACGCGAATAAATATTACCACAAGCAAAACCTCTGGCCCCATAAGAATTTGGACTTTCAATAGAAAACAACATCCAATCATCAAAATCAAAATCTCTATAAAACCACATTGAATGATCTAAACTTGCCATTTGAGTATTGCCAAAATGTGCTTTACTTGCATTTGGATACAAACAAGCTGTTAAGATATTATAGTCAGAAATATAGGTTAGTATTTGTTGCTTTACAGCCAGTTTCAAATCTCCTTGATTCCCTTTCAATTTAAACCAAACATCAACAACGGGAGGCAAATCTTCTTTCATCAAAGGATTTACAACTTGAACAGGTTTAAAATCAATAGGGCGCTCAATACTTAAAAACTCTTTTAATTTCTTAGGTAAAAAGTCACCAAACTGCGCTAACATATCTGACCAACTCATTAATTCTTCAGGTTGTTTCAAATCCTTTTTCATTGGCATTTGATGTTCATATCCTTCTTCCTCTCTATGAAATGAACAAGCCAAAATAAATATGGTTTTATCGTTTTGATGAGCAGTTACTCTTCTCGTTGAAAAACTACCTCCGTCTCTAATAACCTGAACACTATATGTTATGGGTATGTTTAGGTTTCCCGCTTCTAAAAAATAAGAATGTAACGAATGTAAAATTCTTTCTTTTGGTACAGTTCTATAAGCCGCATTCAATGATTGCGCCAATACCTGACCTCCAAATACATTTGGACTTCCGATATCTTTGCTAATACCATTAAAACAATTATCTCCGATATCATCCAATATTAATATTTCTAATAGTTCTTTAGTGTCTTTCATTTACTGTCATGATTATTTTCCGATATCAGAAATTGTATGAACGATCCTAAAAGTTTTCTTCAACATTTATAATGAATCTAACTACCAAAATCGCAACTGATATCTTGTCCCTCTATTTTGCTTTAAACGGAAATTTCTGATTAAACTCTGTTGGTTTTATCTTATTCAAAAATAAACTAAGTATTTTATTTGGAAGGTGTTTTCTATGTCTTAAATAAATGGTCATTTCTTGGGGAACAGCACCTACAGAACTTTTTATTTCACTAGCTGTTCTTCCAAAATTCAACCATTTCACCCTTCTTTTTATAGCGGTTTCTATATAATCATAGAGCATGCGTTGATAAATTGCCAGCTCCCTATTTAAATCATAATTAATCCCAACAAAATGGGCATCTAAGGTATTTCTGCTAACAATTCCCGATAGGAAACCCACCAATTTGTTTTCTAACCAATATCCTTTTAAAATATAGCTGTCTCCTAAATTCTCTTTAAGTGTTTTATATGTATTTAGATTAAATGTTCCGAGATTAAACTCAGCTCTATTAGACACTTTCTTATACAGTTGTGTCATTTCAGGTAACAATTCATCTAAAGTGTGTAACTGAATATCTTCAATCTTTAATTTGGAGCTCTTTAAAAATGCTTTTTTCGCCTTTACTCTAAACTTCGTTTTCATAGCGGCGAGATAACTATCGAATTCCTGCCAATCACTATCAATTCTCATAATCATATTGGGCTCTACTTTAAAAGAGTAAAACCCTTCAGTTTTGAGTTCGTCCGTAATTGAAAGTGATTCTTCTATAAAATCCTTGATCATGTAAGCATCTATTTCTTTTTTTAAATCCTCTCTGGAATTCACTAACTCTAAAGCAGCTTTAACAAACTCTTTCAAAATTTTCTTTTTATCCTGATCTTGACGAACAATAACACCATGTTCTCCTGTGACAAAAGTATTACCACAAGTCAGTATTTTCATAGGTTTATCAGAAGGTAAGATTCTCAGCTTTCTTCCAATACACTTGACATACTCAAAAAAGGTTTGGTTCTCATCTTGAAAACTGTCAATATGAAAATCTATTAGTTGAATAATACAAAGACCAATTGCTTTCCCTTCGATATCGTTCATAACAATATAACCAAATTGAATCTGGTTATTATTTTTTTCTAAAGCAATTAAATATTTTGGATTGAAATAAAGATTCTTTTTGCACCGAAGATCTTCATATACTTGATCAGGAATATCGTCAACTGACTCATAATACTGCGCATTTGAAGACGGCAAGTTATGATTGCATGATAAAAAACTCACTAAACTCTTATTTTATTGTAAATTAATAAAAGTTTTGATAAAAAACGAAAAAGATGCAAATTGAATCTAATTTCATTGGATAATTCAGTTCAAAGAGTGTATTCACTTTTACTTTTTACCCTTTTAAAAAAGCCCCATATTTATCAATTCCTACATAACTTACGTTTTATCTTTTTAAAACATAAAACCCCGATAGTTAATGGTATCTTTGCCTCTCAACAAGATATCAAATTAACAAAACTCAAGTATTCAAACTGTAAAGATGCAAAACAACGTTATTCTTCGTCAAATTAGATACATTTTTGACTTTAAAGACGCAAAAATAGCTGAACTATTTACCTTAGTTGAACAAAAAGTAACCATCGAAGAAGTAAGTAAATGGTTGAAAAAGGACGATCACCCTTCTTATCAAGCTATGGAAGATGAAGAACTGGCTAATTTCTTAAACGGTCTTATTGTCTTTAAACGAGGAAAAAGAGAGGGACCAGCTCCAATAGCAGAAAAACGTTTGAACAATAACCTCATCTTGAGAAAACTTAAAATCGCTTTAAATTTTAAAGACTTCGATATAATTGATACGCTTGCTCTGGTAAAACTTAACATAAGTAAGCATGAATTGAGTGCCTTTTTTAGAAACCCTAAACAAGATCAGTATAGAGTTTGCAAAGATCAATTTTTACGAAATTTTCTTTTTGGCTTACAAAAAAAGTATCGCCCGAGTGAGGACAAGGCATAATCAATCTAAGATCTTTTATAATACTTGTTCGAATAAAAGCCATCAGAATAATTAGCTTTATAAAATAAAAAAGCGACTTTAAAGTCGCTTATGATTTTAATAGCAAGCATAACATTTTCCGCGAAACCAAACCGTTCCATAGTTATTATTACTACAGTGATGGTCTGCCACTACCATACCTCCTGTGCCTCCGCATACACCTCTTCCACCATTAATAGAACGTTGCTCATCCTTTTTCAATTCTTTACCTAGGGTTAAAACACTTCTTAACATGATATTGATTTAAAAATTCCAATGAAAGTTACTAAGGCATTGAATATAATTTATATGCAATTCACAAATGCAGGAGAGAAATGTAAAAGTGTACAAAAAGTATTAAAATAACAACATGGCTAAAACTGTAAATAAGTTTATTTCTCATTTTATAGGCTCTTGCGTCGTTATTTTTGGATTGCCTGCTTATGACAACATAACTTTTATACTCCAAATTATGAGAACAATAGGAATTCTATAGCAAAAAAGCCATTGCAAATTTTTACAATGACTTTTTCTTAATTTTATATATAGCTAGTCATTTCGACCGATAAGGAGAAATCTCCTGAATTATTGGAGGGTAAGTTTAGAATATGCTCTCTAAATCAGTACCTCTCCAGTGAAATAACTTTTACCCAACAATATTGATAATCTTCCCAGGTACAATAATCACCTTCTTTGGCTCTCGTCCTGCGAGTTGTTGTTGTGTTTTTTCATGAGCCATTACTGTTTTTTCAATATCCTCTTTACTCATATCTAATGGTAAGTTCAATTTGAAACGCATTTTACCATTAAATGAAATCGGATATTCTTTTTCAGATTCTACCAAGTACTTTTCTTCGAACGTTGGGAAAGCAGCAAAAGCAACAGATTCCTCATAACCTAACTTACTCCATAGCTCTTCTGCAATATGAGGCGCATAAGGAGAAATTAATACTAATAACTGCTCAAGTATTGCTCTGTTATTACATCCTTGCTTAGTTAATTCATTCACCGCAACCATAAACGTAGAAACCGATGTATTGAAAGAGAAATTCTCGATATCTTCTTCTACTTTCTTTATGGTTTTATGTAATGTTTTTAAGTTTTCTTTCGTTGCTTCACCTTCAGAAACTTCAAAATTATCTCCGTTATGGAACAACTTCCATAGTTTTTTCAAGAATGAGTATACTCCTGAAATACCAGAGGTTTTCCAAGGTTTGAATTGCTCTAATGGTCCTAAGAACATTTCAAACAAACGTAAACTATCCGCACCATATTCTTCACAAATATCATCAGGGTTTACCACGTTAAACCAACGCTTTGACATTTTCTCAACTTCACGACCAACAATATACTTTCCATCTTCCAATTCAAACTCTGCATTCGCAAATTGAGGCTGCCAATTCTTAAGACCTTCAATATCTAACTCATCAGATGAGTTTATCAATTTTACATCTACACGTAGCTCTTCCGTTTTATATTGATCTTTTAAACCAGCCGAAACATATTTATCCGTTCCAGAAACTCTATAAACAATTGCTGAAGTTCCTAAAATCATTCCTTGGTTGATTAATTTCTTTGCGAACTCATCAACAGGTAAGAAGCCTCTATCAAACAAGAACTTTTGCCAAAAACGTGCATATAATAAGTGTCCTGTAGCATGCTCAGAACCTCCAATATATAAATCGACATCTTTCCAATACTCAACCGCTTCTTTGCTTACAAACTCTCCATCGTTACGAGCATCCATATAACGGTTAAAATACCAAGAACTACCTGCCCAACCTGGCATGGTATTTAGTTCTAACGGATAAATTCCGTTATCTTCAGATTTCTCACTATTGTTCGAAATGACCTTGTCATTTGAAACTACTGTATCCGTATTTGTGTCCCAAGCCCATACCTCAGCATTTCCTAACGGTGGTTTTCCATCTTCAGTAGGCAAGTACTTTTCTACTTCAGGTAGTACGATTGGTAAGTGTTTTTTATCAATCATTTGAGGCATTCCGTCTTTATAATACACTGGGAACGGCTCTCCCCAATAACGTTGACGACTAAATACCGCATCGCGTAAACGATAGTTTATTTTTCCGAAACCAAAACCGCGTTGCTCCATTTCATAGATCACGGTTTTCATTCCTTTTTTATAATTCAGTCCATTTAGGAAATCAGAATTCGCTAAAACCGTTTTTTCTTTATCAGCAAAAGCCTCCTCAGAAATATCAACGCCTTCAAAAATGTTTGGAATCTCTAACCCAAAATGCTTTGCAAAATCATAATCACGCTGATCTCCACAAGGAACCGCCATTACCGCACCTGTTCCATAACTAGCTAACACGTAATCACCAATCCAAATTGGCACTTGCTTTCCTGTAAACGGATGTAAAGCATATCCTCCAGTAAACACTCCTGAAATCGTTTTTACATCTGCCATACGATCACGTTCAGAACGCTTTGCTGTAGCCTCAACATAGGCTTCAACAGCTTCTCTCTGTTCGTCGGTAGTAATCTTGGCTACTAAATCATGCTCTGGAGCTAACGTCATAAAAGACACTCCAAAAATAGTATCAGGACGTGTTGTAAACACATCAATATTTGCATCATAACCATCTACCTTAAAAGAAACCATGGCTCCTTGAGAGCGACCAATCCAGTTGGTTTGACTATCTTTTAATGGTTGTGGCCAATCTATTTTGTTCAATCCATCTAATAAACGCTGTGCATACGCTGTAATACGCATTGACCATTGCGTCATCTTTTTACGAACAACAGGATGTCCACCACGTTCAGAAACACCATTTACTATTTCGTCATTTGCCAACACAGTTCCTAAAGCAGGACACCAGTTTACTTCCGTATCTGATAAATACGTTAAACGATATTGTAGTAAAATTGCTTGTTGCTCAGTTTCAGAAAAGCTACTCCACTCTTCTGCAGAGAAACTCTTAATATCCTCATCAGAAACTGCATTTACGTTCGTATTACCTTCTTTTTCAAATGTTGCAACTAACGTTGAAATATCTTCTGCTTTGTCAGTTTCTTTATTATACCAAGAGTTGAACAACTGTATAAAAATCCATTGTGTCCATTTATAGTACTCAGGATTAGAAGTACGTACCTCACGAGACCAATCAAACGAAAATCCGATTTTATCTAACTGACCTCTATACGTTTTTATATTGGTTTCAGTAGTAATTGCTGGATGCTGTCCCGTTTGAATTGCATATTGCTCAGCAGGTAGTCCGAAACTATCATATCCTTGAGGATGCAATACATTGAATCCTTTATGGCGCTTATAACGCGCATAAATATCACTAGCGATATATCCTAACGGGTGTCCAACGTGTAATCCAGCTCCTGATGGATAAGGAAACATGTCTAGCACATAATACTTAGGTTTATCAGAATTATTTTCAGCTTTAAATGTACCGTTATCAGCCCAGTACTTTTGCCACCTTGCTTCAATTTCTTTGTGATTGTATTGCATTTCGTAACTTCTTGTTTTAAAGGATGCAAATTTACGGTTATTTAGATATTATAAAAGCATTCGCCCGTTCAATTCTTTAGAACTGCTTCTTTTTTACAAAATAAAATGCAAAATCATGATTGTAAAACTTCGTTTGGTCAAGAATTCAAGAAGATTTTAATCTAAAACTCTTTTACATATTTAACCATTGCTTAAACTCGGCAGCCTTATTTTTACTAATCAAAATCTCTTCTGAAGTATTCGCATGCAACAAGATTTTCAACTGGCTTTTTCCGTACTTGATTATTTTATCAATTGCAGAAATGCTAATGATAAACTGACGATTTGCTCTAAAGAAAAGAGTTTCATCTAAGTTAGAGTACATATCATCCAAGCTCGAGTTTGAAGTAGATTTTTTACCATCAAAACAAACAATATAAGTTATTGTGTTTTCAGTATAAATGTAAGCAATATCACTTATTAAGACAGGTACCAGTTCATTACGAATATATGTTAGAATTCGTATTCTACTATTCTCAGATACCTCACTTACTTTTTCAATATTTGTTTCGACCTCCTGTGTCTCTTTTTCTTTTTTCTCTTGATAAGAAATTAAATCTGTATTTAATCTGGAAAGGTTGATTACCTCATTTGCCAAGTTAGAATTTTTCATTTCGAGTTGCTTCTCATAGCTACTTCCTATGATCCTCACAGCAACAGATGATAAAACGATCACCAATACTCCCATGATTAAAAAAATCATGTAAAAGTTGCGCTTCAACTTTCTCAATTGCTTATGAACATTACTGGTGTTAACGTTGGCAGCTACAATTAAATCCGAACTTTTTACAGGAGCAATGTGTATTACCTCTGAAACAACCTCACTATTATTTCCCATATTGCTATTCGAAACTAGGAGATCGTACAAATCGTCTGAATTATTCTTCTCTTTCAATGATGCTAACAAATTAGGCTTTGAATTTACAGGCTCGCCAATTTTGGTAATATCTGGATGACAGATTTTCTTTCCTGACCAATCGAAAACAGATATAAACCATGTATCAGAACTAGTTTTTGAGATGGTTTGCTGAAGGTTGTCTAAAATTGCATTTTTATCATGATTTGTTTTCAATTGAAAATTCAAGATACTTGCAATCTCATTGGCTTCCCTTTTACTAGTTTCTACCTGTACTTCTATTAACTGATTGGCGCTTACCTTAATAAAATACTGAGCTCCAATTACAGAAATTATAAGAAACACCAACGTAATGGCTAAAACTGTAAATAAATATAATTTGTCTTTCTTCATTTTTACATCTAATACTCAAAACTACAACTAGTTTTTTTCCTTTTTAGGTCTATTTTTTCCTCTCTCAACAAAATTGTTCTAAAATTATTAAAATAAATGAGTTTCTTTGAAATGAATTTTTCGTTTTCTCCAATGATAAAAAAACAACAAGTATTTATAAAAAGTGGTCTAGTCCTTTTATTCGGGTTTCTATGCTATTATTTTTTTATTGATACTAAAGGAATTAAATCGTTGGAACCACATTTTAGTATTGCTTCGGAAGATCTTGTGGAATTATATTCTGATAATGAAAAAAAAGCAGATAATCTGTATACCAACAAGATAGTAGAAGTATACGGAACTGTTAAAGAAATTTCATATTTAAACGATAGAAAAACCATAATTTTAGCGGGAAATTCTGAGAACTCAAATATTATTTGTGATCTCAATGAAAACCAATTAAACAAACTCAATCAACTCAAAAACAACCAAACCGTCTATATAAAAGGGATTTGCAAAGGGTATTTAAAAGATGTTATCCTTTTGGACTGTTATATAGACACTTTAAAGAACAATGAATAAACTCTTCTCATTACTGCTAGTGCTCTCTACTTTTTTTGCAAGAGACTCGGTACCCAATCAGTTTATCGCTCGACAGGGACAAGTTACCTTCTTTTCTTATGCTTCAGTTGAAAACATTGAAGCTAAAAACAATCAAGTACTAAGTATTCTTGATTTGGACAATGAAAAAATCGCAGTAAGTATGTTGATGCGAGCTTTTGTTTTCAAGAAAGATCTGATGCATGAACATTTTAATGAAAGTTATATCGAATCAGATATTTATCCGAAAGCTACTTTCGAAGGATCTCTGGAAAACTTTAATATTGAAGAGAATACCAAACAAACTCAATTAATTAATGGGACCATTACCATACATGGTATTTCAAAAGAAATAGGAATTAAAACAACCATCACCAAATCCGAAAAAGGTATTCAACTAACAGGAGAATTCAATTTAACCGTAAACGATTTTAATATTAAAATACCTCCAATTTTAGCTAATAATATTGCCAAAGTTGTTTTGGTAAAGTTTAACTTCCAATATTTACCATATGAAACCAACTAAACTTTTATTAACACTATTGTTTTTCCCTTCGCTTCTTGTTGCTCAAGATCTATTGAACCAACTAGATAAAGAGTTTCCAAAAACTCCTGTTTACGAAATTGCCACTTTTAAAACAACAAGAATAGGATTAGGACATTCCATAGAAACAAGAAAACAAGGTGCTCTTGAAATTTCTATGTATAATCGATTTTGGAATCATAAGGAAGGAACAACCCAACGCTTTTTAGCGGATGAAGTAAGTATTCGATTTGGGTTGGATTATGCTATTACCGATAACTTTACTATTGGTGCAGGTTACACTAACTTTGATAAGATTACAGACGGATTTTTGAAATATAAATTCGTTAAACAGGTAAAAAATTCCAAAAAATCGCCATTTAGCATGGCTTTACTTCAAACCATTTCTCATCGCAACAAGGAAGGGCTTCCTGAATATGACCAATACGGAATACCTACTTCTCAAAATAATACTTCATCAGTATTCAGTTATACCACACAATTATTAATTGCAAGGAAATTCAATACTAAGTTTTCAGCACAATTATCTCCTATCTTTATTACAAGAAACAATAGCATTTTTGAAGGGCAACCAAAGAATCAATATGCTTTAGGCTTCGGAGCTCGATACAAAGTCGGAGGACATGTTTCCATAGTTTCGGAATACTATCAAGTTTTTAATCCATCTAAAACTGTACCCACCTACAATCCTTTTATGATTGGAGTTAATTGGGAATTGAGCCATTTATTGTTGCAATTTCAAATGACCAACGCACGAAATTTTGCCGATGACACGTTTATTTCGCAAACCACAAATAATTTTAATTTCCACGATGGAAATTTCCACTTTGGTTTTAATGCGACTTTTGTCCTACATTTGAGTAAGAATAAAGTCAACTAAAACAACTAACTAACATGAAAACAAACACTACTACTAATCTTCAAGATTTAGTTTTAAAAATTTTGAATCCCGATACTCCATTCGCTGAAATCGAGAATTCCATCAATAATATTCATCAATACTTTCATGAGACTATCGGTATTGCAAGTTTTGAAGATTCTATCCCAAATTTAGCGGCTGTCAATACAGCTAAAGGAAAAGCTTTGGGTATGAATCATGCAGCCAAATGTTTGTTGGATTACAAAAGAACGGTTAAGTTTTTAAAAGGAATGGTTGCTGCAATTAAAAAGAAACAAGCTATCCATCCGAATGAAAAAATTCACATTTTTTATGCAGGATGTGGTCCTTACGCACCTTTCGTTACGTTAGTTGCTCAGTTATTTACTTCAGAAGAGATTCAATTTGACGTACTTGAAATTAACGCCCTTGCCTTAGATCATGCTAAAAAATTGATTTCTGGTTTGGGATTAAATGATTATGTAGGTGAATACTACCAAGCTGATGCAATTACTTTTCAATTTGAAAAAGATAAAGACTATCATATTTTATATAGTGAAACTTTAGATGCTTTACTGTTTCGTGAATGCTATGTACCTATTCTTTTTAATATGCTTCCCCAACTTTCTGAGGACATTTATGTAGTTCCAAACAATGTTCAGGTTAGCATGAATTTATCTCTTATGTCAATGACAAATGAAGAATACAAAGCAGATAAAACAGAGACTATACTGGATGTAAGGCAATCTGTTTTGGAACACGCATCTACCAAATCCATTCCTAAAAAACTTCCTCAAATAACGGTAAATGTGAAGGAATTAAACATTGAAGATTACAACTATTTTTCACTAGATACAAAAGTGAATATATTCGAGGATATTTGGCTTGAAAGAAACGAATCTTCATTAACAATCCCATTAGAAATGGAAATTCACAAACCTTTTGATTTCTCTAAAATGGTTTTTACTTACGAAATGAAAGATTCAATTGAATTAAAGTATCAACTTTTCGAATAATATCAATAGCAAATAGCTTATAAATAAAAACCGTTGAAGAGATCTTCAACGGTTTTGTTATTTTAAAAGTATTCTTTTTTAGAATTGATATCCTAACGATACCTGAAAAACATTGTTTCTGTTCTGCATACGCTGTTTAATTATTTCTGTTGCTCCAATTACATGATTTACATTAAAAAACACTCCATTATCAAATTTATAGCCAAGACCTAGATGTGCTCCAACATCGAAATTTTCTATTTCAGGATTGAAATCAACATTCATAAATTTTGTCGTTTTATTAAGTAAAAATGAAAATTGTGGTCCTGCTGAAAAAGAGAATCCTTTTACGATATAGAACTTAGCCAAAACAGGCAATGATAGATAATCTAAAGACACATCAAATTTATTTGAACCAGCTCCCAATTGAGAATAAATTACTTCAGGTTGTAACGAAAAACTCTTCCCTAATTTCGCTTCTAATGACAGCCCCATATGGAACCCCACTCGAGGATCTAAAGCGTGTTCAACGCCGAAGCCATCGTCCGGTAAAATATACTTTTGATGATTAAATGAAGAGACATTTAATCCTGCCTTTACTCCAACTTTTACATTTTGTGCTTTTACTGTTGCAAATGCAATCATACATACGATTGCTAGTACTGCTTTTTTCATAATAGTAGTTTTAGTTTTCAGGGATTCTTTTATTCAACTACTATGCCAAAAACTGATAAAATTTGGATGTAAACGACAATTTTTACAAAAACAAACTTCTCTAAAACAAAAAAAACCAGACTTAAAAGCCTGATTTAATTTCACTTAAACACCCTTCTCATGAAGAACATTTTTTTCTTAAAAATTTTAAGATTTTTATCCTTTTACAGGAATGGTTACAATTGTTCTTCCCCATCCTAAGTACATGTTGAAATTTTCATCTTCGCCATCAAAAACAATTGAAAAAGCCTCTAAGTTCTTTTTACTTTTTGATACTGTTCCAGTAACTCTTACAACATCTTCACTTTCTTGGTAGAAATATGAACCCCAAACGTTTTTTGCTGTACTTAAAATGATCGTCCATTCTTTCTCTCCTGGAATGGTGAAAAACGTATACGTTCCAGCTTTTACTTCTTTACCTCCAAAGGTTAAATCTTCATAAAAAGTAATTTCAGCAGCCTCATTTGCTCCTGTTCTCCAAACTTTCCCAACTGGCGCTAGTTTCGATAAACTTCTACTTTTTAATTGTGGACGGCTATATATAATCTTAACTTTTTTATCTGATTCTCTATAACTTGAAGGGTATGATGCAGCATCCATTGGACTTTTATCTAACCCTGGAAATTTTTGAGCGTTTGCTTCACTTGAAAATACTAAAACAACGACAAAAACTATAATTGATAAAATCGATTTCTTCATATTGATAATTTTTAGTTAACTATTAGGTGATTGGTCTTCAAAAGTACTAATCCTTACAGTTGTTTCTATTCTTTTAACTTAAATTTAAAGGAAATATTTCACTACTGTGCCGCTTTTCGTTGAAACAAAGTAGTTACATAAATCAGTAAAACACTTAGTCCAAAAAGAGGTAAAAGCACACATAAAATTCCGATAATAATGATGATAGATGATGATACTGAAAATGTTTTTGGCACCTTAGGAACACCCCAAGTTCCTTTCTGTTTCCTTAGTATATACGACGCAATGGCGGCAATACTCATAATCGTTAGCATCAAAGCAACACCAAACATGATCCAAAAATTCCATCCTCCGAATTGTCCTTGATGAAATGCCATTACCCACATTCGCGATCTCATTAACACTCCTACATCACTCCATGTATGCTTTTTTATCAAGCTACCATCATATTGATCAAAGTGTAGCATTCTTTGAGCATCCAAATCAAAAGTTTTATTGAAAACACTGAACGTACTTTTCTCCGACTTTGGCAAGCCTACATACAATTCTCCTTTTAAGTTTTGCCCCTTGGCTATCTCAATCATTTTATCTAAAGTCAATGCTTCACCTTCTATCTCAGATGTCAATCCTCTACCACTCCATGTTTTAGGATAACCAGTATTGGTAACCTTTTGAATCCATTTAAATTCGCCTCCAAAAACATCTGTCCATGGTAGACCTCCCGCTAAGGTCAGTAATAATAATCCAGAAAACCAGAAACCTAAAACAGCATGTAAATCTCTAAAAAAAGTACGCTTCCCTTCATTTAACCTCGGCAAAAACACTCCACGAACTCCTCTTTTAAAAGGCCACCAAACATAAAGTCCGGTAATGATTAATACAATCATCCAACAGGCTATCAACTCAATTATTTTTGTTCCAAAAGAACCTCCTAAAAGCTCACCATGTAGTTTTCTTATTGTATACATCCAAGTGTCTTTTGGTGAAAACTTACCCGTTACTTCACCTGTATTTGGATCGACAAAAACCGATTTCTTATGACTGAATCTTCCTGCTATAAATTCAGTAGCCAATTGATTATCATTTGACACAATCATCGAGTTCAATGGCTTCTTCATGTTCTTTTTTGCAATTAACCACTGCTCCTGATAAGAAAGCTTCGAAGCCTTATTATTTATCACCTTAGTCATGGAGCTTTTATAATCGTCTTCAACTTGAGGGTTAAAAAGATACATAGCTCCAGTAACAGATAAAACCAACACAAATGGTAATGAAATTAGCCCCGCTATAAAATGCCATTTCCATAACCATTGATTTAATTTTCTATCTTTCATATATTAAAATCAAGGGGACGAATCCCCTTGGAGTTTAAAAGTTATACTTTACACCAAAATGAAATGCTCTTGGATTACCAATACTGTAAGTGTTTTCTCTTGCCCATCGACTATATGAAGCTCTTACAGCATGAAGTTTATCAAATAGATTTAAAGCCTGTCCCCAAACTTCGAATTGACGACAGGTAAAATTCGCTCTGAAATTGAATACATTATGTCCCGCATAGGTAGTTGTTCCAAAAATTGGATCATTATTACTGTCGGTTCCAACAATCGCTTGTTCTTCAAAACTTGTGTTGTACGAACCTACTTGTTCATGTTCTAGGGTTAACAATAAACCTTTTATAGGACGATAATTTAATGTAGTATTGGCAATATAGTTCGGGACCGTTTTCATATCTGTATCCGAATAATCTACATTATTTTCGAAGAAAGAGATATACTTATGCGTTGCATAACTTCCGTTATAGTTCAAGTATAGATTCTCTAAAATTGAATACTTCACACCTAATTCAACCCCTGTAGATCTTGTTTTCCCAGCATTCTTCTGAACGAAAGTCCCGTTATCATCTCTTAAGGAAATTAATCGATCAATACCATCCAATTGATATAAAGCAATATCAACTTTTAACTTCGAAGGAATCATAAAATACCCACCAATTTCATAGTTATGAAACTTCGATGGTTTTAATGAGAAAACTGACCCTGTACTATTTCTTCCATTACGGAATAAGGTACTTATTTGAGGAGGTGTAAAACCTTTTGAATAATTAGAGTACACTCCAACATTTTTACTGATATCGAAGTTTAAACCTAATTTAGGAGCAATATTATTATAAGTAACTTTTGTATCACTTACCCCTGAATTTCCTTCATCTAGATTATTATAATCGTAAGTAAATCCGTCATAACGTAACGCTCCTGTAAACTTTACTTTTCTAAGTGGAGATATTTCAAACTGAGCGTATCCAGCATAATTAAAGATATCGGCTTCATATTTCATAATGTATTGACCATCTCTTACCGTATATCCAACATTTTGCGCCGTTGCAGTATTCACATCAACATCAATAGTTTCTGCCTCATACGTTTGTGGTGAAAAGTCAGCAGTTGTTCCAACAATCAAACTAGAGTTTGCAAAATCAAAATCCATCTTGTGCTGAATTAATCCTACATAACTTTGGAATTTATTAGAGTTAATTTCACCTGTTCCCGTTCCATCTAAAACTCCAGCAACTCTATTTTGTCTGATTCTATATGATGGAATTTGGTTCATTTCGTTATTTCTGTACATAAAGTTCACCGAAGTCTTGTGCAAATCATTCCAGATTTTATTTAAAGTAGATCGAAACCTAAACGATTTAGCGACTCTTTCTGTAAAGGTTTGATTACTTTCATAGTTTCCATCGGAATAGTTTTTCTCAGATAACGATCCCGACATATCAGAACGATAATCAATCAAAGTCATGCTATTCACCCATTGTAATGTTTCAGAAAAGTCATTTACATTTTTAAACGTTATTGCCGTTTTTTCATAATCGGAATGTCCAATTAAACCATTATCTCTTCTTGCATGATGTCCTCCAACGTAAAAGCCATACTTTTTATTCAATGTTGTTGATGCTTCCGCTTCATATCTGGTAAGTCCTAAATCATTGATTTGAAAACCTATTGAACCTTTAAGTTTTTCACTCGGATTTTTTGTTATGAAGTTAAAACTTCCTCCAATAGCTTCACTTCCGTAAATACTCGATGCTGGGCCTTTTAAAACCTCCACTCTGTTAAACGTTGTATTATTCATTTCCAACAAAGCATTATGGTTGAATACTGCAACAGGACGAATTGGTAATCCATCTTCCAAATACAAGAACAAAGATCTTGTTGAAATTGGAGAACGAACCGCCATAAAGTGTTGCTCATTACCCGATGCTTTTGAAGTACTCATGAAAACCCCTGGAACTTGGTTAACTATTTGTTCAATACCAAAAGCCTTTGTTTCTTCAATCTGTTTTGCCGTTAGTAACCCTATTGATGCGGGTATTTCTCTTCTTTTTTGAACTTCTCTACTCGCTGAAACTATGATTTCTTCTAAACCTTCCGTTTCATATACCAGTGTAATAATGTTCTCCTTATTTTCAACAAGTGTTAGTTGTTTTGTTCTGTACCCCATCATAGAAACTGTAACCTTTCCATTTGGAGCTTTAATCATGAAACTACCTTCACTATCGGTAACCGATCCAATTGTACGAGTTTCTTTGAAAATAATGTTTGCTCCAAATAATGGCTTATTTTGTTCATCAACTACTTTCCCTTTAAAAAGTGTTTGTGCATGTGTAGTAATTGCTAATAGTAAAATAGCAATAGTTATTATATACTTATTATTCATTATTATGTGTTATCCTAGAAATTGTAATTTAAGTAGACACTTGATCTATATTTTACATCTATAGTTCCTTGCGCCAGTTCTTGTTGTATTGGATACATGGCCAATACTCCGATTGTAAGTTTTTTTGAATTATACTCTGCTCCCAGACTTGAAAATAAGGCGTGCCCTTGGGTATTTCTAATTGAAATTCCTAGTATCTCATTAGCATCATAAAACTCACCTGATATTCCAAGTGAAGGGACAAAGTTGTTTTCTTTGGAATCTTTAAAAACATAGAAAAAAGTACTATTAAAATTAAACTGGTTTCCAAACCTGTACTTTTCACTGTTTTCTGTTTTAAAGAAATAATTCAGATAGTTAGTAACTCCGAAATTATTGTATTTGTATACATATTGAAGATTGGTTACATAATCTACACTTCCTGTTCCTAATTGAAAACTAGGATTTATAGAATTGTCAATTGCTTCATCAAATGTTCCTGCTGGAAGTTTTAATCCTGCTCCAAGTTTTAGCATATGATTGTGTGAAGAAACCTTGTCTTTTTCTTCATTATAATTACCTCCTTTCTTATTCAGAACGGTATAATTAATTAAAAAAGACACATCTCCTAAACCATTAATAGCAGTAGTTCTGTCTACATATTCTCTCGAGTGAAAATGTATTGGGACAAAAACTTGAGCTTCCAAATATTCCTTGATAATGGGAATTCTCGACCAAACTTGTATCGTATTGAAATACTCGTTTATTACAGGTGAATTATTAAAAATCCCGTCTTTTGATTGGTATTTTTGATGTAAATATCGAACACCGACAAAATTATTATCAATAATACCTCCTAAACCTAAGCTTCCACCATTGTTGCTACAACCACAGGCGTCGCATTCTTCTAAAAATTCCCAATAGTACTTTGGGAATGGATTGTTTGCTTCTGCATTTTGAAATGCTACTAGTACTAAAACTAGTACTATAATTTTATTCAGCGAATCTTTCATCGGTAAGAAATTCGTTATCAGTTAGTGTTTTTAGAAAAACTATAATGTCTCCCTTTTCTTGTTCATTTAAGGGAATTCCTAACGTGCCATCCGTATTTTTAAGCAGTGGATCTAAATTCTCAGTTTCACGAACGCCAGTCGAATAAAAATCCAATACCGATTTTAAGGAGCCAAACCTACCATCATGCATATAAGGTCCAGTCACTTCTACGTTTCGTAAACTCGGTACTTTAAACTTGTATTTATCTGTTTCAATTAAAGTTACCGTCATTCTTCCTAAATCATTAATATTTGGATCAATCGAAAGACCGTTATTTCTGAAAGCATCATCCGTAAATAAATCTGAAGTATGACACGTGGAACACTTGTTTTTAAAAAGCTCTAATCCTCTTTGTTCTTGCGATGTAAAAGAAACAGCTCCTTCTCCTCTCACATATTTATCATATTTAGAATTAGCTGAAACCATCATGATCATAAATTGTGACATCGCCTTAAATGTATTTTCCACATTAATTTGACCATCATCAAAGGCTAATCCGAACAACTCTCTGTACTCTTCATTATCTTTTAACTTTTGAATCACATCAGTTACAGTTTCATCCATTTCTACTGGATTCGTAATTGGAATGATTGGAAATAAATCTAAATGAAAAGCAGCTCCATCCCATGAAAACTGTTTTTGATATGCCATATTTTGAATAGGCTGGGAATTTCGTTTACCTTCTCTATCCTCAACACCATGACTAAAACGATGTCCGTGATGTGTAAAAGCAAATTGTTGCTGATGACAAAAGGCACATGAAACTACTCCGTCTGCGGCTAAACTCCCATCATAAAACAACTTTTTCCCTAACTCAAACCCTTTTTCCGTTAAAGGATTTGTGCTTAAATCGTAATGAGGTTCAGGAAAATTTGAAGGCTGTTCAAAAACGAGTTCAACATTGGTGTATACATCTTCCTTTTTACAACTAAAAAAAGAGCATACTACTAACAGTATTCCTAAATATTTCATCTGTTAACTTTTTGAGTTACTTCCATAGTTTGGCTACGTATGAAAATCTAACTACTTGAAAAATAGAAATGCTAAAGAGTAGAAAAACTACTCCTGGTATTACTGTATTATCCCCTGTTGAATCTGAATTGAAATACGATCAACTCTCTGCAATGGAAATTCACAGCCCATTCTCCCCTTTAGCTCCCTTCTAATTTTAATGATGATTTCCGTTATGAACGTGATGTACCATGAACATGCCTTTGCAGTTATCAGCAATCTTTAATGCATTTGGCCCTCCCATGATTGTAGATTGATCGGCAAGTTTAATTTTCTCTTGACCATCTAACATTACATTGGCATCAACTTTTACATGTAATTGAGGTGATTTTTCCGCACTTACAATAGCTAAATCCATTGGCAACTCAACTTCTCTATATAAATCGTCACCACTGCTACCTCTACTTGCAATGTGAAGCATAAAAATATCTTCTGTAGCTTGTGCATCAGCTTTGTAGTTCCCTTCTAGTACAACAAATTTGTACCCAGCTTGCCAGCTCCAAGTCATATTATAATTTTCAGCCAAAGTCCAGAAGTCTTCTTGAGCTGCCTGACCTTGAAGAAAGCGCTCTCTATCAACTCCAATTCCAAATTTCACTTTGGTATATTTTCCCGCTGGAACATCCTTTAATGAAATTTCAACGTTTTTAGTTTTTCCATTACCTCCTTCACTGACAATAAAATATCCTTGATCTTTAGGATAAACCACTTCTTCTCCTTCATCTGTTACTAAGACAAAATTACTTACGATATAGTCGAATGAGTTCACCGTTAAAATTTCACCATTACCATTTGTATATGTTGACCCCAATATGAGTTTATCGTTTTTAAAACCATTATCAAACTCAATTACAACATCGTTTTTTCCTTCTAAATCGTTCTTAATTTCTTCATTATTACTACATGAAGTGAATACCATAGCCGCCGCTATGAATACTATTATTTTTTTCATCCTTTTAAATTTTGTAGATAAACGGTTCTCATTCATAAATGATTCGCCATTTATTTTTATAGTTTTTTAGTATTACTCTCTGTTTCCAAATGAATTATTATCACAGAGAGTATTTATTTAATTGTTATTTATTGTACCTGATTTATTTCAGTTTACATACAGACTACCATGCACATTTTATGCATTTCATACCATTCGAAATTTGAAACTACTGGTAGTTTAATTTTTATAGTATGCCTTATGAAATAAACTTTGGAATTTGTCTTATAGTAATTTTCGGACTAGTCAGTAGCATTTAATTGATCACACAGAAAGGCTTTACCAATACGATAAACATGCGTTTCTTATAGATCAAATAAGTACTAATTGAACAGAAAAGTGATAAGATTACAATTAAACGGTTGGTGGATGAAAAACCTCTTGTATTCTCAAGTAAGAATAGTTTCCATCATAATTGAAGTATTCTTTTGAAGTAGATGGAAATGATTGATTTGTTTGTATATCTAAAATAGAAATAAACCCTATTGGATATTCTTCCATTGAAATGCGTAAGGATTGATAGTCGTCTTCTTGTTGTTTTTGAAGCTTGTCCATCAGTTGACATTTACCATTACAACTCATTTCTGGTTTGTCTTTGTTTATACATAACACCTTTGCTATGTAATCATAATTAATTACATATTCTACATAAGGTCCTATCGGGCGAAGCATCGCTAATAGGTATAGAAATACAAAGAAATATGTTATCGATGTTTTAAACAAAGTTGGTTAACACTCACACTGTGAGATTTAATTTTCACGAGTTTTCCCCGTAGGATTTTTTATATCTTCTAATAACATTTTGATTGTTATTCACAAAATGCATATCGAACTACAAAGGTACTTTACTTTATTTTTTTAGACAAAAGAATACCTTTTTAATTTTTGTAATCTCAACATCATTAAAATTCTAAGTCCAAAACCTCTAAAATAGAATCATCACATCAACAATTCGAATTTTGTATTTGTTAAAGTATTATGATAAGTTGTGATTAGGATAGAATCTTAAAACCTTTCTTAAACAAATTTAGTTTCTTTGTAAAAGATTAATATTTACGCAATGAAAAAAGCACAAAGAACTCGTTTAAGTATTTTAAATAAAGCTTTTGAGTTAATCTATTCTAATGGCTATCGAGCTACGAGTATCGATGAAATAATTGCTACAACTCAAGTAACAAAAGGAGCTTTTTATTATCATTTTAAAAACAAAGATGAAATGGGAATTGCCATGATTAACGAGGTTATAACACCTCGTTTATCTAAAGTTTTTGTTAAACAACTTGAAAATGAAGATAATCCTTTGTTTTCAATTTACGTTCTATTTCAGCACCTTCTGATGAAAGATCCCTTCTTAAAAATTGAACTTGGTTGCCCAGCTTCTAATCTTATACAAGAAATGACCCCCTGGAATACTTCTTTTTCATATGCCCTTAACAAAGTCGTGGATCAATGGTTAAATTCATTAATTACCGCACTTGAACGAGGTAGAAAAAACAAAACTGTTAACGAGAACGTAAACACGAAATCAACAGCTATGTTTATTTTATCTGGATATTGGGGAGCAAGGAATCTTGGGAAATTAGAAACAACTACTGCCCCTTATCACATTTTCTTAGAACAACTTAAGACATATTTAAAAACATTAACATAATTTTTTTACACAAAAACATACCATACAGTATGTTTTGTGTAATTTTGCTTCTCAGGAATAACTAAAAAGAAATGAAAAGCATATACAACGAACAAGGAGTATTAAGCAGCAAAGAAACATTACGATTCAAATTTTCGCTTATTACTTCCAAAATAGGAGAAAACAAAAATAAACTACTTCATAGACTCGGTCTAAAATCTTATTTCGGGATTGATTTTGAAAATATATCTATTCCCGATTCGAAAATCGTTCGCTTAGCGATTGAAGAAGCAAATGATCTTTATAATTTTTCTCTATTAAAACATTGCTACCGAACCTATTTTTTCAGCGCAGGTATAGCACTCTCACAAAACTTAAAAATCGATAAAGAATTTCTATGTACCACATCTATTCTACATGACATCGGTTTAACAGATAAACACAACCACGCGTGCAGCAAACAGTGCTTTGCCGTTCATAGTGGTAGTTTTACTAAAGAGTTTGCGCTTAACAACGGAGTGGATAAAATCCGTGCAAACGATATGAAAACAAGCATTGATATGCACCTAAACCCTTATGTTAACAGAAAAAAATTTGGGAATGAGGCCTATGTTTTGTCTAAGGGAGCAGCAATGGATGTAATTGGTGCCCATTCTTTTCAGCTATCACCAGGTTTTATCCATGATGTTCATAAGAAATATCCTAGAGTTAACTTTAAAGAAAATATTCTGAAGACCATGACTTTATTAAATCATAAAGAAAAAACAAGAGCCGATACGCTTTTTAAAATGGGCTTTCAAAAACTCGCATCCAGCAATGATTTAGACCTCCTATAGCCATAAACACGATATACATTTTATAAAACATAATAATTAACTAAACAGGTTTCAACATCAAAGATGATTATGATAATTTAAAATCAAACCTTTATAGTAGAAGAAAAAATTTAAACATAACAAAAAACATCACTAATTATCTGATAGAAAACTTACTACACTACAAATATCCAAGGTAAAAATCATAGATATTTAAAATTAATTTTAATTTATTCTAAATAAAAAACTATATTTGCACCGACTTATATTTGAAATGAATGATTGTTTTTTATATTGATACTAAAAAAGTTAGGCAAATTTCTTCTGTAACTCCAACAACAATGGTGAGCTCTGCCTGTGATAGTGCATGTGCTTCAAATTGTTTAAAGCCAAAAAGTAAATGCTGTAATAAGTATCTAAAAAAAGGCATCAACTGTAAGCGATGCCCTTTAACTTATAACTTTAAAGCTGTTTCTTAAGCTATTCTACTTTTAATAAAAAGTAGTTTTTCTTTCCTCTTTGTAATAACACATATGTATCAGCGATTAAATCTGTATTAGTGATTGTATAATCATCTTTTACCTTTTCTTTATTCACTGAGATAGAGTTTTCTTTTAATGCTCTTCTTGCATCTCCATTGGACTTTAAGAAGTTTGTTTTAGCAGCTAAAGCTCCAATCATATCCAATCCTTCAGAAAAATCTTCTTTGGATACAGAAGCCTGAGGAACTCCATCAAAAACATCTAAGAATGTTTGCTCATCCAAACTCTTTAAATCTTCCGCTGTAGATTTCCCAAATAAAATATTTGAAGCCGCAATGGCTTTATCTAACTCTTCTTTTGAATGTACAAAAATAGTTACCTCTTCTGCTAATCGCTTTTGTAAAACTCTTAAATGAGGTGTTTCTTTATGCTCTTCAATTAAACCATCAATGGTTTCTTTATCTAAGAACGTAAAGATTTTAATATACTTTTCAGCATCTTCATCAGAAGTATTTAACCAAAACTGGTAGAATTTATATACAGATGTTTTATCAGCATCTAACCATACGTTTCCTCCTTCAGATTTACCGAATTTAGAACCATCTGCTTTGGTTATTAATGGACAAGTAGCTGCATATGCTTTTACCTCTTCTCCAACATTCATTCTTCTCACTAATTCAGTTCCAGTAGTAATATTACCCCACTGATCTGAACCTCCCATTTGAAGTTTACAATTGTGCGCTTTATGTAAATGATAAAAATCGTATCCTTGAATTAACTGATAAGTAAACTCTGTAAAACTCATTCCTGCTCCACCTTCGCCAGAAATCCTCTTTTTTACAGAATCTTTTGCCATCATATAGTTCACTGTAATTCTCTTTCCAACATCACGAGCAAATTCGATAAATGAAAAATCTTTCATCCAATCGTAATTATTCACCAATACTGGAGAATTTTCAGCACCATTATCAAAATCAAGAAAACGTCCTAATGTTCTTTTAATTCCTGCAACATTATGTGCTAATGCTTCTTCATTTAAAAGATTACGCTCATCTGATTTTCCAGATGGATCACCAATCATTCCTGTAGCACCTCCTACTAAAGCAATTGGCTTGTGCCCAGCCTTTTCAATGTGCACTAACAAAATGATAGGTACTAAACTACCGATATGCAATGAATCTGAAGTTGGATCAAAACCAATATACGCTGTCGTCATTTCCTTTTGTAATTGGTCTTCTGTTCCAGGCATAATATCGTGAATCATTCCACGCCACTGTAATTCTTCAACTAAATTCTTGGTCATATCTTTCTGTTTTAAGTGAACAAAGATACATTTATCAAACAAAAAATTCTATTTTCGCAGTATGATTTTAGTTACTGGTGGAACAGGATTAGTTGGCTCTCATTTATTATATCATTTAGCCCTGCTGAATGATCCCATTTTAGCTATTTATCGAAGTGAAGAAAAGATAAAAAGTACAAGAAAAGTTTTCTCTTATTATACCGATAAATCGGATCTTCTTTTTGATAAAATACAATGGATTAAAGCTGATATTACTGATATTCCATCTCTTAATAAAGTCTTCTCTCATTCAATCACCAAAGTTTATCATTGCGCAGCTTTAGTTTCTTTTGATCCTAAAGATTATAAAAAGATGCGTCGCGTAAACATTGATGGAACGGCCAACATCGTTAATTTTTGCATTGATCATAATGTAGAAAGGCTCTGTTTTGTTAGTTCTATAGCTGCCGTGGGAGATTCGATAAACGGACAATTTATCAATGAAGAAAATGAGTTAATAGACACTGGTAACCAACATGGATATGCCATCACAAAATATGGTGCTGAAATGGAAGTATGGCGTGGCAGTCAGGAAGGCATAACTGTAGCTATTGTAAACCCTGGTGTTATTTTAGGCAGCGGTTTTTGGCATGAAGGTTCTGGAAAGCTATTTACACAAGCCTACAACAATTTTAAATTTTATACTGAAGGAGTTACAGGTTTTGTAAGTGTAAATGATGTTGTAAAAGCTATGATCTCACTTATTAATTCAAACATAGATAATGAGCGCTTTATTTTGGTTTCAGAGAATAAATCATTCAAAGAAATCTTGACTGAAATTGCTTTAACTTTCGGGAAGAAAGCACCTTCAATAAAAGTGGGCAAATTTATAACCGAACTTACTTGGAGATTTGACTGGCTACTTACCAAATTAACTGGTAAAACACCTTTGTTAACCAAAAACTCGGCAAGATCATCGCATCATAAATCATATTATTCTTCGGAAAAAATTCAGAAAGCACTGAACTTCGAGTTTACTTCAATTTCCCTAAGCATTAACTCAATTTGTGAAGATTATAAAAAGGAAATGTAATACAAAACTATTTCTCCCTTTCCAATTCCTCAATCTTAGGTCTGTCTAGTATTGGTTTTCCCTCTACTATTTTTCCGTCTTTTAATTTTGAAATTGAAGGTCTATTTAAAGAATCTTTTACCCTTTTTTTCTTTCGATATAAGGTACTTAAGCTATCTATTTTCTTCTTTACCTGTTTTAAGATTTCAGAATACTCGTCTGCCTTTGAAGTATAATACACATTACTTCGCTCAAATCTAGTAGTATCAATTTTATACTTTTCGTAAATTAAGAACACATAATTAGATTCCTTTTTTAAATATTTGTTTTTAATATTTTTAGCTGAAGAAGCTAAATACATATCAGTTAAAAAAGAAACCATTGTGTCTTTAGGTATTAAATCCTTTGGCTCCTTGTAAATAGTGTTACTGGTACAAGAAGCCAAAAGAATTAACAAGAAAATGTATAAAATTTTATTCATTATCTATTAAACGCTAATCGTTGTCCTTTAATATCATCGTTAAATTTACCTTCATTGTAAGTAAGGTTTCCACTAACGAATGTATGCGTTATTTTATTCGAAAACTCCTGACCTTCAAACGGAGACCATCCACATTTATAAAGAATATTCTCTTTTTCAACTGTCCAAGAGTCGTTAGGATCTACTAAGACCAAATCAGCATAAAATCCTTCTCTGATATATCCTCTTTTTTCCACCTTGAAAATAATTGCTGGATTGTGGCTCATTTTTTCAACCGCCTTTTCAATTGATAGCACACCTTCTTTCACCTTTTCCAAAACAGCAACTACAGCATGTTGTACTAAAGGTCCTCCACTAGGAGCTTTGGTATACACATTATCTTTTTCCTCCAAGGTATGAGGCGCATGATCCGTTGCAATGATATCTATTCTATCATCTAATAGAGCTTCCCAAAGAGCATCTCTATCTTCTTGTCTTTTAACTGCAGGATTCCATTTAATATGCGTTCCTTTTTCATCATAATCTTTATCAGTAAACCATAAATGATGAACACAAACCTCAGCTGTAATTTGCTTTTCTTCTAAAGGAATATCATTTCTAAACAACTCCATTTCTTTCGCTGTAGATAAATGGAAAACGTGTAAACGTGCTCCAGTTTTCTTAGCTAATTCGATAGCTTTTGAAGATGATAAATAACAAGCCTCTTCACTACGAATAATTGGATGGTATTTAATAGGAATATCTTCCCCATACTTATCAACAAACTCTTTCGTGTTTTTTCTGATCGTTCCTTCATCTTCACAATGAACTGATATCGGAAGTTTTGTAGAAGAAAAAATTCTCTCTAATACCTCTTCATCATCTACCAACATATTTCCTGTTGAAGATCCTAAGAACAACTTTATTCCCGCAACATTTTTCGGATCCGTTTTTAACAACTCTTCCAAATTGTCATTGGTTCCTCCGAACATGAATGAATAATTTGCATACGAAGTCTTACTTGCTATATCAAACTTATCCTCCAATAATTCTTGAGTAGTTGCCTGAGGAACAGTATTTGGCATTTCAATAAAAGAAGTAATACCACCTGCAACAGCCGCTTTACTTTCTGTTCCAATATTTGCTTTATGAGTTAAACCTGGCTCACGGAAATGTACCTGATCGTCTATCATTCCTGGGATTAAATATTTCCCCTCTGCTTCGATAATTATCGAGTCACTTGATTCAATATTCTCAGCTATTTGCTTGATATAAGCTCCTTCTACAAGAACATCGCCAACAAAAACCTTATTTTCATTAACGATCTTTGCTTTTTTTATTAAGTATGATTGCATTTTATTTAGGTAATCCGTTTAATCTCATTTTTATTACTCCAAAAAGAGCTTCGTAAACAATACCTCCACTCATTTTAGATTCTCCTTTAGTTCTATCGGTAAATATTACCGAGACTTCATTTATTTTAAAGTTATGCTTCCAAGCCTTGTATTTCATTTCAATTTGGAAAGCATATCCAACAAACTTCACTTTGTCTAGTTTTATTGTTTCTAGAACCTCACGCTTCCAACAAACAAAACCTGCTGTGGTATCATGTACTGGAATTCCAGTAATAAAACGCACGTATTTAGAGGCAAAATACGATAATAACACTCTATTCATAGGCCAGTTTACCACATTTACCCCTACCGAATATCGAGAACCAACAGCAACATCACCTCCTTCTTCTGCACAAGATTTATATAATCGTATTAAATCATTTGGGTTGTGAGAAAAATCGGCATCCATCTCAATAATGTACTCATATCCTTTTGATAAAGCCCATTTAAAACCGTGAATGTAAGCCGTACCTAATCCGTTTTTACCTGATCTTTCTTCTAGAAACAGTTGTCCTTCAAATTCTTTTTGCAGTTCCTTTACAATGGAAGCTGTTCCATCGGGAGAATTATCATCAACAACTAAAACATCAAACTTTTTTTCTTGACTAAAAGTAGCCCTTATTATAGCCTCTATATTTTCTTTTTCATTATATGTAGGAATAATAACTACGGTGTCTGACATCATATTTTTGTATAAATATGCGCAAAGATACACTAAAATATTGCTAATATTCTTTTATAAAAAACTAATTTTTTCTAAAAAAATCACATAATTTACAAATCCATTATTTTCAATTTTCTATGAATAAATCCGCTTATTATGGACGAGTATTGAGTATTCTTAAGTGAAAAAAAACATGTATTTTTGTTTTAAATAGATTTAAAAACGTATTTCTTGCAAGCAATTGAACTTACCAATAATCAAGAAGGCTGGTTTACACTGGTGCTTTTATTCTCCTTTGTTCTAATTGCTCTTTTAAAATTATTAAAACCAAAACAGCTCGTTGGTTATAGCATTGCGTTTTTTAGCCCAGGTTTTTTCCAAAAAAAAGCAGAAGATTTCATCAGCATTTTTACTCCTTTTAAACTAACGTTATTTGCTTTTAGTATTATCATGATTTCGTTAGTCTTTTATTCATATTTCAACGAATTACTTTTTGAAAATCAAGGCTTTCAATCATTTTCAAAAACACTTGCAGCTGTTTTCTTTTATATACTTACAAAATATTTCATTGATATTTTTCTTGCTAATGTGCTCGCACTTAAAGAAAATGTCAATTATTTTTTACAACTCAAGTACGGGTATATGTTCACCGTTTGCTTGCTAATTTTTCCGATACTAATATTGAACAAATATGCCATTAAAAGTGGTTATTTTTTACTCTCATCATTCATTATTCTTCTTATTTTCAGGACACTGTTGATTTTATTTAATAATAAAAGACTCATTCTAGGTAAGTTGTTTTATTTTATTTTGTACTTTTGCACACTTGAAATAGCTCCGCTATTAATTCTTTATAAAACAACAACTACGTAAAGAGAAATTTATGAAAGTGAAAACTATTTTAGTATCCCAGCCAGCCCCTAAAACCGAAACTTCTCCTTATTTTGACTTAGCCGACAAGCTGAAAGTTAAAGTTGATTTCCGTTCTTTTATTCATGTTGAAGGTATACCTGTAAAAGAGGTAAGAGCGCAAAAAATTGACTTAAATAACTATACAGCTATTATTTTAACCAGTAGAAATGCAGTTGACCACTTCTTTAGAATTGCCGAAGAAATGCGTTTTACAGTTCCTGACGACATGAAATATTTCTGTCAATCTGAAGCAGTTGCTTACTACTTACAGAAATACGTTGTTTATAGAAAGCGTAAGATTTATGTAGGAACGAGAACATTTCCTGAGTTAACTAAGTTAATTAAAAAGCATAAGGATGAGAAGTTCTTACTACCGTCATCAGATAAGCTAAAGGCTTTAATTCCAAATGAATTAGACAAATTAGGTGTTGATTGGAAACGAGCTGACTTATACAGAACAGTTGTAAGTGATTTATCGGATTTAGAAAATGTTTTCTATGACATTTTAGTATTCTTTAGTCCTTCTGGGATTGAAAGTTTATATCAGAATTTCCCAAAATTCAAACAGAATGACACTCGTATCGCTGTTTTTGGAAATTCAACTAAAAAAGCAGTAGAAGACAGGGGATTGAGAGTTGACATTGCTGCACCAGCACCGGAAACTCCTTCAATGACTATGGCACTGGAAAAATACATTAAATCCACTAATGGGAAAAGATAGTACGAGATAGTCTATCTAAAGAAATTCATAAAGCCACCAAGTTATTTGGTGGTTTTTTTATTTTATTCTGTAATGATTAATTTTTGATTTCGACTCTACTTATCATAACTTTATTGAAAAGTAATCAATGCTAAAAAGAGCAGATCAAACAGCCATTTTAATCTTTGCGAATTCTTCAAAAGAAGAAATGCATCATAAGTCTTTTTTAAAAGACGAAAGGCTCATTGATTACCTAAACTCAAAAACGGTAAAGCTTGCAGAGAAGGCATGTTCAAATGTTATTGTTTATGATGAAAGTCTTCAAGTTGGCTCCAATTTTTCCGAAAAATTTTCAAATGCCATTCATGATATTTTCAAAAGAGGTTTCAAGAATGTAATCACAATCGGAAATGATAGCCCCGAACTAAAAGTAAGTCATATTCAGGAAGCCATTCACAAGCTTCAAGAAGGGCAAAATGTAATTGGTCCTTCGAAAGATGGTGGTGTTTATTTAATAGGTATTTGTAAAGATCAATTCGACTTAAACGAGTTTCTTTCGCTTTCATGGCAAACAAAATTTTTAAGCAACGATCTTGAAGATTTACTAAAATCAAAAGGATCGAAAATTAAAAAACTAGAGTATCTACAAGATATCGACTCTTATCATGATTTACTTTACTTTAGCAACCACTTTTCTTTATCAGAAATTTTAAGAGGTCTGATTATTACTCTTATTCATAATTTTAAAAAACAGGTTAGAAGGACATACTTACCAATAACTGGATTTCATTATTCGGCTTACTTCTTTAACAAAGGCTCTCCTGCAATAAGCTAACATATTTCGAACAACCATAGCCATATGTCTTCATTAAGGGAGGACAATTCATTACAATTTTTAACACATGAAACCGACATGTTTAAAATAATTATTAAACACACAGAAGAATGATTATTTTAAACATCAAAGGTTACATCTGACTATTGAAAAACAATAAATATAAACAGATGAAACAAATCTTACTAGGATTGATGTTGTTTCTTGTTCATAGTACCTATTCACAGCAATTGGTAACAGGAACAGTAACATCACAACTTGACGGAACTCCAATTCCATACATTAATGTAACCCTTAAAAACTCCAAAACAGGAACCGTAACCGATATTGACGGAAACTATTCTATAAAAACAGATAGTTTGGAAAGTATCCTTGTTTTTTCTTCGATTGGTTACATCACCAAAGAGGTTCATATTCAAAACAAAACTACAATTAACGTTACTCTTTCTGAGGCAACCACCGGATTGAGCGAGGTTGTTATTACTGCTTTAAATAAAAGAAGAGAATCTAAAGAATTGGGATACGCCATTCAGAGCATTCAACAAAAAGATATCGCAGAAGTGAAAGCGGTAAACTTTTTAGACAACCTTACTGGTAAACTTGCCGGTGTTTCAATTACCTCAGCGAGTGCAACTGGAGTTGGATCTTCTTCGAAAATTGTTATTAGAGGTGAGCAATCATTTACCAATAATAATCCATTATTTATTGTGGATGGAACACCTATTAATAACAATACTGTTTTCAATTTTACCAATGAAGCCGCTGCTGGTTTTCAGGAAGTAGATTTCGGAAATGGTGCGATGGAAGTAAATTCTGATGATATTGAATCGGTATCTGTATTAAAAGGGGCTAGCGCTGCTGCACTTTACGGAACAAGAGCTTCGAATGGAGTTATTATTATCAATACTAAAAAAGCTAGAGATAAATTTTCAGTAAGTTTGAATTCGTCTTTATTTGTTGATACTGCCTTTCAGTTACCGCAATTTCAAAATTTATACGGACAAGGAAACTCAGGTAATTTCGAATTTGTTGATGGGTTAGGTGCAGGAATTAACGACAACATTACTTATAGTTGGGGACCAAGGTTAGATCAAGGAACTTTAATTCCGCAGTTTGACAGCCCTGTAACTTTACCAGATGGAACAGTTGTACGAGGAGGAGATACTTCACTTTATAGTGGTTTACCAATCACACCGACTGCTTTTGTTTCTAATCCAGATAATCTTAAAAACTTCTATAGAACAGGAATAACTACCATTAATAATATTGCTATCGGTTCTGGGTTTGAGAAAGGAAATTATCGACTTTCGTTTACAGATTTAAATAGTGAATCTATTATACCTGGAGTAAATTTAAAGCGTAAGACCATTGCAACGAATCTTCAGTTTCTTCCATCCGATAAAACAACAGTTTCAGCCCATATCAATTATGTAAATAGTAATAGTGATAATAGGCCTTCGAATGGATATGGCTCTGAAAATGTAAATTATTCACTAGTCGCTTGGGGTCCGAGGTCTTTAAATATTGATAACCTGAGGAATTATTGGCAACCTGGACTGGAAGGAAGACAACAATATTCATTCAATTATACTTTCTTTGACAATCCTTACTTTATTTTACATGAAAACCGAAATGAATTCAACAGAGATCGTGTTTTCGGAAATGTATCTTTAAAGCAACAAATCACAAAAGATTTATCTGCAACGTTGAGAACAGGAATGGATTACTCAACAGAAAGAAGAAGGTTTTTAAGGAACTTTAGTACCAACCGATTTAGAAATGGTGCTTATGCAGAACACGATGTAAGTTATCGAGAAATCAACACAGACTTCTTACTGAACTATACTAAGAAAATAACTGATTTTGATGTTGATATTTCTTTAGGAGGAAATCAACTTCGTCAGAAAGCTACTACAAAGCAAACACAAACAACGCAACTAGCACAACCTGGAATTTTCAGTTTTAACAATGCTGCTTCTCCGATTGAAACCTTTGATTTCTCTTCTGAGAAAAGAATCAATAGTTTATACGGATTGCTAAAAGTTGGATATAAGAACACCTTATTTGTTGACATTACTGGTAGAAATGATTGGTCAAGCGCTTTGGCTACGCCCTTTTCAGCAGAGAACACCTCTTTCTTCTATCCTTCAGCTTCAACGAGTTTAATTGTTAGCAATCTATTTCGACTCCCGAAAGCAATATCGTTTGCTAAGTTAAGAGCTAGTATTGCTCAAGTAGGAAACGATACAAACCCGTATCAAACCTCAAGGACGTTCCTTCCAACAACAAATGTAAATTCTCAGCCTAGTTTTACGAGTCAGAATTTTATTCCAAATCCGAACTTAAGACCTGAGAAAACGACTTCTTTTGAAATAGGAACAGATCTGCGTTTTTTCAACGATAGATTAAACTTTGATGTTACCTATTATAATGCCTTAACTGAAGATCAAATTTTATCACTTCCAATTCCAATATCATCTGGTTTCAATCAACAAGTTGTAAATGGAGGAAAGGTTAGATCACAAGGAGTTGAGATTGTTGTGAACAGTACTCCAATAAAAAATGAAAACTTTAAGTGGAATACTACGGTAAACTTCAGTCGAAATGTTTCAACTATTGAATCGTTACCTCAAAATAGTGGTAGAGTAACTTTGGCTTATTCTAGAGTATATAACAATCCAGATCAAACGGTTTGGTTTCAAGTAGAAGAAGGTGGAAGAATTGGAGATTTTTATGGTACGGGATACTTAAAAAATGAAAATGGCGACTTTGTTTTGACTCCCGAGGGAAGGTTTATCGCTGATCCAACATTGAAAAAACTAGGAAACTACAATCCCGATTTCACTCTTGGTTTTAATAACGAATTCAGCTATAAAAACTGGAATCTAAGCTTCTTATTTGACTGGCGTCAAGGAGGAGAGTTGGTTTCAAGAACTTTGTCCCTTGCGGGTGTTGGTGGTCAACTAGAAGAGACCGCATATAGACCTGAAGAAGGAATTATTGCTCAGGGTGTTGTTAACACAGGAACCACTCAAAATCCAGTATACACTCCTAATACTACAGCGGTAACTCCTGAAAGTTATTACCGTCAGTTTTATGATAGAAACCATGAAGAAAACAATGTATATGATGCTTCGTTTTTAAAGCTTCGTCAATTTTCTTTAGGCTACACTTTCCATTTAAAAAACAATGCTTTCGGCTTTGTAAAAAATGGAGCAAAAGTAAACCTCTCTCTCATTGGAAGGAATCTATTTGCTATTAGCGATATTCCTCACTTCGATCCTGAACAATTGGCCGTTCAGGGGCAAGGTATTGTTGGTGGAGTTGAGGACATGTCTTATGCTTCTTCAAGAAGTTTTGGTTTTAAATTGGGTGTTAACTTCTAATCTTATTACAAAATGAAACGTTTTATATATATTCTTATCGTCTTGACTAGTTTTGGATGTACCAATGACTTCCAAGAGATTAATACAAATCCGAATTTTCCAGTAGATGTAGAACCTAGCTTGTTATTTAGAAAGGTAATTTACAATTACGGAGAAGCTATGTCGTACGAAGGTTTTGTTGCCGGAAACTTACTAAGCCAACAACTTACCGCATTGGATTTTAATCTATTTGATCGACATGCCTTGAAATCACCTCAACTTGGGGGAAATCCATGGGCAATTTTCTATACCAATTTGCGTGACAATGAAATTGTTTTAAACAAAGCTCAGAATGAATCTACTTTCTCGGTTTACGAAGGACCTGCCTTAATTTTTAAAGCTTATATGACCATGGCTTTAACGGATCTTTTTGGAAATGTTCCTTATAGTGAAGCTTTTTCTGGAGATCAACAAACAGTAACTCCAAAATACGATTCACAAGAAAGTATTTACTTAAATGAAGGAGGTGTACTCGACAACTTGGAAAAAGGAATTGTAGCGATTGAAAACTATTCAGGAAGTTTACCTCTTGAGGGAGATGTTTTATACAACGGAAACCTCTCCAACTGGATTAAATTTGCGAACTCACTTCGAATAAAAGCTTTGTTAAGAATTTCTTCTAAACAAGATGTTTCTTCAGATTTACAAGCAATTGTTTCTGATGGAAATTACATTTCTACTAGTAATGAAAATGCGATTTTCCAATTTACAGATGGTGAGCCGAATAACTTTAGAATGGCTCGCTTGCGTGCAGGAGACTTCAACAACTTTGTGCTTTCAGAAACTTTGGAAGATGTTTTAGCAAATTTAAATGATCCTAGAATTGAAACATTATTTCGTCCTTTTGGTAATTCTACCAATGAATATAATGGTTTAATCAATGGAATTGATGCTTCTCAAACGACTATTTCCTTAGGGGACTATTCATTAGCTGGAACTATTTTTAGAGAAGAAACTGGAAAGCTAAAAGCCAATTATATGACACATTGGGAAACTAAGTTCCTATTAGCGGAAGCTGCTTTAAAAGGATTTATTACCAATGATGCTCAAGAACTATACAATACGGCTGTAATAGATGCTTTTGAATATTGGAATGTAAGTTTACCTGATGATTATTTAACAGGAACAGCCGCTTATAACATGACAAATGGATTGGAACAGATTATTACGCAAAAATGGATTGCTAACTTTATCAATGGTTATGAAGGCTGGATTGAATATAGAAGAACAGGATTTCCAAACTTAAAGCCTGTTTCTGCGAGTTTAAATAATGGATTAATTCCTGTACGAATGCCTTATCCAGCGGAAGAAGAAACGTTGAATAGTGCTAACTATACTATTGCTGCACAAACTACCGATAATAATAGTATTAATTTTAACGTTTGGTGGGCACAATAATACATAAGGCGAAAGTCAGAAGTCAAAAGTTGAAAGTCTGTTTTGTAAACTATGAATGAACATATTGAAGTATGGCAATGGGGAATCCTCTTGATACCAAGTTTGGCCTTTATCCTCTTTTCTCCGCTGGCGAAAACGAAGGAGGTCTTTTTTAAGGCTACTCAAAATAACAGAACTCCTAATACCTTATTATTAACAGGGAGTTTGGTAATATCCTGGATTTTTGCCAAAAGCATTACCAATGCCGCAAATCTTGGTCAACAATTTGGTATTGCAGGTGGAGTCGCTTATGCAATGTATTATCTATCATTTGCCGTTGCCGGTATTATTATTTATCAATTAAGAACAAAAGGTAATTTTAAAAGCATACACGACTTTTTGGAAACAAGATTTGGTCATTTGGCTATTCTTGTTTTTTCCTTTTTAATCTTAATACGTCTTTTTAACGAAGTATGGTCAAACACCATGGTTATAGGTAGTTACTTTGGCAGCATAGGTAGCAGTCCTTACTACAGTTCCATTATTATATTTACTGGACTTACGCTATTTTATGCGTTAAAAGGTGGATTAAGTAGTAGTATATTCACAGATGCCATTCAAATGATATTCTTTGCCATTTTATTGGTCATAATTCTCTGGAAAATTTTCTCTGTAGAGCATTTTAGTTTATCAGATATCTCAGCATCAAGCGAATGGAGTATGGCTCTAGGAGGCAATCTAATTTTTGCCGCCTTTATTCAATCGTTTAGTTACCCTTTTCATGATCCTGTGTTAACGGATCGTGGATTTATTAGTAATCCAAAAACTACCTTAAAAAGCTTTCTTTGGGCAACAGTTATCGGTTTTCTCTGTATACTATTATTCAGTTTTGTTGGAATTTTTGCAAAAGCCAATGGACTCGACGGACAGGCTACCGTAGCTGTAAGTAAGTTATTTGGTACAGTAATACTCTTAGTGATTAACTTTATCATGATAAGTTCAGCGGCTTCAACATTAGATTCGACTTTTGCCTCGGCTTCAAAGTTAATTGCAGTAGACTTAAACATAAAACCTACACTTTCCTTTGGAAGACTTGTTATGATAGGTATTGCCATCATAGGAACCATCCCTGTATTTTTAGATGCTTCGATTTTATCTGCTACCACAATTAGCGGTACCATGGTTATTGGATTGGCTCCCGTTTTTATTCTTTGGAAATTGAAAGCTCCAAAAATCAGTTTTTATACTTCTGTTTTCGCAGGAATCGTTTTTGGTTTTCTGTTAGTTTTCAAAGTCTTTCCCTCATCTTTAATTCTAACAACAGGAAAGTATGCCGATTTGTTATGGATTAACATATGGGGAAGTTGTATTTGTTTCATTTTATATTTAGCTCCGGTATGGTTAAAAAGAATATTCAACTAGGTTCAATAAAAGGAAAAGTGATTCTATTTGGAGGTGTGTATAGCAACTTACAAGCCTTGGAAGCGCTTATCGCTATTGCAGAAAATGAAGTTGTTGCCCCTGAACAATGTTTTTGCACGGGTGATATTGTAGGATATTGCGCTCAACCTGAAGAAACTGTGCAAAGGTTTATCAATTGGGGAGCACATAGTATTATTGGAAATGTAGAATTGCAATTAAGAAATGGTGATGAAGATTGTGGGTGCGATTTTAAAGCAGGATCACGCTGCGATAACTTTTCAAAGTCTTGGTATCCATATGCTCAATATTTACTTTCTGAAAATTCCATTAATTGGATGCAAAGCTTACCCGATCATATAAGCTTTACCTATCCTGAAAAAAAGGTAACCTTAGTTCATGGAAGCTATGATAATATTTCTGAGTTTGTTTTTCAATCTACTGCTTGGGAACAAAAAGAAAACTCTTTCTTGAAAACCAATAGTGATGTTATTGTCGCTGGACATTGTGGACTTCCTTTTGTAGATAGACATCAGGATAAACTCTGGATAAACCCAGGAGTAATTGGTATGCCCGCCAATGATGGAAATACACATGTTTGGTATGTAATTCTTGATGATTCTGATGGTTTCTCTTTCGAATTTAAAACATTGAAGTATGATCATTCAAAAGCTAATGAGCTCATGATAAAGAATCATCTTCCAAAAGAATATGCCAAAACCTTAATTACTGGTTTTTGGGATAATATGGAAATTTTACCTGAACAAGAACGACTATGGAAGGGGAAGCCTTTGGATAAACTGATTCACTAATAATTAATTCATTATTTTTATAATGACGATGAGAATGTAATATGGATAAATATTTAGAACTTATAAAAAACTCCTATACTGGATATTGGAATTACTTGAAGCAATCAGTACTATTCGAAGTTCAATGGGAAAATTATTTTTATGGTTTAATTATTATTTCTCTTATCGTCTGGGGATTGGAGTTGCTGTTCCCTTGGCGCAAGAATCAACCTGCTTTTAGAAAAGATTTCTGGTTGGATACTTTTTATATGTTCTTCAACTTTTTCTTACTAAATCTAATTGTACTAATTGCTTTATCAAATACTACAGAGCAACTGTTAAATGATGCCTTAGGAATCGTAAACTTATCCGTTTCAAACTTTCAATTATTTGATATCAATAGCTTTCCATATGCCTTAAAATTGTTGGTATTTTTCATTTCATTAGACTTTATTCAATGGTTTACGCATACATTGTTGCATCGCTATGAATTTCTTTGGAATTTCCACAAGGTACATCATTCAGTAAAACAAATGGGCTTTGCAGCTCATTTACGCTACCATTGGATGGAACCCGTAGTATACAATTCAATGAAATATATTGTTTTAGCAATCATAGGTGGTTTTACCATTCAGGATGTTGCTATTGTTCATTTCTTTAATATTAGTATTGGTCATTTAAATCATGCAAACATCAATGTAGATTATGGCTTTTTAAAATATATTTTCAACAATCCTAAAATGCACATTTGGCATCATGCTAAAGAACTTCCACCTGAGAGAAAAAATGGGGTTAATTACGGAATTACCTTAAGTATTTGGGATTATATTTTTAAAACAAGCTACATTCCATATGATGGTAGAGATATTGAAATTGGCTTCGAAGGAGATGAAAAATTCCCAAAAGATTTCTTAGGTCAAGAACTTTATCCATTGAAGAAATAACTCATACTTTCTTAAAAATAACTATGTCGAAAAACTTACTATTAATATTTACACGTAACCCTGAACTTGGTAAAGTAAAAACCCGTTTGGCAAAATCTATTGGTGACGAAGCCGCTTTAGAGATTTATAAGTTCTTACTAAATCATACAAAAGAAGTAACTGAAAAAGGCGATTTTGACATCGCTGTTTATTATTCAGTAAAAATTAGAGAGAATGATATTTGGACTACTCCAAAATTCAAAAAATATGCTCAACATGGCGATGATTTGGGAGAACGTATGCAAAACGCTTTTGAGGAAGGCTTTGACAATAACTATGATAAAATAGTGATTGTTGGAAGTGATTTGTACGATTTAGAACTAAATCATATCAATAAAGCCTTCGATAAACTAGACACAAATGATGTCGTTATCGGACCTGCCGAAGATGGTGGATATTATCTCTTGGGGTTAAAAAAGGTTATTCCAGAAATCTTTAAGAATAAAGAATGGGGAACGGAAACGGTTAGGCAAGACACTTTAAATGATTTACAAAAGCTTTCAGTACATTTGCTAACTATGCTCAATGATATTGATGTTTTCGAAGACATTCAACAGACTTCGATATTCGATCAATTTTATAAATGAACTGGTTGAAACTTTTTGTGTTTAAGCGAAAATTAGAAATTTTAAGTATTGTTGAAGGCTTTTTTGAATTGCATAGCAGGGCTACGGAAAGAGAAAAAGACAATTACAAGGCTGAAAACAGCAATTTTTTAGCAAATAGAAAAAGTTTAAACAAGTTCAATAAGCACAAACTAACTTTATAACCATATTTAAACATTCTAACATTGAAAAAAGAACAATTACAAGAAACAAAAACATATCTCCAAAATAACGGAATTACGAACCCTGAAATAGGAATTGTACTAGGAACAGGATTAGGAAAATTAGTTGATGAAATTCAAATAGAAAAAGAAATTGCCTATGTAGACATCCCTCATTTTCCACAAGCTACTGTCGAGTTTCATTCGGGGAAGTTAATTTATGGAACATTATCTGATAAAAAAGTAGTGGTAATGTCCGGTCGCTTCCATTTATATGAAGGATACAACCTTTGGGAAGTTACATACGGAATCCGTTCAATGCATCAATTGGGCATTAAAACTTTATTGATTTCAAATGCTGCTGGCGCCATCAATCTTAACTACAAAAAAGGAACGTTGATGCTTATTGAAGATCATTTAAACTTACAAGGAAGTTCTCCTTTAGCATTTAAAGGTTCAGGTGAATTTGGTGATTTATTTGCTGACATGTTAGAGCCTTATTCAAAAGATTTGAATGGGAAAATGAAAGCTATTGCAAAAGCCAACGACATAGATTTGAAAGAAGGTGTGTATGCAAGTGTTGTTGGGCCTCAACTAGAAACAAGAGCGGAGTATAGAATGCTTCAAATTTTAGAAGTAGATGCTGTTGGGATGAGTACTGTACCTGAAGTTATTGTAGCAAAACATTTACAATTGCCATGTGCAGCAGTTTCTGTTTTAACGGACGAATGTGATCCAAAAAACTTGCAACCTGTAAACATTCAGGAAATAATTGAGGTAGCTGGAAAAGCAGAGCCAAAAATGATTACACTTTTTAAAGAATTAATAAAAACAATTTAGTTGGCAGTCATTTTCTGAAAAGTAATTGAACACTGAAAACTGATTAATGATAATTGATATATGAGTTATTTAGACACCACGAAAGACGTATACAAACAAGCGGCGTTAACACCTGATGTAGGACTTTGTTGCACAACAAATCCTATTTGGGAATTACCTGGTTTAAAAATCCCTAAAATTATGCAAGAAATGAACTACGGATGTGGTTCAACAGTGCATGCAAGAGATTTAACCAACAATCCCAAAATATTGTATGTTGGTGTTGGTGGTGGTATGGAGTTATTACAATTTTCCTATTTCTCTCGTCAAAAAAGCGGTGTTATTGGAATTGATGTTGTTGATGAAATGTTGGAGGCTTCAAAGAAGAATTTCGTTGAAGCTGAAGCGCAAAATGATTGGTTTAAAAGTGAGTTCGTTGATTTAAGAAAAGGAGATGCTTTAAACCTTCCTGTTGAAGACAACTCCATTGATGTAGCCGCGCAAAACTGCTTGTTTAATATTTTTAAAGCGGAAGAATTAAAAAAGGCTATCGAGCAAATGTATCGTGTGCTAAAACCTCATGGTCGTTTGGTAATGAGTGATCCAACTTGTGAGCAACCGATGAATGACACTTTAAGAAACGATGAACGATTACGTGCTTTATGCTTAAGTGGTAGTTTACCTATTCATGAATATGTAAAAATGTTAACAAATGCAGGCTTTGGGACTATTGAAATCCGAGCTAGAAAACCCTACAGAATTTTAGACCCAAAAAACTACCCTACAGATGAGTTGATTTATATTGAATCAATTGAGGTAGCTGCTATTAAAGATCCGATGCCAGAAGATGGTCCTTGTATATTTACAGGAAAAGCAGCCATTTACTTCGGAGAAGAGGAATACTTTGATGATAAAAAAGGACATACTTTGTTAAAAAACCAACCCTTAGCTATTTGTGATAAAACTGCCAAAGCTTTAGCTGATTTGGGAAGAGACGATATTTATATTAGCGAATCCACTTTTCACTATGATGGTGGTGGATGTTGTTAATTTAAGACCATATTATAAAACACCCCAGTAGATTGAAATCTACTGGGGATTTTTTATTCATGAGTAATTTCTATTAGATAGCTTTATAAGCTGTTACTAATACCAGAAACACCCATATCTCTGACATCTTCCAGCATCACAAAACTCTCCATAACCTGGTACATTTTGACAGCATCTTGAGCCACCCATCTGACGACAGTAGCCATTGCTATATCCTCCTCCATTGATTTCCTTTTGATCTTCTTTCTTAATGATCTTTCCAAGGTTTAAAATTTGTTTTTTCATAATATGTAAGTTAAAATTAGTTAATCCTTGAATTATTTATAGACACTCAAGACATATGTCTGTTTTTTTATAAAGAATTATTCTAGTACCAGTAACATCCGAACCTCCCACATCTCCCTGCATCGCAAAACTCACCCCAACGAGTATTTTCACAACATCGACCGCCTTGTTGACGACAATACCCATTCCAGCCGCTTCCTCCGTTGATTTCCTTTTGATCTTCTTTCTTAATAATCTTTCCTAGATTTAAAATTTGTTTTTTCATAATATGTAAGTTAAAATTGGTTAATACTTGAATTGTTTATAGACACTCAAGAGATATGTCTTGTCCTTTAATAAAGACGCTATGTATCCACAACCAATCTATTTTAAGATTGGCAATATTTTTAACAAACGAGCTCAATTATTTAGGGTAGATCAATTAACTGTTTGTCCTCATAGAAAGCATATGCTTTACCTACACATGATGTAATTCATTCAACGGAAAATATCCAGCAACAATTTTATTAATGAGAGATTAGACCCTCTCATAAATCACTTCCTCAGCAAGTTACAATATTTTTACAAAACAAAAAACCCTCATAAGTCAAACGAAACTTATGAGGGTTATACCAAGGAGATCGCTCTCTTGAATACTGTAAATGGAATTAGTTTTTATTTATCAATTTCTCCAATTGATTCACTTTTTCTAATAAGGTTTTTAAAACTTTATTCTCTTTTTCCAGTTTATCAATTCTTTCTTGTTGAGACTTTAATGACTCAATTTCCTTAGTCTGACTGTTGATTTTCTTCTCTTGCTCGATGGTATACAAAGTCAATTCTTCAATTTTTTGCAACAATTTTGCATCCATTTCACCTAAATAGAATCCATTAGTTTCAACCTCTTTAGCACTAGGAATATCTTTTAAATGTCCTTTTGTTTTGATATGATTTTCTACTTCAGTTAAGGTTGGTAATTGGTAACTATTTTCAAATACAAAGTCTGGCCAATCTCGCTTTAGTTGAACCTTTACTTCTTCGGTAATAGTTTTACCAGCCACTGCAAAATCAAATCCAGTAGGAACCATATTTGTTCCAATTGCTAGGCCACCTCCTTCTATAAAAGAGGTTCCTCTGGAAGCCAATTTAAACTTTATATTCCCATCATCATATCCAACTACAGCTGAACCAGCATTAGAAACCCCTCCATTTATCTCCACTCTATCACCATTCAAACCATAGTATCCAACTTTTAAAAAACCTGCATCTCCAACTTCAGAAAAATCTAATAAGCTTCCTCCTCGATATTCATTTATTTTTAGAATTCCAGATTCATTATTATTCTCTGGTTGAATTAAAACCTGCCCATCATTAACATGTAGTTTTACAGATGGATTAGGAATACCAATACCAACGTTACCATTATTATCAATTCTCATTCTTTCATATCCTAAAAACTCCTCATTCGCAGTTACTGCTCCTAAGAAAGTATGAAATGTAATTCCTTCATTATATTGCATTTTTATAGCTTTCGCTCCATCATTTGTTGAAGTGATATATTCAATTCTATTGTTCACTGTCTGAGAGGCTTTAACATTATTACCAATAATTGTAGCGATTCCTCCTCCAGTAGTTCCAAGAGTAGCCCAACGTCCTAACCTTATATTCATTTTAGAATCTCCTCCGAACTCCAGTTTTTCATTTGGAGTTGCGGTTCCAATTCCAACATTACCATCTTTTTTTACAAATATTCTGTCTTGACCTCCAGATTTTATAGCGACGTGCTGTATTGGATTTCCTGAACCTAGTGTTATTTTATTATTCTCGTACATTAGCATGGCATCAGAACTTAAGTTTCTATACGTGTCTGAAAGGAAGAACCCTGAAGATTGAACATTCCCTTTGAATGTTGCCGATCCATTTGTTACATTAAAATTAACCATTGATGACCCTGCTGTATTTCTAAAATTGATATTCTGACTACCAAAAGCCCTCATATAACTACCGTTTGCATCGGCTGAAGAAAACAAGACATTACCATTCCCATCTGTTGATTTAATAATTCCCTTTACATCCAAAGGTGTTTGAGGATTCGAAACTCCAATACCAACATTACCCGAAGGTAATATTGTAAATCGCTCAGTATTTGCTTGATCTCTTATTTGAAATTTTCCAGTTCCACCATCCGAAAATTTCCCTAAAACCCAATCAAACCCTGGAGCTGATGAAAATTTAATTCCTCCGAATGACTGATTCGTTCCTGTAGCTTGTGTATTTCTAATGTGAATAACCTCTCCATTATTACCTGGAGTATTTGCAACATATAAACTTCCGTTTATTCTTACATTTTCATTATAAGTTTTCTGAGCTATCACTGAATAAGAAACCCCTATTATGGCAATTACTGCAATTTTTATCCTTGTTTTCATAGTGTTTTATTTTAGTTATTTTTGCTAAGCTCTAATACTTTTTTCAATAGACTTTTAAGCTCTTTAATTTCTTTTGCTTGGTTGTTTAGTTGAATTTTATACTTTTTTAAGTCTTCAATTTCCTTAGTCTGACTATTGATTTTCTTCTCTTGCTCAATAGCATACAAGGTCAGCTCTTCAATTTTCTGTAATAGTTTTGCATCCATTTCACCTAAATAGAATCCATTAGTTTCAACTTCTTTAGCACTAGGAATATCTTTTAAATGACCTTTTTCTTTGATATGATTTTCTACTTCAGTTAAGGTTGGTAATTGGTAATCATCATAAAAAACAAAATCTGACCAATCTCTCTTTAATTGGACCTTTACCTCTTCGGTAATAGTTTTACCAGCAACGGCAAAATCAAATCCAGTAGGAACCATATTTGTTCCAACTGCGAGACCACCTCCTTCTATAAAAGAGGTTCCTTTGGAAGCCAATTTAAACTTTGTATTCCCATCATCATATCCAACTACAGCTGAACCAGCATTAGAAACCCCTCCATTAATTTCCACTCTATCACCATTCAAACCATAGTATCCAACTTTTAAAAAACCTGCATCTCCAACTTCAGAAAAGTCTAATAAGCTTCCTCCTCGATATTCATTTATTTTTAGAATTCCAGATTCATTATTATTCTCAGGTTGAATTAAAACCTGTCCATCATTAACATGTAGTTTTACAGATGGATTAGGAACGCCTATTCCTATTTTTCCGTTTGCTGTCACTCTCAACTTTTCGCTTCCATTAGTTGTAATATTAAAATCGTGATTAGAGATTGTACCCACAGATGACTTACCTCCTGTATGAGATGACAATATTGTTTTAACACCCGTTTGTCTTTCTTCTATTAAAACTCTTGAATGAACATTATCATCAACATTAATTGTTTGACCCCAACTACCGGGATTTGAAAAAACTTCATCTCCAACATAAAGATGTCCACTTTTGGTTATTTTCATGCGTGTATTTCCATTAGTTACAAAGTCAAAATCATGATTGGAAATTGTTCCAACAGAGGATCTACCACCTGTGTGGGATGATAAAATTGTTTTAACACCCGTTTGTCTTTCTTCTATCAAAACTCTTGAATGAACATTATCATCAACATTAATCGTTTGACCCCAATTACCAGGGTTTGAAAAGGTTTCATCTCCTACGTAAAGATGTCCGTTTCTTATATCTAACTTCGCACTTGGATTCGATACTCCAATACCAACATTTCCTTTAAAGACTCCATTTCCATTAGTATCAACAGTGAAAACATCTACTCCGCCTCCATTTCCATGGGTATTCACTGCAAATTTACCTCCTGAACCTGCCGATATATTTGCTTTAACCCACCCAGCATTGGTTGCATGACTATGAGCATACGATTTGAATGAGCCTCCATACCCCGAAGAACCTTGTCCTGCTTGCATCGTCAAACTCCCAGTACCAGTATTCGTTTCTTCAGTAAGAATCCATTTATTTTGCCCTGAGTTTTTAATTGTAATATTTCCTGAGAATGTTGCTGCTCCGTTCACATCCAATTTTGTTTGAGGGGTTATAGTACCAATACCAACATTACCTGACTCAATAATTTTCATTGCATCAAAGATATCCCCGCTGCTTTTTCTAAGTTTGACTAAAAATTTGCTCCTCCCATCTCCTGTATTGTTAATTACAAATGTATTAGTCGCCCCTTCATGATAAATATTAGTCCCCTTATCATATGGATATGGGGAAGTACCAAATCGTATTCCAGATTTCCCACTTGTATTGGCATTGTTTAACCCTAAGTTTAAGAAAGATGAGTTTCCTTTAATCTCTGCATTACCTTCATTAGGAAAAGTATTTTGCGCTATTATAGAAAGAGAAGTTCCTAACATAGCAATAACCGCAATTTTAATTTTTGATTTCATAATAATTTGTTTTAGTTATTTTTGTTAAGCTTTAATACTTTTTTCAATAGACCTTTAAGCTCTTTAATTTCTTTTGCCTGGCTATCTAACTGGTTTTTATATTTTTTTAGGCTTTCGATTTCCTTTTCTTGCTCAATCGTATATAACGTCAATTCTTCAATTTTCTGCAATAATTTTGCATCCATTTCACCTAAATAAAACCCGTTGTTTTCAACTTCTTTAGCGCTAGGAATATCTTTTAAATGTCCTTTTTCTTTGATATGGTTCTCTACTTCAGTTAAGGTTGGTAATTGGTAATCATCATAAAAAACAAAATCAGACCAACCAGTGGCTTCTACCTTAATTTCTCTTGCTCCAATTGAACCTTCAACGGCTAGTTTATGATTCCCCATAGTGTTTGTTCCTATTCCAACTTGACCATTTGTTTTTACAAGCATCCTTTCTACTCCATTTGCATATAAGCTCAAATCTTTAGCACCTTGCCCACCAATTATAGCTTTATTGGAATCCCAACTTAATATTCCATAATTAGCCGAACTTCCCCAAGTAAAAACACCATCTCCTCTGAACTTCATTCTATTGTTTAGTTGTAATGTTGTTACCCCAGAAGTTCCTGCATCATTAATTTGAAGTTTTGCATTTGGGTTGTAAACTCCAACTCCAACATTATCGCCTTTAACATACATAATTCCATTTAACGCAACAGAAGGGGCATTTAATTCTATCGAAGCCGTGGACTGCATGAGCATTTCATCTCCCGTATTTACTTCAAAAGTTGAATTTGTTGATATAACTTCATCAGCAAAAATGGTTCCACCCGCAACAAAACGTATTCCTTTAACATCTCCATCAACAACTACGTTGTGTAAAGTCCTTCCAGTACCATTAACAGCATTCTTAAAATGAGTAGTTTGGTTTGCTATCCCCGTTACTGGAGCAGTTTTCGGGATAATCTCAAATACACCGTTCGTCCCAGAAAACGGCGTTCCAGTTTTAAAGATTAAATCGTTGTAATCTCCTCCATTTCCAATTCTAAAGTCACCTTTTACTTCTAATTTTGAACTTGGATTAAAAGCACCAATTCCCACATTGTTATTTTTTATTACAACAGAGTTCGAAAGCTGAACCCAAGGAGAATTTAACTCTACAAAGGTAGGTGAGGCTAAAACAACCTCCTCTTTAGAATATATTTCAATTGGGTTAATTTGAGTGCTAATAAGATCTCCTGAATAAATAGTTCCATTTATTTCGAGTTGAGTTGCCTTGATTTTCCCTTTTACTTCCAACTTAGATGTAGGAGTTGTTGTTCCAATTCCAACATTACCGTTCGTTGGAAAAGTATTTTGCGCTAATATAGAAAGAGAAGTTCCTAACATAGCAATAACCGCAATTTTAATTTTTGATTTCATAATAATTTAGTTTTTAATAATATTAAATAGATAAATTCAAGCAATTGAAAAAAGAAAACAAACCGAGTGGAGAGTAGTTTACACAGCAATCTTAGTAGGTATTTCTTAACAATTAATTTTTGGCAAAGTTAAAAAAAATGTGATACTTACTGTTTTTTAGAGCTTCTATTTAAATTATAGCAAGATCAAATCTAACGTTATTGAAAACAAAATAGGTTTGTATTCAAAAAGCCTCTACAGGAAGTTGAGTAGTTGTTTTATTTAAGCGCTCGTAAAGATAAATTCTCGACTACGCTCGACCTGATAATAGAATACATATAACTTGTTTTTATCATTGCCAAAAAGTTATATTAAGAATTCTAAAATTGTACCTTTGAGAAAACTAAGATTATTATTTACTCATGGATAAAAAATTGTTCGAATCTATTATTGATAATTATGAAAATTTAAAATACGGGCTTTTAGAGGCTCAAACCTTTGATGAAAATCACTTCGGATTTCCTGAAATCTACTATAAAATTATGGAGAGCGATGAACAACGTGTCAACGCTTTTAAAAAGGCTTTTGAACTCCATAACAACTTTAAAGATGCCGTTGTTTGTGAAATAGGAGTGGGAACCTTACCCTTAACCAAATTATATATGCCCCATGTGAAAAAGGCATATTTAATAGAGAATAACCCAGATTTGATTCCTTTCATTCAAAAGGAAGTTGCCAAATACGATTGGGCCGACAAGGTTGAAGTTGTTTTTGCAGATGCACTAACCGTTGAGCTTCCTGAAAAAGTAGATCATATTATCGGGGAACTCATGAGTATTTATTGCGCCAATGAATTTCAGGTTCAAATTTTTCAGCATATGCGAAATTACCTAAAACCTGAAGGTCATTTGTTCCCGAATAGAATTGTAAATTTTGCTCGACTTTGCGAAGCAGAAATCGATGATAATATCCATCATTATCCAGTGATGTTCACCAGACATCAACCTATGTTTTTATCACAACAATTTTTGGTGAATGAAATTGAATTGTTAAAAGAGAAAAAACAAGGTGTGAAATTGAGTTTTTCGGTGCCTGTTCTTTTTTCAGGAACCATCAACGCTTTGTATTTGGAATCGTATGTTGAAGTAAGTGAGGGAGCCAATTTTACTGGTACGGATAGCTTAATGCCACCAACTGTGTTAAAAACAACAAACACTTTAGAAGTTAAAGCAGGTGATCTTATTCATATAGATTTTAGCTTCAATTATGGCTGTTCTTTGGATAAGATTAGCTGTGTATTGTCATAGCATTATAAAACGTCTAGCATTCATCCTAGCGATGTCTCGATACAATCCCGATAGTCATCAGGATCACTCAACATGACATTATCTTAATCTATACAGAATCTAAAAGTTGAATGTCGAAACCAATAATATCTCTAACACCTATTTCAGTCTTATTTACAGATTGGATGGGTGTTACATAATGCCATAGATCATTTCCAAAAATCTTTTCTTCTCCTGTATCCGCCTGAAAAGCAAACTCTCCAATTTCGAGTTCTTTCTGAAAGATGAGTTCGTTTTTGGAATTCCTTCGTTCAAAAATTTGAGTTTCGCCTCCCGTAATATTCTTTCGGTTCACAACCAACGCGGAAATAATATAGTTTGCACCATCTTCATGAACTCCTTCTGGTGAGTTTTCTCCCTTTACCAAACCTGCCGCAATGGTTCTCATAAAATGAGAAGTAATTTTAAGTTTTTTGATTTCTGGATGAATAGCAACTACAATTTTAAAAGCCTCTTCTAATAATTGATAAAAAATAGGATGTTTTAATGTTTCTTCATCTGCTTCTTTAAAAACACGTTCCCAACTTCTAAAATCATCTACATTTTGTTCAAAACTAGTTTCTGCAATTCTTTCAATAAAAAAGTCCTCTTCTTTCTTTTCAATAATAAACGATGCAATACTCCTTTGTCGAGTAACCATTGAGCTATCCTCAAATTGGATTTTTTGCTCATTACTCAATTTAAAAACCCAAGGTTCCAATACCTCAACAGAAACCTTTCCATAAAAATAAGCTTTCCGAATTTCATCAATTGAATCTATATCCTCTGGAAAAACAGTTTTAAGATATTTTATCTGATTTTCCCTAACCAGATACCCATCATCTTCCAATCCTTCAAAAAAAGGCTGAAAACAAGCTAAAAAAGCTTTTTTATCAATATTCAAATCACCAAGATTAGCAATTCGAATAGGAGATTTTATTTCTCTGTTTAACTGTTCTGAAATTGTTTTTTCAGTAATCATTTCTTATTCATTTTCCTGAAACTGTAAATACTGCTCTACCGTTTTATTAATCGGTGGAATATCTTCTTCTTGAATTGTTTTTAAGATGGCTGCTGTAATTGGAGTAATACTTACAATTCTATTCGCTTGGTATTCGATAATTTTCTCAAACAAGTTTCTTGCTACTCTAGCATTCCCGAAATGAGCATCTTTCTTCTCGTAGAATTTATCGAACATAAAATGAAGCTTTTCACGAGCATCTTCGGTTAGTACAAAATCATTCTTTTTACAGAACAACTCAAATATTCCAATAAGCTCAGAAGGTTTATAATGATCAAACGTAAAATACCTGTTGAAACGTGATTGTAATCCAGGATTTGAAGTAATAAAATCCTTCATTTCATCTGGATATCCAGCAACAATTACTACTAATTCCTTACGATGATCTTCCATTTTTTTAAGCAAGACCTCAATGGCTTCATTCCCGAAATCCTGTTTATTTTCTTTTGCTAGCGCGTATGCCTCATCAATAAACAATACTCCATTTAGCGAAGCATTAATTATTTCTTCAACTTTCAACGCCGTTTGCCCAACATATCCAGCCACCATTCCACTTCTATCAGTTTCTACCAAATGCCCTTTTTCCAAATATCCTAAATGCTTGTATATTTTAGAAACCAATCGAGCAACGGTCGTTTTCCCAGTTCCTGGAGGTCCCATAAATACTGAATGGAGTGAGTTATTCACTGTTTTCAATCCTTCCTTTTCACGCAACTTTTGTACTTTTAAAAAGTTCGTTAACTCCTCTATGGCTATTTTAATAGATTCCAAACCAATTAATTCATGCAGCTCATCTAAAACATCATCTAAGGTTTCATTTTCATCAACTTCTGTTTGTTTTACCCCTTGAAGTTTCTGTTTCGGATGCAAAACGCTGTTGTTAATTTCCTTTAGAGCTTCCTTCTCTTCTTCAGAAATGGTTCCATCTGCCTTCGCGATTAATGAAGCAATTCTGTATAAAAACGCACCTGAATTTGTAAAGTGTTTGTTATCTAGTTTTTTGAGAATAAGAGGTAATAGAAACTCATTCTTAAATTCATTTCCTAGATTAAATAGCGAAGCTTGCTGTATGATTTCAATATTCTTATCGAAGCTTTGGGTTGTCACGAAATTATTTATGCGCTCAATAGTCAAACTGCTAATAATATCGTTCCCTTGTAATTTCTCGAATAAAAAAGCCAATAGAAACTTCACTCTTAAAGTAGCCTCTTCATTCTCAGTATCATGTAAAACTGCAATTTTATTATACACTTTGATGATGTCTTGCAACACAACATGCTCCGCTTTAAATTCGATAGCATCATCAGTTTTTTGTACAATTGTATTGATTACATTGGAGAAATGCTTGTTACGATTTAGGTCTTCAACCAAATCTTGAATTCTCTCTCCTTCATCTTTTAAGATTTCTAAAAAACCATGGTTTATGGCATAGTCTTTTTCAGAGTCTTCTTTTTGATTTACAAACTCTTTAAATTTATTCGTAAAATAATCTAAGTTCTTCTTTTGTTCTTTGTTTTGAAGCGTTAAATCCTCTACTAATGATTTGAAGACCTCCACATGATTTTTCAGCAACTTGTTTACATTAGGATCATTCAAAGAATCTAAATGTAATGGTAATGAACTCGTAGAAGTGTGTATTCTTTTCGAAGAAATTAAAACGTCTACTTCATCGATTGATCCATTGGAACTATATACCAACAACACATCTTCCTCTTTTAATTGTAATTGCGGAAAGCTTTTAGTTAACTGGAATATTCTAATTGGGTTTATGGTTTTTCCTTTGAAGAAAAATTGACGATCTTCTTGCTTCAGTTTTCCTAAAAACTGATCAATAAGTCTGTATTGTTTTACGTTGTACATAGCTTCAAAAATAAGTTAGCCAAAGAAGTCATTCGTAAAGAAGAATCTTCAATTGGAGTAGATTGGTTAAATGTAACCTTATAAATCAAAAAAAGAATTAGATAATAGTATTACTGTCCAGTATCTATTTGCATCATAGAATCTTCAACATGGTGCACTAATTCATCAAAATGTGCCAATCTTTTGGTTTCCCTATTTCGATTAAAAGGTAAATCTACATTAATGTGTTTTACAAAATTAGAAGGTGCATGCTTCATGATATAAATATCATCTGCTAAGTAAACAGCTTCTTGGATATCGTGTGTTACAAATAAAATAGTCGGACTGAACTTTTCCCAAATACCAATCAGCAAGTCTTGCATTTGCAATCTTGTTTTAACATCTAAAGCCCCGAAAGGTTCGTCCATCAATAAAATCTCTGGATTCGACATTAAACTTCTAGCAATAGCAACACGCTGTAATTGACCTCCTGATAAATTCGGATATTGAGCATATTTCTTTTCATGTCCATCCAAACCAACTAGTTGAATCATTTCCATTGCTTTTTCATCTCTTTCTTTCTTTGAAATTCCTTGAAATTGCAATCCTAAACCGACATTTTCCAAAACCGTCATCCAAGGTAATGATGAATATTGTTGGAATACCATACTTACGCGATTTTGCTTACTAACAGGTTTTCCTTTTACCAAAACGGTACCCGAAGTTGGTTCTTGTAATCCCGCAATGTATCGAAGTACGGTAGATTTACCACATCCAGACATTCCCAAAATAACAGCAAATTGCCCCTGCATTGGTTTGTCTTCAATTAGTAAATCTAGGTTCTCTATAATTTGAGTTTTTCCATTATTATACGATTGATGTACTCCACGGAGTTCAATAATATTTTGTGATTGTGGGTTATCAAAAAAATCTAATGCCATACTAATGTTTGTTGCCTTTATTTACGTGTTTAAATGGAAAAAGTAACTTATCAATCATTACAAATAAACGATCTTGAAGTACCCCTATAAGAACGATGATAATTAAAATAGCAAACGCTTTGTCTATTCTACTCTGTCTTTTAGCAGTCCAAATTAATTCTCCAATACCACCTCCTTTGTTTAACATTTCAACAATGGTAATATAGGTCCATGAAATAGCTGTTAACACACGGATATCATCAATAAGTTTTGACAATACATATGGAATGTAAACCGTTTTCACTGTTTGCCAAGGAGAAGCTCCAAGAGTAAAAACAGTATTTAAATATACTTTTTGAACCTCATCTATTCGTTGAACCACAACAGGGATCAAATAGACAATTATACCAAAAGCAAGAAAAGACACTTTCATTTGACTTCCTAACCCTAACCACATGATAAAAATACCTGTTACTGCTGTTAAAGGAATGAATCGATAAGAATCAATAATTTTACTGAAGAGTCCTCTAAACAAAGGAACCAACCCAAGTAAAAAACCAATGGGAATAGCGACAACAATTGCCAATAAATACCCCAAAACATTTAGTTTTATTGAAAAAAAGGTGTTTCCTATAACGTCATCATCCTTATTTAATTCTGGAAACGCTTTAATTACCTTGATAGGAGAAGGTAATAAAGGATACACTTTGTTTTTTACTAAACCAAATTCGTTTAATTCTTCTTTACTTAAAACTTCCAGTTTATCGTAATTAGCAACTAAAGTAGAGTCGTTTTCATAGTACAACTTATTTTCTTCTTTTAACGACGAAGGTTGAATTGTTTCATTTTGTGTTACCACATTTTTCGACAAAACTTCTGCCATTAAAAACCATACCAAAACAAGAATTACGCTTCCCAAGGCGGTAAGCGTAATTTTTTGTTTTGATTCAAGTTCACCGCGTAACTCGAATAATTTTTTGAAAGAACCAGACATTAATCTACAACTAATTCAAAGTCCGTTCTTCTATTCTTTGCTTTACAATCAGCATTTTGATTGCGCTCACAACCCGGAACAGGTTTATCTGGACCATTACCTATAATGATAAATCTATTTTTAGGCATGCTATGCTCCGAGATCAAATAATCAGCCACTGCTTGCGCACGTTTCTTCGAAAGCGCAATATTAGAATTTCTGTTTCCTACATTATCTGTATTTCCTTCGATTCTAATTCTTGCATTCGCAAAGGCTCTAGCTATCGATGTAAATTGAATATCGATTAATTGCTTTGCATTTTCACCAAGTTTATACTCACCAGTGTTAAATGATATACTTACCTTTTTTGATGATAACGATTCTTTATCAACCAATTCAGGCTTCACTGCAGTAAATTCTTTTTGCTTTTCTGGTGTATGATTTGCTCCAGTCAAAGACGTTGTTTTTGTCACTAAATCTTTTGTGGAAAGTAATCTCCAGCTCTTAGCTCCAGAAGTACTGTATCCTAAATCGTTATACTTAACTTTCATTTTGTTGTATAAATCCTCACCAGTAACTCCTTTATAACCTTGATTTAACCCAAAGAAATTTTCATTATCTCCATGAGTAGCTAAACGAACATTATTAATAGCATCATAACAAAAATCTTCTGGTTGAGATAGACCTTCTGCCAAAATTTTAGCAGCTTTTCTCTTATTCGAATCAGAAGCATTTAATTCTGAAGCTCCAATCATCCAACCTTCATATAAATCTCTCAACTGATCTTTATGTGTTTCAACAAATTCTTTTTTCGCAACGAAAACATCTGCGATAATATGTGTCGCATTTTTCGTGCTTTCTAATACTCTTGAACCTGCCACTTTGCTTACACAATCCGCATCATCCGGACTCCAAACAACGGCAGCATCAACTGTTCCACTTTTAAATGCATCTGCAGCGTCAATTGCACTTGGTACCTCAACAATAGAAACATCTTTTGGAGTTAAGTCTCCAGCTTCAAGCAACCAAATTAAGAAAGAGTGTGATGGTGTCATTGGAGCGACAGCAATCTTCTTTCCTTTTAAATCACTTACTCGGCTAATTCCTCTCCTAGCAACAATCGCATCTCCTCCACGACTCCAATCTGCTTGGAATACAACTTGAGGTTGGTATTGCGCTAACCCAGCAACTTCAGTTGGGAAAGCATCAATAGTTGCCCACATTAAATCGATATCACCATTTTTAAATGCATCACGAGAAGCATCAAAATCGTCAATTACTTTAAAGTTTACTTTGAATCCGTAATCTTTATAAAATCTCGACTCTGTATTTGCTTTAAAACCTTCGTTGAAATATTGTCCTCCAGCATAACCTCCCCAAGTTACAACACCGATGTTTAAAACATCATTGTAACCATCTTTCGTTTTAGAGGATGATGCTTTCGAGGTTACCTCATTTATTTTTTCTTTTACTTCAGGATCTCTTAACATGTTTAATAGGTAGTACACCCCTCCAATTATCGCTGCAACGATTAGAATTTTAGATAATGGAGTTAACCTTTTTCCTGCCATAATTATATATTTGATTAGTTGTTAAAAATTAAATAAATCTGAATATTGATTATTTTGATTATTTCTGTTTTGTTTTAAAATTGGTGCATCTAAATCAACGCTATGACTATCGTTTACCAATAAATCTTTTTGATTTCCAAGAATTAGAGAAACACCTTCTTTCTCCCACTTGTCTAATAGCTCAAGTCCTTCTTCTTCGAAAACACCATTTTGTAAATCAATTGAATCCATGAAGTTGTTTGACATTTCCATGAAACGTTCCATTTCTCCAATTTTCATACTTACATCATCAGCAATTGCTTCTAAAGCTCGATCAAACATTTCTTTTTTATCAGAGTTCCCAGCAATAATGTTCATAGCCGATTTCATTGCTGAATGACTTGCACGAATTGCCTTTCTCTCTTGCTCTTTCACCATTACTTGATCTTCGATATCTTCTAATAAAATCTCAGAATTTTCATACATCTTGGTCAACACTCTGTATAAAATCTCCATTTTTCTATAAAGCTCATCAAGCTTCATGTTCGACTCTTGTAAACGTCCTGCTTTCCTAGATTTAAGAATCATGATTCCTTTTTTATCCTTTTCCTTAGCAGCACTCGCCAATTTAAGATTATTGTTAATGCTTTTCTTGTTATCGTTCATGATTTGCTGCAATCTTCTCATTTGCCCTTTCAATACAGCAATTTGCTTGTTCATTTTTTTAAGATTGCTCTTCAAGTCATCAATATAACTCTTTAAAATACCTATTGGATCTATTTGGATGAAAAGCCCTGTAATCCATCTCATAAACGACTTATACATATAGAAAATAAGGCTTCGCATTTTAGGATCTAAAATCATGTATATGATAACTCCTAAAACTGCTAATAAAGCACCTAAGTATAATGTATTTTCTACGATAGTAATTAAGAAAGGAAGCACCTTGTATAATCCATACAAAGCACCAGCTCCCAATAATCCAGTAAATAACATTCCTGTTTTACCTTCGGGTCTTTCCCAAAATGATTTTGGTTTTAAGTTTTCCATTTTTATTTAAGGTATTGTTTCATTTTTTCAACATCTTGTTCGAGCTGTGTACGTAAATGAAGGTACGATAATTTAAAATCGTTTTTAGTTTTATCTATTTTGGTTTTACTTTCATCTACCACTTTTCTAAGTTCTGCTATTTGAGATTGATGCTTAGTAATTTCTTCTGTCAATTGCTTGATTCTTTCAGATTTCTCTTTTATGATCGCCTCGAATTGAACGATTTCTTTCTCTTTATTGCCAACCTTAGAAGTTAACTGACCTTCAAATGCCTTTAAAAACGTGTTGTTTTCATTATCAAGAACTTTAATATAGTGTGTTGTTGATTCAACCAGCTTTTCTAAAGTTACTCCCATGGTAGAAGCAGTAGCAAAAGTAGAACGGTACTTTGTCGCTTCATCCATTGGAATTTTCTCTAAAGCCTTCAACGCTTTTTTAAATTCCAAATAATCAAAGCCTTCCAGATTATTCTTCTCAATAGCCCCAAGTAATTTGTCGATAATTGCATTATCAACATTCCCTGTACTTGTAGTTCTTTGCGTATTACTTGGCGTTGGTTTGTTTTCAGCAACCTCTTTTTTAGGTTGTTCTTTGTTTTTTTCTGTAGGCTCTTTCTTTTCATCAGCCGAATCATCTACAATAAATAGTGATTTTAGGTTTTTAAGCATAATATATTAATCGAATTTCAACAAATTTAATAAAAATAAGCAATTGCTTATTTTATCTTTATCTACAGGCTATTTTACTAGCTTATTCCATCCTACTTTTAAGACAAGTAGTAACACAACAAAAAGTCCTATCAAATACGATACACTTCCTATAAAAAATACTCCAATGAAGATTTTTTGAACAAAATATGTAATAATGAGTGTTACAAAAATCAACATAAACAGCCCTGATAGTCTTTCAAAACCAGGAATTTCTTTTAAAGAAACTGTTTTCTTAATGATTAGTAATAAGACACCCATTGCTATTACTGGTAAATAATAGGTTAACACAGGCAAATGCAGTAAGTTTCTTTTTAAGAAAAAGAGATTGTACACAATTAACATTAAAGCTAGCAAACCTGGTATTACCGAAGCATAAATCAAGAAAGTATACGCATAGGTTATCGGACTCTTAAAATTATCTCTATTAACAAACAACAACCCTATTAAGGAAATAATTCCAAGTACAATGTAATAGTTAAGTATGGCACTTGAATTTTTATCGATGAGATCAATAATATCTTGAACTGTCACTGCTTTTCTTATTTATTTTACCATAATAGTAACACTTATATGTGTACTTTTGGCATATTTTGTTACTTTTATTTTGTTATAAATTTAACTTTTTTCAAACTTTTCGTTTTTTTCGCAGTTTTTTCCACTAGAAATTAAGGTACATGCCCAACACCAAAAAAATATTTAAGAAGCTTCTAATCTGGAGATATAAAAACATCTCTGAGCGTCAATTTGTTTATTTACTCAGTATTTTGGTAGGATTTCTTTCTGGATTGGGAACCTTACTTTTAAAAAACTTAACTTTTTTCTTTCATTATATCTTAGAAGGGAAATTCATTAAAGATCTTCATCACTCTTTATATTTCATTTTCCCCATTATTGGATTGGTTATTGTTTTCTATTTAAAGAAAAAGATCATTAAAAAAGATATTGGACACGGAATTTCAACAACGCTACACGCTATTTCAAAACGTAGTGGAATTATTGAGCGCTATAAAATTTATGCATCGTTATTAACTGCACCAATCACAGTCGGGTTTGGTGGTTCTGCAGGATTGCAAGGTCCTGCGGTAAGTACTGGAGCCGCTCTTGGATCGGGAGTTGCGCAGTTATTTCATATGAACACAAAAACGCGAATGCTTTTAATTGGTTGTGCCACTGCTGGTGCTATGTCTTCTATGTTTAAAGCTCCAGTTGCTGCCATTGTTTTTGCCGTAGAAATATTTAGTTTAGACCTGGCCTTTGCTTCACTAGTTCCGCTTTTATTAGCATCAGTGTCTGCCGTAATTACTTCGTACTTCTTCTTAGGTAAAGATATTTTATTGGGCTTTGAGTTACAGGACGACTTTCTTATTAAAGATATTTTCTTTTATGTTTTCTTAGGAATCGGAACAGGAATTGCCTCTGTTTATTTTTCGAAAATGTATTTTAAAATTACACGTTTCTTTAACCTATTTAAAGATCCTTTGCATCGACTTATTTTAGGAGCAATTGCTATTGGTATTATGTTGTATTTCATTCCTCCCTTATACGGTGAAGGATATGATATTATTAATAATTTACTAGAAGGTAACGCGCAAAAAGCCTTAGAAGGTATTCATTATTCTGTGAATTTTAACAATGTATGGATGGTGATACTTTTCCTGTTATTGATTACCGTTTTTAAAGCAATTGCCATGACCACTACTTTTGCTGCTGGTGGAGTAGGAGGAATTTTCATTCCAACTTTAGTAATGGGAAGTGCCCTAGGAAATGTATTTGCCAAAATTGTAAATCAGTTTGGAGGAAGTGTTTCAGAAAGTAATTGTACTTTGATTGGAATGAGTGGACTTATGGCGGGGGTATTACATGCACCGATGACGGCAATATTCTTGATTGCTGAAATCACTGGCGGTTACGATTTGTTTGTTCCTTTGATGTTAGTTGTAGCTATATCCTATGCATTTACAAAGTATTTTATTTCAAATTCTATTTATACTATTGAACTGGCAAAAAGAGGTGAGCTTATTACACACAACAAAGACAAAAATGTGATGATGATGATGCGCATTGACAAACTCATTGAAACCAACTTTAAAATGATTCATCCAGAAATGAGCCTGGGTGAAATGCTGAAAGGTTCGGTTGCAAAATCTTCACGAAATATTTTTCCTGTGGTTGATGATAAAAATCGATTTTTAGGAATTGTTTTGTTAGACGATATTAGGCCTTTAATGTTTGAGCAAGAATTATACGATAAACTAACCATTCAAGTTTTAATGAAAAGTGCTCCAGCTATTATTTTTCATGATGATTCAATTGAAACTGTTATGAAAAAATTTAAGGAAAGCGGCGCTTGGAACCTGCCAGTTATTAAACACAAAAGGTATATTGGGTTCATTTCAAAATCAAAACTACTTTCTGCTTACAGAACAAAGCTTATTGAGTTAACAAGTTAGTATTCCAATTTATTAAAATTAAAAAGCCCTCGTGTTTACAACACGAAGACTTTTCTTAAACCCATCCTCATTTTGGTTCATGAAATTAAATAGTAGTAGGCTAGGCGTTTAATGTATTATCTTAGAATATGTTTTGTAATCCCCATAAATTGGTTCCATGAATTAAAACCGATGGGATGATTGACTTATAGCGTTCGTTTAAATACCCCCATAACAACCCAATAGGCAAAATCCCTAATGCCGAGAACGTTGCTCCGATATAATCTCCTGAACTTTTGGCAAAGGTCGGAATGTGCAACAACGCCCATAAAAACGAAGCTAAAAACCATCCCCAACTTTTATCTTTTAAAACTCTTGAAAGTCTAGATTGTATTAGAACCCGGGTAATTTCTTCAGGAATTGCCGCAGTTAAAAAGCCTAGAACTAGAAAAGCACTCCCTCCATTTTGTTTTAATATACTATTGAATTGTAAGCTTTCAGGAAATGTCAAGTATGTTACACCTCCGATTAAAATTATAATAGGCAAGCTAACATACCAATTATAAAAGCTTAACACTCCTAATTGCCTTAAGCTATATTTTTTTATCCCTACAAAGTATATGATAAAAAAGACAGGAAAAACAAAAAGGATTCTTCCGGAAAATAGAACTATTTTCACCAGACTGCTTTCTACTTTTTGTTTTGCTATTGCAAACCAATATACTAGCAAAAAACAGGTAATTATTTGAGTTAGAAAAATCACATACAACTCTTTTTTGGGTTCCTTTATATTCCAATCTTTAAACTTAAACCTTCCAGAAAAAACAACAAATTCTGAAATTAAAAAAGCCCCTAGCATTACAATTAGATAAATAATCACCTTATAATTACTTTTATAAAAAAGACTTACTAAAAGCAAGGTTAAACTCAACAGAAGCGAGAGAAAAACGGCCTTTTTATATTTAGATAATAATTGTTTAATGTGCGTAATGAAATCCATATATTTACCAGAAATAGTACCACGAAGCTAGAGGTATTTGACCTTAAAATAGTTCTGAATTTAAATTTAGAACGTTTTTGTTTTTATAATGATTGATTTTTTTTGGCTTAAAAGTTTTACTGAAATACTGCAACTCTTTCTTTCTGTGTTTTTTATCATTTATTTGAATATAAAATACACTTCAGACAATAAAACTATTAAATGGCTCAGTATTTTTTTCTACATAAAGTTAATAACTGATTTATATGGTATCTTAAACTATACCTCTTGGATTTCATCTATTTTAACAAAGCCAATTTTGGAGTTCTATAGAGTTACCATGGGAGCTTTAGAAGTAGGAATGTTACTATCATTATTCATTTTTGTTCACTCCTTATTTAAAAAGGAAGTTTCCTTAAAACAAGGTTTACCATATTTTGGCTTGGCTGTTGTGATGCTACCGATAAACATTATTTTAAGATATGTTTTCAATTTTGACCTTATTTTACCATTTGACTTAGTCAAAATTTTATGGATTCTGACAGCACTGTATTTAATTGTTAATTATATAAAAAACAGCAGCATAAAACTCTTTTTCATCACAATAGTTCTATGGAATGCTTTATGGTTGGCAGAAGTAATACTACATCATCAGCTAATGCTAATAAATGAACCTTTATCATGGACCATCTTTGTTATTTCTGAATTAATTTTCACCATGGGTATTGCCTATTTTTTTATTCAGGTTGTAATCAACCCCAAAATTTTGAAATTTGAAAATATTCATGAGGTAATGCCTAACGCTTTAAGAAGAATGATAGAAAGTAATTTGGATAGCGCAATTAAAGAAAATAAACTTTATTTAAGACCTGATTTAAACTTAAACATATTAGCTAAAGAAATACATGCATCACCTTCCGATCTTACAATATATTTAAACAAAATTTTAAATAAGAACTTTAATCAATTTATTATTGATCACAGAATAGAGGAAAGCAAACTATTACTGAATGCATTCCATGAAAACAAGCTCAATATTGAGCAAGTTATGTATGCTTCGGGGTTTAACTCTAAATCCGTATTTAACACTGCATTTAAAAACAGAACTGGCATGACTCCTTCTCAATACAAAAAGCTCCATAAGAATTAAGAAAGTCTCCACATTATTAAATAATATGGAGACTTACTAAATCCAATCTATTCTCTAAGCCTATATTTTATTTTTTACTTATAAATTCATCGTAACTCTTAAGTTTCAAGTCTATTACTTTTGCTTTCGACCTTAACTTTTTAAAATCTCTTTTAGCCCTTTCGAATCTAGTTTCCAAGATTTTAATAGCATCTATCTCTGACTGAGACGGTTTATCGTAATTACCAATAACCTTACTATATAAATCAGAAATTTTTTCTCTTAACTGAGGTTCTGAACTTCCAACATAGTTATCTCCTTTAGTTATTACCAAGGTCTCTTTTAACTCTTGCAACTTGACAGCTAATTTTTTATCAGAATTTTTAATGTTTTCATAAATAGCATCAAGCTCATAAACAAGGTAAGCCAACTCTTCAGTCATCCTATACAACTTCATGGTTGTATCATGCTTCAACTTTCGATCTGCCTGAGTTAAGCCTGTTCTCGAATCATATTTTAATTCAAAAACATGTTCAAATTTTTCTTTACCTTTTTTAAGAACCACTTTATATACACCTGCGGGAACACGCGGAGTTGAAAAACCACCAAAACTAAAAGTTTTTCCTTTTGCCACTTTAGGCATTCTCATTGAATAATTCCAAGTAACAATGTTAATTCCTTTGGATTTTCCTGGTTGTAATGTAGCAACCTCATTATCTTGAGAGTCGTATATTTTCATAGTCATTTTCCCGAAGGTATGCCTCTTCTTCAAATAATATTTTATTTCCAAAGACTGAGTACCATTGCTTCCTGAAAACTCAGTTTCATCGGCAGAGGTTCCAAAACCATTTCTATCACTCATTACTTTGGGTTCTGTCTTAAAAAAGTGAACTTTCTTAGCTTTAACTTCCTCTGTTAACTCTCTCAAAGGCGAAATATCATCTAAGATAATTATACCTCGTCCATGGGTACCTAAAACTAAATCATTTGTTTTTTTATGTAACTCAATTGCGTGGATAGCCACAGGAGGAACATTATTCTTAAACTGTTGCCAAACTTTTCCTCCATTTAAAGAAACGTACAATCCAAACTCAGTTCCTAAGAAAAGAAGATTAGGGTTTTCAAAATCTTCCTGAATACTTCTAGCAAACGTTGGAATATCGTTTGTCGCTATATTTACCCAAGTTTTACCTAAATCTGTTGTTTTGTATACATAAGGTTTCATATTCCCCATTGTATGTCCTTCAAAAACTGCATAAGCGGTATTTTTATCATGCACACTTGCTCTGATTTGATAACACCAAATGTTCTTTGGAAGCCCTTCAATGTTTGAAGTTGTATTTTTCCATTTCTTACCTCCATTTGAAGTCACCTGAACATTACCATCATCAGTTCCAACCCATATAATATTCTCATCTAAGGAAGATTCAGCAATCGTAAAAATCGTAGTATGGTTTTCTGCCCCTGAATTATCCATAGATAACCCTCCAGAATCTTCTTGATTTTGCTTTTTGGGATCATTGGTCGTTAAATCTGGTGATATAACTTTCCAAGTATCTCCCATATCTTCTGATTTATGTAAATATTGACTCCCCATATAAAATCTATTGGGTTGATGTTTACTTAATGCCATTGGTGCATTCCAGTTAAAGCGCAACTTAGCTTTCCCTTCAACAGGTAAAGGCTGTATGGTTTTAACAAGATGTTTGTCTATATCAAAACGCCATACTCTTTCCGCTCCTTGCATCTCGGAATAAACGATGTTTTTGGTTGGATGCTTCAATACTCTAAAACCATCACCAAACCCAACAGAATTCCAATCTCTCGCACTAATTCCACTTGGTGAGCTCGACGGTCCGTACCACGAACCATTATCTTGCAATCCTCCATAAATATTATAAGGCTCATTATCATCTAAACTGATATGATAGAACTGTGATATAGGCATATTCTCAACTATTTCAAGTGTATTAGAACCATCCCAACTTCTATAAACACCACCATCAGTTCCTACATACATTCGATCCGAATCGTTTATATCAAAAACAATGTCATGAATATCCGCGTGCATACTTCCCATATTCTTGAAGGTTTTTCCTCCATCGCGCGATATGGATCCATAAAGACCTCCTTTTACAACTACATCTGGATTTCTTGGATCTACAACAATTCTTGAAAAATAAAAAGGACGAACTGTTATTCCGAAATCATTATTTAATTGTTTCCAAGAAGCTCCTCCATCAGTAGACTTGTACAACCCTTTCTTCGAATTCTGCTCAGCTTCGATAACTGTATACAAAATATTTGAATCTGAAGGAGCTACAGCAATTGCTAATCTCCCTAGTTTTCCTTCTGGAAATCCATTGTGAATCTTATTCCATGTTACTCCTCCATCTGTCGATTTATATAGGGCGCTTTTATCTCCTCCAGAATTAAACGACCATCCAGTTCTTCTAAACTCCCACATTGAGGCGTACAAAACATTCGGATTCGAAGGATCCATTGTTAAATCAGCACATCCTGTTTTTTGATCTACGTATAAAATTTTATTCCAAGAAACACCTCCATCTGTTGATTTATAAACTCCACGTTCTTCACTATCACCCCATAGTGCACCTAATACACCAACATAAACTTCATTGGAATTTTTAGGGTTAATAACTATATTGGCAATGCGTTCCGATTTATCAAATCCTATCTTTCTCCAGTTTGTTCCTCCATCAATACTTTTAAAAAGACCGCACCCAATTGACACACTGTTTCTTGTCCATGTTTCACCTGTTCCAACCCAAATTGTATTATCAGGATCATTCGGATCAACAGCAACAGCTCCGATAGACTGACAATAATCGTCAAAAATAGGGTTAAAAGTGGCTCCAGAGTTATTCGATTTCCATACACCTCCACCAGCGGTTCCAGCATATATAATTCGAGAGTTTTTCGGATGCACTTCTAAATCATTAATCCTACCACTCATTAATGCAGGACCAATATGTCGTGCTTTTATGTCTCCAAAAAGATTACTTTGCTTCTTTCTGATTTGTGCATCCGCAGAAGAAGGGAACAACATGATTCCTACTAAAAAAGAAAATATGAGCTTCATCCGACTTGTATTTAAAATATCAATTTTTCTTTTCATCTGAAGATGATTTGTCATCTGGAAAAGCAAATATTTCATCGCTAACCTCTGGATTTAACTCGTAGCTTTTAACAACAATCGATGTTTCCGAACCAGGGCGTTCTTTTATTGACTGTGCAATTGAATAAGGCATATATAAATCACCTGCCTCTTGATAATCACTCAATGTTGTAACACTAGTTAAACCTTTTCCTGGACCTGAATTAACCTTACTCTCTACGACAATAGGAACGAAATTTTCTGTATCAAAATAATAAAAATCAACATTATCTTCCGTTTTCCCATCAATAGTTAAAGGAGTTTTAGTTAATTTAATTTTAAAGGTTTCCGTTCCATCATTCTCTTCTTTCCCTAACAATTCAATTTTATAGCCTTTCTTCTTATAGTCTAAAAAAGGACTAGGAAAATCAGCTCTCGAAATCTTATAATTCTTAGTAGCTTCTGAATCGCTTTTCTCCGCTTTCATTGTCATAAAATTATGACTCCATAAGGTTGTACCATCAAAAACCCCTTGTTTAATTTCTTTTCCCTGAAAAGTTACTTTTGTACTAGTTTTACCATTTATTAACTCTACACTCTCAATCGGAATTTCCATTCCTCCTTGGTTTACAGCAGCTATTGTTTTATAACCTTTAAGTTCACGCCATTTAGTTTCTCCTCCTGTGTTTTCAAAATAATTTGCAATTATTTCATCAGCTGTTTGAGCTGACACTGATATTGTTAAAAAACATAACAATACACCCAAAAAAAGTTTAGTTGTTTTCATCTTTGATTTTTTAATAATTCTTGTTAATTGGTACACATGTTTTACCATTTGTTACAGATTTCCAGAATTTTAACAAAGATATTTTTAACCAAAACAAGACTTTAATCAAAGAAACATTTCTTGAAACTTCGTATAAAACCTCTTTAAATACAAGGTATTAGGGTTCATAAAATGAAACATGGGTTTTTATTTTTCCTTTGAAAGATTTTTTGATCAAAGAAACTCTTTATTTAAGCAAACAACGTAGCGAACGCCTCTTCAATTTTACTAACAAGAATTAGTTTAATCGAATGATTCTTTGAGGTTATTTTGTTGTATTTAGAAGTCACGAATGTTTTATAACCTAATTTTTCAGCTTCAATAATACGTTGATCAATTTTAGATACAGGTCTTATTTCACCAGCCAAGCCAACTTCAGCAGCGAAACAAACATCTGGATTAATTGCCAAATCTTGATTTGAAGATAATATTGCAGCCACAACTGCCAAGTCTATCGCCGGATCATCTACTTGAATTCCTCCAGTAATATTTAAGAATACATCTTTAGCCCCTAATTTAAACCCTGCTCTTTTTTCAAGAACCGCCAAAATCATATGCAAACGTTTCAAGTTATATCCCGTTGTTGTTCTCTGCGGAGTTCCGTACACTGCGGTGCTTACCAAAGCTTGAATTTCGATCATTAAAGGTCTTACTCCTTCTAAAGTTGAAGCAATAGCAGTTCCACTTAAATCAGCATCTTTTTTTGAGATTAATATTTCAGAAGGATTTGACACTTCACGCAATCCATCTGATAACATTTCGTAAATCCCCAATTCAGCAGTTGAGCCAAATCTGTTTTTTTGAGAACGTAAAATTCGGTAAGTATGATTTCTATCTCCTTCAAACTGTAAAACAACATCGACCATATGCTCCAATATTTTCGGTCCAGCAATATGTCCTTCTTTGTTAATATGTCCAATTAACAAAACAGGTGTAGACGTTTCTTTAGCAAATTTAATTAACTCAGCCGAGGTTTCACGTATTTGAGAAATACTACCTGGAGATGCCTCTATAGAGTTTGTATATAATGTTTGAATCGAATCGATCACCAGTACATCTGGCTGAACTTCTTCTATATTTTTAAATATTTGCTGGGTATTGGTTTCCGTTAAAATCAAACAATTTGAAGTGCTAGCATCCAGGCGTTCAGCCCTCATTTTAATTTGAGACTGACTCTCTTCTCCAGAAACATACAACACCTTTTGAGGAATTTGTAGTGCTATTTGAAGTAGTAAAGTAGACTTTCCTATTCCGGGCTCACCTCCTAACAACACAACAGCCCCCTTTACCAGTCCGCCTCCTAAAACATTATCAAGTTCTTTGTTTTTACTAAGAATTCTTTCTTCCGGATTCAATTCAATGTCTTCAACCTTTAATGGTTTGGACACCCTTTTTTCAGACTTTGATGGCGATTTCCAACTTCTTTTTTCTTCCTTTTGAATAACCTCTTCAACAATAGTATTCCATTGTTTACAAACATTACATTGCCCAACCCATTGTGCATGTTGGGTTCCACAATTTTGACAGAAAAAAGTAGTTTTGGTTTTTGCCATTTAAAAAGGAGTTATTGAATAAATAACAAAGCTATTTATTTTTATTGTAAATCGGTAATAATACAAAAGCTAAACCACCAAACACAATAATCATTACCGTTTGTGCCGTCCACATAATCCATCCAAAAGCATTCGCAGGCTCTTCTGGAATGTTGAATAAAGCAAATGCTCCAGCTACTGCAATAGGATATAAACCAATACCTCCATTTGTAGCGGCAATACTAAAACCTCCAGCAATAAAACCGATTAATACAGCTCCGAAAGGAACGCTTAAATTTTCAATTGCAGGAACTGTTGCCCAAAACATAGCAACATACATCGCCCAAATAAAAACGGTGTGAAAAATAAACGCCCATTTATTTTTCATTTTAAAAATACTGGTAGCCCCTTCTATTAATCCAGAAATAAAGTTCTTGATTTTTAAACCAATTCCTTTTGTCGCTTTCTTTACATAGCGGGAAAATATAAAGAAACCAACCACAAGAGCTGCTACTATAATAGCTATCTTTTCTATCGAAAAATTCTTTGTCAATAGTTCATAGATAAAATCAAACTGGACAAACAAAGTGATACAAATAATTAGCAACATCATTAGCAAATCTGCAATACGTTCAGCAACGATAGTACCGAAACCTTTTTCGAAAGGTATATCCTCATAATTTGTCATTACCGCTGCTCTTGAAACCTCTCCCGCTCTTGGCACAGCGTAATTTACAAGATAAGCTACTAATACTGCCATCGTACTATTTCCAAAATCAGGTTTGTAACCCATTGGTTCGAGCAAATATTTCCATCTGTAGGCACGAGATAAATGACTTAAAATTCCAAATATAAGTCCCAGTGCAATCCACCAATAATTGGCATTCTGAAAGTATTTCAATAAGGTTTCAATGGAAACTTTTGATAAAGAATACCAAACTAAAAAACCTCCCAAAATGAGAGGTAATATAATTTTTAAAGTTTTTTTCAAGGTCAAAACTAAATTTATGTTAACGTGTTATCGGCTTCGTTAGGGAAAACCAGTTTGGGTTTAAAGTTTTTAGCTTCTTCTAATTCCATAAAAGCATATACTATTAAAATAAGTACATCTCCTTTTTGAACCCTTCTAGCAGCCGCTCCATTCAAGGTTATTTCTCCGCTACCTCTTGGCCCAGGAATTGCATAAGTTTCCAAACGCTCTCCGTTATTGTTATTTACGATTTGAACACGCTCCCCTTCAATAATTCCGGCAGCATCCATCAAATCTTCATCAATGGTAATACTTCCAATATAATTTAAATCAGCACCAGTAACTTTTACACGGTGGATTTTTGACTTTACAACTTGTACTAACATACTGCAAAAATAGGTCTTTTTTAATGAATACTAATTTCTTTATGATGAATTTATTATAAGCCTATATTGTCAATCAATCTGATATTTCCAGCAAATACTGCTATGAATGCTCTATATTTCTTATCAGGTTCTATATTTACAGGCGTTTTTAATGTTTCTTCATCTGCAATGGTGAAGTATTCTAATTGAAGTAGTTCTTGTTTTTCAAATTTTTTCTCCACCCATTGCGTTAATTCTTGAGCATTTTTTATGCCAAATTTTCGCTTAGCTTTTTTCAATGTCTTATAAATGAATGGAGCTACTTTTCTATGTTCTTCCGAAAGTCTTACATTTCTTGAACTCATAGCAAGCCCATCGTCCTCTCTAAAAATGGGTCTTCCTTTAACTTTTACAGGAATATTATGTTTTTCAACTAATTTTTTGATGATTTGTAGTTGTTGAAAATCCTTTTTCCCAAAATACGCTGTATCGGGCTCTACAATTTCGAAAAATGTTTTTACAATAGTTCCAACTCCGTCGAAATGACCATCTCTAAATTTCCCCTCCATTTGATGTTCCAGTCCATCAAAATCAAATTTCTGTGAAACAATATTCTCTGAATAAATTTCTTTTACAGAAGGTGTGAATAAAACATCACATTCGATTTCTTCTAGTAGTTTTATATCATTATCAAGGGGTTGCGGGTATTTATCTAAATCCTCTTTATTATCAAACTGTGTAGGATTCACAAATATGCTCACCACAACAAGGTCATTTTTTTTCTTAGCTCTTTTGATTAATGATAAATGCCCTTGATGCAAGGCCCCCATCGTAGGAACAAAACCAATTGTTTTTTCTTCCTTTTTTTGAAGAGTTAAAAAGGCTTTTAATTCTGATTTTAATTTAAAAATATTCATTAGCTATTCATTGAAAATCGTGCTAAATTAGGAATTTAACACGATTTTAGCATAAAAATTCGTATTTTTGCATCCTCATACAAAGAGTTCGATTTAATGAAGGATAAGAGAATACTATATGTTTCTTCAGAGGTAACACCTTATTTACCAGAAACAGAATTAGCATCAACCTCGTTCAATGTAGCTAAGCAAGCACATTCTAAAGGAGTTCAGACACGTATATTTATGCCTCGCTTTGGGGTAATTAATGAAAGAAGACACCAGTTACATGAAGTTATTCGTTTGTCTGGTATGAACTTAATAATTAATGATATGGATATGCCATTAATTATTAAAGTTGCCTCGATTCCAAAGGAAAGGATGCAGGTTTATTTTATTGATAATGATGAGTATTTCAAGCGTAAGGCAATGTACTCGGATGAAGATGAGCAACTTTTTAACGACAACGATGAACGCATGATTTTCTTTGCGAAAGGAGTTGTTGAAACCGTAAAAAAACTAAACTGGGCTCCAGATATTATACACGTTCACGGATGGATGGCTTCTTTACTTCCTCTATATTTAAGAGAATTTTATAAAGAAGAACCTCTATTTAGTCAAAGTAAGATTGTAACTTCGCTTTATAACAATGGTTTTGAAGGCGAGTTAAATAATGAACTTGCTAATAAAGTGCGCTTTGACAAAATAGGTAACGGTAAAATTTCAAATTTAGAAACACCTAATCATACTAATATTTTAAAAAGCGCTATTGAAAATTCTGATGCTGTTGTAAAGGGTAGTGAAATTATCCCTGACGAAATTGAAGAATTCATCGCTAATAGCGATACTAAAGTTCTTGAGTTTCAACAGGAAGAAAACCTTACAGAAGCATACTTAGAATTTTATAGAGAAAATGTTTTAGAATTAAGTGAGTAAACATATAGGATGATTAGAAAAATTGGTATTTTAGGGGTAGGACTATTTTGCTTAGTCTCAATATTGTCGTGCGAAGAAGACTTTAAAGATATTGGAAGTAATGTAGTAAAAAACACAAAGTTTAATACAAACGAAATTGAACTTGAATTAGAAATTACACCGATTGATTTGGAAAGCGTTAGGGCTGACAATATAGCTTTAGGAAATCGGGTTTCTGAATATTGGTTAGGAGTATACAATAGTAGAAATTATAAAACTTTAGAATCTTCTTTTGTTACTCAATTAGGGCTTCCTACCAACTTAAGAACGGAAGATGTAGAAGCTGCTTCGGATGATCATCCCATTGACTCTATTTATCATCTTGATGATGTAATACTAAAACTACCTTATACGGCAACTAGAAAAGGTGATCATGATAATGGGTCTCCTAAATTTGTACTTGACTCGGTATTGGGTAATCCAGATATCGCAACCAGTCTTAAAGTATACAGAAATGGAACTTATTTGAACACTTTAGACCCTAGCGATCCAGCTGCGACTAATTCTTATATGTCAAATGAGACTTATATTGAAGACGAACTACTTAATAAGGACGCTTCTTTTACATTTAAACCTTTGGATACAGACACCATGTATACGATTACCAGGACGAGAAGAACGGACTTTACCAACAACAATACTGAAACTTTCGATACCGAAGATAAATTAAGTACAAAAGCACCGTTTATCTCTATTCCATTGAATAAGACTAGAATGAAAGAGTTGTTTTGGGATAAATTTGGAGATTCTGAATTTACATCATCTCAAGAGTTTGCTAATTATTTCAGAGGAATATATGTAAAAGCAGAAGGTAGTGATGGCTCTCTATTACCATTTAACCTTGCCGGATCTAATCCAGCCGCTGCAGTTGAGTTTCATTACACTATTTCAAGGTTTGAGAAAGAAGAAGGTAATGACAATTTAGTGTACAAAGACACAATTCTTTCGAAATACTCATTCCTTTTAAATGGTATTCGTAATTCTGTTTATAAAACATCTCCAGGAAGTAACAGTATCCCAAATGAGAATTTTGTTATTCAAGGAACTGCTGGAACTATGGCTCAAGTTAAAGTTTTAGGAGTTAATCTTGCCAAAGTAAGATTAAACGACCCTAATAATGCTATTCTAAAATACGAAGCTTTTGATAATAACCCGCAAGATGATTATTTAAGTTTGGAGGAGTTAGCAACTGTTAGAGACACAGCAAATGATAGTTTTGGGCTTTTAGTAAATGATGCTGCAATTACATTTTATATAAATCAAACAGTTAACACCAATAAAGATATTATTCCTCAACGCTTGTTCATTTATACAAATGAAGATGATGGTAATGGAACTCCATCACCTAAACATGTTGTTGATGCTTATACTGAAAGTCAGTTTTTTAATGGAAACTTAGTATCAACTGACGATAAACCAGAAAAATATACAATAAGAATTACCGACTACATATCTAACCTTCTTGATAGAAGCTCTACTAACTTTGCTCCTTTAATTTTAAAGGCTTACAATAACCCAACTGATAATCCGTTTTTAACCGGCGCATTAAACACTAATGTATTTACTTACAACTGGAACCCAAGGGGTGTAACCTTATTAAATCAAAACGAATCTACGCACGGAGCAAAAAAAGCAGTTTTGAAACTAACATATTCAGAAAAAAGATAAAGAATTTATTATGTGTGGTATTACAGGTTACATAGGTTACAGAGATGCCTACCCCATTGTAATTAATGGATTAAAACGATTAGAATATCGAGGCTACGATAGTGCCGGAATTATGATGTATGATGGTGAAAACATACATCTTTCTAAAACAAAAGGTAAGGTAAGTGATCTAGAAAAGATTACAGAGCAGGAAGAATTAAGAAAAGCAGGAAAAATAGGAATTGGTCATACAAGATGGGCTACACACGGAGTTCCAAATGATACGAACTCTCATCCTCATTTTTCAGAGTCTGGTGATTTGGTTATAGTACATAATGGTATTATTGAAAACTACGACACCATAAAGAAAGAATTAACTTCAAGAGGCTATACATTTAAAAGTGATACTGATACCGAAGTTTTAATTAACCTTATTGAAGAGGTAAAGAAAAATGAAGGTTGTAAATTGGGAAAAGCGGTTCAATTAGCTTTAAACAATGTAATTGGGGCTTATGCCATTGCAGTATTTGATAAAACTAAGCCGAATGAACTTGTTGTTGCAAGACTTGGAAGCCCTATTGCCATTGGTGTAGGAAAAGAAAACAAGGAGTTTTTTGTGGCTTCTGATGCTTCTCCTTTCATCGAGTTTACTAAAGACGCTATTTATTTAGAAGATGGTGAATTAGCCATTATTAAAAGAGATAAAGGAATAAAAGTTCGTAAGATTGAAACCGACAAAGAGGTTGATGCAGATATTCAAGAATTGCAATTAAACCTTGAACAGATTGAAAAAGGTGGTTTTGATCATTTTATGATTAAAGAAATCCATGAGCAACCTAAAGCTATTTTAGATACCTATAGAGGTAGAATGCTTCCAAATGAAGGAATTATTAAAATGGCAGGGATTGATGATAATTTACCTAAATTTTTAAATGCGGATAGAATTATAATCGTTGCTTGTGGTACTTCATGGCATGCTGGTTTAGTTGGAGAATATCTTTTCGAAGATATGGCTCGTATTCCGGTAGAAGTTGAATATGCCTCTGAGTTCAGATATAGAAATCCTGTAATAACGTCAAAAGATGTTGTTATTGCGATATCTCAATCAGGAGAAACAGCTGATACACTTGCTGCTATTAAATTAGCAAAGTCTAAAGGAGCCTTCGTTTTCGGAGTATGTAACGTCGTTGGATCATCTATTGCAAGAGAAACTCATGCAGGAGCTTATACTCATGCTGGACCAGAAATAGGTGTAGCATCAACAAAAGCATTTACTACTCAAATTACTGTACTTTCTTTAATTGCGTTAAAACTAGCTCAAGAGAAAGGAACTTTATCAAAAACAGCGGTAAACAACTATTTACAAACACTTCAACAAATTCCTAATCAGATTGAGAAGTTGTTAGAAATTGATCCTCTTGTACAGCATATTTCAGAAGTATATATGCATGCCACTAACTGTTTATATCTTGGTAGAGGCTTTAACTTTCCTGTTGCGTTAGAAGGAGCTTTAAAACTTAAAGAAATCTCTTATATACACGCGGAAGGATATCCTGCTGCAGAAATGAAGCACGGTCCAATTGCGTTAATCGATGAAAACATGCCTGTTTTTGTCATTGCAACAAACAAAGGGCATTACGAAAAAGTAGTTAGTAACATTCAAGAGATAAAGTCAAGAAGTGGAAAAATAATAGCCATTGTTACTGAAGGCGATGTAACCGTAAAGGAAATTGCGGATCACGTTATTGAAATTCCAGAAACAGAAGAAGCTTTTACTCCATTACTTACTACCATTCCTTTACAGTTATTATCTTACCACATTGCTGTAATGTTAGGTAAAAATGTAGATCAACCGAGAAATTTAGCTAAGTCTGTTACCGTAGAATAGTATTTCTCTAAGAAAAAATAAAAAAAGCTAGTTATTGATAACTAGCTTTTTTCTTTTTAAGTTTTAAATAAACGGGGAAATGATCGGAAAAACCTCCTTCATACCATGGTCCAATAAACGTTCTGAACGGACTTCCTTTTAACTTACCTTTATAAACTCTCATCCAAGGCTTCTTAAATATTTTTGCCTCAACAAACCGCAAACTACTACTCTCATCAAAAAAGTTCTTAGAAAGGATTATTTGATCGAACAAATGCCACTCTCCATAATAGGTTAAAGTACCATTATTCTTTTTATGCAACGCTTTCATCGGATTGAACAATGTATCATCTACTAAATAATTATCTATACTCATAGATGATGGATTATCATTAAAATCACCCATCACAATAAACTTCGGTTCATGACGCTCTTCTTTTTTTATCCTCTCTATTGTATCAGAAACCACTTTAGCCGCATTTACTCTTTTATATTCACTCTCTTTTTCCCCTTCTGCTCTTGACGGCCAATGGTTCACTATTACATAAACCAAATCATTATTTAAAATCCCTTTCACAACCAAAATATCTCTAGTATAATCGGTTGATCCATCCTCATCAGTTATCCCAACATAAACAGATTCAGAGGAAAGCACGGTAAACAAGCTCGGGTTATAAAGTAAAGCAACATCGATACCTCTTTCATCTGGAGAATCGTAATGTATGAATCTATAATTATGCTTGATTAAATTTTTATGCATAATTAAATCGTTCAATACTTTCGGATTTTCCACTTCAACTAATCCAATTATCGCCGGTCCATTGTACGATTCATGTTCGCCAATCATTGATAACACAGATGTAATCTTCCTTAACTTTTGTCTATATTTACTCTTGTTCCATTTAAATCTCCCTATAGGTGTAAAATCTCCATCGTCCTTATGAGGATCTTTTATTGTATCGAACAAGTTCTCTACATTATAAAAAGCTACTGTAAGTGTATTTTTTAATTTATCCTTAGCCATTTTAAGAATTATTTCATCATTTAATTAACTAGTATTTAACAAGGTATAACTTAATTCTAACACCAAAAATTAACATCTACACATTAAGTTATTTATAAAAACCATGAATATATAAAAATTAAAACCTTTCATTTACATTCTTCCAAAAAACAGCTTGAATCTTCCTTAAACCTTTAATATTAAGAAGATGTAAACTATTTAAATTAATCTACATAACTTACTATTAAACAATGTTTTAGTAACACCAGAAAAGTACTCAAACAACTAAAAGTCAATACTTTTACATCAGTAAAACATAACAGTTATAATCAAAAAACAAAAAGATGAGAAAGCTAGTTTTATTCGTATTATTTGCAATGATTAATATTTCTTTATTTGCAACTAATGAAAATCCTACCAAACAGGAAATTAGAACCACGATTGTAAAATTATTAGGAAAAACAGACTTTAAAATTGAAAAAGAACTTACCACGACGGTTGAGTTCATCATCAATAAAAAAGGAGAATTAGTGATTTTGGATATTGCTTGTCCAAATCCTTCAGTATGCGACTTTATAAAAAATAAACTTAATTATAAGAAAGTACACAGTACTATTACTGATGTACAATTTTTTAAAATGCCTTTAAGACTACTTAAAAGCTAAACTTTAGTTGTGTTTAATTAAAAGCCTTGCCTCTAAAGCAAGGCTTTTATATTTTCTTTAATTTTAACAACCTCATATTCCCAAAACGTCCAAGTATTCATGTATCAATAAACTCTACTTCAAACAATCATACTTGAAAAGTACTACAACACCAAGTTATCCTGTAGCTTAACCAGAAGAAATTTGTACTTTTGCCCGCGTATGATAGAAACCAGAGAATCCATATCAGAACGAGTAGTACTCATTGGAATTATTACTCAACATCAAGACGAAAAGCAATCGGAAGAATATTTAGACGAGCTAGAATTTCTTACACTTACCGCTGGTGGAAAAACAGCTAAACGATTTGTTCAAAAGTTAGATAGGCCCAACCCAAAAACTTTTCTTGGGTCTGGGAAACTAGATGATGTAAAAGCATATATTGATTCTCATGATATTGGGACTGCTATTTTCGATGATGAACTTTCACCAGCACAATTAAGAAATATTGAGCGTATTTTAAACTGTAAAATTCTCGATAGAACAAACCTTATTCTAGATATTTTTGCGAATCGTGCACAAACAAGTTCAGCTAAAGCTCAGGTTGAGCTTGCTCAATACCAATATTTATTGCCTCGATTAACAAGAATGTGGACTCACTTAGATAAACAAAAAGGGGGTATTGGTATGCGTGGTCCTGGTGAAACAGAAATAGAAACTGACCGTCGCATTATTAGAGATAAAATAACGTTACTAAAGAAAAAACTCGAAACCATTGACAAGCAAATGTCTGTTCAACGAAAAAATCGTGGTAAGATGGTTCGTGTTGCTTTAGTTGGATATACCAATGTTGGTAAATCGACACTAATGAATGTTGTAAGTAAAAGTGAGGTTTTCGCAGAAAATAAACTTTTCGCAACACTTGACACTACCGTAAGAAAAGTAGTTATTAAGAATATTCCATTTTTAATGACAGATACCGTTGGATTTATAAGAAAACTTCCTACTCAACTGGTTGAATCATTTAAGTCGACACTTGACGAAGTAAGAGAGGCCGATTTATTACTACATGTAGTTGATATATCTCATCCAAATTTTGAAGACCATATTTCATCTGTAAATAAAATTCTTGATGAAATAGACAGTGTTGACAAGCCTACTGTTATGGTATTCAATAAAATTGATGCCTATACTCATAAAACCATTGAGGAAGATGATTTAGTTACGGAAAAAACAAAAGAGCATTATTCTTTGGACGATTGGAAAAAAACCTGGATGAATGATATTGAGAAACAAAGTATTTTTATTTCAGCACTCAACAAAAGTAATCTAGAAGAGTTCAGAGAAAAGGTATACGACGAAGTCAAGAAAATACACGTACAACGTTTCCCTTATAACGATTTCTTATACTATGAATAACAATATTTTACATTTTTTTTAAAATAGGTTAACGAAAATCAAATAGTTTATATTGCTTATTTCCTTTTTTTTTATTAACTTTAAATTCCAGTAATATAAAATATTACGTACTAATTATTAACACTTTAATTCCCCCTAAAGATGAAAAAACCGTACACTACACTACAGATTAGAATACTCAATTCTAATATTCTCGAAGAAAATAGCTATCGTACTTCATATAATTACGTTGTTTAATTATTAATTTTTCTTTGTAATAGTTTAGTATAACATTAATTACATTTTAAGTATATTTTATTAGAGTTACTCTGTTACTCTAATGACTTTACAGCTCTATTACTTAGGAAGCAAACGATAAGCATCATGAGAAAGTTAGCTATATTCTTGCAATTTGTACTAATGGTTCAAGTCGCAGTTTCTCAAGAAGTTTGCGAAACCAAAGAAACCATTGAAAACGAAAATGATATCTCTAGCATTGCCAAGTGTTCAGTTACTGGCAAGTTAAATGATAATGGATCTAACACAAAATCTAAAGTTACCGTTGTTTCTTCTAGAAGTCGCCAAAAAAGACGTTCTAATGAAACCAAACAACTTTTTAGCAACAATGTTGTTAAACAAACTAAAATAAATGACAGTATTCAGCAACTAAAACTGGATCACATAAAAGAAAACATTACGGCAATCAATACAGCCTTAGAAGAAAAATTAGTTAATGAACAGGTATCGTTTAACGATGTTGAGTACATCCCTCAGTTCACAAATTGTTCTGAAGATATAGATGTATCGGAATGTTTTAATTATAAAATGCAAAAGCATTTAATAGATAATATTGTCTACCCAGAAAAAGCACTTAAAAAGAAAATTCAAGGTGATGTTTGGGTAAGTTTTATTATTACTAAATCAGGTCAAGTAAAAAACATTATTGCAACAGGTCCTGAGAACAGTGAAATGTTGAAAGAAGAAGCTATAAGAGTTATCTCTATTCTTCCTCAATTTATACCTGGAAAACAGAATGATCAAAATGTAAACGTAAGCTATACTTTTCCAATAAGTTTTAATTTAGATAACGTACTGGAATAAAATTAACATTTAATAAAGAAGAAAAAGTCATCTCTACTTGACGTTTTTGTCATTATCTATATCAAAAATATGACAGAAAAAAGTCATTTATTTTACTTGTATTGCAAAAAACACAAAAAAAATACAAGTTTTTTTTTCAAATCCATAAAAGATTCCCAATTTCGCTCAATCCTACTATTTATCAGTGGTTAACAGCGTATTCTTTTCTTAATTTTTGAGGATTTTTCACTTAAATTTTCCCCAAAAACATCCTATGCTAGAATAAAAAAATATAAGTCCAATTTTTATTCTATTTTTTTTTATACTTTTGCGCCGAGAAAAACTACTAACCTACTATAATACAGTTGAATAATAATTTTTCTTAACCCCTTATATATGAAAAGAATAATTGTATTGTTAGTATTATTAATACTATCATTTAATGCTTCCGCACAGGAAGTTTGTGAGACCCCAAATGAAGATGCTGCTGACTTAAACAGCATTACTAAATGTTCTATTAAACCTTCGAAAAACCCGAAGAATAAAAGATCAAGACAAATTACCGTAAAGGTATCAGCAAGTAAGCGCTTTCTTAAGAAAAGAGAAATTATAAAAAAACAAAAATCCTCAGGCCTCGGTAGCATAAATACTGCTGGAGTTTCTAGCTTAAATACTGGTCAGGGAATAGAAAACAACCAAATAGCAACTTCGTCATTAGCAAACGAAGAAACCACTGCTATAAGTTCAGGTGAATCCAAGTCTAAAAACTTAAAGAACAACCTAGAATCATTAACTGAAAAATTATCCAGAGAAGAAATTAAAAAAGCAGAACGTTTTAGTACTGTTGAAGAATTACCTTCTTTTGATGCTTGTAATGGTTCAAGTGAAGACGAGCGTTTAGACTGCTTCAATTTAGAGATGATAAAACACATTCAAAAGCATTTCCGTTATCCAAGTGAGGCTGTACGCAGCCAAATTGAAGGAGAAGTTTGGGTTCGTTTTATTATTGACAAAAACGGTTATGTAAAAAACATTAAAACCTTAGGTCCTAAAGGAGGAGATCTTCTTAATGAGGAAGCTAAGAGAGTAGTTACAAAATTACCTCGTTTTGCTCCTGCGAAGAAAAACGGCAGGTCTGTATCTGTTAAATATGGTTTCCCTATTAACTTCTCACTAGAAGAATAAATCAATAATTACACATATATTAAAAACCCCAGAAAATGGTAAAAAAACAATTAACACTAATTGTTTTTACTTTGCTGGCAATTACTTCTATTGCCCAAGTAAAAATAAGTGGAACTGTTTATGACGAGTATTTAGAGCCTTTCTATGGTGCTAAAATAACTGAAGGCAGCAATTTCACTCTCTCAGACACCTCTGGAGAATTTACAATTAACCTTGTAAGTAATCTTCCTTCAACAATAACGGTATCTGCATTTGGATATAGAACAGAGGTAGTTGAAATAACTTCACCTGACCAAGAAATCAACGTTATTCTTAAAGAAAACTTTCTTTTAGACCAAGTTGTAATTTCTGCTTCGCGTGTTCCTGAACGAATCATTGAATCGCCAGTAACTGTTGAACGTTTAGGGTTAAGTGAAATTAGAAGAAACACTTCTAACTCATTTTATGACGGATTAACCAATTTAAAAGGTATTAACTCGAATGAAACTAGTTATGGCTTTAAGTCAATTAACACTCGTGGTTTTGCTGATTTTAGCAATTCTCGTTTCGTTCAGTTAGTTGATGGAATGGATACCGCAGCACCAGCCTTAAACTTTAGTGCAGGGAACTTATCAGGAGTATCTGATTTAGATATTCAAAGTGTAGAAATATTACCTGGTGCATCTTCTGCCTTATATGGAGCAAATGCCTACAACGGTATTATGATTCTAAACACTAAAAACCCATTCGACTTTACAGGAATTAGCACAATTTTTAAAGCTGGTGCTACTCAACAAGAAGCTGGAGGTTTAAATGCCTTTTACGATCTTTCTTTAAGAATGGCGTATCGTTTTAGTGATGCTTTTGCTGCTAAAGTAAATGTTTCTTACTTCGATGCAGAAGAATGGCATGCTACTGATTTTCGCAATAGAGAAGTTGACACAAATGAGTTAATTGAAGGAAATATTGAATCAACTGTAAACTACGATGGAGTAAATACTTATGGTGATGAATTGTTCTATGATTTATCTTTAAACAATCAGTCTTTACCTCCAACACATCAAATTCCTGTAGGAACATTATTAAGAAGAACTGGATATACTGAAAGAGAACTTATTGACACTTATAGATCAAATAACTTAAAATTTTCGGGATCTTTACACTACAGACCGTTTAAAGATGACAGATTAGAAGTTCAATTCACTTCTAGATTAGCTATGGGTGATAACACATTCCAAGGAACTAGTAGATATTTACAACGTAACTATTACATCGGTCAGTCTAAATTAGAAGTTAAAGGAAAAAACTTCTACGTTAGAGGTTATTATACTAGAAACGATGCTGGAAATAGCTATGATTTAACTCGTTCTGGAGTTATGTTAAACGAAGCGTATAGTCCATTCAGAACTTGGGTTGAGGACTTTTTCACTACTCGTTATGGTCAAGGTTTAAGTATTCAGGAAGCAAGAGCTTATGCCGATAGAAACAGACTCCAACCAGGAACAGAAGCGTTTAACACTACCTTAAATACAATTAAAACCACTCTAATTACTGAAGGTGGTAGTGCTATTTATGACAGAAGTGCTTATACTCATGCTGATGGTAACTATAACTTCAAGAGCCTATTAAATGATTGGGCAGATGTACAAATAGGTGGATCATACCGTAAATATTCTCCAGATTCTCAAGGAACTATTTTCAATGATGCAAACGAGCCAATTAGAGTTGAAGAGTATGGTATTTATTCTCAAATTCAAAAGAAATTCTTAGATGATCGTTTAAAATTAACAGGGTCTGTTCGTTATGACAAGTCTCAGAATTTTGATGGAAACTTCTCTCCTCGTTTTGCCGTAAACTACGCATTAGGAGAAAGTAAAACACATATTTTAAGAGCATCATATCAAACAGGTTTCAGAAACCCTACAATTCAAGAACAGTATTTACTTATAAATACTGGAACTAAAACAAATGTTGGTTCAACTAAAGACAACTTAAGACGAATTTTTTATGATTATGGAAATGGTTTTGAAGTTTCTGGTGATGATATTATCAATAATTCATTATTAACCAGATCTGTATATGATGCAAATTTCGGTCAATCAAACGTGAAGTCTGATTATAAAGAAATTCAACCAGAAGTTGTTCAAACCATTGAGGCTGGTTACCGCGGTTTAATTCGTTTAAACAACAACAATAACCTTGATTTAGATATCAATGGATTTGTAAGTAGACATACTGATTTTGTTTTTGCACAAGATGTTGTTGTTCCTATGCTTGGAGAAATTTATCCAAACGGAAATCAAGCATTAAGCGACGCTGATGCCGCTCAAGCTCAAAGTCAAGGGGCACTTGTAGTAAATAATGTTGTAGTTTTAAGTCCGAATGCAAACTACTCATTCTCTCAAGGTTTTGTACAAGAGTTTTTCTTAACCACTAATGCTAATTCAATTGTACATTCTTATGGTATCGGAGTAGGGCTTCATACTAAGTTATTCAAAAACTATGATTTTGGTTTAAACTATAACTACATGGACTTTACCTTTGATGATGAAGATTATGGTTCTTTCGAGCCTAATTTCAACACACCAAAGCATACAGTTAAAGCTCAATTTGGAAACGAAAATTTATTTAAGAATTTCGGATTCAATGTAAGTGCAAGATGGCAAGACGAATTCAGATGGGTTTCTCCATTTGTAAGAGGAACTGTTGATGCTAGAACTGTAATTGATGCTCAAGTAAACTACCGTATTCCATCGTTTAAATCGAAATTAAAGATTGGTGGTACTAACTTATTCGGAAAAGAATACTTCGTAGCTCCAGGAACAGGTCAAATAGGGCAATTATACTATATATCTTGGACTATTAATAACTAAGAATACAAAAGACTTATTCATATATAAAAAAAGCCGTAAACTGATGTTTACGGCTTTTTACATAATACAATGTATAACTAACCAATTATACTGTTCTTAAGCTCTATTAAAACATTTTTAGCATCAGTTTTATTCGTTGATAAAATTGATTTGGAATTAACGATTAGAAATTTTTCATGAGTAGCATCTTCGTTTTCCATTTTAACTGAGGTATAAACAGTATTCTTTATTCTTATTGACTTCGGCTCCCCTATTTTATCGAAAGAATATTCTTTAGCCGGACGAAACAACTTCTTCATTATTAAAACACCATTCTCTACTTTTGCTGTGCAAACAAATCGAAAAAGATAAATTTGTAAAGCAATCATTCCTAAGAGGAAGATTCCCGTAAATAACATTAGCCCAGTAGATCCATTTTTTATCACTCTATCATAAGCCACTGGCATAATAGCTAAGATTACAATTGCACTTAAAAAAACTCCTGGAATTGTTAAGTTAGATGATAATTTTCTCGTTTTCATTTGAGGGTAATTTTTAATTATAGTTTATTTCTTACCATAAAGTTCTTTAAAATATTTTCAGAAATCTCAAATACTTATTATCTGTTACCATCTATCTATTAATTGATATAAAACCATAAAAAAAGCCTCCTAATAAAACATTAGGAGGCTTTTTAAATGAAGTAATTTTATACTATTCTTTAACGTCAAGCTTTATACTTAACTCCTCAAGTTGCTCGTTATCGATAGTTGCAGGAGCATCGATCATTACATCTCTTCCTGAATTATTCTTTGGGAAAGCAATAAAATCTCTAATCGTTTCTTGACCTCCTAAAATAGCTACCAAACGATCAAGTCCAAAAGCCAATCCTCCATGAGGTGGAGCTCCGTATTCAAAGGCATCCATTAAGAACCCAAACTGCGCTTTAGCTTCTTCTGGGGTAAACCCTAAGTGTTTGAACATTATTGCCTGTGTTTCCTTATCATGAATTCTGATAGATCCACCACCGATTTCGTTTCCATTCAATACCAAATCATATGCATTTGCTTTTACAGCTCCTGGATCGGTATCTAATAATTCTAATTGTCCTGGTTTTGGCGAAGTAAATGGATGGTGCATTGCGTGATAATGACCTGTTTCTTCATCAAGCTCTAATAATGGGAAATCAATTACCCATAACGGTGCAAACTCATCTGCTTTTCTTAAACCTAAACGTTCAGCCATTTCCATGCGTAAAGCACTTAATTGTGCTCTTACTTTCGAAGTATTTCCTGAAAGCACACAAATTAAATCTCCTGCCTTCGCACCTGTTGCCTTCGCCCAATTTGCTAAATCATCCTGATCATAGAATTTATCTACTGACGACTTAAAGCTTCCATCTTCATTACACTTCACATATACCATTCCTAAAGCACCAACTTGCGGACGCTTTACCCAATCGATAAGTTTATCAATTTCTTTACGAGTATAAGAAGCACCTCCTGGCACAGCAATACCTACAACCAATTCAGCATCATTAAAAACTTTGAATTCTTTGTGTTGTGCTACTTCATTTAACTCACCAAACTCCATCCCAAAACGAATATCTGGCTTGTCATTTCCGTACTTACGCATAGCCTCGTCGAAAGTTATTCTTGGGAACTTAGCAACCTCAACATCATTAATCTCTTTCAATAAGTGACGTGTCATTCCTTCAAAAATCTCTAGGATATCTTCTTGCTCAACAAACGCCATTTCACAGTCTATTTGTGTAAACTCAGGTTGACGATCAGCACGTAAATCTTCATCTCTAAAACACTTTACAATCTGGAAATACTTATCCATTCCTCCTACCATAAGCAATTGCTTAAAAGTTTGAGGAGATTGTGGTAATGCATAAAACTGACCAGCATTCATTCTTGAAGGAACTAAGAAGTCTCTCGCACCCTCCGGAGTAGATTTGATTAAATATGGAGTTTCCACGTCAATAAATCCTTTATCTGAAAGATACTTGCGAACTTCCATTGATACTTTATGACGGAAAACTAAGCTTTCTTTTACTGGATTACGACGAATATCTAAGTAACGATACTTCATGCGTAAATCTTCTCCACCATCCGTTTCATCTTCAATAGTGAACGGAGGAAGTTTAGCGTCATTTAACACGGTTAACTCCGACACCAACACCTCAACATCACCTGTAGGAATGTTTTCGTTTTTCGAAGCTCTTTCAATCACAGAACCTTTTACCTGAACTACGAATTCACGTCCCAAAGTTTTTGCTTTATCCATTAACTCTTTTGGAGTACGCTCTTCATCAAAAATTAACTGAGTAATTCCATAGCGATCACGTAAATCCACCCAAATCATAAATCCTTTATCACGTGACTTTTGTACCCATCCTGCTAGGGTAACTTCGGTATTTATATGCGATGCTCTTAACTCACCACAAGTATGCGTTCTGTACATTTCTTGAATTTTTAGCTGCGCAAATTTAACCATAAATGTCAGTATGCAAAAAAATTAGAGTAAGTTCGTTTTTTAAATTCAGTAATCTTTGTATTATTAACTGAAAAATCAGTTTTACAGAGGCAATCATTGCTTCTTAAAAGAAATTAAATATTTACTATGAAAGAAAAACAACATTACATACCACTACTACTCACCCTATTCATATTTCTGCTTTTACAGTTACCTGGTTTAACTTTTATTCAATACCCTTTTAGATTGTTAGGAACTTGGTTTCACGAAATGGGACATGGTGTTACCGCTTTGCTTTTAGGTGGTAAATTCATGCATTTAGAAATTTATGAAAATGGAGGCGGTGTTGCTTATTCAAGTGTATCTAATTCCTATTTACCTTACAACATAGCAAGAGCACTTACCGCTGCTGGAGGACTCATAGGATCAACCATTGCTGGGGCAATATGTATTGTTGCTGCCAAAAAACCTAAAACTACCACCTATGCACTTGGAAGTTTACTTTTTGTAATTATCCTCTCATTGATTCTATGGATTCGATCTTTTTGGGGTATCCTGATCCTATCAGCCTTTGCTTTAGGACTTGTTATTATTTTTAAAATGAAAAATGCGAGTCTTCAAAAATCGACTCTCTTATTTTTAGGACTTCAAGCAGTCCTAAGTAGCTATTATGAATTAGGCTATCTTTTTACAAAGCAATTTGAGCGTTTTGGAAAGATTAATTACTCCGATACTGAAACCATTGCTCAAAATACCTTTGGAACCTATTGGTTTTGGGGAATAATCATAAGTGCTATCAATCTTTATATAATTATTAAAGCCATTGTTTCCTATTTTGAAAATAAAAAGAGTAACTATTAAGATATTCTTATGATCACCCCATATTGAAATGGATTAGTCTCCTTCTCTGATTTTTCGCTAACCTTGCTTTGAAAAGCGAGGTTCTTAACGAAAAAAACAAGTCTGTTAAAAATTCAAAATAATTGGTTATGACAGATCCTTCCTCGTTTATTTGCTATTCAAAATAAACACAATGACATTAGAAGATTTTAAAGCCAAATTAAATAGCAATCCTGAACAGATTGAGTTTTCAGAAACAATAGCAACGATTGATGCTAGTTATGACTTTACTCCTACAGCTTTCAAAAACGGAGAAACGAGCAACAATGCGAACGAGAACAATGGATCTTGCAAAGTATTTGCATTCGCATTAGATCAAAAATTTACTCAAGAAGAGGCATTAGCATCTTTCGGACAATTCTATTTCAAAGATGTTTTAGAAAATCCTGAAGGAACCGACCATCAGAATATCCGAAACTTTATCAAATTTGGATTCGACGGACTAAACTTTGAAGGTACTGCACTTACTCCAAAGAAATAACCATAAATAAGCCGTTAATTGTTAAACGCTCCTTCTTTGAGTCTAGTAAAATAATCTTTAGCGGCTTTTTTAACTTTTGGTGCCAAAATTAACGTCGAAAGTACAGTTGGTATCGCCATTAATGCATACGCACTATCAATTACATTAATCACAAACTCCAATTTAATAATCGAAGCAATTACGATAGTGACAATGTAGATGTAGTTATAATACTTCCCAACTTTAATTCCGAATAAGTAACTTAAACAGCTATACCCATAAAATGAATAGGTAAATAAAGTAGAAAAGGCAAAAATCAACACGCAAATTGTGATGATAATACTTCCTAAATTGGCAGGCAACACACTATCAAAAGCCACTAAAGTTAGTGAGATACCATTTCCTTTAAACCCTTGCCAGATTCCTGAAGCTAAAATAGCCAATGCAGTTAAGGTACATACCAACAACGTATCAATAGCAGGACCTAACATTGCTACCAAACCTTCTCGGATAGGTTCATTGGTTTTGGCAGTTCCATGCATCATTGGAGCGGTTCCTAAACCAGCTTCATTTGAAAAGGCGGCTCTTCTAACACCCGTTATAATTAATGTTCCCAAAGCTCCTCCTACAACTGCTTGACCAGAAAATGCATCCGTAAAAATTAAAGAGAAAATTGATGGAACTTCTCCAATTTTTAATATTAAAATTGTTAAAACGGTAATCAAATAAACAACTACCATAATAGGTACCAACTTCCCTGCGACTTTTCCAATTCTTTTTATTCCTCCAAAAATTACCATTGCTGTGATAATGGCAATACTAATTCCTAATAGTAATTTTGCAGTATCAATGTTTGCTTCTCTTACTTCGAAAACATCTACCAACGTTTGAGTTAATTGATTCGCTTGAAAGGCAGGTAAGGTTCCAAATAATCCTGCAAAAGCAAAAAACACAGCCAATGGTTTCCATTGCTTTCCTAAACCTTCAGTAATTACATACATCGGACCTCCTTTAGTATTACCTTCTGCATCTTTACCTCTATACATCACGGATAAACTACAAGTAAAAAATTTAGTAGCCATCCCTACAAAAGCACTCACCCACATCCAAAAAATAGCACCAGGACCTCCAGTAGCAATCGCAATAGCTACTCCACTGATATTTCCCATTCCTACGGTAGCAGCAATAGCAGAAGATAAAGCCTCATAATGCGATAAATCACCTGGAGAATCGTGTTTATCGTACTTACCTGTTAAAACTCCAACGGCATGTCTCATATATCTGAAAGGAACCAGACCTGAGTATATAAAAAGGAATAGCCCTCCTCCAATTAGAAGAATTAATAATGGAATTCCCCATACCCATTGAGAAAATTCAGAAACAACGCTTTGTAATGATAAGTACATACTGCTTTAATTTTGTGCGAAATTAAGGAATCCTGAGAAACTAGTCTTATGATGTAGTTCAAATGCTGTATTGGATGTTTATAGATTCCCAAAGAATTCAACTCTAAAAAGAAAAAGAATGACGAAATCGCCATTCTTTTTTATGATAATTCATTGATCCTTTAATTTGAAAAATTAATTCATCAAATCTTCGATTTCGTCAGCATCAATTGGAATGTTTCTCATTAAGTTAAATGGATCTCCATTTTCTTGAACAACAACATCATCTTCTAAACGGATACCAAACCCTTCATCTGGCAAATAAATTCCTGGCTCAACTGTAAATACCATATTTGCTTGCATAGGCTCGTGTAATAAACCATAATCGTGCGTATCAAGTCCAATATGATGTGAAGTTCCATGCATAAAATATTTTTTATACGCTGGCCAATTAGGATCCTCATTTTGAACATCTGCTTTGTCCAACAATCCTAAACCTAATAATTCTGAAGTCATGATTTTACCCACCTCAACATGATAATCTGCCCAAATAGTTCCTGGCACTAACATTTTAGTAGCTTCATTCTTCACTTTGTTTACAGCATTATATACAGCTTTTTGTCTATCTGTAAACTTTCCAGAAACAGGAATCGTTCTTGTCATGTCTGCCGAATAATTTGCGTACTCTGCACCAACGTCCATCAAGATTAAATCTCCTGCATTACACTGCTGATTATTTTCAATATAGTGCAATACATTCGCATTATTTCCTGAAGCAATTATTGGAGTATAAGCAAACTTCTTTGACCTATTTCTCAAAAACTCGTGGATGTATTCTGCTTCGATTTCATATTCCCAAACACCTGGCTGAACAAAATCCAGTACGCGTCTGAATCCCTTTTCAGTAATATCACATGCTTTTTGCATTAAATCAAGTTCAATAGTATCTTTTACTGAACGTAATCTCTGTAAAATAGGATTACTCTTAGCTACTGAATGTGCAGGATATTTGTTTCGTAACCATTTTGTAAAACGATCCTCTCTAGTTTCAGTTTCAACGTTTGCTCTATAGTGCTCATTGGTATTAATATATATCGTATTGGCATAACTCATCAACTCAAACAATACTTTCTCTAGGTCTTGTAGCCAAAAAACAGTTTTTACTCCACTAACCTCAAAAGCTCTTTCTTTTGTTAATTTTTCACCTTCCCAAACAGCGATATGTTCATTCGTTTCTCTTAAAAATAAGATTTCTCTGTATTGTGGTTTTGGACAATCAGGAAATAGTACTAAAATACTCTCTTCTTGATCTACTCCACTTAAATAAAAAATATCTCTATGTTGTTCAAAAGGTAAAGTAGTATCTGCACTAACTGGATAAATATCGTTTGAATTGAAAACCGCTAAACTGTTATCTGACATTTGAGCCATAAAGTTTTTACGATTTTTTATAAATAGGTTACTATTAATAGGTTCGTATTTCATCTCTGTATTTTTTAATGTTTTAGTAATATCTTGCTTCAAAATTAACTAAAATCATAACGAGAATTTGCAGCCAAATGGCACTATTTTACATTCTTTCTTATTCTACTCATATGTCTCTTTGAAATTCCAAGAAAAGAAGCCAAGTAATGAAGTGGTACTTCATTTAAGAGATTGGGTTCATTAATTAATAATTTTCTATATCTATCTTCAGGCTGAAGTGTCAGTAAATCAAGACGATAATCGTCAATTAAAAAAATTTGATTTTCTATAAGGTTATAATAGAATTGCTTGAAGGCGAGATTACTTTTCATGAGCTCATTAAATTTACTTATTTCTATAATTTTGAGCTGGCATTCACTCAAAGCCTTTATATTTTTTGATGAAGGAATCTGTTTCAAAAAACTCTTTAAAGAGGTGGTACAACTATTCTTTAGTGCTAAATAGGTTGTTTTATCTTCATCATTCACGGTAATTGAATGTTGTAAAATACCACTTTCTACAAAACAGAAATACTTACAAACCTCATCTGCCTCTACAAACATTTTGTTTTTTGGAAGTGTGTAAGAGTCGAATGCTTTCGAAATTTCATCAATACGAACACTCAAAGTATTATCATTGATTACTTCAAAAAGGTAGCTTTGAAAATTTGCTTTATCCTTCATTACTGTGTATTACTTTTGACTTTAAATGTATAAAAAAAGAAAGATGCTATTACTAACATCTTTCTACCCTTCATTCTATTTCACTCACTAAGTGAGTCAAATTCTTTCAACTTTAGTCGAAATATTTTAAAAAAGGATTCTGATTTACATTGGACTAACCACAGTAATAACAGATCCTATTTACTCATGGCGTTTTTAATAAGTCCAATAATGACCATTAAAACTCCACCTCCTACTCCACCACCTGCAATACTTCCTAAGATTCCTCCGAGATCAATACCTAACATTCCAAGTAATTGACCTCCAAGACCACCTCCAAGAATTCCTACAACAGAATTCCACAGTGTTCCCATAGAGAATTTTTTAAGCAAAGCGCCAGCCAGGTTACCACCTAGGGCACCTGTTAATAAACTAATTATTAATTCCATGTTTTGATTTTTTTGGTAGTTATCACTACCTAAATTAACTAAAAATAAAACAATAAAACAAATAAAATCAACACATTACAGTTCTCCAACATGAAACAAAGCGTCTCCCATGTTAATGATTGGAAAGTTATTTTTTGCAATTACATAGCCATTAATTGGAGATTTTACTTTATAATTTGTCTCACCATAAGTATCCATAATACTCCCTAAAATTTCACCTTTTTTGATAGGGCTACCATTCGCCACTTTCGCCGAAAATAACCCAGCGACTTTAGCTCTTACCCATTTCCTTTTGTTTAAATGAATACTTTCGTGTTGAGATTCTATTTCTGGAACATGAGCTATCATTTCAAAATGTCTTAATACTCTTAATGTTCCTTTTATTCCTTCTTGAATTGAATGCTCATCTAATCTCAAAGACTCTCCTCCTTCATAAACAATTACTGGGATATTATTTTTATAACATTCATTTCGAAAAGACTTAGGAATTAGTTTAGAACCAAACATTAAAGGCGCGTTGAAAATTTTAGCCAATTCAAAGCCTCGTTGGTCTTGTGGTGTATACCTTATTTGAGGAAAATTGTTTCTTTGTGCCCCTCCAGTATGATAATCAATAGCGAAATCAACATTTTTAATTAACTCTTTCATTAAATAGTGAGCGATTCTACTTGCTAAGGAACCAGACTTCGATCCTGGAAAGCTTCGGTTAACATCTTTTCCATGCATATTTCTTGTTAAATCAAGAAAGCCAAAGACGTTTAGCAAAGGAAGGACAATTACACACCCCTTATGAATTTTATATCGTTTATCAATAAGCATTCGTCTTACCAGTTCAATACTGTTGGTTTCATCACCATGTAACCCACCTTGAAGTAAAACCGTAGGCCCTAATTCATCACCATTAAAAACATAAACAGGAATTTCGATTAAAGTTCCAGTTGCTAATCTATCAACAGGTATTTTGATCAGTTTAGACTCTCCCAATCCAATTCTTTCATGTCGTATAACTACCTCTTCGTTCTTGAACCCTTTGTCAAACATTTTTTCTCGATATATTTTATAATTCCTTCTGCCACATTAACTTTTGTATAAGCTTCTATTCCTTGCAAACCTGGTGTTGAGTTTACCTCAATTAACAAAGCGCCTCTCTTTGAACGTATCAAGTCAACCCCTGCTACTGGGAGTCCTAAATAGTGAGCTGCTCTAATAGCCATTTCTTCTTCTTTTGAAGATAAACTTACTACTGAACCAACACCACCACGGTGAATATTGGATCTGAAATCATCTTCCAAACCTTTTCTCTTCATTGAAGCTATTACCTTGTCTCCTACAACCAAAGCTCTTATATCTTCACTGTTACTTTCTTTAATAAATTCCTGTAATAAAAAGCTTGTATTCATAGTATGTAAGGTATCAATAATTGACTTAGCTGACTTTTCGGTTTCAGCTAAAATCACTCCCATCCCATGAGTTCCTTCTTGTAGTTTAATAATCACAGGAGCTCCACCTAAAAGATCAATTTGCTCTTTAATATTATCAGTATTAACGGAAAAAACAGTATCAGGAATTGGAATATGCTTCCTATTCATAATTTGTAAGGTTCTCAATTTGTTTTGAGCTCTTAAAATCCCTAACGATCTCGCAGTACTAAAAACACCATTCATCTCGAACTCTTTAACAATAGCTGCTCCATGACCCGTAATTGAAGCTCCAATCCGTGGAATAATAACATCTGGTTCACCTATAATATCATCCCCTTCAAAAATAACCTGTCTTTTTCCTTGACTCAATTTAACAGAACATTTGGCATGATTGATTATGCTTACATCATGTCCGCGATTAATGGCTTCATCATAAAGGCGTTTAGTAGAATAAACCTGATCACTAACCGAAAAGATAAAAATGTTCATAAGCAAGATATTATTATATATGTACAACTACGATTATGATTCTTCATTAAATCTATCTTGCTACCGCTACTATCAGCCATTACCTCTTTTAATTTCAAAATTTGCGATTAATGAAATTATCTCAACGATTTTATGTAAGAATTTTCGTGTTCTCACAAATCTAAGATTTTTTTTAACTTTTATGTAATCTTAGCTTAAAGGAAAATCTTAATAAGTGTTAATTTTTTTGAATTAGATATGGGTTGTAGTACTTTCATTACTTCAACCAAAACATCAACTAAATGAAAACGATTCTAAAAGCAGCCTTAGCGTTGTTGTCTATGAATGTAGTAGCGCAGCAGGCGCCCACTTCTTCAGAGATTATCCAGCAATCTTTGAAAAATAAAGAAGCACTTCATAACAATTCAATTGTTAAAAATATACCTTTTAAAAACATTGGTCCAACGGTGATGAGTGGACGTGTAGTAGATGTTGACGTAAATCCAAATAATACCGCGGAGTTTTATGTTGGGTATGCATCCGGTGGTGTTTGGCATACTGATAATAACGGAACTACATTTACCCCTATTCTTGATAATTCTCCAACACAAAACGTTGGTGATATTGCAGTTGACTGGAAAACAGGGACTATTTGGGTAGGAACAGGAGAAAACAATTCTTCTCGTTCATCATATGCAGGAATTGGTATTTTAAAATCTACAGATAAAGGAAAAACATGGGTAAACATGGGATTACACGATAGTCATCATATCGGAAGAATCCTTATAAACCCAAATAATTCTAACGAAGTTGTTGTTGGAGTCATTGGGCACTTGTATTCTCCAAATGAAGAAAGAGGAATTTTTAAAACAACAGACGGAGGAAAAACATGGAGCAAGACGTTATTTATAAATGACAAAACAGGAATTATTGATGTTCAACAAGTGCCTAATGACTTTAATGTTTTGTACGCGGCTTCATGGGAACGTGAGCGTAAAGCTTGGAATTTCGATGGAGATGGCTCTGGATCGGCAATTTACAAAAGTACAGACGCTGGAAAATCATGGACAAAAGTTACTGAGAAAAATGGTTTCCCTGAAGGAACTGGAGTAGGAAGAATTGGATTGGCTGTGTTTAATGAAAATACGGTATATGCCATTCATGACAATCAATTCAGAAGAAAGAAAGAAAAAGATAAAAAGAAATCTTCAAGTGCATTAACCAAAGAAGATTTCAAAACAATGAGCGTTGCAGATTTTTTAAACTTAACGGATAAAAAGTTGAATACTTACTTAAAAACAAATGGTTTCCAAGAAAAGTATAGAGCTGAAAACGTTAAACAAATGGTACGTGCTGGATCTGTAAAACCAATTGATTTAGCAAAGTATTTAGAAAATGCGAACTCTTTACTTTTTGATACTCCTGTAATTGGAGCTCAAGTTTTTAAAACAACAAACGGAGGTAAATCATGGAAAAAAACGCACGATGGGTATTTAGATGATTTATACTATTCGTATGGATATTACTTTGGTGAAGTAAGAGTTGATCCACAAGATGAAAATGGAATTTACGTTTTAGGAGTTCCTATTTTAAAGTCGAAAGATGGTGGTAAAACATTTAATTCGATTAGTAAAGAAAATGTGCATGCCGATCATCAAGCATTATGGGTTAACCCAAAAAAATCAGGACATTTAATTGACGGAAATGACGGTGGTTTAAATATTTCTTACGATGATGGTGAAAACTGGACAAAACTGAACTCTCCTGCTGTTGGACAATTCTATTCTGTATATGCCGACAACCAGAAAAACTATAAAGTTTATGGTGGTCTTCAAGATAATGGGGTTTGGGTTGCTAACAACAATGCGAAAGTGAACAAGTCATGGAAACAATATGGTAAAAACCCTTATGAAAACTTAATGGGTGGAGATGGAATGCAAGTGGCTGTTGACGATAGAAATCCAAACATTGTTTATACTGGTTATCAATTTGGAAACTACTATAGAATTGATAGAGAAACAGGAAGACAAAAGTACATTCAACCAAAACATACTCTAGGGGAAAATCCTTATCGTTTTAACTGGCAAACTCCTATTTTACTATCAAAACACAATCAAGATATTCTTTATCTAGGAGGAAATAAATTACATCGTTCATTAGATAAAGGTAATAATTGGGAAACTATTTCTGAAGATTTAACTCAAGGTGGTAAAAAAGGAAATGTGGCATATGGAACATTAACCACCATTTCTGAAAGTCCTTTCCAATTTGGATTATTATATGTTGGTTCTGACGATGGTTTTATTAACGTTACCAAAAACGGTGGTGGATCATGGGAGAATATTTCAACAAATCTACCTAAAGATTTATGGGTAAGTAGAGTAATTGCCTCAAAGCATAAAAAGGAACGAGTATACGCTACCTTAAATGGATATCGTTTTGACGATTTCACAACCTATGTTTTCCAATCTGATGACTACGGAAAAACATGGAAAAACATAGCTAATAATATTCCAACTTCACCAGTAAATGTAATTAAAGAAGATCCTTCTAAAGAGAACATTTTATATTTAGGTACTGATAATGGAGCCTATGTTACTTTCAACAATGGAACAGAATGGCATCCATTTTCTAAAATCCCAAATGTTGCAATACACGATTTGGTAGTTCAGCCTAAAGCAAAAGAATTGATACTAGGTACTCATGGACGTAGCCTGTACAAAGCAAACATCGCTTCTTTCCATTTATTAAAGGATACAAACAAGAATACTCTTTTTCCTATTAAAAACTTGAGAAAGAGTTCATATTGGGGAAGTTCATGGAGCAAATGGTTAAAACCAAATACTCCAAAACATGCGGTAGCCTTTTTCTCTGATTCAGATAAAAAAGTAGATCTGACAGTTAAATCTGGAGACATTGTCGTAAATACTATTTCAGTAAATGCTAACAAAGGATTTAATGAAGCTACTTACGATGTTTCTTTTTCAGAAAAGGGCAAGAAAGCATATTTAAAGAAAAACAAAGAAACCGATTTAAAAAAGGCTAAGAACGGAAAATACTATTTACCAAAAGGAAAATATACCGTTGAATACTCAGGAGAGAAACAAACTTTTGAAGTTAAATAAAAATGGCGCCTAAGGGCGCTTTTTTTATGTCATAAATCTAAATTTATTAGTGCTTTATTCTCTAGAAAATACTACTTCAATGTTAAAAGATTAATATCTTTGCTCCATGGGAATAATACAAGTAAATAATATCCGTTTATTTACCAATCACGGATGCTTAGAAGAAGAGGCAAAAATAGGTTCAGAGTACAAAGTTGACCTTGAAGTAAAAGCTGATTTAACCAAATCTGCAGAATCAGATGTGCTAGCAGATACAGTTGATTATGTTCATTTAAATAATATTGTCAAAGAAGAAATGGCCGTTCGATCTAAGTTACTTGAACATGTAGCGAAAAGAATTTTAGATCGTATATTTAAAGAGCTATCTTTAGTGGAAGAAGCTGAGGTTAAGGTTGCTAAGATCAACCCGCCAATTGGTGGAAATGTTGAAGAAGTTGTGATTGTTTTAAAAGATACTCGTAAAAATTAAAAAACATTTGCAATAAACAATAAAAGGTGTAAATTTGCAATCCCAATCACTATTAGGGTGTCGTGGCCGAGTGGCTAGGCAGTGGTCTGCAACACCATCTACAGCGGTTCGAATCCGCTCGACACCTCTGGAAACCCTTGCTAATCATATGATATGATTTTCAAGGGTTTTTAATTTTTAGGGAAATGAAACAAGGCTTTTGATAGTTATTCTAAATAAGTTTATTCCTTTACCAACCCTTTTTTATAATCTTCTAATTCTTTTTTACTTTCAGGGTTAATGGTTATGGCAGAATCTATAATCTCATCAACTCTTTTCTTATTTTTAAAATAAACATAATGATTATATGCTTTAGACATCCAAGTTTTAACTTCATTCGGACTATGCTTTAAAAACCTATTCATAGTATTCATTACCTCAACAGTGTCTTTACCCTCCTTATACAAACCTCTCAATATTAAATAATTACCCTTATCAAAAGGATAATTATTAAATTGATCTTTAGAATAAAACAACGCACTATCCTTATTTTTCAGGTTGTGATAATATACCTCTATAAGACCTCTTACAGGCAGTTTATTACTTGGCATTTGTACAATGGCATTTTTATAATGTTCAATTGACTGTTTATATCTTTTTTCAGCTCTGGCAAAAATAGCTTTATACATTTCTAAAGATTGACCATCGGCTCCTAACTGATTTGGGAGAGTATTTATTTTGTCGACAAGATTTTGATAAGTATAGGTTTTATTTTTAGTCAAGTCTTCATAGGATTTATTTTTAACTGAATAGTATATTTTCTTTTCATACATTGATGAAGAAAATAGCTTCCAATTAAAGAATAAAGTAAACACCACAATTGAAAGTATTGCCAAAAAAACTATATTGATTACGATAGGTTTACGTATTCTTTTCTTTTCCAAAGGTTGAGATTGAGGATTGTTAAATAAAATCAATCCAGATGTTAAAACAAATAAAATAAAAACAGAAGGCCTTTCGAAAGGAAAATTAAAAATACTATCAGACAAAAAAACTACAAGTGCTAGCAACAAACAAAAGAACATGTCCTTTTTATGCACAACCTCTTTATCTAGAAACGAATTAATGCAAAAGTAGAAAAGTAAGACAAAGATACTTGTAAATAAAAACAACCCAAAAACCCCAAGCTCGGCTGCCATTTCAAGAAAATCATTGTGAGCTCTGTAAGGCAAAAAAGAAATACTTCTATTCTTAGTTATCATACTGTCCTTAGAGCTTAATTTCCAGTTTCCCAATCCTACCCCCAATAAAGGGTAATTTTTAAATGTATTTATTGCATTTCGCCAATAAATTTCACGACCCGATAGATTAGTAAATACACTTTTTTGAGAAGTGTTATCTATTTTAACACGAAAATCTGGTGAAAACATTTGCTCAATTCTATTGAGTTTATATCTATTTACTTTATTAATATTCAGGGTAAAAAAGATACTTACCCCAATAAAAACCAATAAAACGCCGCAATAAGTTAAAAGCTCCTTCCTCCTCCTAAACAGTAAAATATATAGTAGAAATAAACCAGAAATTATGAGTAAATTATAAAATCCTGTTCTTGCAGAAATAAACAAGGTTACTGAAAATGTACTCGCTACAGTAAAAAGAGCTAGGAATTTCCAAAATCTTTTTGTTTCGTTTACTATAAAAAAAAGAGCAAAAGGAACTTTTAAAACTAAACTAGCAGACAGAATGTTAATATTTGAGTAATTATGAGAAAGATTACTCAACAACTTACTTGATCTGGCGACATTCTTATTTTCTAAGAAATAATTTATTACAGAAAAGTTATCGACCAATAAAGCGATAAGCAAAGCTTTAAAGAGCCAGTAAATCTGTTTTTTAGACATTATAAAAAGCCATAAAAACACACAAAAAAGACTAATAATTTTAGTCATCAGTTGCATTGCTGATAAAAGTGATTCATTCCTATTTATTGCCCAGGTGGATGAACATAATGCCCAAAAAAACAATATCCAAAAAAGGAATATATAATATTTTACCCCCGTTGGAACCCTTTTTTCAAGGATACTGAATCGTTTATTATAAAACAGCACTATACTCAAAATGTTAAGAATAGAAGCAAACAAGAAATGTGTATGTTTTGTTTCAAGTGCATTGAAGCTGGGAACAAACCCAATCATTATGTATGCACACAAAAAAATGAAAGGGACGTAACTATTGTTTAGCAGTTTTTTTTGCATAACCGATATTAATTTTACAATCGTTGTTTTGAGTAACCCGAGTTTGACTCACGTCTGATTACACTCAAAGCTATATCATCTATTTGGAATTCAGGTTGTTTTGACAACCAAATTAGCTCTTTTGCTTTTTATTAACAAAAAATTAGTTAAAATTCTGCATCTTTGTAGCTATGCGTATATATCCTATTGAAACAGGTAATTTTAAATTAGATGGAGGAGCCATGTTTGGCGTTGTACCGAAGTCTATTTGGCAAAAAACAAATCCAGCCGACGATAAAAACATGATTGACATGAGTATGCGTTGTTTACTTATTGAAGATGGTGATCGTTTAACCCTAGTTGACACTGGTTTAGGAAACAAACAATCGGATAAGTTTTTTGGGTACTACTACTTGTTTGGAGATTTTTCATTAGATACTTCTTTAGCGAAATACGGTTTTCATCGTGATGACATAACCGATGTGTTCCTAACTCATTTACATTTTGATCATTGTGGAGGCGTAATTGAGTGGAATAATGATCGTACTGGTTATATTCCTGCTTTTAAAAATGCTAAAGTTTGGAGTAATGACAGACATTGGAAATGGGCAGTTGAACCGAATCCACGTGAAAAAGCTTCGTTTCTAAAAGAAAACATTTTACCCATTGAAGAAAACGGACAGCTGAACTTCATTCATAGAAATGCCAAAGATCAAATAGGGTTTGACGTAATTTTTGTTGATGGCCATACCGAAAAGCAAATGCTCCCTAAAATTGAATATCAAGGAAAAACTATTGTTTTTATGGCCGATTTATTACCAACGGTTGGACATATTCCGCTTCCTTATGTTATGGGATATGATACAAGACCACTACTTACCATTAAAGAAAAACAAGTTTTTTTAAATGAAGCCGCAGATAAGGAATTTTATTTGTTCCTTGAACATGACGCACATAATGAGTTATGTACAGTTCAACATACTGAAAAAGGTGTTCGTTTAAAAGAGAGTTATAAATTTATAGACATTTTTAATTAAGACTGATATTATGAGAGTTTTGAAGCCTGTATTTTATTCGGCTATGGCTATTACAACCTTAGTTGGTTGTTCTTCAATAAGCAAACTTCCTGTTCCTGCAGGTAGCAATACTGTAATTAACATTGCTTCTAAGAAAGCACCTTTAACAGAATACCAAGAAAACAATTGGCAACATTTAGATTTAGCAACTGACTCTATTCCTGGAATGAGTGTTTTAAAAGCATATAAGTTTTTAAATGATAAAAATGGCACAGAAGTTATTGTTGGTGTTGTTGATAGTGGAACTGACCTAAAGCACGAAGATTTAAAGGATGTTGCTTGGGTTAATAAAAAAGAAGTTGCTGGTAACGGTATTGACGACGATAAAAACGGTTATGTTGACGATATCACTGGATGGAACTTCTTAGGAAAATCATATGCTGAGCACTTAGAATATGAACGTATTTTAATGAACCCATCAATCGCGGATGCTGAAACATTAGCTGAAGTAAAGGCTTTTCAAGAGAAGAAAGTTGATGAAGCTCATAAAACGAAGTTAAACTACGGAAACTACCTATTTGGATGTGTTGAGTCTGGGAAGATTTTAGCTGATCACTTTGGAAAAAGCGATTATACAGCCAAAGATTTAAAAAGTATTAAAAACCCAAGCCCCGAATTAGAAAGAGCTGTGGCTTTTGGCGGACAAATGCTAAGTTACTTTTCATCTATAGATGAAGCGAAAGAATATTTTGAAAAAGAACTAAAAAAAGCAGACAAAACCATCAACGGAGAAAACTTAAAAACAAACTATCGTGAAGTTGTTGGCGATAATGCTTACGACATTAACGATACCCCTGGATATGGTGATGGAAATACAGGGCATTCTGAGAAAGGAGAATCTCATGGGTCTCATGTAGCTGGAATTATTGGTGCTACCAGAGGAAATAATAAAGGAATGGATGGTGTTGCTGGTAATATCAAAATTATGGCAGTAAGAACCGTTTCTGATGGTGACGAGTATGATAAAGATGTTGCTTTAGGTATTCGTTATGCAGTTGATAATGGTGCTAAAGTAATTAATACAAGTTTTGGTAAAGCATTTTCACCTAATAAAGAATGGGTTTATGATGCTATAAAGTATGCAGCCAAAAAAGATGTGTTAATTGTTAACGCAGCTGGAAACGACGGAAAAGACATTGATGTTGAAAAAACTTTCCCTAATGATGCTCCAGATTTAAAAAATGAAATTGCCGATAACTTCATTACTATTGGTGCTATGAGTGCTAATTACAATGAGAGCTTACCTGCAAGTTTTTCTAACTATGGTAAAATAAATGTTGACGTTTTCGCTCCAGGAGTTGATATATATTCAACTACTCCGGAAAATGAGTACGGTAAAAAAAGTGGTACTTCAATGGCTGCTCCAAACGCCGCTGGTGTCGCTGCATTAGTACGTTCTTATTACCCACAACTATCAGCTAGTCAGGTAAAGCATATTTTAATGAACTCTGGAACTAAAATTGGTTTAAAAGTTTTAAAACCAGGTTCACAATCTCAATCGTCTCCAAGAGGTATTTTAGTTCCTTTCTCTGATTTATCTGTTTCTGGACGTGTTGTTAACGCATACAATGCTTTAAGAATGGCAGACAGAATGGTGAACGGAAGAAAATAAATAATTTAATTTAAGTATATTTGAAAAGAGCATTTATGAAAATTAAATGCTCTTTTTGCATAAAAGAGAGCGATTTAACTAAAATTTATTCGTGTGAAAAAACTAATATTAGCAGTACTATCTATTTCTGTATTGAGTTGTGCTTCAGCGCAAGACCAACACACAGCAGATAAAATTCAACAAAAAACGAACAAAAGTGGTTATTGGCAGCAACATGCCGATTACACTATGGATATTGATGTAGATGTGAAAAAATTTCAATACAAAGGAAAGCAGAGTATTACGTATACCAACAACTCTCCTGACGTATTAAACAAAGTTTTCTATCATCTATATTTTAATGCATTCCAACCAAATTCTCAAATGGATGTTCGCTCAAGAAACATTCAAGATCCAGACAGAAGAGTTGGCGATCGTATTAGCAAGCTATCTCCTTCTGAAATAGGGTATATTAAAGTAAAAAGCTTAAAACAAAACGGAATTGATGTAAAACACGAAACCGTAGGAACCATTCTTGAAGTTACATTAAACCAACCTATACAACCAGGTGAGAGTGCAACTTTTGACATGGATTTTGATGCACAAGTTCCAAAACAAATCCGTAGATCAGGTAGAAATAGTAAAGAAGGCGTTGCCTTATCTATGACGCAATGGTATCCAAAAATGGCCGAATACGATTTTGAAGGGTGGCATACACCTCCATACTTAGGAAGAGAATTTCACGGTGTATGGGGTAACTTTGATGTAACTATTCATATTGATAAAAATTATACAGTCGGTGGAACAGGGTACCTTCAAAATCCTCAAGAAATAGGTCACGGTTACGATACCAATGGACTTCCAGTTGAATCTGCAAAAGGGAAAAAACTTACTTGGCATTTTAAAGCACCAAATGTACACGACTTTACTTGGGGAGCTGATCCTGAATTTATACACGACACCTATACTATGAAAAATGGTATTGTGCTACATTTCTTCTATAAAAAAGATATGGATAAAACTTATATCGAAAACTGGAAGAAGTTGCAAAGTAAAACAGCCGATTTAATGAATTATTTCAGTGAAAACATCGGTCAGTACCCTTACAAACAATACTCAGTTATTCAAGGTGGAGATGGTGGAATGGAATATGCCATGTGTACACTAATTACTGGACAACGTAAGTTTGGAAGTTTATTTGGTGTTACCGCTCATGAATTAGCGCATACCTGGTTCCAGTTTTTATTAGCTACAAACGAAGCAAAGCACCCTTGGATGGATGAAGGTTTTACTACCTATATTTCCAATAAAGCGGTGAATGATATTATGAAACAAGGTAAAAAGAATCCTAACTCAGGATCTTATGGTCATTACAACTATATTGTTAATAAAAATGCTGAAGAACCTTTAACAACGCATGCCGACAGATACCATACCAATGGAGCTTACAGCATGGGTAGTTATTCAAAAGGAAGTATCTTTTTATGCCAATTAGAATACATCATCGGAAGTGAAAATGTTAAAAAAACTTTGAAGAAATATTTTGATGATTTCTCATTCAAGCACCCAACGCCTAACGATATTAAAAGGGTTGCAGAAAAAGTTTCTGGAATCCATTTAGATTGGTACTTAAACGAGTGGACACAAACAACGCATACAATCGATTATGGTGTTAAAGGAATTGATGGTAAAAATGTTACATTGGAACGTGTAGGACAAATGCCGATGCCAATTGATGTAGAAATTACCTATACTGATGGCTCTAAGGAAATGTTCAACATTCCTTTAAGAATGATGAGAGGAAATAAACCAACCAAAGCAAAAGTTATTGAAGACTGGACCTTTGCACATCCGACATATACATTTTCAACGTCGAAAAATGTAAAGTCTGTTGAAATAGACCCTTCTCAACTTATGGCAGATAAAAATCTTTCAAACAATACTTTCACTATTCAATAAGAATAGAAAAAAACAAAAAAAGGCGGAGAGTTTTCTCCGCCTTTTTTTGTTTATATAAAATCTAACAAATAACTTTTGATTTTACTAACATGAAATAAAGAGCTCGAATTTTACACAATCCTTTCAAAAAACTATAAATAATTAATTTTCATATTGTTGCATGTGTAAATAAAATAAATTAAGTTTAGATAGTCGAAATCAAGAATACAATTGTTGTTGAAAAATAGGATTTATAAACAGGCCCCTAGAACCCAGAAAAATTTAACTCAAATTCAATAACATACAACGACTATTACAGGGCTTTTATCGAAATAAAACACATAAAATCAGGTGACTCTTATTTTAGCATTCTAAGATTCAATGAGCTCCTGACAGTTTTAATACTGTTACTATTAATTATGACAATTACCGAATTAGAAGAACGTTTAAAAAACTGTAAAGATCTCGTCGATCCCCAAGAAAACTTAACTGAAGAAGACAAAGAAGCTATTATCTCAACAGTTTTCTTCTGTCATCCCAACGTCTTATACATGTATGAAACAACACATCATAACATGCACAAAATAAAAATTCAAAGAGAATGGTTATTTAAGATAACAAAAGACTATGAATCCTATAATTTAATTGTGGATTTATCACGATCAAAACCTCCAAGCGCCGAAATAAGAGAAGGAATTAAAACATTTTTGAGTGATAAAATGAACCGTATCTACATCTATATAGGATCGAACGTACTATTAAAACTTGCTGCTAAGTTTATTCTATATTCAGTATTTAAGGATATGGATTATAAGTTTGTAAGTTCAAGAGAAGAAGCCTTAAAATTATCTACTAATGACAGTTAGTATTCAATTTTTAAAAGAGGTGGTTCAGCATATTGTTGATATTTCAAATGACAAATGCTCTATATCTGAAAACGATATCATTTCTGCGTATGATGAAAATGAATTAAAAGCCGAATTGCTTTCTGGTTTATTCTTCTTGTACGAAACAATTGAACTCCAAAAAAAACGGCTTAGAGAAAAGAATAAGGTTCTTGAAAAAAACAATATAGAACTAGAAGAATATGCCCATTTAGTTTCTCATGATTTAAAATCTCCTTTGCGAGGAATACATTCATTATCAGAGTTTATCGAAGCCGACCTAGAGGATAAAAACTATCAAGGGGTTTCGGACTATCTAACTCTTTTGAAAAAGAGAATAGAAAAAATGGAAAACATGATCAATGGTGTTTTAAAATATTCAAAAATAAGTAAAAGTAAGTCTCCTATTGAAGAAGTAGATGTTGGTAAATGTATTAATGAAATTTACGAAACCTTTTATCATACCGATGTCGACCTTATTGTTAACGACAAATTACCCATCATCAATAGTGAAAAAGTGAAGATATTTCATCTTTTCTTCAACCTAATCGAAAATGGCATTAAACACAATACTAAAACAGAGAAAACAATAACTGTTTCCCATAATGAGAACAGAAATGACCATATTTTCTATATAAAAGATAACGGTCCTGGCATACCAAAAAAATATCAGAAGAAAATATTCTCTTTATTCGAAACCCTCGATGAAAGTAACAAAAACAATACAGGTATTGGTCTTTCAATAGTTCACAAAATTGTTCTTGGCCTTGGAGGAACTATCGATTTAGAGTCTGAAGTTAAAAAAGGAACTACTTTTATCATAACATTACCCAAAAACTTTGAAACTCCTGAATCAAATCTTTTAGATCAATAAGAGTTTACTGTTACTACTGCACCATCGAAATTGCAGGAATAATAATTACTAGCAACAAAAATTTTCTTTAATTTATCTCCTCTTCACACGTTGATTTAGAATCGCTTTATACCTCAACTATTTTACGTAATTTTGTGAATCATTAACACGCGATATAAAAGAAATGTCAGAAGAAAAAAAATCGTTAAACTTTATTGAACAAATAATCGAGGAAGATTTGGCTAATGGAATGCCAAAGGAAAATTTACGTTTTCGATTTCCTCCTGAACCTAATGGTTATTTGCATATTGGACATACAAAAGCGATTGGTATCAGTTTCGGGTTAGGAGAGCATTATAACGCTCCTGTGAACCTTCGTTTTGATGATACTAATCCTGCTAAAGAAGAGCAAGAATATGTTGATGCTATTAAAAAAGATGTTTCATGGCTAGGTTATCAATGGGCTAGTGAATGTTACTCATCTGATTATTTCCAGCAATTGTATGACTGGGCTGTTCAATTGATTAAAGATGGTAAAGCTTATGTAGATTCTCAATCTTCTGAAGAAATGGCGCAACAAAAAGGTACTCCAACCGAGCCTGGTGTTGCTGGACCATACAGAGATCGTTCTGTTGAGGAAAATCTTGATTTATTTACCAGAATGAAAGATGGTGAGTTTGAAGAAGGAACACATGTTTTACGTGCTAAAATCGATATGGCATCTCCAAACATGTTAATGCGAGATCCTATCATGTATCGTATACTTAAAAAAGCACATCATAGAACAGGTAATGACTGGGTAATATATCCAATGTACGACTGGACTCACGGTGAAAGTGATTATATAGAGCAAGTTTCTCACTCTTTATGTTCATTAGAATTTAAACCTCATAGAGAGCTGTATAATTGGTTTAGAGATAATGTATACGATTACAGTAAGTCGAACTATCCATTAGCTCCGAAACAACGTGAATTTTCACGTCTTAACTTAAGTTATACCGTAATGAGTAAACGAAAGTTAATGAAGCTTGTAGAGCAAGGAATTGTTTCTGGTTGGGATGACCCAAGGATGCCTACAATTTCCGGATTAAGAAGGCGTGGATATACTCCTGCTTCGATAAGAAGTTTTGTTGAAACTGTAGGAGTTTCGAAAAGAGAAAATGTTATTGATGTAGCTTTGTTGGAGTTTAAGATTAGAGAAGACTTAAATAAAACGGCTAATAGAGTCATGGGAGTATTGAACCCTGTGAAATTAGTAATTACCAACTATCCTGAAGATAAAGAAGAGGTATTAATTGCCGAAAACAACCCAGAAGATGAAAACTCAGGTTCAAGAGAGGTTCCATTTTCTAGAGAACTTTATATTGAACGAGAGGATTTCAAAGAAGAAGCGAATAAAAAGTATTTCCGTTTAACTCTAGGAAAAGAAGTTCGTTTAAAAAATGCCTATATCATAAAAGGTGAGAGCTGTATTAAAGATGATGAAGGAAATATTACGGAAATTCACTGTACTTATGATCCTTTAAGTAAGTCTGGAAGTGGTACTGAAGAAAGTAAGCGTAGAGTAAAAGGTACATTGCATTGGGTATCTATTAAGCATGCCGTAAATGCTGAAGTAAGAGTTTATGATCGTTTATTCTCTGATGAAGCACCAGATAGTCATAAAGACAAAGATTTTATGGAGTTTTTAAATCCTGATTCTTTAAATACCATTAATGCTTTTGTTGAGCCTAGCTTACAGGAAGCTAAAATAGGAGATCGTTTTCAATTCCAGAGATTAGGGTATTTCAATGTTGACGATGATTCAACTCCTGAAAAACTAGTATTTAATAAAACTGTTGGACTCAGAGACACTTGGGCTAAGTCTAACAAAAAATAATTCCATCCAAAAAAAAGTCCGCGATTTGCGGACTTTTTTTATTCAATTTCAAAAATTTCGTTTTGTATCCAATTTGCTCTAAGCTTAAATTCTTGAGGCATATAAATTACTTTTTCGGGTTGAATCCTTTTTAAATAATTACCAGTATCCCAAACACCATTTTCATTTTCATCAATAATTGCTCTAACTGAATATTCTTTTGGTTCTAATAACTCATAAGTTATCTTTTTAGACGATTTTATTACTTCTTCAATAGCGACCTTATCTCCTAATAATAACTGGATAATAACCGTTTTGTTTTTCTTATTTTGAACATCCAATACAATACTACCATAATCTTCAACATCTCTTGTTCCAAACTGATAGTTTAGAGTATCATTTTTTGTTTGATATAAATCGCCTATAGCATTTGGTAAAACTTGCATACGATAATTCCAGTTCTTCTTTGACTCAAACAAAACGGCAACCTTATTTGAATTTATCTTTTTTAATTTATAAGGCACATTGATTGTGTCTTTATCAACAAATGATATTTTGGTTGAATCAATAGTTTTTATTGGATTATTTGTTTCTAAAAACAACGTGTCTCTTGGATTCAACACAGACGAAATACTTGAGGTAACTTTTAAGGAATCAATCTTCTTTTTTCTCAACCGAACTGTAATAGTGTCAATATAATCCTTCTTTGTAACCAAAAAGTTTAAAGAATCAGCCTCTATTGGCGTATGCCAATAATATAAAGTATCCTTTTCTTTTTCAAATTGAGTAAAGGATTCAAATGGCTCAGGAGTTTTAGATAACAATTTTATTTCTAAATCCTTTTTTCCTCCCTGGAAACCAAATTGTAGTTTTCCTTTGAATAATTCCTTCGGGCGTTTTAATACAAACGGTTGCTTTTCCTTGAACAATCTTATTTCTTTTGCAATAATACTGTCTCTTGGTAACACAATGGTATCATTTATAAACCCTAATTGATCCGTTTTTGGATTAAACAAATAATCATTAGCAGGTTCTTTCAAAGCCATCATAAAATACTTCCCTTCTTTAATATTTGTAAAATTAAACTGGGTAGAATCTAATGTATTTGTTACGTACTCTGGTTTCTTTTTATAAACAATTGAATCTGTAAATGAACTATCAAGTTTGTACAATAAAACACTAATATTTTTCTCTTTTTCTCTGTTAAAAGAATGAGTAATGCTTCCACTTACCTCAAGAGAATCAATAGTAGTCCCTGTAGAAAACACATACTTAAAGCTTTCCAACTTATTCCCTTCATTATTATCCTGAATGGCATTTCCAAAGTTAAAAGTGTAAGTAGTATTTGGTTTTAACATATCCAGTATTTTAATATTAAAATATTTGCTTGGAGTTCCTTGCGGAGTTATTACCAATGGATTTTTCAATGGAGGTGAAACAACCAACTGTTTGGTCAGATCTTTTAAAACCACATATTCATCAAAATAGATTCTAACCGTCTTTTTATCAAAATTAATGCTTTCATAAGGAGGGTTTGCTGTAACCATAATTGGAGCATCCTCATCTTTAGGACCTCCTTCAGGTCTACCTTTTCTAGCACAACTAGAAATTAATACGACCAGAAAAAAAACACAAGTTTTTGATATTATCTTCACTAAGCAAGTATTTTAAATAAAAACCAAAAGTAGTAAAATAACGGTAATCAATGCTCATTCATTCTCTGTATAAGCCATTGTACACACACTTATTTTGATATTTTTAACTTTTAGCAACTCTTCACAACAAGAAACCAATGTTGCTCCAGTTGTAATTACATCGTCAATTAACAAAACATGTTTATTTTTAAGACAATCAACATCTGAAATATGGAATTTCGAATCTGCATTTGAAAACCTTTCAAATCGTTGTTTTAAAGTTTGGGTTTCACTTCTCGAAACTCTTTTTAATACACCCAGAATATAAGGTACTTGTAAATAATTGCTAAGTACTACTCCAAATTTATCAACTTGATTGTAGCCTCTTAGTCTAAGCTTGTTCTTATGCAATGGTACGGGTAAAACGCAATCAACATCACTAAACAACTTTAATTTTTCAATTTCATAACACATCCTTCTTCCAAGAAAAGTTCCTATGTTTTGTTCTTTTTTGTATTTTAACTCGTGAATTAACTTTTTAGTAATTCCATATTTATTAAAATACAAAAAAGAATAAACATTTTGGACCGGCACTTTCCCAAAGAAAATATTTTGTAACATTTTTTTTGTTGTGTCGTTATATATTATAACAGGGAGATCATTTAAACAAACAATGCATAAAAATTGCTCATTTCTTAAAAGTCTTGATTGACAATTGACACATATATTAGGAAAGAAAATAGAGAATACATCCTTCAAAGGTTTCATTTTCAATAGCTTTTTTGTGTAAGATATTAAATTATAGCAGTATTGTGAGTAAAACAATAAGTTTTTTCAAAGAGGCGGTAAAAAATTACAAAACATCAGGGACCTTAGTTCCTAGCTCAAGGTTTTTGGCTAACAAAATGCTTAGCAATATTAATTTTTCCGATTCTAAAGTAATCATAGAACTAGGACCAGGAAATGGGGCGATTACCAAAAATATTCTAGGAAAACTAAACCCAGAAGCAGTATTGATATGTTTTGAAATAAACGATGTCTTTTACAAAGAACTTACAGAGATTGAGCATCCACAACTTATTGTACTTAAAGAATCAGCTGAAAACATTACTTCCGAAATTGAAAAATTAGGGTTTCAAAAAGTAGATGCTATTGTTTCTAGCTTGCCTTTGACCATCATACCCAAACAAATTTCCAGTAAAATACTGAATAACAGCCACTCATCCTTAAAAAAAAATGGAGTTTTCATTCAGTACCAATATTCCCTGTCATACCTAAAGAAATTAAAGGAAGTTTTTGGAAAAAATATCGCATTAGACTTCGAAACACTAAATTTTCCTCCCGCTTTTATTTACAAATGTGTTAAAAAATAGTATTTTAGCGTAAAACTTATTAGTTTTATCCATTGTAATTCCCCCTTAAGATGGTTGCCAAAAATTTGAAAAATAAAGGATTAATAGCCTTCTTACTCTTGTTAGTTATTTTCATCGGTCTTCTGGCCTACCAGAATTCTAGAGACTTCTCAATGTTAAAAGATGCTTTTGATACTGAAAAGCAAGAACTCGAAAACGAACTGCAACAGGTAATTGAAGAATACCAAAGTATTAACTACGAAAATCATGAATTTTCAGGTAAAATTAAAGATCAGCTAGGAAAGGCTATATCTTTACGAGACACTATTCAAGGTTTAAAAGTATCTAACTTTAACCTTTTACGCATGTATAGGAAGCGTATTTCTAATTTAGAAAAGGAAAATAAGGAATTACTGAATAAATTAGATTCTATTAGTAAACTTAATCAAAACTTATTTATTGAAAATGATAGTGTAAAAGGAATATTAAGTGAAACAGAACAGTTAAACTCTGAACTTTACAATAGTAATAGAGCTTTATCAAGAAAAATAGAAACGGCGACAGCTCTTGAAATTTCCAATGTCGATTTCAGCGCCATGAAAAAGAAAAGTAGTGGCAAGCTAACTACGACATATAGATCATGGAAAACAGATGCTTTCCGTGTAAAATTTGATCTACTTGAAAACAAAATCATCGATAAAGGCATAATTCCAATTTACATACAATTAATAAATCCGAAAAACGAAGTAATTTACGTAAAGGGAAGGACTCAGCTAAAAAATGGAAAACGAATTATATACACCAATACCCTAAAAGCCAACTACTTTAACAACACACTCGCCATCATGTCGTTAATTGACGTAGATAAGGAAAAAATGGAAAAAGGAAACTACAAAGTAAAAATTTATGTGAATGGAAAATACTTAAAAGAATCAATTATTAAACTAAAATAACAACCCTAAAATCCCCTGAATTATAATGAAAGCAAACACTACAAAAAATGCGGTTTTAATAGTTCTTTTGTTCGCTGTTTTATTTTTAACACTCTACAACCTAAAAGTCTCTAGTGAAATAAAAGACCTCCAAGGTGTTTTTAAACAAGAAAAGAAAGATTTGAAGAATGCCTTAGACGAAATGATTAAAGACTACACCGATGTTGTTGTGCGAAAGAAAAGCCTTTCGAAGAGACTACGAGTTGAAGTTGAAAAAATGAAAAACTTACGTGACTCTGTAGCCAAACTAGAAGGAAACAATTACAACTTAATAAGAAAATATAGAAGTAAAATAGCAAGTCTGGAAAGAGAAAACAGACGTTTATTTATAAAAATTGATTCGCTTAACTCCGCCAATCAAGCCTTAGCTCAAGAAAATGTAATTACTAACGAAATTTTAAGTCAAAAAGAAACAGTAAACACCGAGTTAATTGAGAAAAACAAAGAGTTAGAAGCTAAAGTTGCTGTTGCTTCGAAAATTGAAATAAGTCCAGTGAAGGTGATTGCTATGAAAGAACGAAGCAGTGGAAAACTTACTAGCACTTCCAGATCAAGTAGAACCGACGCTTTTAAGGTTAACTTTGATTTACTAGAAAATGCTGTAACTACTGCTGGAAAGAAAAGAGTATACATTCAAATTATTGATGAAAAAAAGAATGTAATTACCCCTAAAGGTAAAGCTAGCTTAAATAATGGTGCAAGAATTCAATACAGCGATTCTCTTTTGGTAAATTATAATAATACCAGATTAAGCTTAGTTTCTTTTATTTTGGTTAATCGCGATGAGATATTTAAAGGAAAATACACCATAAGTGCTTTTGTCGAAGGAGAATATTCTGGAAACTCATCTGTTAGTTTAAGATAAACGCACATAACATATTGTAAGAAAAACACATAACAAATACTTATTTGAATTCATAAGTATTATAAAAATCAAAAGTGGAGGTTAAAAATCTTCACTTTTTTTTATGGATTTAACAATAGTTTAAAAGCTTCTGTTATTTTTGCAAAATGGCAAAACAAGAAGATTTATTTAAAAAAGTAATTTCGCACGCAAAAGAATATGGTTATATCTTTCAATCTTCTGAAATTTATGACGGATTGAGTGCGGTATATGACTACGCTCAAAATGGAGCTGAGCTTAAGAAAAATATTAGAGACTATTGGTGGAAAGCCATGGTTCAAATGCATGAAAATATTGTTGGTATCGATGCCTCAATTCTTATGCACCCAACTACTTGGAAAGCTTCAGGCCACGTTGACGCTTTTAATGATCCTCTTATTGATAACAAGGACAGTAAAAAAAGATATCGTGCCGATGTTTTAGTGGAAGATTACTGTGCTAAGATTGAAGCAAAAATTGAGAAGGAAGTAAAAAAAGCGCAAAAGCGTTTTGGCGAAGCTTTCAACAAAGAAGAGTTTGTGACAACAAACCCTCGAGTTCTTGGCTATCAGGAAAAAATTAATACGATACTAAGCAGGTTAGCAAAATCATTGGAAAATGAAGATTTGGCTGATGTTAAATTATTGATTGAAGAACTTGAAATTGCTGATCCTTTAACTGGAAGTAAAAACTGGACAGATGTTAAACAGTTTAACTTAATGTTTGGAACACAATTAGGAGCATCCGCTGATAGTTCAATGCAAGTATATCTTCGTCCAGAAACTGCTCAAGGTATTTTTGTTAACTTTTTAAATGTTCAGAAAACCGGACGTATGAAAATTCCTTTTGGAATTGCACAAACTGGTAAGGCATTTAGAAATGAAATTGTAGCGCGCCAGTTCATTTTTAGAATGAGAGAGTTCGAACAAATGGAAATGCAATTCTTTGTAAAACCTGGAACTCAAAAAGAATGGTATGAAAAATGGAAAGAAACTCGTTTAAAGTGGCATTTATCTCTTGGAATGGGTGAAGATAACTATCGTTTCCATGACCATGAAAAGTTAGCACACTATGCTGATGCAGCTGCCGATATAGAATTTAAATTCCCTTTCGGTTTCAAAGAATTAGAGGGAATTCATTCTAGAACTGACTTTGATTTAAAAGCGCACGAAGAATTCTCTGGAAAAAAGCTACAATATTTTGATCATGAAGAGAACAAAAGTTATGTACCATATGTAGTTGAAACCTCTATTGGTTTAGATAGAATGTTCTTAGCTGTTTTTGCTAATTCATTACAAGAAGAAGAGCTTGACAATAACACCACAAGAGTTGTGTTAAAGTTACCAGCTGTATTGGCTCCTGTTAAGGCAGCTATTTTACCTTTGGTTAAAAAAGATGGCTTACCTGAGATTGCACGTAAAATTGTAGATGACCTAAAATGGGACTTCAATGTTGCTTATGATGAAAAAGATGCTGTTGGACGTCGTTACCGTCGTCAAGATGCTGCAGGAACACCTTTCTGCATTACGGTAGACCACGATACCTTAGAAGACAACACTGTTACCATACGTCATAGAGATACAATGGAGCAAAAACGTGTTAAAATAGACGATTTAAGAGCAATTATCAAAGAAGAGGTAGATGTACGTACCTGGCTTCAAAAAATGTAATAAAACTACTTTTAAATAACGCAAAAACCTATCTGAGTTCAGATAGGTTTTTTTATTAATAAATGATTTAAATTTAAAACTAGTAGGTTTCTTCGAACTATTAGGTTTTAGTTGAAAATCCTACTTTATTTTCGCTGATTTAGTTCACTCTTAAAAATTTTAGGCTAACCTTCTCCTTTTTCAAGATTTCATTTTCCATTGCTAAATCATAAGCACTTTCGTTAAAATCAGTTGTAAGGTATTTGTTAGCTCCATTTTCCAGAAGTAAGTTCAATAGCTCTTTATTTTTAGCTTGCATTGCGGCCAAATGCAATGGGCTTAAATTTAAGTTGTTCTGATTGTTTATATTTGCCCCTAATTCAATGGCTTTTTCTAGTAAAAAAGGACTACTTTTTTCAATAGCTATATGAGCCAAGTTATTTCCTTTTTTATCTGTTGACTTAGGATCGACTCCAGCCTCTAGCAATTTTGCAATCATATGCGAAGCTTCTTCTTTTCTTTTCTTACTATAACCATTAAATACATGATGAAGTAAATTCATACCTTCTTTATCTGACACTAAAGGATCTGCTTTTTTTTCGATTAAAATATCAAAAGCTTTCTTAGACCTCCTCATAATAGACAAAGTTAATGCCGATTCACCTTTATTGTTTTTATGGTTTATATTGTTTGTATGTGGCAGTAATTTCTCAAGGTTCTCAGTCTTTGACGATACAGAATTTATCAAAGCTATATTTCCATTTTCATCAACCTGGTTAGGAGAAACTCCTTTTGAAATAAAAAAATCAAGCAACTCAGGTGTAGCTCTTCTTGATGCTAAATGTAAAGGAGACTTCCCTTCCCAATTTACCATATCAATTTCCATTTTCAGTTCATTTGATAAATAATTAAAAACTTCCATATCGAGTGTTCTTCTTCTCCTTCCATAAGAGGCGAACAATACTGGATTTTCACCCTTTTTATTAATGGTTTTATAGGATACTCCTTTATTAACCCAGAGCTTCATTACATTTAAATTACCACCTCTTGCTGCGTAATTAAAAAGGTTATTACCATCGTTATCTTCGCATTTAATTGAAACACCCTTATCCAAAAAGTATTGAAATATTGATAAATCCTTTGCTTTAGAACCTGATAATACCATTAAAGCATTGGCTCCAGATTTATTTTTGTGACTAGGTTCAATACCATAAGAAAAAATTAAGTCATAAATAGATTTATCTTCGACACCACCTATTGCAGCCATAAGTAACATATTAGTCCCTCTTGAAGAACTAAAGTTAGGGTCAGCTCCAAGCTCCAATAAATGTTTAACTAAATCTTTGTTTCCTTTATAAGCAGCCCATAATAAATATGGGATTCCTCCATGAGTTTGTTTGTTTGCCGGATTTCCTTTAAGAGTAAGCATATATTTCAAACTTTCAACAGGAGCGTCATCAATAATTCCATAGGCAGTTCCGTCGAAAGCAAAAGGTCCTTTCTCAATAGGGTCGTGCCCCTCCTTTATCTTTTGTTTTATTTGAGCAATCGTTGGTTTTCCTTTCCAAAAATCTCTATCTAAAAAAATATTTTTCTCTTGTGCATTTATTCCGAATGATAGAAAAAGAAAGAGTAGTATCACGTGTGTTTTCATATCAAATGATCTGTTTATTTAGTTTATAGTTTCATTATGTTGGTATTTCCAATAAAAGGTTGAAAGAACAACATTGACAAATCTAACTATTTAAAATCATTCTAAATAAAAAAATCAATAGAAAAACACTAATTTTACAACCTCAACGCATAATTATAACTTAAAATGAAGTTGATTAAAATATTATTCGCAATATTCTTGCTTTGGATGATTACTGGTGCTGTACTTCTCAATATTGAACATCCAAAAGCAGAAGTTGTTATGGGGCTCGGAGTATTTTACATGGCCTTTATACTTATGCCTGTTTTTATTTATTACCGATACAAGGATGGTAAGTACAAGAAATACATTTTAGATTCTGATAAAAACAAAAAGGTCGAAGATTAATCTTCGACCTTTTTATTTGGTTTATTTAAATTACTATTCCAATGCTGGAGAGTAATTTGTTGGATGATCTGCAGCTTTTGCCAATCCATTAGTGGCATCTGCGAAATTCGATCCATATGTTGTATCAATAGCTTTTAAAATGGTATTCGCCATTAACGCATATCCTCTACCCGTTAAGTGAATTCCATCTAGACTTACTAAACCACCGAAAACAAGACTTGCATTCGTTGTAAATTCATCAAATACAATTCCTGTAGTAGATGCTTGCTCCAAAAGCGCTTTAAAATCAGCCAACGCTAATCCTTTTGCACTTGCAACACTAGTTATTGTAGCATTATAAGCATCAGTAGCGGTTTTTACTCCAGCCACTTCTTCAGCAGTTAAAACCCACTGATCTCCTAATGGAGCTGAAACCCCGTTTATCATCTGTGGATTACCTCCAACCGTTGTTCCAATAAAAGCTGAAGCAGGCAACACTATTAAATCGTCAGCAGTTGTTTGTCTTAAACTCAGTAATCGAGGATTAATTCCTGTTAAATCAGTTAATCCCTCTTCATCTAAAATTACTACAGCATTCTGTCCTTCAGCAAAAGTAATGGTACGTTTTGCAATTTCAGCATCCGCCATTTCTTGTGTCATTGGGGTGTTTGCTACTAAAAACGCAAATGCCTGTTGTATTCCTACGTTATATGCAGCATATCCTTGATTTACCGCTCCTGCTGTAGCGGCATCCATTGGTACTGGGTTATAAGGGACTGTTGTAAAATAAGGCAACGAAGTAATATAAGGAACTGTTGCTACAACTCCTTTTGCTCCATTAGCGGTTAAGGCATCAACAAGACCTGAGAAAGTCTGCGCAAAAAGATCTGGATCTGTAATATCTGTTGATCCATAAGTCGCAGGGTCAGGGTTTCCTGTTTGGTTTTCACCTGCTCCTCCAGCAATTGCATATCCCAATACATCATTTCCTCCGATTTCAGACAGTGTAAAGAATGTTGGTTGTTTGGAAACAGCCTCTGCGATCACAGTAGATTGTGTTGGTGACATTCTTACAAAGTAAGGATTTGCCGTACCATTTGCCAAACCTGCTAAAGAACCATATCCAGGTGCTACAAAATGAAAGCTCTTTGCTCCTGGAACACCATAGTTATGAAAGTCTGGAGCCCCTGTAGCTGGAACACCTACTTGTGTCGTTGGCATTTTATCAAGCCTTGCAGGTCCAGCTCCATTAAAGTAAAAACGCGGTTCTTGCACTACCGTTGTACCACTTACCAAACCACCAATATTATCAGACATTAATGGTTGATTAAAAGTACCTCCATTGGCCATAGAAAACTTTCCAGACAAGATATTCGGAAAAGAATTCTCTTGTCCTTTTATAAACATTGCTCCATCAGTGAAACCTGCTGTAAAGGAAGCTCCAACTGAAATATATTTTGAAAAGTCGGCACTTCCTGCTTGCAAAGCAACATCAGGAACTACTGGACCTTGAATTTCTTCTAATTCATTATTTACATCACAGGCGGTTAAAGCTACTGCTAAACCTAAAACCCATCCTATATTTTTTTTCATCATCATCACGTTTTTAGTTATTAATAGTCCAAGAAATAAAATACTGTGAACCTATTGCTCCAACTCCAGGAGCACTTAAATACTCTTGTCCTGTTAAATTAGCTCCACCTAACTTAAATACAGACTTCCATTTTGGAACTCTATAATTTACCTGTGCATCTATCACTGTTCTTGAATCGATAACAGCATCTAAGAAAGTAGATTCCCATAAGTATTCATCTTGCCATCTAGCATTCACGTTAAATCCGAAGTTTTCAAACAAATTTGTTTTTCCAAACTGTAACTTCACCTTATGTTCAGGAGTGTTAAACCCTGCCTCAAAGTCAGGATCAGAAGCTTGATCAAAATCAAACTTTGCATAAGTATAGTTAACACCTAAGTTAAACCCATTAAAAACTTTTGTATTTAATCCGATAGTTGCTCCATATGAACTAATATCTGCTGCAGAGTTTGTATATGTTGAGAATACTCTCGTGTCTCCATTTGCTAAAGCAAGTAAAGCATCCGCATTTCCAACAGTTCCATATAATGGCACCATTACGTTCTCATTTGCAATGAAATCTTCATATTGGTTATAATAAACACTTAAATCAATACTTAATTTTTGGTCAGATACAGGAATAACTCCACGATATCCAACTTCATAAGCTGTAACTTTTTCTGGCTTTACCAAATCTACCACCGCTTTTGTTGGAGCTCCTGCTAAAACAGACGCCAAAGAAAATGCATTCTCATATGCACTTCTACCAACAATTGATCTCTGAGTATCTCCAGTCAAAGCTTGACCAGGAGTACTTAGGTTTATAGGAGTTGTAACATATCTATCTAAGTTATCTGGAGCAGATCCTACTAAGAAAGCTCTACCTGCATTTAAACCAATATATTGATCTTGAGTTGTTGGGTTTCTGAATCCTGTTTGGAAAGAAGCTCTGAAGTTATGATCTCTTGTTTCACCAGCTGCGTAAGCTACCGAAATTCTAGGTGAGAAATTACCATCGAAGTTTTGAGCTTTATCATAACGGATAGATCCTGTTAACTTTAAACGATCATCCATTAATTTCTTTTGAATTTGAGAATATACTCCGTATTCATCGTAATCAATTGGACCATCAAAGTCAGTAAATATTGTTCCTTGAGAATTTAAAACATATTGACGGTAAGAACCTCCAAATTGAACTTCAGCCCAATCAATATAGTCTCTTAAATTTAAGTTGGCATCAACGTGGTACAACTTTGTATTATCAATAAACTTAGCTCCAGTTGATAAATCACCATCAGCAACTACTTCATCAAAAGCTGCTTGGAATCCAGGAGTTCCAGGAAGAAGTCTACCTGTATCTGCAACTCTTCTAGCCTCTGCATGAGAACCAGTCATTAAATAAGCTCCAGCATATTGAGTGAACCAATCTGTATCCGATTTCCACTTTCTGTTAACATTGATAGCTGCGAAACGAGTATCATAAGAATCTCCTGCATCTTCATCGGTAACATATCCTCTTACGAAGAAGTTTTTACCTCTAGCCTCAATCTTGTGTTGTTGCATAAAGAAATTCTTGATGCTATACCTATTTGTACCTTGATAAATGGTATTTCCTACCCCAATTTTAGTATCATAAATTAATTCTAAACGGTCGTTACCCCAAGGTCTGTAATGTAAAGCTCCACCAAACTTAACGCTTCTTGCATCATAGTTCATTAAATCTACTTCATTATACCCTGTTCTACTAACTGTTCCAATAGCTCCACCAAGATTTGTAGAAACCTCATCACCATAAACGTTTAATCCGTCATAGTCATTGTTAGACCTATCTCCAGGAACATGAGTTCCTAAATCTCCATTTGTATTTCTATAATCTGTAGCGTACCATTCAGTTCCTTGTAATAAAGAGAATGTTGCTTTTGCTGCAAACTTATCATCAAAAGCATGCGCCATTCTAATACCTACATCGTAAAAAGCATTGTCTCCTGCCGCTTCCTGACTGGTAATTCCTGTTTTAACCACCGTACTAATCCCTTGATGGTCAAATGGGTTTTTACTGGTCATAAACATAATACCATTAAAGGCATTTGCACCATATAATGCAGAAGAAGCTCCAGGAAGTAATTCAACACTCTGAACATCTAATTCTGATAAACCTAGTAAGTTACCTATTGCGAAATTTAACGCAGGAGATGAATTATCCATCCCATCAACTAACTGTAAAAACCTTGTATTTGCAAATGTCGCGAAACCACGAGTATTTACAGATTTAAAAGTTAAACTGTTTGCATTAATATCAACACCTTTAAGATTTTCTAAACCATCGTAGAATGAAGGAGAAGAGGTATTTCTTATTTCTCTAACATCCATTCTTTCAACAGTTACTGGAGATTCCATAATACGTTCAGGAGTTCTCGAAGCAGAAACTACTACCTCATCCAAAGCAGTATCATTTTCTGACAAACTCACTTCTACATTTTGATTGTTTTGTGTTATCTCAACCGATTTCGTTTGATAACCAATTAAAGAAACTTCAATTGTAAAAGGAGGGGTGTCTGTAACAGTTAATGTAAATTTTCCATCGAAATCTGTAGTTGTACCTACAGCTTTTCTTGAAACCTTGATATTAGCTCCTGGCAGGGGACCTCCCAGTGTTGCGTCATTCACAGTACCCGTAATTGTTGTTTGCGAAAACATCAAACTACTGCACAATGCAAATGCAACTAGTAATAATCTATTCATCATAATAATTGTGTAAAATAATTTGTTAACTAAACGCAAAATACGATTTTTTTTGTTTTTCTAATTATTTGTGTTAAATTTTATTAAAACCTCTATATTTTACTAATCGTTTGCGAAAATTTTAACACAACTTCATTGAACTCCTATATCTCAATGAAAAATCCGCAATCTGTAGAAAACAACATAAAATCCAATATCCTACTTTACCTTTTTGAATTTCCATTAGACCGCAAACAGATTGCAATGTTTGTTTATGTATAAATGTACATACTGTTTCAAAATGTGTCTTACAAATTGTACATTTGTAAAAATTTATATTGTAAATTGGAAGTAACCCATTCTATTTTTGATTTTAATCCCTCTCAAAAAACGTATGTTACCATTGGAACTTTTGATGGGGTTCATATCGGTCATCAAAAAATCATTAAGAAATTAATTGAGGATGCTAAATTAAATAACAAGAAGTCCGTTGTACTTACTTTCTTCCCTCATCCAAGAATGGTGCTTCAACAAGATGTATCTATTCAGCTTATAAACACTATTAAGGAAAGAACTCAACAATTAGAAAACCTAGGGCTTGACTATTTAATTATTCATCCATTTGACAGAGAGTTTTCGCGTCTTACTGCATTAGACTTTGTTAGAGATGTTTTGGTAAACAAGTTGAATATTGATAAGTTGATAATCGGATACGATCATCATTTTGGAAAAAACAGAGAAGGAAACATAGAGCAACTAACGGAATATTCGTACTTATATGACTTCCATGTTGAGGAAATACCAGCTCAAGACATTGATCATGTCTCGGTTAGCTCTACAAAAATTAGGAAAGCACTTCTAAATGGCCAATTAAAAACAGCTAACAAATACCTTGGGTATAATTTTAGTTTAACAGGCACAGTGGTGACAGGGGAGCAACTAGGGGGAAAAATAGGTTTTCCTACAGCAAACATCCATATTGAGGAGGAATACAAATTAATTCCAAAGACGGGCGCCTATGTTGTCAAATCTAATATAGATAACCAGTCGGTATTTGGAATGATGAATATAGGGGTTAGACCCACTGTCAGTGGTGATAACCGAACAATCGAAGTACATTTCTTCGATTTCAATAAAGATATATACAGTCAACAAATCACAATTGAGCTACTCTATTTTCTAAGAGAGGAGCAAAAATTTAATTCGATAAATGAATTAAAAGAACAATTAGAAAAAGATGAAAGAAACGCGGGCGAATTCTTAAAAAGTTACGCCAACTTCTAATTTCAAAAATTATTAAATAAATCCCCCCTTATTCTTAAACCTCTAGAATTAGCCTTTGACGCAACTGTAGACAAAGTTAATTCTTTTAAAGTCTTTATAATGACACACTTGTCATTATGTAATTCATATGTTTTTAAGAATTTGTATCAAAAAAAAGAATGATACTGTCAAAAGAGGAGATAACTTTAAAAAAGATTGCCCTTTGCGTTAAAATTCTACGAGATGAGTATAATGTGACTTTGAGTGAATTTTATATTGACACGGGGATTCATTTAGCGAGGATTGAACAGGGGAAAACTAACATCACCATTTCTACGCTACAAAAAATATGCGAATACTTCAATATCACCCTATCTGACTTCTTCATGATGATGGAAAAAATTTAGTATTAACAAGGCATTGCTTAAATCTATTACTTCCTTTATCTTTGCTCTTCTTAAAAAAATAAAAGATGTTACAAATTCAGTTTATTAGAGAAAACAAACAAACTGTTTTAGAAGGGCTTGCAAAGCGTAATTTTGCAAATGCTGAAACAATTATTGATGAAGTATTAAATACAGACGAAGCTAGAAGATCTACTCAAGTTTTACTAGACAATGTATTAGCTGAATCTAATAAGCTGTCCAAGGAAATAGGTGCTCTTTTTAAGTCTGGTGAAGTTCAAAAAGCGAACTTAATTAAAGAAAAAACTGGTCAGTTAAAGGAGCAATCAAAAGAGCTTACCGAGAAACTAAATACAGTTTCGGATAAGCTACAAGATCTTTTATACCAAATTCCAAATGTACCACATGCTTCGGTAGTTGCTGGAAAAAATGAGGAAGATAATGAAGAGGTATACAAAGAAGGTACTATTCCTGATCTTGGTGACAAAGCGTTACCTCACTGGGAGCTTGCAAAGAAATATGATATTATCGATTTTGATCTTGGAGCAAAAGTAACTGGGGCTGGTTTTCCTATTTACAAAGGGAAAGGGGCTCGCTTACAACGTGCTTTAATTTCTTATTTCTTAGATAAGAATACGGCAGCTGGTTATACTGAAGTACAGGTGCCTCACTTAATTAATGAAGCTTCTGGTTACGGAACTGGTCAATTACCAGATAAAGAAGGACAAATGTATCATATTACAGTTGATGATTTGTATTTAATCCCAACAGCAGAAGTTCCAATAACAAATATGCTTAGAGGTGATTTATTGAAAGAGGCCGACTTACCTAAGTCTTTCACTGGATACACTCCTTGTTTTAGAAGGGAAGCTGGAAGTTATGGAGCACATGTAAGAGGTTTAAACAGATTGCATCAGTTTGACAAGGTTGAAATCGTAAGAGTAGAGCATCCAGATAATTCTTATAATGCTTTAAACGGAATGGTTGAGCATATTAAAGATATTTTAAGAGAGTTAAAACTACCTTATAGAATTTTACGTTTATGTGGTGGTGATACTGGTTTTACCTCAGCTTTAACTTTCGATTTTGAGTTGTACTCTACTGCTCAAGAACGTTGGTTAGAAATTAGTTCTGCTTCGAATTTTGAAACGTATCAAGCTAACAGATTAAAACTACGTTTTAAAAACAAGGATGGAAAAAGTCAATTAGCCCACACCTTAAATGGTAGTTCATTGGCTTTACCTAGAGTATTAGCTGGAATCCTAGAAAATTATCAGACGGAAAATGGAATAAAAATTCCTGAAGTATTAGTTCCTTATTGTGGTTTCGATATGATCGATTAATTCTTATAATTAGGGATGTATAAAACAAAAAGTAAGTTTCTGTAGAAACTTACTTTTTTAGTTTGCAATTACTGCAACCATTAATTTCTTATATCTATTCATTTCTAAAAGAGCATCAAAATACTGAGATATTTGTCCGTTTTTCATAAACTCATTTGCTCTTTCTTTTGCCGATTCGTATTGTTTTGATAAAGTTTTCATTTGTGTATAATTTAGTTATGCTACATAGAAAACAAAGTTCGTGCCAAAAAATAATTTTGTTGAATTTTATGTTGTAAACGAAACTTGTTTTCTGTGATATTAATTTGTTATAAAATATTTAAAAAGAAAGTAACCCTTTGATAATAGGTCTTTTTTTAAGATTTTTGTGTAACTAGTGTTTCTAAAAATTCATTGGTCCCATTTTAATGAAAAAAAATATAGCCTTTCTTTTTTTGTTTTTTCTTTGTTCTTTTTCTTTTGCTCAGAAGAACAATTTTATCATTGCTGAAAATTATTTCAGAAATAATGAGTTCAAAAAAGCGATTCAACTTTATAAAGAATTATATAAAAAGAGTCCATATAATACTACTTATTTAAAACGATTAGTTACCTGTTATCAAGAAACAAATCAGTTTTCTTTGGTTGAAACCCTTGTTACCGAAAAAATTAAAAGATTTCCAAAGCAAACTTTTCTTCTAGTAGTCTTAGGACATAACTACGAAAGACAACAGCTTTCTGATAAAGCGAATGAATACTATCAAAAAGCACTAGAAACCATTAAAAGTAAACGAGGGTATGGTAGCGTAACAGCCAATCTTTTTAAAGAATATAATAAACTGGATTACGCTATTGAGGCATATACCACTGTTATGGAACAAAATCCAAAAGCTAATTTTGGATTTCAGCTAGCTCAGATTTATGGTGAAAAAGGAGATTTTGGAAAAATGTTTGAATCTTATGTTGATCTAGTAGATAAGAATGAGAACTTCGTTAACAATGTAAAACGTTATGCAAACCGATACATTAATGAAGAGCCAGAAAACGAAAATAATATTCTATTCAAGAAAGCATTACTAAGAAAATCTATTAGCAACCCAAAAAACATCTGGAATAATCTTCTTGCTTGGCTTTTTATAAAACAAAAACAATATCAAAAAGCATTAACTCAATACAAAGCTTTAATAGCTCGTGATGCAGATCATTTATCTAGTGTGAAAGAGCTAGGTAAGATAGCCTTTGATAATTTAGATAATGATACGGCTAAAGATTGTTTTAACTTAGTTATTGAAAAAACAAATTATGAAAGCGATAAGTTTCATGCCATTTACATGAACTTAATTATTGATATTGCCAACAAAGAACCAGAGTTAGATAACAAGTTTAAATCAGTTTTAGATCAATATGGTATCAGTAGAAAAACTATATACATACAACTTGCCTATGCTGATTTTTTAACCTTTCAACGAAACAATCCAGAAGAGGCTATTTCTGTTTTAGAAAAAGCACTGAGTTTGGCTGGTTCAAAGTTTGCTAAGGCCTCCGTTAAATTAAAACTAGGAGAAGTCCTTGTGTTTACAAGAAAGTTTAATAAAGCCTTAATTTATTTCTCTCAAGTTCAAACAAAGTTTAAGAATCATCAATTGGCGCAAGAAGCTCGCTTTAAAGTAGCCCAAACCTCCTATTTTAAAAGCGATTTTACTTGGGCAAAAGCACAATTAAAAATATTAAAAGGTTCCGCTACACAACTAATAGCCAATGATGCCACTGAGCTTTTTTTAACCATTTCGGACAATCAACCTTCAGATAGTATTCCTACAGGATTGAAAGAATATGCAAAAGCAGATTTACTTGCTTATCAAAATAAAAATGAGGAAGCTATTAGTATTTTATCAGAGGTTATCACAAACTACAAAAATCAACCAATTGAAGATGAAGCTCTATTTAAACAAGCAGAACTTTATGTAAAAAAGGAAAAATTTAATGAGGCTATTTCTAATTTTGAAAAAGTCCTATTGCTAAATCCTGAAGGGGTTTTAATTGATAATAGTTTGTATGCTTTAGCAGAATTATACAATACAAAATTAAATAACCCGAAAAAGGCTTCAGAATACTACCAAAAGATTATTTTTGACCACGCTTCAAGCATCTATTTAGTAGACGCAAGAAGAAAGTTTAGAAGGTTAAGAGGCGACGACATTTAATTAACTCATGCATAGACTATTTCACGTACTAATGTACCCTATATCTTTGCATTTTTATCGAATTTAAATTTATGTACATATATAACGTTACTGTAAACGTAGACGAAAGTATTCAAGCTGAATGGTTAGTTTGGATTGAAAAACATATACCAGAAGTTTTAGCTACAGGTCATTTTTTAAGTGCAAAAATGACACAGGTTTTAGTCGAAGAAGAAATGGGAGGTGTTACCTATTCTATTCAATATAGTGCTAAGACAAAAGAAGACTTAGAGAACTATTATAAGTTTAGCGCAGAAAAATTAAGAGGCGATGGAATGAAAAAATTCGCTGATAAAATGTTAGCTTTTAGAACAGAATTAAAGCTTATTAAAGAGTTTTATCCTGTTTCAAATAATAACTAATAGTTTTAAAAATTCTTAAAACGATAACTGAAAGAAATGAGTGTAAGAGCGAAAAAACATTTAGGACAACATTTTTTAACTGATGAAAATATAGCGAAAAAAATAGCTGATTCTCTAACAGAACAAGGCTATGACAATGTTTTAGAGATTGGTCCAGGAATGGGAGTTCTTACAAAATATTTACTAGAAAAAAGACCAAAAGTTACTGTCATGGAGCTTGATTCTGAGTCAGTAACTTATTTACAGGAAACATTTCCATTGGAGCATATTAAACTGGATACCTCTGCTGAAAAATTTACTATTGTTGAAGGCGACTTTTTAAAGCAAAATTTAAAAACTTTTTTTTCGGGAAATCAAGTGGCCATTATTGGTAACTTTCCATATAACATTTCTTCTCAAATCGTATTTAAGGCAATAGAGAATCGTGAATTTGTTCCAGAGTTTTCAGGAATGTTTCAAAAAGAGGTAGCTCAACGTATCGCCGAGAAAAAAGGAAGTAAAACCTATGGAATACTTTCAGTACTTACTCAGGCCTTCTACGATGCTGAATATTTATTTACAGTACCGCCTACTGTTTTTAATCCACCGCCTAAAGTTGACTCAGGAGTTATCCGACTCATTAGAAAAGAGAACTATACACTTCCTGTTGACGAAGCTTTATTTTTTAGAGTAGTAAAAACAGCCTTTAACCAACGAAGAAAAATGCTTCGTTCAAGTTTAAAATCATTTAATCTTTCGGTCACTTTAAAAGAAGACCCTATATTTGCTATGCGTCCTGAACAACTGTCAGTACAGGATTTTGTTGATTTAACATCTAAAATAGCAAACAATGGCACTGGAAATCACTAAAGAACTTATTGAGAATGTAGAAGATTTAATTCTAAACAAAAAAGACGTTGCTTTAAACGACTTTTTTGCAGAGACACATCATGCCGATATTGCTGAAGTTTTAGAGGAACTTTCTTTTGACGATGCTATTTATATTATTCGTTTATTAGATTCTGAAACCACTGCCGATGTTTTAATGGATGTGGATGAAGATGTTCGTGAAAAAATATTTGAAAGACTTTCTTCTAAAGAAATTGCCGAAGAAATTGAAGAGTTAGATACCGATGATGCAGCCGATGTCATTGCCGAACTTCCAGAAGAAAGGAAACAAGAGGTTATTCAAAAGATTGAGGACAAAGAACACGCCAAAGAAATTGTTGAATTACTTCGATACGATGAGGACACAGCTGGTGGATTAATGGCAAAAGAGCTTGTAAAAGTAAACGAGAACTGGAATGTACTTACTTGCGTAAAAGAAATGCGTTTACAAGCTGAAGAAGTTACAAGAGTTCATTCTATTTACGTGGTTGATAGTGATGGAAAACTAAAAGGTCGATTATCTTTAAAAGATCTACTGATGGCTTCTACTCGATCGAAAATTGCCGATGTATATATTCCTAAAGTTGATTTTGTAAATGTTCATGACAAAGCTGAAGATATTGCTAATGTTATGATGAAATATGACTTAGAAGCAATTCCTGTTGTTGATGAGCTAGGTGTTTTAGTTGGACGAATTACCATTGATGATATTGTTGATGTTATTAAAGAAGAAGCCGATAAAGATTATCAGTTAGCAGCCGGAATTACCCAAGATGTTGAAGCAGGTGATTCAATTATTCAACTTACAAAGGCAAGACTTCCTTGGTTGTTTTTAGGTTTAATTGGAGGTATTGGAGCCTTTTTAATTATGGGTGAATTCGAACATACTTTCAAAAAACATGCATTCTTATTTTTCTTTACGCCATTAATTGCAGCAATGGCAGGTAATGTTGGAGTACAATCTTCCGCTATTATCGTTCAAGGACTTGCCAATGATGATGTAAAAGGGAGTATTAAAAATCGTTTGGTTAAAGAGATGCTTTTGGCATTATTGAATGGAGTAGTGTTAGCGATTTTCTTATTTTTATTTGTTTTAGCTTACGAGCGCGACTTTATGAAAGCTTTGGCTATCTCTGTATCTTTAATTGTTGTTATCGTCGTAGCAGGCTTAATAGGTACCTTTATTCCTTTGTTTTTGGATAAAAGAGGAATAGACCCTGCTATTGCAACAGGGCCTTTTATTACTACTAGTAATGATATTTTTGGAATATTAATTTACTTCCTAATTGCTCAATTGATATTGGGAGTGTAAATTACTTTTTAATAACTTTTCTTGTAGCTGTTTTTCCGTTGGTTCCTGTAATTTTTACCAAATATATTCCATTCGGATATCCTGACATATCAATTGAACTACTTTGAGTACTCAATAATTTTGTTCCTAAAAGGTTATATAAAGTACAGTTTTTAAACTCGCTATTGTTCTTTAATGAAATAACTAATGTATGACTTACTGGGTTAGGTGCAACTTTAACCTCATTTTTAAAATATTCATCGTCAACAGAAGCTGTTTGACAATTTTCACTAAAAATTGCTGCTGCATCCTTTTCCCATGCTGCATTACCCAAAGATTGCTGAGCATTATCAACTTGAATACAATTTAAATCTGGATTATTCAACGCAACAAAACCTGTGATATTCGTATTCCTTCTATTCTTAATATTTAGGCTTCTTAGCTTATTGTTTTCACATGAAACACTGGTAAGTCTAGTATTTCTAGATAAATCAAGTGCCTCTAGCTTGTTATTGTTAACATTGATAATCGATAGAGATCTGTTTTCCGATAGATCTATTTCCGTCAATAGATTATCTTGTAAATAAAGATCAGTTAAACGAATAGCTCTATTCAAGTTAACTTTATTGATTTTATTATTTCCAGCCCACAAATCTGTTAAATACAAATTGTCTGAGACATCTAGTTCTTCAATATTATTTCCAACGCAAAACAAACTTTTCAACAACCTATTGTCAGCCGTGTTTAATACGGTAAAGTTGTTTTCATTTATATTTAGAGTTCTTAAGTTTATAACACCCCTAGTGTTAATGTTTTCTAGCTTATTATTGCTTAAGTCTATTGTTTTTAATTGCACAGAATAATCTGGCAGTACTACATTATCAATTTTATTATGAGAGCATATGGCTTTCTCTAATCTTAAATTACTGCTAATATCTAAACCTGTAAGTGCACATCGAACAGCAGAAACTTCTCTTAAGTTAGTACAGGCAGAAACATTAATATTGGTTAAAGAAAGATTATCTAATAGATGAATTTTTTTCAAACGAATATTGCGCTTAAAATCAACTGTTGTAAGTTTTGTATGAGAAAACGCTAGCTCTTCTATTTTACTATTATTAGGAATTTGAACCTCCTCAAGATAAGTTCCTGTAAAACTAACTTTTAACAAGTTAACATTTGAGCTTAAATTTAAATTTGTTAAACCTGACCCTGTAGCTATAATATTTTCTAAAGCTAAACATTCCGTTACATCTAAGCTTACCAAACCATCATTCTCTCCAAAAGTTAAATCAATAAGCGCTGTATTATTAGCTAAACTTACATTTGACAAACGTCTATTCCCTGTAAAATTTAAATGAGTTAGCTTAGTATTCGTCGATAAATCAAGAATACTTAAATCGTTCTTTGAACAATCTAACTTCACTATCTTAATAAACGCTTCTATTCCTTTAAGAGACGTAATGCTTTTATCACTACAAAAAATGTTTCCAGTGAATGCTTCCGCCTCCGGCACTTGAATTTCAGTATCTCCATTAGAGTTTATGGCAGGAATTCCTAATAAATAAGCTTTAAAGTTGGCATCAGGTATATCAACAATAGCCTCTATTTGACATGATTCTCTATAGGCTGCCGTATCATCTTTTACCCAAGCAGCATTACTATCAGACTGTCCTGCGTCATCTACCTGAATACAACCTAAATCTGGGTTTGATGTAGCTGTAAAACTTGTTATATCTGTATTTCTTCCATTTTTAACATCTAAGCTCTTAAGTTTATTATCTTTACATGAAACAGTTGTTAATTTAACATTTCTAGATAAGTCGAGTTCTTCCAATTGATTATTATCGACATTTAAAACGGACAACAACCTGTTTCCTGATAAATCAATTTGCGCTAACTTATTATTTTGAATCCTAAGGTTGAGCAATCTTCCAACTCGAGGCAAATCAATTTTATTTATTTCATTCTTTTTAGCGTTTAGAGTTGTCAGAATAGGATTGTTTGACAGGTTTAATTCTTGAATATTATTTTCTTCACAATACAAAACACGCAAAAATCGATTGTGAGTCACATTCAGAGTAGTAAAGTTATTGTTATTTAAGCTTAAGGTACTTAAATTCACTAGTCCAGAAGTATTAATATTATCCAAGTTGTTATTATTCAAGCCTAATGTTCTTAATTGTCTTGAATAAACTGGTAATACTATATTTTCCAAACGATTATTTTTTAGAAAAGCCTTCCCTAAGGCAGTGTTTTGACTAATATCAATTGCGGCAAGTCCATTTTCGGTTGCTTCAATTTCCCTTAAGTCTGTACATAATGAAATGTTAACACCTCTCAACTGCTGATTTCTAAACAATTTAATTTTCTTTAAACGAATGTTGTTTTTAAAATCGATTACCGTAAGCTTCGTATGATCAACATCTACTTCTTCTAACTTACTATTGCTAGGGAGAACCAAATTTTCTAATTTAGCCCCCGTAAAGACAACTTTTCTCAAATTAACATTTGTACTTAAATCTAATCCAGTTACCTTAGAATCGACGGCTGAAATTCGCTCTAGCTTTAAGCACTTTGACACGTCTACATTGATTAATGCATCATATCCTAGACTTAAATCTTTAAGCTCTATATTATTGATCAAATTTACATTTGACAAAGCCTGATTTCCATAAGATTCTAAATGTGTTAATTTTTTATTCTCAGACAAGTCCAGATTTACCAAACGATTATGTGAACAATCTAATTTGACAATATTTACAAAGGCTTCTATTCCCTTTAAATTGGCTATATCTTTACTTCTACATTCAATATTTCCAACGAAAGCAGTTGCCTCTGACACTTGAATTTCAGTATCTCCATTGGTATTTATAGCTGATGTACCTACTAAATAGGCTTTGAAGTTTGCATCGGGTATATCAACAATGGCTTCTGTTTCACATGTTTCTTTAAATGTAGCGGTATCGTCCTTTATCCAATTAGCATTACCTCCAGACTGTACCGGATCATCAACTTGAATACAAGTTAAATCAGGATTTCCTAATGCGTTGAAATTAGCTATTCTATTATTCCTTCCATTTTTAATATTTAAACTTTTCAACTTATTATTACCAACATATACTCGTCTTAACAATAAGTTATCTGTAACATCAATATTTTCAATAAAATTGTTGGAACAGTTCAATGAACTTAATTGAGTATTACCAGAAACATCTAATGCCTTTAATTGATTTCCATTCAAAAACAAAGTTCTTAAAGTTCTATAATTAGAAACATTAATACTAGTCAGCATATTATCACTCAAACTCAATAACCTTATTCTTTGGGCATTAGGCAACAATATTTCTTCCAATTTATTTTCATAGCCTTCAATTTTTTCTAATCTTGTATTCGTACTTAAATCTATACGTGAAAGGTTACTTTTAGAAAAATAAATCTCCCTTAAGCCTAAACAATTTGTGACGTTAATTGATGTCAATTCATCGCAATTAAAAGCTATTAGAAAAGTAAGATCTGGATTAAACGAGCAATCGAGTTCTTTCAGTGAAGTTCTCATGCTTGTTAACTTTTTTAACTTTATGTTTTTCGACAAATCCAACTGAGCAATTTTTGTATCACTAATATCTAAATTTTCAAGGTTGACACAATTAGATATATTAATAGTTTGAAATGGTCCATTATTTAAAATAATACTCTTTAAGTCATTATTATTCTTAAAATCCAAATGTGTAATTCTTGAGCCAGTAAGCTTAAAATCTGTCAAATTACCATTACCTGGAATTTCTATATTACTTAAGTCTCCACCATTTGCATCAATTTCTAATAAATTAATATTCTGGCTTAGATCAATGTTTGTTAGCTTAGTTCCATAAAAATAAACATTCTTTAAAGCCAAACTTTGAGAAACATCAATTGTTGTTAATGATTCATTTAAACCAAACTTTAAATCAACGAGTTTAGGATTGTTTATCATCAAGCTCTGAAAGCTATTAGCTTCACAATCCAAATGGGTTAACTCAACATTATTTGATAAATCAAGACTTGTTAAGAGGTTTCCAGAACAATTCAATTTGGTTAAGTTGATAAACGCCTCTATTCCTTTTAAAGATGAAATACTGCTATGTCTACAATCAATACTTCCTGTAAAGACATTTGCCTCTGACACCTGAATTTCGCCATCGCCATTGGTATTAATGGATGTGTTATTGACCAAATAGTCCTTAAACTTTTGATCTGGGATGTTCACAATTTCATTGGCATATGAAAATGAAAACGAGATAAGGGGGATAAATAAAATTAGTAGTTTAATGTTTCTCACAATAAATTTCGATTAATAAAAAATTAAAATATAGGTTGATTTTTCACTCAAATAGGAAGCCTAAGATTCAGTAAAGGGGAAACTTTACAATCTTATTTTATCATAAAAAGAAGCTTTATTTCGTTTGAAAAAAACTAGCTTTTAATTATTTTTTTAATAGCTACTCGACCATCTTTTCCTTCTACTTTGAGTAAGTATAACCCTTTGGTTAATCCAGATAGGTCTAATTCATGAGAAGTTGTCTTAAATACTTCTTGCCCAAGATTATTAAAGATGGTACACTTTTTATAATCATATTGATTCTTCAAAGTAACTTTGGCGTTATTAATTACTGGGTTTGGTACCACTCCAACCTCATCATTAAAGAGAGGGTCGTCAATTGAAGCTGTTTGACAGGTTTCACTATAAATTGCTGGATCATCTTTTTTCCAAGCTGCATTATTAGCTGAATCAGTTGGGTTATCTACTTGGATACATGTCAAATTTGGATTTTCATTTGCCTCAAAAGTAGTTATCAAAGTATTCTTTCCATTTTTAAGGTTCAGTGACTCTAACCTATTAGATCGAAACGAAACTGTTTCAAGAGCTATGTTTACAGAAAGATCCAATTCTTTAATCTCATTGTTTGAAGCGTATATGGTTTCTAATAGTAAGTTTTTAGAGAGGTCAAGTCCTTCAATCTGATTATATGATATGGTTAAAAACCTCAAGGCAATATTTTTGCTTAAATCAATATTTTTCAAATGATTACTTCTCACACCTAATGATCTTAATCTTATATTTTCTGAAAGATCCAACTGTGTAATTTCATTTGTGTTTAGCTGTAAAGATTCTAATTCTAAATTTCTAGAAGTGTTAATCGTTGGAAGATGGTTATTAATAATATGAATGGTTCGTAAACGTGAACATCCACTTATATTAATTGATTGAAGTTCATTATAAGAAGCTCCTACAATTCGCAGATTATCATTTGTTTTAAAATCAATATCAACCAGTTTGTTATTCTCTAACCTAACTGATCTTAACTTACCATTGTTTGGAAATGTAATGGATGTCAATGCATTTTTTCGCCCATCTAAAGACATTAAATTAATATTGTTGCTTAAATCAGCTTCAACAAGTTTACATTGAGAAAAATCAATCTTTTCTAAATTGACACAAGTGCTAAGATCAAATGCAGAAAGGTAGAGGTTATTATTACAATTTAGATCTGTGAGTTTTATACACTGGGAAATGTTTATACTCCTCAACAAGTTTCCCCCACAATTTACACGGGTCAACTCGACATTTTTCGATAGATCTAGATTTTGAATCTCATTAATTGAACAATCAAGACGAACAATATTAATAAATGCTTCAATACCTTTTAAGCTTTTTATTTCTCGATTCCTACAATTTAGGAAACCGTCGAAAGCTTCGGCTTCAGAGATTTGTATTTCATCATCACCATTAGTGTTTATGTATAACCGATCTAGCAATATTTGCTTAAACTTTGGGTCAGGAATATCAACTATTTCATTGGCGATTGTGGTTAAAGTGAATAGGAAAAGGGGGAGGTTAAATAGTAGTTTGTTGGTTTTCACAATTCTTCTTTTGGTTATTTTAGTTTTTGGTAAAAGTATCCCCATCAATTCCGAACATTTCCTATAATTACGTTAAAATTTCAATTTTAACTGTTAATATCCTTAACACTCGATTTTTGATATAAAAAAACCCCTGAAAATTCAGAGGTTTGTTTCAAGTAAACTATGTTATGTCCTAGCTTTTAAATATTTTTTTAATGGCTACCTTTTTATCAACACCCATGATTTTTACAATATAAATACCCTTTGATAGGTGAGACATATCAATTAATATCTCTTTTGTTTTAAGAATTTCTTGCCCAGTAACATTAAAAATTGAACAGCTTTCGAATTTTGAAAAATCTTCCACTCCTATAGAGAGTATATCTTTAACTGGATTAGGAGTAGTTTCAACACCGTTACTAAACGACAAATCAAATAGAGATGCTGTAGCACATTGTATCTTAAAAGTAGCTGAATCATCAACATTCCAACCAGGTCGATTGTCAATTAATTCCAAATTATCAACTTGAATACATGATAAATCAGGATTATTATATGCTCTTAGCTGTGTTAACTTAATATTATTCCCATTCTTAAGATTCAATGAATGTAAATCGGCTCCATGACATGTTAAACGTTCTAAATTTATATTTAATGATAAATCTAAGTCACGTATATCAGTTCTCGCGCAATGCAACACTTTTAAGGCTGCATTATTTCTTAAGTCTAATTCATTTATTGGATTATTTCCACAAGAAAAAAAAGAGAGGTTAGGGTTGTTAGATGTATCAATTGACTCCAACTCGTTTCGACTACAAACCAACGTAACCAATTTAGAATTTCCAGATGTATTTAATCCACGTATTCTATTAGAAGCACAAGATAAAATTCTTAACTCTGTATTATTGCTTACGTCTAAATTAGTCAAATTGTTTTGTTGTATCCATAAATGATTAAGATTAACATTGTTTGATATATCAATAGAAGAGATCCTGTTATCAAAAATCATTAAGTAATTTAACTTTGTATTTCGAGTTAGATCAATAGAGCGAATTCTGGTTCTATTACAAGATAAAGTAGTTAAATCTAAATTGCTAGAAACATCTAAATCCGTTAAATCATTTCCTCCACATGTTAATGATCTTAATTTTGTGTTTTTCGAGACATCTAAGGAAGTCAATGAATTTTTAGAGCAATCTAATTCTTTTAGGTTAACAAAAAACTCGATTCCCGTTAAGTCCTGAATAGCCAAACTATGACAATTAATTTTTCCAGAAAAAAGGTTTGCTTCTGAAACTTGAATTTCATTGTCATTATTGGTGTTTATTGCTCCATTTCTGAGTAAATAGTTTTTAAAGTTTGCATCTGGAACATTTACGATATCGGAAGATTGTCCTGCTACTATGTTAAAATACAGCAGCAAATTTAGTAGTAAGAAATTGGTTTTCAATGTAGTAATTTTTGGGGTTTGAAGAGACCAAAAATACCTTCTAAGAATATTTAACAATTACTTAATCTGTTAAAATTTCCGTGCTATTTGTTAAAATTTTCGATTTGAACTTTATCGATAAGATTATCCATTTTTTCCTTAGGAATAAAGCCCTTCAACATAAAAAATGCACCAAAAACTATTAGCAAAACCCCCATACCTCTTTTGATTCGGTAAATAACCAATGGTGTTAATTTACTCTTTAACTTTTTCGCTAGAAGAATTTTTATCAAATCGGTAAAAGCATAACCAAAGATTACAATCACAAAATACCAAAAAATTGAAGTAGGATTCATGTTTAAGGTAGGACCAACAACGACCATAATACCAAGCCAGCCTGCCAAAACACCAATATTAATAAAATTGAGTAAAAAACCATTTAAAAACAATTTAAAGTAATTGTTGGCTTTTGGAACCTCTACTTGGTCTTGGTCCACTTCTTTTTTATTACTCTTATCCAGATATGTTATAATTCCATAAACGATAAGAATAAGCCCTCCGATTAAAAACAATCGAGGATCATCTTTTATTTTTTCTAGCAGATTTCTACTTCCATAGTAGGCTATTAAGATAAAACTAATATCACCCAAAATAACACCAATATCAAAAGCTATTGCCGCTCTGGCTCCTTTTAGGATACTTGTTTTTAAAAGCATAAAAAAGACTGGCCCTATCATAAAAGCCATAAAAACACCTACTAAAAAAGCATTCTTTAAAGTGTAAAAATCCATTAGTTATTTTTTTTTCTAAACCTCATCAAAATCTACTGAAATCTCTGGAGTTGTTGGGTGCGCAACACATGTTAACACCAAGCCTTCTTCTAATTCATCATCTGTTAAAACAGAATTTTTACTCATTACAGCTTTCCCTTTCGTAACCAAAGCAATACAACTACTACAAACTCCTCCTTGACAAGAATATGGCGCATCTAATTTATTTCGTAAACTGGCAGCCAATATCGTATCTGTTTGTTTCATGGTAAAAGTGGTTTCTTCGTCATCAAGCATTACAGTAATTTCCGTTTCACCATCTTTAATTTGACTTGTGTTTTCTTCAGACGAAGAGGCGGTAAATAGTTCAAAATTCACAGCATCTTTACTCAAACCATTTTCTAACAATGTTTCTGAAGCAATATTGATCATTTCTTCAGGACCACATAAAAACGCTTCATCAAAATTAGTAGCCTTGTAAATATTTTTAACAAAGTAATTTACGTGCCCTTTATCTATTCTTCCAAAAAGAGCATTGTCATCTTGTTCTCTACTGAACACATAATGCACATTTAAACGCTCTGAGTATTTATTGCTCAAATCATCCAACTCTTCATAAAAAATAGTATCAGCTTTACTTTTATTTCCATAAACTAAAGTAAAGTTTGCACTTGAATCCTCTAAGGTAGCTTTCACCATGGAGAGCACAGGAGTAATTCCACTTCCAGCTGCAAATCCAATATAATTCTTTCCTGTTGCAGGCTCTAAAACAAACTTCCCTTCAGGTTCAGAAACTTCAAGCTGGTCTCCATTCTTCAACTCGGTAGTTGCAAATGTTGAAAACTTTCCATTTTCAACAGCTTTAACTGCTACCTTTAATTCTCCACTACTTGGCGATGAACATATAGAATATGCTCTCCTTACATCTTCTCCATTAATATCTTGCTTTAAAGTAACATATTGTCCAGCCTTAAATAAAAAGCTCTTTTTTAACTCTTTAGGAATATCAAATAAAATTGAAACGGCATCTGCTGTTTCTTTAATAACTTCTTTTATAAGTAGTTTATAGAATTTTGCCATGTTGCTAGTTATATTCAGCAAAAATAGCAAACAAAAAGTGAACAAATGATGTACTTTCTAAGTAAAATAATACCTAAGAATTTTATACATAAGAAAATTATGTATATATTTGACAAACAAAATAAAATTCGAAATGGGAAATCAAAAATTGTATAAAGGCTCTTTGCAAACAATTATTTTAAAATTGCTTGCTCAAAATGATAAGATGTACGGCTATGAAATCTCGCAAAAGGTTAAGGAATTAACCAAGGGAGAATTGCTGATTACAGAAGGCGCTTTGTATCCTGCTTTGCACAAATTGGAAGCTGAAGGACACCTAGAAGTTGAAGTTGCAAAAGTAGGAAACAGGCTGCGCAAGTATTACAAGTTAACGGAACGCGGCACGAAAGAAACCATAAATCGGCTTTCGCAAATGCAAGATTTTATTCAAACGATGCAACAACTTGTAAACCCTAAATTGAGCCTTGACTAAAAAACACCGCTATGGAATTAACAACACATCAAATACAAAGAGTAGAAAATTACTTAAAACATAAAGGAATATACTACGAGGATATCAAAATTGAAATTTTAGACCATTTTCTTTCTGATATTGAAGATCAAATGTATAATAATATCTCTTTTGAGGATGCTTTCACAAATTCGAAACTTAAATGGCTCCCTCATTTAACATACTCTTCAAGTTTTCATACTGGTTACGCATATAGCAAACCTAAATTTGTAATTGAGAAATTGAAAACATTTGTAAAATATAACAATTACAAAATTTACGGTATAACTCTTCTTTTAATACTTGGCATTAAGCTAAATAAATTCGAAATAGTTGTACCTCATTCATCAATTGTAAGAGCTATTGTTGATGGTTGGATCCTATTCACAAGTGCAGCGATAATCATTAGTTATATTTTTATCCTTCTAAAAAAAGTCAAAACATCATATCGCTTCATTTTCGAAACACAAATACTAGGATATTTATTCTTTCCTCTATTCATGCGAGGCTCGAATTTCTTGAAGAATGGAAATGCTGATTTATTTGATATTTCAATTATCTTATACAGTATCGTTATTGTTCATTTCGCAGTAAAAGTTTTTAGAAAACATTTGGAATTCATTAAAACCGATATTGCCTAATGGAATTGACGAAACTTCAAATACAACAAATTAACAATTTTCTAGAAGCTATCGGAATCGAGTATATGGATATACGTTTTGAAATGGTAGATCATATTGCTAGTGAACTAGAAGACACCATTGAAAACCTCGATGAGTTCTTTGAAGACAATCGTTTGCACACTCCTTTTTTAAAATATATGATGAGTAAAAAGGAGAGTTATAAGAAAAAGTACGACCGTATAGTGAAGAGAAAATTTTGGTCGGATTCGATATCTATACTTAAAGATGTTCTAATTCAAACCTTCAAACCTTTGAATGCTTTAGTCTTAAGTTTAATCGCTACGGGCATTTTTTTTTCACTAACGCTGGAAAACAACTATATAATGTACTTCCTAGCCACTATAGCAATGGGATATTCAGCTTATTACCTTATTGCTACAAAAAAGTTTATGAAAACCTATGGCAAATTAAAAATTATACAGTCGTACAACCTTACAGCAAGCATAGTTTCTAATGTTGCTCTTCAAGTATATATTATTTTTTATCTAAGAATACCTAATGATGATTTAATCACATTTCTTATTAATCCTCTTTTGATTACGTTTTTGGTGTATTTTCCTTTTGGCAGTAGCCTAATGGCTCAAATGGAAAACATTGAAAACAAATACAAACAAATTATTCAATAGCTATGAAATTAACTAATCAACAAATTGATCAACTCTATAAATTCACTAGAAAACATTATGTTGAACATTATGATTTACAAACTGAATTAGTAGATCATCTTGCCAATGATATTGAAAGTATTTGGAAGGAATCTCCAAGCTTATCATTTGAAAAAGCATTGAATACTTCTTTTAAAAAATTCGGTGTTTTTGGTTTTATGGACATCGTTGAGCAAAAACAAAGCCAATTAAGAAAACGATATTTTAAAATACTTTTAAGCTTTACTAAGCAATGGTTTCAGCTACCAAAAATATTCTTGACTGTTATTGGAGTTTTAGTATTGTATAAAATTCAGGAGTTTAAAAACTCATATGACCTTTATTTCGGTATTCTATTTTTGTTAATATTGGTTCAATCCGTTATAATGGTAGCAAATAACCGAAGACTTAAAAGAAAACATAAAATATCAGGTAAAAAATGGATGCTCGAAGACATAATTCAGGTTCAAGGTATTTTTAATTTCTCCTTTTTACTTTTCAATCTCTTTCAGTGTTTTTCTATTGGAAACAAGGATTTTCTTGGCACAACAGAACCAATAAGAGTACTATATGCTGTTTTTATGGTAGCAGCAATAATTCTGACTTATATAGCTTTATTCCTTATTCCAAAAAAATCTGAGGAGTTATTAAAAAAGCACTATCCAGAATATACATTAGAACTTACTTAATCTTTTTGCCATCAACAACAATAACAATCTCGTCTTTCGCAGGTTTTTCAGTATAATATGATAGGATTTCTTTTACACTTCCTCGTTTGGTTTCTTCGAATAATTTGGTCAATTCTCTAGATACAAAAACTTCTCGGTCCTCACCGAAAGATTCAGCAAAATTACCTAACGTTTTAAGCAGTTTATGTGGGCTTTCATAAAATATCATCGTTCTAGTTTCTTCCGCTAAGAGCTTTAATCGAGTTTGCCTTCCTTTTTTTACTCATCTCAATCCCTAAGACCAATAATTATCAAAAAATCAATACCTTAGCATTAAATATAAATTCGCAAAAATGAAAAAATTACTTACACTGCTATTACTTACATCAATTAATTTTTGTTATGCACAAGTTGAAGAGAATTGGGAAGATCATTCAAAAAAATTACCTGGTTACGTTATATTAAAAGATGGAAAAAAAATTGAAGGATATCTTAAAAGGTTTCTGAAAATAAAGAGTCAAAGAAAAGTCAAATTCTTTAAAACATTAGACGATAAACCGGTTGTATACAAACCAAAACAATTGAAAGCATATCAAATAGGTGATGATTACTACGAATCACATCCATACGAGGGGTTATCGGGTAAAACAAAAGTTTTCTTATTAAGAACCCTAAAAGGAAAAATTAGCTTATTTGAGTATTATATGAGAGTTGAGGACGACCAAAAAATGGAATTAACGATTTCAAAAAAAGGGAATAAAGAAGTTATTCTAGATTTTGATGGAACTAAAGTTGTTGCAGAAGGTTTTGCCTCGAAAGAAGGTGGAAAAACATTGAAATTTTCTTCTACTAAAGTTTTATTTAGTTTCAAAAAAGTAATGAGCAAATATGTTTCCGATTATCCTGAATTGGCAAAAAAAATAAAGAACAAAGAAAAAGGATATAAAGTATATAATATTTTAAATATTGTTAATGAGTATAATGCTCATTTCGGTGAATAATCTTTGAAAACATAATTTCTTTCATCGTTCTGTAAATAAAACACTAGAATGCAAACAGTTTAATCAACTTCTGTTAAACTGTTTGTATTTCACTTCTATTGAGCTATTTAACCTTTTTACCATCAACAACAATAACAATCTCTCCTTTAACAGGTTTATCGGTATAGTATGAAAGTACTTCCTTTACACTTCCTCGTTTGGTTTCTTCGAATAACTTGGTCAATTCTCTAGATACAGAAACTTCTCGATCCTCACCGAAATATTCGGCAAAATTACCTAACGTTTTAAGCAATTTATGTGGGCTTTCATAAAAGATCATCGTTCTAGTTTCTTCCGCTAAGAGCTTTAATCGAGTTTGCCTTCCTTTTTTCACGGGTAAAAAACCTTCAAAAATAAATTTATCATTTGGCAATCCAGAATTCACTAGTGCAGGAACAAAAGCCGTAGCACCAGGCAAACATTCAATATCAATGTCATTTTGAATGCAAGCTCTTGATAATAAAAACCCAGGATCAGAAATAGCTGGAGTTCCAGCATCTGAAATTAAAGCAAAAGTTTCTCCACTTTGTAGCCTCTTAATAATAGTTTCTACCGTTTTGTGTTCATTATGCATATGATGCGATTGCATCTGCGTTGTAATTTCAAAATGTTTTAACAATTTTCCACTAGTACGCGTATCTTCTGCTAAAATCACATCAACCTCTTTCAGTACTTTTATTGCTCTGAAAGTCATATCTTCTAAATTTCCAATTGGCGTAGGAACTATAAATAATTTGCTCATAGCGCAAAACTACAAAGTTTTATGGTTTCGAAATGAATAAAGGAAAAAATCATCAATTTCTTTGGTCTTATTTAAATTGCAAATGTTATCATCATTGCTTTTTGTACTTTTGCTCCCATGTCACAAAAGCTGTTAAATACTATAAACTATCCTTCGGATTTGCGAAAGCTACCTACAACTGACTTACCATCAGTTGCCAAAGAACTGCGCAAGTTTATTATTGATGTAGTTGCTACTAAAGAAGGGCACTTAGGAGCTAGTTTGGGAGTTATTGAACTTACCATTGCATTACACTATTGTTTTAACACTCCTGAAGATCTATTAGTTTGGGATGTTGGGCATCAAGCTTACGGTCATAAAATTTTAACAGGAAGAAAAGACATTTTTGATACCAATCGTCAACTAGGCGGAATTTCTGGTTTTCCTAAAAGAAGTGAAAGCAACTTCGATACTTTTGGTGTTGGACATTCTTCTACTTCAATTTCGGCTGCGCTCGGAATGGCTATTGCCTCAAAGCTTCAAGGAAAAAACAAACATCATATTGCAGTTATTGGTGATGCCTCTATTGCAAGTGGTATGGCGTTTGAAGCTTTAAATCATGCCGGCGACACGAATGCAAACTTGTTAGTTATTTTAAATGATAATGCTATTGGTATTGACCCTTCAGTCGGAGCTTTAAAAGATTATTTAACAAGAATAAAGTCTTCTAGAAGTGATATTGAACAACACAATATTTTCGAGGCTTTAAATTTCGATTACTCAGGTCCTATTGATGGCCATAATTTTGAAGAATTAATACGTGAACTAGAACGTTTAAAAAAGGTTGAAGGTCCTAAATTTTTACATGTAATTACCACTAAAGGAAAAGGACTACGACAGGCGGAAGAAAATCAGGTAAAATACCATGCTCCAGGTAAGTTTGATAAAGTATCTGGTGATGTTCTCCCTAAAGAAAAAAGTAGCTTTACAAAATTCCAGGATGTTTTTGGAAAAACTATTGTTGAACTGGCTAGAGAAAACGATAAAATTGTTGGTATTACTCCAGCAATGCTCACAGGAAGTTCATTAAAATTTATGCTTGATGAATTTCCAGAAAGAACTTTTGATGTAGGAATAGCGGAACAACATGCCGTTACCTTAGCTGCTGGAATGGTTGCCGAAGGTTTGGTTCCATATTGTAACATCTACTCTACATTTTTACAACGTGCCTATGACCAAGTAATTCACGATGTAGCACTGCAAAATTTACCGGTAATATTTTGCTTGGATCGTGCTGGTTTGGTTGGGCAAGATGGTGCTACGCATCATGGTGCCTTTGACATTGCCTTTTTAAGATGCATTCCAAACCTTATTGTTTTTGCACCAAGAAATGAAATTGAACTTCGAAATATTTTGTATACAGCTCAACTTGGTTTGGAAAATCCAATTGCAATTCGTTACCCTAGAGGAAAAGGTAGACTAAAAAACTGGCAAGTTCCTTTCGAAAAGATTGAAATTGGAAAAGGAAGTATCCTGAAAGAAGGGGCAGATCTTGCGGTACTTTCAATAGGAACTATTGCTAATAACGTGACAGATGCCTTAAGTTCGCTTGAAAACACTAATGGTATTGCACATTATGATCTTCGTTTTGTAGAACCACTAGATCAAGAACTAGTGTTAAGTATTTTCAAAAAATTCAATAAGATAATCACCATAGAAGATGGAACCGTAAATGGTGGATTTGGTTCAGCCATTTTAGAATTCGCCCATCAACAAAAATATAAGGGCGATATACATGTATTAGGAATACCACATGAGTTTATCCATCATGGAACGACAGATGAACTTCAGAAAGAATGTGGGATTGATTCAGATTCAATAAAATCTTGTATCGAAAAGCTGAGATAAATATTTTGCTTTTGCTACATTAATGCTTACACGTTCTATATAGCAAAAGCAAAATCAATATTGAAAGCTTATTCTAAAGCCTCCTCTTCTTGCTCTTTGCCTCCTATAAGCCATAAAATGGCTCCAAGAACTACAATACCAATTTTAATACCCCAGGCAGTAGTTTCTCCCCATGAATAAATCCACATTAATACTCTTGGCACCATATTAACAAAGTTCAATACAATGGCTAAAATTCCGAAAAAGACTAAAGTTGATCCCGTTTTTCTCATGATAATGTTTTTAATCGTTGTTAATCAAAAATGTATATTGTTCTTAACAATTAAAAATCAAGCTATTATTCGTAAACATCATTTTATTATTTGTTGAAAAACAAGATCTTAACATCTGTTTAGGATGATTTTTTTATTTAAAAAATCAATTTAAATTGTACTTTACGTAAAAAACCGAACACAACTTAAACTCATGAAACTAAAACTATTTTTCTTCTTTTTTGTATGCCATAGCTTTGGTCTTATTGCTTCACAAGTTGAAACCTTAGAAATAGAAAGTGCATCAATGAATAAAACGATAAAGAACATTGTAATTCTCCCCGATTCCTATACTGATCAAAAAACAGGTTTCTCGGTTCTTTATCTCTTACATGGTGCTTATGGTAACCATTTGGATTGGCTGTCAAAAGTTCCTGAAATTAAAAAATACTCAGATGATTACAATATGATTATTGTTTGTCCTGATGGCGGTGCAACCAGTTGGTATTTTGATAGTCCCATTGATTCAAGTATGAAATACGAAACTTATATTTCATCAGAACTTGTGAAAACTATTGATAAAAAGTATAACACGAAGCCTAAAAAAGACCATAGAGCAATTACAGGTTTGAGCATGGGTGGGCATGGAGCCTTATACTTAGCCATAAAGCATCAAGATATATGGGGAGCCGCTGGAAGTATGAGTGGAGGTCTTGATATTAGGCCTTTTTCAAAGAATTGGGATATCCATAAAAGACTGGGTCAATATAAAAGCAATAAAAAAATCTGGAATAAACATACTGTTGCTGGATTGACTCATTTGCTGTCCGATAATAGCATGAAACTTATAATCGATTGTGGATATGGTGATTTTTTCTTTGAGGTTAATAAAAGGCTTCATGAGAACTTATGTAAAAATAATATTGAACACGACTATATTGAAAGACCAGGAAAGCACGATTGGGATTATTGGTCAAATGCCATTCAATATCAGTTGCTGTTTTTTAATGACTTTTTTAAATTAAGAAAGTAGCGGTTACTGATTAAACTAAGCTTTTTTTCACTCAATAAAAGAGTGGTTCGATTAATTCGAACCACTCATCATATAATTTACATGCGCTAAATTATTTTGTTTTACTTCTTAATAATTCTCTTAGACAATTTTTTCTCTCCAAACTTATCAAACAACTCAACTATATAAACATTGTTACTCGAAAGTTTAGATATGTTTATAGAAGTTCCTTCAACTTGAGATTCATATACTTTTTTCCCTGTAAGGTCAAATATTTTCACACTTAGATTAGAATCTGCTCCTTTTATAAACAATGTTTCAGAAACAGGGTTCGGGTAAACTTCTAATGATGACATCAAATTCGGTTTACTTCTTTCTACTGTTCTTAATGCAGAATTTGTAATATTCACCGTATAATCCTCTACTTCGCCATACGCAAAAGAAGCCTCACATGCCGTTGGAGTAGCATTGTATTTCATTACAATTCTCATCCTTGTAGCACCAAGACTTGCTGAAGCAGGCACTGTGAATGATCCATTTATGGCGGCATTTTTTGATCTACTCTTGGTCCAAACTGTTTCTCCAGGATCAGCAAAATCTCCATCCTGATTATAATCAATAAACACTCCATAGCCTTCACTATAAATAGTTCCGACCCAAACTGGAGTAATTGATATGTTTGTTGAAGCACCTCTACCTAAATTTGTAGATATCGAAGTGAAATCTGAGTATCCATTTCCTCCAGTAGATGTATTGTTAATTGTTCCAATAGTAACATTACCAATATACTCATCAGCCACACTATTACCTCTTGAAGAACAATATGTCACAGAGTTTCCAGGAGTAGTTACATTCAATGTATTACTCGATTGAGAAATATTTCCAGCCGCATCCTTTGCCTTTACCGTAAAGGTATAAGAAGTACTCGCTTGCAAACCACTAACTTGGTATGTCGTTGTAGTAACAGTTGTCAGTTTAGTAGCTCCTCTAAAGACATCGTAACCTGTTACTCCAACATTATCCGTTGATGCTGTCCAACTTAAACTTAATGAAGTTTGGGAAATATTACTTGCTGCTAAATTACTTGGTGCAGTTGGAGCTTGCGTATCTGAACCTCCACCACCAGTAGTAATGCTTAAATCATCAACAGCAATATCACTAGACCAGCCATTTCCAGTTTTACCAACAATTCTTAGCTTCATTTTCTTACCAAGATAAGAGGCTAAATTAACTGAAATTGAATTCCATTGATTCCCTTTACTTCCTGACGCAGTCCAAAGGTCTGACCAACTAACTCCATCTAATGAACCTTTTATCGTTAATGATCCAATATTACTTCCATACATATGGTTTTTAAACGCAAAAGATGCTGATGTCTTTCCTGTCAAATCAACGCAAGGACTTTCTAAAATAGCCGTTGCATTATGCCCAATTTGCCCAGCACTATTATTGGTTGACGCTTCTAAGAACATATAATACGTTCCTTGAGCAGCCGAGCTTGGCCCTGTGTTTGATGAAGGTGTTCCTCCACTATCTCTTACCCAGTTTCCATCATCTCCGGTTACTTGTGTCCAGCCATCACCAGATTCAAATCCTTGACTATACGGAAAAGTTGATACCGTCGAAGAACAAGGTAACTGAATATCTGTGGTAGTTGCGGTTACAGTATTACTTGATAAGGATGTGTTTCCTGCTGCATCCTTCGCTTTTACATAAAATGAATACGTAGTTTGTGGAGATAAACCTGTAACGTTGTACGTATTAGAAGTTGCCGTTGCTATTTTAGTTGAACCTCTGTACACGTCATATCCCGTAACTCCAACATTGTCAGTCGAAGCTGTCCAGTTTAATGTTAAAAACGTACCGTTTATAGCACTTGCAGCTAAATTTGTAGGTTTAGTCGGTGCTTGATTATCTACAATATTATTATTTAAGATCGTAATCACGCTTCCGTTAGATGGATTCCAAACATTTAATCCAGAAGGAATTGTAAAAGGGTTTGAATTTGAGACTGAACCAACACTGTTCGCATTATCTACTTTAACAGTTCTAACTTCAATTTTATTGGTATCAACAAAAATCCACTTGAATTGGTTAAAGGTCCCACTGTTTCGAGTCCATCCTTTCGCGTCGTTAGAAGAACGAAGTGGTGCTCCCCAACATCCTTCACCTACATAAACAGTTCCATTTGTATTATCTCGAATAAAGCCTTCGTCACAACCTGCTCCACCTGAACAAGGCTTCATTGGCCAAGTAGATTTTACAGTATGAGAATCGGATTCAAAAACTAAATTTACTCCGTTATTGTAAAACAACTGAGCCCAATTTGAATACTCATCGTTTCCTTCAGATTTTGAAGAAACATGAGGTCGCATCGGTTTATGATATTGTGCCGATTTCCAAATAGAATTATTAGTACTTAATTTTCCACTTAACCAAGACCTTTGACTTCCTCCAGCAGAAATTTCAGAGTTCAATGTAAAAATTGTATACAGGTTTGATCCAAAAGTGATATCGTAATAAATACTTGTAGAGGGAACATTAAACAAATGATAAACACTGTTATTTGATCCTTCATGATTTCCTCTTGCTGGAATAATAGGAAACATTCTTCCATCAGTTGCTATCGTATTTTGCCAATCGTTAAACCAGTTTTGCCATTCTGAACTAGAATCGCCATTGGTCATATCTCCACCAAAAAAAACGGCGGTTGGCTTTAATTTAGAAACTAAAGTATTTGCATTTCTTCGAGGAGTTCTGTTGTTTCTTGAATCTCCTCCTGCAATAAACGACATCTTTTGATTATTACTAGGAGCTGTTTTGAACCAGAAACGACTGCTAGTTCCTTGACTATCTCGTATTACGAAATAGTAATTGGTGTTTGGAGTTAAACCAGTCAATTTTGCAAAGGTGTTTTTCATTCCTTTGTAAGACACGGAACGATCCACTGTCTTTGAATTTGGATAACTTGACCAGGTTGTTCCAAAATCTGTTGTACCGTAATAAACGGTAGGACTTGTACCCGAAATTTGATTCCAGCCAATCATAATTGTGGTGGATGGATTGTCCGTAATAATTAATCGGTACTTGTCGTTGGACGAATAGGTTGCAAAGGTTACCAGTAGTAGTAACCACAACATAGTTGTTTTCATAATGAAGGGTATTTTGGTTAGTATTATTTTAACGCATGTAAATATATTTTTACATGTCAAGAGTATATAACTAAAAAAAACTATTAATAGTATAATAATCTAAAAAAGAAGTTGTTAACTATAAGTAAATAATTTTCTAACCAATATTTAACCATAGGCAAATTGACTCGATTTTATATTTGCCCAAATCTTTAAGTATGAAAAACTCAACCCTTCTACGTATTTTAAAGATTAGTTCATTTCTTATATTTTTAGGAAGAGCTTATCAACACTTATTCTGGGATGCTCCGTTTAGAAGTTTTTTCTGGGATCAAAGTTTACTAGAACCTATAGTAACTTCAGTATTTGGAGTTTCTTGGCAATCGTATGTAACTAATTTAAACACGGACCACGCGATTCAGTTTTTAACGCGATTCACTGGTTTCTTGTACTCTATATGCGCGGTAATCTGCTTAATTATCCATGAACGATCTAAACGTTGGATGTATTCCATTTTAAAACTAGGCTCCGTAAGTTTAATTCTTTTAGCTCTTTTGTTAACTAAAGAGAAGTTTTACCACTTGATAATGTTCTTTGAGCACACCATTCAATTTGGAGTTCCAGTAGCCTTAATCTATTTTTTAAAGAACCAGAATCAAGAAACTTTAATTTTCTATTTAAAAATTTTTATAGCGCTTGCTTTTACTTGCCATGGAATGTATGCTATAGGCTATTTTTATCCACTTCCTGGCAATTTTGTTACTATGACCTTAAACATATTGCCAATACAAGAAGAAATGGCTAAAAACATGCTCTTTTTAGCTGGTATTTTGGATTTTGTAATAGCTATAGCCATTTTTATTCCAAGAATTGCTAAAATCGCTTTATTATATGCCGCTTTTTGGGGCTTTGCAACGGCATTCGCTCGAATTCTAAGTGGTTTTCATTATGATGTTTCATTTAGTATAACACACCAGTATTTATATCTGGTGATTTATAGATTACCTCACGGCATAATTCCTTTACTTTTATTTTTCTTGGTAAAGCAACCTATTAAAAGCACTAGGATTACTAACCTAGTTTCTGTTTAATTTTATCAATATCTGATAAAAAAAAGCGAACCCAAGGGTTCGCTTTTATGTTATATGACTCTATTGCACATTAAATACAATAGGCAATGTATATCCCGTTCTAACAACTTTTCCTTTTTGCCTGCCTGGTTCCATTTTAGGTAGTAGTTTAGCTATTCGAATAGTCTCTTTCACTATAACTGGATGAGAAGCCCTCGCTGTAATATTTTCAGCCAATCCACTTACGCCAATTTTAAACATTAAATAAATTATTACTCTTCCTGGGCGCATTTCAATGCATCTATTTTCGTATTCATTAGTCTCTTCATTGAGTACTTGCTCCTTTTCAATACAATCAAAAATATCTCTATTGAAAGCTTCCATTACATGTTCATTCATTTTTCTATTCAAACAAGCCTTCCTTCCTTTTTTTCCCAATGCATATTCACAACCTGGAAAAACAGGGACTTCGTTTATAACTGAAATTGGAACACTTTCAACTACTTTATCACTATTGCTTTTACTTTCTGTTTGACTGTATAATGACGCCGAAGCTAAAAGAATGATGAATACTATAGATTTCATAATAATCGCTTTTAAATCGAACCAAATATGAGTTAAATAATAGCAATTAATTGTTCTATCTATTATCTGTAGAAGTAAGATTATTATTTGCCCTAATTCATAAGAATAAGTTAAAGTCATTTATCAAAAAACCTTCTCTAACCTTAAAATAAAAAAGAGGTTGACCGAAAATAATCTTAGTCAACCTCTTTTATCTTTTCACGCTTTATTCTACATTAAATGTAATGGGTATGGTATAGCCCACTCTGACTATTTTTTTGCCGCTCTTCCCTGGTGTCATTTTAGGGAGCAATTTTGCCAGTCTTATAGCCTCCTCTTTCATAACAGGGTGAGGAGCTCTGGCTGTAATATCCTCAATAAGCCCAGTTTTACCAATTTTAAACGAAAGATAAATTCTTTTCTTACCTGGAATTAAACTAACACATTGGTCTTCGTATTCATTCGTTTTTTTGTTTAAAACCTTATTTTTCTTTACACATAAAGCGAGTTCAGCGTTAAAATTATTGATTACGTGTTGTCTCATCATAGTATTAAAACACTTTTTCTTTCCAGCACTTGTTACTTCATTTTCACAACCTGGAAAAATAGGTACTTCAGTTATTATTGAAAAAGGAACATCATCCAACTCCTTTATATTTTTAATTGGCGTCAACAATAATTGAGTCGTCTCTTTTTCATTATTCTTGGAAATATCCTGATTTTCTTGTTCAGGAGAATAGGTTCCGAACACTTTATTTTCGTTATAGATTAAAGTTAGTAATCTAAATACTTCTTTTAAATTTTGATTATTAGAATGAGTATTCATTTTTACTTCTAAAGAATCGACTATTTCTTTAGCTTCGGTTCTACTCATTGTAGATAGTAAATACCTTAGACATGCATCATTTGAATATGAAGAATAGGTATTATGAATTTTCCTAACCAAAGCTCTATTACTATCAAAGTAATAGTATAAATCATTGTTCTTTGTATCTGAATGTTCTGGATTGCATTCATCTTGACTTAAAACTAAAATATCAATTATATTATTGATTACTATTTTCGCAGTCCTATTGTTTAGTTGGAAAAAACGCTTATTATCAACTAAAGTATATAAGAATAACTTTTTCTGATAAAAATTGTTTGGATGAAAACTACTCAACTTTTCTAGTACCTCATCGTATTCTTTTGAATTAGTTACATCTATGACTGTAGTTTCTTTATGAAGCGGATTATTCTCTAAAAACGTTAAATACGTTTTCCATGTTCTAAAGTCACTATAACGTGCTTTTATTGCTATTTTACCATCTTCAATTTTCTTATCATAATGATATTTTAATAGCTGAATATGTTTTATAACTCCTAAAAAACTAAATATTTCATCATCTTTAAGTTTATTTAGTGTATCCTTATTTACATTTAATCCTGCATCAATTAATATCTCTTTCTCATTTAGAATATTGGTTATTATATTACTTCTATTAAATCCCTTCTTTAAATAGTTTATAAAGGAATCACTAAACTTATAATCTGTTTTTATGCCCAAAAGAAGTTGTGTATCTCTTGGTAGTTTCGATTGATGAAGAAAAACGTACGATTTTACATCTAACTTTTCCCGAAAGCTGTTACTTCTTTCAATGATTTTAATCAACTTTTCCTCATTTGGTGTATTTACAAACTCATTATCAATAGAATCATAAATATACTCTTCTGCCAATAACACATCTTTCATATTATTACAAGACTCTCCGTTACAAAGCCTTAAATATTTCAAACAAAGATTATGATCAATATAACTGCTAAATCTTTTATATGTTTTCAGTAAATACGCGTATTTCTCATTGTTATTACGCCAATTTTTAAAATCTACTAAAGCAAGACTAAAATAAAGTGTATCCATTTCTGTCAACTTTTCATTAGCCAATACATTTTCAATCTCCGAGATAATTTTACCTTTTATTACATATTTATAAGAATACCTTTTAATTAAAGATTGCACCTTTAATTTTGCTTTTAAAACATTACTATCCAATAATTCAAGATAATGATAGTAATCATCAATATTCTCAGTTAAAAGACCTATATACGATTTTGCATAATTGTTATATGTTTTATTTAATACTTCTTTATCAATATAGTTTAAACCTACATGTTTACCTTTAAGGTTATGCAGTAATAAGCCCTTAGCAATATGAAACTCTATAGAGTTTTTATCAAGGTTATTGGTCAATATATTAGCTTCTTTAATGTTTCCTCCAAAAGAACAAGCTGTTATGACTCGATTAAACTTTAAAAATGAATGGTTAGTATTAATTGCGTAATCATCAATAATAGACATTTGTGCATTAACAGTAGATAAGCACATACACAACATAGCGAACAAAATGTTTTTCATAGATACAATTTTTAAATTTTGACCAAAAATAAAAAATCCAAAACAAAATGTTTTGGATTTTTGATATTATAAAGAATATTCTTTTTAGTTATTCAATGCTTCTGCACCACCAACGATTTCAAGAATCTCGTTTGTAATAGCAGCTTGACGAGCTTTGTTATAAGTTAATAATAACTCATCGCGTAATTCCGTAGCATTATCTGTTGCTTTGTGCATTGCAGTCATACGAGCTCCGTGTTCGGCAGCAAATGAATCACGAATAGCTTTGTATAATTGCGTTTTTAATGATTTAGGAATTAACTCTAAAACAATCTCTTCTTTTGAAGGTTCGAAAATGTAATCTAAGTTTACGCTTTCATCACTTTCAATAGGCTTAATTGGTAAAAATTGCTCTACTTGTACAATTTGAGTAGCAGCATTTTTAAACCTGTTGTAGATGATCTCAATTTTATCATAAGAACCATCAACATATAAGTTCATTAATTGCTCAGCTACTAACGCTACATTATCAAAAGTCAAATCATCGAAAATATCATTTCTATTTTCAATTACATTGTGTTCTTTAGATAAGATATCGTTTCCTTTTTTACCAATAGTAAGTAAATCTACAGCAACTCCGTTATACTTTCCGTTGATTGTTCTAACTGTTTCTTTAATAATTGAAGAGTTAAAACCACCACACAATCCTCTATTCGAAGTTACAGCAACTAATAATACTTTCTTTACTTCTCTTTCTGTAGAATAAGCTCCACCTGCATCACTATCTAGAGTAGCACTTAAGCTCTGCAATAACTCTGTAAGCTTAGATGAATAAGGACGCATTGCCGTAATAGCATCTTGAGCTTTTTTCAACTTTGCAGCGGATACCATTTTCATGGCAGAAGTAATCTGCATTGTTGATTTAATAGAACTAATTCTGTTACGTATTTCTTTTAAGTTTGCCATACTAGTAGTTATTTAGTATTGAGCATTGAGCATTGAGAAATTTCATCTCAATACTCAACACTAAAATCTTTAATTAAGCTGAAAATTTAGCTGAAATCTCTTTAGCTGCTGCAGTTAAAGTATCAATTACTTCATCTGTTAATTTACCAGCCTTTAATGTATCTAATGTACCTCTGTGCTTCGCATTTAAGTACTCGATATAATCGCTTTCGAATTCTTTTACTTTGTTTACTGGAACATCTTTTAATAAGTTCTTAGATCCAGCATAGATAATTGCAACCTGATCTTCAACAGTAAAAGGATCACCTTGATTTTGCTTTAAGATCTCAACGTTACGCTTACCTTTTTCAATTACATTTAAAGTAGCAGCATCTAAATCAGAACCAAACTTAGCGAATGCTTCTAATTCACGATATTGAGCTTGATCTAACTTTAATGTACCAGATACTTTCTTCATTGATTTAATCTGAGCAGAACCTCCTACACGTGATACAGAAATACCTACGTTAATTGCAGGACGAACCCCTGAGTTAAATAAATCAGACTCTAAGAAGATCTGTCCATCAGTAATCGAAATTACGTTTGTTGGAATATATGCAGAAACGTCTCCAGCTTGTGTTTCAATAATTGGTAATGCAGTTAAAGATCCTCCACCTTTTACTTTACCTTTTAATGAAGCTGGTAAATCGTTCATTTCAGCAGCAATAGCATCATCATTGATCACTTTTGCAGCACGCTCTAATAATCTTGAGTGTAAGTAGAAAACGTCTCCAGGATACGCCTCACGTCCCGGTGGACGACGTAATAATAAAGATACCTCACGGTAAGCTACAGCTTGCTTAGATAAATCATCATAAACAATTAAAGCTGGTCTACCAGTATCACGGAAATATTCTCCGATTGCCGCTCCTGCGAATGGAGCATATACCTGCATTGGAGCAGGATCAGATGCATTTGCAGCTACGATTGTAGTATATGCTAAAGCACCTTTTTCTTCTAACATGTTTGCGATAGCCGCTACCGTAGAAGCTTTTTGACCTACAGCAACATAAATACAGTAAACTGGCTCTCCTGCATCATAAAACTCTCTTTGATTTAAGATAGTATCGATAGCAACTGTTGACTTACCAGTTTGACGGTCACCAATGATTAACTCACGTTGTCCACGTCCAATAGGAATCATAGCGTCTACAGACTTAATACCAGTTTGCATTGGCTCAGTTACAGGCTCTCTATAGATTACCCCTGGAGCTCTACGCTCTAAAGGCATTTCAAAAGTTTCTCCTTCTATTGGTCCTTTACCATCGATTGGATTACCTAAAGTATCAACTACACGTCCAACTATTCCTTCTCCTACTTTTAAAGAAGCAATTCTTTCAGTACGCTTTACTGTTGATCCTTCACTAACTCCTGTTGAAGGTCCTAATAATACAACACCAACATTATCTTCCTCTAAGTTTAATACGATTCCTTCTAAACCGTTATCAAACTCAACTAATTCACCGTATTGTACATTTGATAAACCGTATACACGAGCAATACCATCACCCACTTGTAATACAGTTCCAACTTCATTTAACGTAGCTTTCGCTTCGAAATTTGTTAATTGTTCCTTTAAAATTGCTGATACTTCAGCTGGTTTAATTGCTGCCATCTTATATCTTTTGATGTAAAATTAAATTTTTGGAATATAATGACTGTTGTCAAATTCTCTTCTTAATTCGTTGAATTGGTTTGAAATACTTGCATCATACTGCACATCACCAACTCTTAAAATAAATCCACCTAATATTTCTGGATTTACTATATTTTCAATACTAGCTTGGTTTCCTGTTAACTCAACTATCTTCGCTAATATTCTTTTTTCTAAATCGTCTGTTAAAGGCACTGCTGTAGTAACCCTTGCCACTTGCATGCTTCTATGATAATCATAAATAACTGCATATTGTTTCGCTATTGGCTCAAGCATTACCATACGCTTGTTTTCTTCCAACACATTAAACAATCCTTTTAAAACGTTATTTACTTTATCTCCAAAAAGTGCTGTTAAAACCTTACGTTTATCAGCGGCCTTTATTACTGGACTCTTAAGCATTGCATCTAAATCGCTACTTTCCGCAATTGTGTCAACAATTAACTTCATGTTATCGTTAACCTCACTTTCGCTCCCTGTATCTGTTGCAAGGGTTAAAAGTGCCTTTGCGTAACGTAATGCTGGTCTTGCTCCTTTCATTGAATGATTAGTTTAAAGTAACTTCTTCTAACATTCCTTCAACAAGCTTTAATTGCTCGTCTTGTGAAGCTAATTCTTTCTTTACAACAGTTTCTGCGATACCAATTGATAACTCAGCAACTTGTTGCTTCACGTGAGCTAAAGCAGCCTGCTTTTCTTGCTCAATTGCAGCTTTTGCATTTTCAATTAATTGAGAAGCCTGTCCTGACGCTTCTTCTTTAGCATCAGCTACGATTTTATCTTTAATCTCACGAGCTTCTTTTAACATAGCATCTCTTTCAGCTCTTGCTTCTTTTAACAATCTATCGTTATCAGCTTGTAAGTTCTGCATTTCTTTTTTTGCTGCTTCCGCTGCATCTAATGCATTCTGAATACCTTCTTCACGTTCTGTTAAAGCATTCATTATTGGTTTCCAAGCAAATTTGATCATTAAAAATAATATGATCACTAAAATTATTGCCTGCATGAAAAACAACCCTGGTGAAAAATCTTCTAATAAGCTCATTTTATAATTGATATATGTGTATTAATTTTCTATTGTTTAATTTTTAAACATTCCCTGTAACCAACCGTTACAGGAGAATGTTTGTTTTTTTTCGGACTATCTTCCTAAGATTAAAGCACCAAATGCTAAACCTTCTAATAATGCTCCGATGATGATCATCGCTGTTTGGATTTTACCAGCAGCCTCAGGTTGACGAGCAATTCCTTCCATTGCTTTTCCACCGATTTGACCTAATCCGATTCCTCCACCGATTACGATTAATCCTGCTCCAATTAAATTGTACATACTAATTGATTTATATATAATTAAACAAATTCTTATTTCTATTCTTAATGATGGTCATGTTCTTCAACAGCCATTCCTATAAACAATGATGATAACATTGTAAAAATAAATGCCTGTAAGAATGCTACCAATATTTCAATAACTGAGATAAATAAAGACAATGCTAACGATATCCCTGTTGAACCAACCGCTCCAAACTGATTCTTTAAAGTAATCATTAAAGCGATTAAGCTCATTACTACAAAGTGTCCAGCAGTCATGTTCGCAAACAAACGAATTAATAAAGAGAATGGTTTTGTAAACATCCCTAATACTTCGATTGGTGCTAAGATTATTTTCATTGGAACCGGTACTCCTGGCATCCAAAAAATATGCTTCCAATAATCTTTATTACCACTAAATTGAACTATAATAAAAGTAAACAATGCCAAACATACGGTTACTGCAATTTGACCCGTTACATTAAATCCTAATGGAGTTAATCCTAATAAATTTAAAATCCAAATAAAGAAGAAAACAGTTAACAAGAACCCCATAAATTTACGGTAATGCTTTTCTCCAATATTTGGTCTTGCAATTTCATCTCTTACATATAAAACTAAAGGTTCTAAAACACGACCAACACCAGTTGGAATTGCTCCTTTTTTATAACCTCTTGCTAAAGATCTAAAACCTAAAAACATTAAAAGTCCTGCCAGTAACATTCCGAAAACACTCTTCGTAATAGAAAAATCTAAAACTTTGTGAGCATTTGTCGCATGATGAGACTCATCAAAAGAAACCGTTGTAGCACCTTCGTTCAACTCATAAATCTTACTATGAATTTTCACCAACTTCACATCACCCTTATCGACAATTACATGACCGTCATCATTATGATGAAATGCAGAAGACATGAAAGTTTTCAACCCTTTACTCGTCCAAACGATTACCGGTAAAGGAAAACCAACATGTTTACGCTCACCTGCATCATTTGTATACGAATACAACGCAAAATCGTGTGAATCTGCTAAGTGATGTTTAATATATCCTCTGATACCTTCAGGAGTATTGATTTGACCTCCTTTACTTGAAGTTTCACCGCCACCAGCGAATGCTGTGAACGAACTAAATACTAGTGCTATTACTGTTAAATAGTAGATAGGTTTTTTTGCTATCATCATACCTTTCTAAATATAGATTTACTTGGTCTCTAAATTTCCGTGCAAAGGTAAACAATAAATTAGAACTACAAACCCTTTTTTTATTTAGTTTTTCTAAGGTGTTTAATTGCCTCTCTCTCTGAAAACTATTTGTTATTCAACAGCTTCGAAATAAAGACAGCTTCTAATGCTAAATACAGAAAAAAAGGAAGGATCAAAGAAATTTTCTCTGCCTTGGTAGAAGGATCTTCTCCAAAAATCGCGCTCTTAAAAAGAATGAGAAAAAAACCAATTTTAATAAACATGGTTGCTAAATAAGCATAACCAGCCTGATTGGGAATTTTTTCAGCTATCAATTCTACTATTCCATAAATTATAACAGCCGAAACTGCATAGAAGACATAAACTGATAATAGTGAAAAGTTAAGAGTGAGCTCCTTTTCTTGGAGGATATAATAATGAGGTAGGTAACTTGCTATAAATGCGATAAACACTACAACAAGAAAAATTAGAATACGTTTAGTCATCGTTGTCTTTTGATAGTTTACTTACTTGACGAATTACTGAAAACATAGCGCCAAATACCGCTGCAAGTGTACAAATTTTCGTGTAAAGTTCACTATCGTTTGGAAATTTATTATCTAACCATTTACCTAGTAAACTCCCTAAGTAAATGGTTAGACCCATTTGCATGGCTATTCCAGAAAAACGAACGAATTTATTAAGCTGTCTTTTCGGCCTTTTTTTGTTCATTCTTCTTCAATTCTTTGATTGCTCCTTTCATAGAACATGTAGCATTAAAAGTAGCACCTGGTTCTACAGATAACTTTCCTATTACTACATCTCCAGTAATATTTGCAGTTGCTTTTACCGTTAACACACTCGAAACAGATAGATCTCCAGCAAACTTACCTTCAATATCTGCATTGGTACATTCGGCTTTTCCTTTTATAAAACCTGCTTCTCCAATAATAATTCTACCATTGGTTTGAATGTTACCTTCAAGAGTTCCATCAATTCTAAAATCACCTTCAGAAACAATATCACCAACAATTTTGGTGTTTCCTCCAATTACATTTCTCTCTGAAACTACTCTATCACTCGATTTTTTATTGTCTTTACTAAACATTTATGGGGACTTTATGGGGTTAATTTTTGATTTACTTAATTGTTCTAAAATCTCTTCTGCTTTTTTACCTGCATCTGTATTAGAATAACTCAAAGAAACAAATTCAAGTGCTTTCTTATAACTCTCTTGATCTTTGCACTTTCCTATACATAAGGCTTTTAGCAAAGCTAATTTAGGAATTAAATTTGAATCTTTCACTCTTGGCTCAAACTTATCGATTTCAACCAAGGCTTCTTCAAACTTATTTAGCTTATAAATTATATATATTTCTTTGTATCTATTTAGAACCTCATCCGTTTTCTTCTCTTCTACCAGCTTTACATTAGGTTCTCTAATAATTTGCGCAAATTTACTATCTGGATACTGACTAAGCACTATATCTTTATGTTTTTTTGCCTTTTCTTCATCATTAGCATTCAAATAAACTTGATATAAATGATAGTTTATTGCTAAATCGGATTGTTTATGCCCCTCAATACTTAAAAGTCTTTCAAAATTTGAAGTTGCCAATTCAGTATTTTTAAACTGTTCTTTATAAATAAGTCCTAATTGATATAACGCATCGTTCCTATCTTCTTTTAACTTGGTAATATCTTCCTCCTTAGTTGGTATTGCATCCAAGTAAGTAGCCAGTTCATACTTTGGATTTACCTTTTCTTCTTCAGACTCACTATCCGTAGTATCATCCTCAGCAATTAAACTTCCGTCTTTATCAGAAAGTCTCCAGTTATCTTCAAGCGGACGATTTCCCCAAACCCGTTGGAATTCAACCTTACCAAATTGTATCGTTTGATCATTATAAAAATACCATTTTCCACCTTTGGCATTACTTCCAATTAACGAGGTACTTCCGAAAGAACTTCCAAAGTTCTGAGCGTTTAACAATTGTTGTCTTCTTTCTTCATCCTCCTTCTTTACTTTATCAATATACTCTTGAAAGAATTCTTTTCGCTCATCGTCACTCATAGCTACAACCTTCAAGATACTATCATTTGTTTTAACAGTTTCTTCGTACTTTCTTAAGGTGGTTAACCCTTTATTCTTTCTACGAATTCTACGAATTCTCTTTTCTGTATCAAACTCTTTAGACACTTTCCCTAAAACGCTATCGTAATAAGTTCCTGCCAAAACATATTCTTGTTTATCAAAAGCAATGTTCCCTAATTGCTCGTAGGCATAGGTTCTTTGATAATCACTGTTCTTTTTGGCTCTTAGTGATTTATTGAAATACTCAATTGCATTATCTATTTTATTTCTTCCAACTTCAAGCACCCCTGCTTGATAATAGAGTGAATTCAAAAACTCACGATTATCTGTATTTCTTATTAGCTTTTTTAACCTACTCAATACTAATACTGAAGCGGAATCGTTCTCAGTGTTTTTAGCTAATTCAATATTCGCTCTAATTCTATATTTTCTTGGTGCTCTTCTGGTATCAGCAAGTTTTTGGAATACCATTCTTGCAGAATCTCGTCTATCTAATTCGCTATAGATTTGCCCAAGGATAAACATATTTCGCGCTGATTGTTCTTTATTCTTAAAAGTTCTTGATGCCAACGCTAAATGCTCAATTACTTTTTGAATGGTATCCGTTTTCTCGTAAGCCATTGCCATAGCAGTATGAGCACGTTCTCTTTGAGTATCGGTTAAACTCTTTTCGTTTTTATCTAACTCAATTAACAGGTTTAGTGTTTCTATTGCGAGTTTTTCATTGTCTAATCTGATATTTGCTTTTGCTCTCCAAATTTTAGTATCGTAAATTAAACTCGCTTTTGGGTAGTTAGAAATCACATAGTTCAAAGCTTCAACAGCTGGAATAAATCGTTGCGTATAATAACGGGCCTTTCCTAGAAGTAAATAAGCCTCATCAATTTTACCGTTTCTTTCAATTCCATCAATATTCATGGAATGCTTCTGAACCGCTTTTACCGCCTTTTCTTCGGCCTTATCAAAATGAGATAATGGTTTACTTTCTTCCTCCTCTTCTGAATCGTCAAAACCTGTTCCTGGCTTAAAAGAAGGTGCTTCTATTGTATTTTCATTGAAGGTAATTGGCTCGATAGGTAATCGCTTCCAGAAATTATCTTCATGTTTCTCTTCAATTTCTTTTAGTCCCTTTAAAAATGCTTGTTCACCATTAAACAACACATTGTATTTTGTTGTTAATGCATGAAAATTACGGTTTACAAAAGTATTCTTTCTGGTACCACAGGAATACACTATGGCAAAAACAATACTGAAAACTAATATTTTGGATAGTTTTTTCATAAAAAAAATACGCATTTACTTTACAACAACTATACTGGTAAGTTATTGTGTGTAAATGCGTAAAAATAACAATTATATGGTAATTTTATCGTTACTCACTAAGATTTAAGCTGTATTTACCTATACAGGCACCTACAGATTAAGTTCTTACGCCGAAAAGTAACTCTCTAATTCTTTCAATGTTTCGGTAGATGTATTGATGTCTTTTACCAAATTTCCGTTTTCTAACACTACGATTCGCTCACAAACATCGGTAACATGACTTAAATCGTGGCTAGACACTAAAACGGTAATATCTTTATCTTCTGCTAGCTTCTTTATCAGGTTTTTTAAACGGATTTGCGTTGTTGGATCTAAGTTTGCAAATGGTTCATCTAAAATAACAACTTGAGGATTCCCCATCATAGCCGCTACAATTCCAACTTTCTTTTGATTTCCTTTACTTAAATCACGTAAATATTTTTTCTTCCCTAATATTTCGTCATTAAAAAACTCTTTAAAAGGTTGTAAAAAAGCCTTAATATCTGCTTTGTTCATCCCTCTTAAATTCCCAACAAACTCAAAATATTCATTTGGTGTTAGGTAGCCAATCAAAAAACTTTCGTCAATAAACGAACCTGTAAATGTTTTCCAATTTTCACTTTTATTTACGACAACATCGTTGTTAGAGATTTCTCCTGATGTTGGTCGAATTAAATCTAATAAAGTATTGAAAAAAGTCGTTTTTCCAGCACCATTATTCCCAACCAATCCAAATGACTGCCCTGTAGGGATATCTAAATTTTCTATATTTAAAACCTGTGTGTTTCCGTATTTCTTAGTAAGATTTGTTACTTGTATCATAATATTGTTTTTTGATTAGTTTTCTTGATCAAACGCGTGAATCATAGCATACTTATTGGCAATATACTTTCTGGTAATAAATGCCATTATTTTTTCATGGAACGCTATTCCTAATAAACCTAAAGAGGTTAGTACGATAACTGCCGTTTCGAAATTTACAAGCCAGTTTAATATACCAAAAATAGCCATTGGAATAACCATTAAAGGAATTCCAATTAACCATTGAACAGCCCCAGTACCTTGATAGTTGAATGCTGCTTTCTGATCGAGGTTGATTTTTTTTCGATTAAACGTTCCTCCCCACATAATTACATGGGTATTTACTCCCACATTATATACAGCTGCTGCGAAGTGCGCCAATAAGATTTTCCAACCAAAGTATACATATGGAATCCCAAGAACAAAAAGTATAACAACACTTATTGACATAAGCATAAATTTAGACTTTAGGTAACGCTCATATTTAAAGTTCTGACTCATGAGCATTTTATAATAACCACTATCCCAAGCTGGAATAAACTGGCCAAAATTGATTAAGAAGATTCCTGTTGTAAAAACTCCGATAAAGATGAAAAAGAACTCTCTATCTGCATACTCTGGATTTGGATAAAATACTAGACCGTATAGTAATCCAATAATTAGCATCCAAAGTGTTGACTTTGTTCTTTTATTTCTCATAATTAGCTTTAAGTCTAATTGCATAAAAGGAGCGATGTCACCAAATTTCTCCGTCCAAGTATAATCAGTAGCCTTTACTTCCTTAACTTCTGTTTTTACTGCTGAATCCAAGAATAAACTATCTTTTAATATTTTAAAGTTGAACATATAAAGACCTACAAGTAAAACGGCAGGTATTATTAGTAAAATAGGGTTTTTACTAATGGCTAACATTCCTGAAGAAACAAAATCAGAAAACGATACAATTTTAAAATAATCTAAAGCGAATAACCCAGAAGCTACGCCTAAAAGTGGTAAAAACGACAAATCACTTTTAGCACTTAAGTTTTCAATGATAAAATTCAAATAATTTATAATCAACACCACTAAAAATATAGCCGCTAACCAAACAAATGTTTGCGATACATTGTAGTCTTCACCGATTAGTACGAATGTAAACGGCACAAACGCAAATAGTGGTAAAAAGTTAAAAAACGATGTTGCAGATTTACCTAAGACATAATTAACTACTTTGCTTCTTTTCACAGGTAATGTTAACAGTGGTTTTATTGTCATTACGGGTAATTTCTGGAGGAAAAAACGCGCAATTAAGTCACCTAAGATCCAATAGAAAAGAAATCCATTTATAATTAAAAAAGGATCACTTTCAGGAAAGAGCTTTTTAAGTGTTGGAAACATTAACACTCCGAGAGATAAAAAGACAATCAAGAGATATAGACCGAAGAAACCGAGCAATATTTTTATTCCAATTCCTTTTTGCCAATAGGAAGAACGAAAATATTGTTTCCATTCTAAATTTAAGAAGTGTGAAATCATTTGATTTATTTAATTGTTGATGTTTATTGGTAACTCAATTTTTTAGTTTGTTACAAAATTTAAGAAATTTGTTTAGATCCATAGCTTAAAAAACTCGGGATACAGACATAAAAAAATCACTAACTTTTTAGGTTAGTGATTGATTTTTATAACAATTAATGAGTTAGGCCCATTGGCAAACTACTCCACCCATTAAGGCTAGCGTTATTACCCAATATCCTACATTTATTGCGATATATTTAAACGTTTTTCTTTCAAATAGCGCCTTGGTGCCAATTATAGGTAGCACAATAAAGAGTCCTGTTAACGTACCATGTAAAGCGCCATGCTTAAAAGATCTAAAGCGATCTCCATAGTTGGTCATAAACTCTTTGTAAGTGGTAAACCCCTCTCCCGTTTGATCCATAAAGCCAGGTTCTCCTGCTAATGTTTGAAAAACGCCAAATTGATGAATAACAATAGACTGAAGAAAAAGTGCTAGTAAAAAGCTAAATACAAAACTCAACCCAAAAATCACTAACATGTTTCCTCCTTCTAAATCTTTTTGAGTAAAGTTCATTTCCTTCATCCATGCCTTTTGAAAAAGCATCGGACCATACCAAAGAAATCCCATGATCATTGGTATAACAGCGGCTCCTAAAATTGCAAAATAGTTTGTTTCCATTGTTGAAAAATTATAGTTAACTACCTCTAATATAGCAAAAAAGCTGTCATTTTATAAAATGACAGCTTTTATATTAGCTCGAATTTGGCTTTATTTAATTTTTAGCGTTTTTGCTATGGCTTCCAATTCAAAAATAAAATTTCTCTTATTTACTGATGGGGCATAGGTAAAACCTTCAAAAACAACCAATCTGTTATTTTCTTTATCAACAATCGTATAATTTAAGAAAGGTCCAGCCATGAAATCGTTTTTAACCTCCCATTTTCCTCTCGTTTCATAAGCTTGCTTACCATTGAACTTAACTTCATAGGTATGCGGTGTATAGGCAGCTTCAGTAATCATATACATTCCTTCTTTACTTCCTGGAATATACTTTTCACCAATAGCATCTCTCATTGCAGAAATATTATCTGCAACATCCATTCCTTCTTCTAAAGGAACACTATATACAAGAATGTTATTACTTCCATCGCCTCTGGCAATTCCACTTTTTAAATGCTGACGCAACCATAAAAAATCACCTGTATCATCAACCAACTTATATCTCTCTGGTATTACAACACTTAGCCCTAAGTTTTGAATTGTCTTAAATTTAGATTCATCCAAACGTTGTTTTCTAAATATATTTTGGATAAACTTAATATCTTCTTCTTGGAAAATTTTTATTATTTCTTTCCCTCGACTATTAATCAAGTTTATTAAACCCTCTTCATCCTTGGCAGATGCATGTACAATAATTTGAGGGTCTGCATATTTATTTCTTTCAATAGAGATATCCTCATCTTTTCCTTTTTTCAAGATCAAGATTGCTTTACTGTTTTTAATAAAACCTTTGTAGCCAGAAGGATCAATCTGACTTACGCTAAGCAAGGTTTCTGGCTGAGGAAGCCCAACTTGATGTTCTCCGAAAACAGTTCGGATTTCATCTCCAATTTTTCCTTCCCAATCATTTGCTTTAACAACTGCTAAAATTTTATTTGTGTTTCCTGAGGAACCCGGTAACGTAATATCTTCCTTCGTTCCTTCCTTGCAAGAAGTTACTATTAACAGTAACAGGGGTATTAATAATAGTTTTCTCATGCTTTTAACTTTTAAATATTTTAAGTTTCATTCCTGGTTTAAGACTTTTCTTGCCCCAAAAATCATTCCATTCTCTTAATTGTTCTATAGAAACTGGAGAAAACTTTTTTGATATTGACCAAAGTGAATCTCCTTCTTCAACTGTATATATTTCGTGTTTGCCCGTTGGCAGTGGTTTTTTCTTTCTAGGTTTCTTGTTTGAAACGGACTTTGGAATTGCCATACGTTTTGGGTAAATACTCAATCGTTGACCTATTTTAAGGTTATGAGTTCTCATACCATTCCAACGTTTAATATCGCGAACTCGAACTCCAAATTTATTGGCTATTTTCCCTAAGTAATCGCCGCTTTTTACTCGATATACAATACGCTGGTCCATTTCAAAATACTTTGGCAATGGCTTTTCACGTTTTGCTTCGTCTTCTTTTGCTAATTCATAGATCTCCTTTTCTTTATCTAGAAAGTCAATCACTCTTTTCTTAGGAAGTCTTACTGCATAGTTACGTCCTTCAACATGCGGAATAATATTCAGTTTGTATTCAGGATTCAAAAAAGTAAGCACTTCTTCATCAATATTAATTTTCTGAGATATTTGCTCAAAACTAATCGTTCCTTTTACTTGAATCGTATCTGTTTCAAAGTGAAAAATATCTGGGCTTTCTGGGTATAAATCGTGCTTATCAGCATACTCAAAAATATACATTGTTGCATAAAATGCTGGAACATACCCTGCTGTTTCTCTGGGCAAGAATGGACGGATATTCCAGTAGTTTCTAAACCCTCCAGATCTCTTGATGGCTTTTGAAACATTTCCTGGGCCCGAATTGTAAGCAGCTAAAGCCAAATCCCAGTCTCCAAAAATTTTATACAATTGACTTAAATATTTACACGCCGCTACTGTCGATTTTACTGGATCTTGACGTTCATCAACATAAGAACTTATTTTTAAATCGAATTGTCTTCCTGTTCCATACATAAATTGCCATAAACCTGTAGCACCAACATATGAACGAGCTCTTGGCCTTAAGGCTGACTCTACAATAGACAAATATTTCATTTCAATAGGAACATCAAACTGATCAAGATACTGCTCAAACATTGGAAAATAGTATTGAGCCTTTGCCATTAGCGCTGGATAATACCTTTTTCTATACTTTAAATATCTATTAATTTCCTTTACCAAAGCTGGATTATAAGCGAGATTAAAAGGCGTTTTATCATCAAGTTCCTTCAATCTCTTTTTAAGAAGTTCTTCCGATAAAATAGCTGTTTTTCCACCAATAATATCTTTATCATTGATCACATATTGAACGCTATCAAATAGTGAAGAATTAAACTTTTCTTCAATAAGAAGACTATCAATTACTTTTAAGTCTTTATCCGAAAACAATTCTTCTTTATCAACTACTACAACGGAATCTGTTGCTTTTATAAGCTGATTTGTTATGGACGGATTTAATGAATCTTTTACCTGTGTTAGGGAATCGACAGGTTGTTGCGCTATTGATAAGCTGGTATAAAAAAATAGTAGTTGTAGTAAGCGTTTCAAAAGAGTAATTTTTAGTAATTTCTTAATTATATAAAACAAAAGAGCGCATGTAATACTGCGCCCTTAAATTAACGTTTTTTAAACATTCATTTCGACCACGATTGGACAATGATCGGAATGCTTAGCTTCTGGCAAAATATACGCCCTTTCTATTTGATCTTTTAAAGGGTTTGACACCATGCAATAATCAATTCTCCATCCTTTATTATTCGCACGGGCATTTGCTCTGTAGCTCCACCAACTATAATGGTGAGGTTCTTTATTTAAATGACGGAAACTATCGATAAATCCACTATCAATAAACTTTCCTATCCATTCCCGTTCTTCTGGTAAAAAACCAGAAACTCCTTTCATTTTCGGATTATGAATATCTATTTCTTCATGACAAATATTATAATCTCCACAAATAACAACATTTGGAACTTCTTTTCTAAGGTTATTTACATACTCCTGAAACTCGTCCATGTAGTTAAACTTAAAATTTAATCGATCATTATTTGTTCCAGAAGGTAAGTACAAGCTCATGATTGAAACCCCATCGTAATCCACTCTTAGATTACGACCTTCAAAATCCATACTTTCGATTCCAGTACCATACTCAACATGGTTCGGTTCTGTTTTACAAAAAACCGCTACACCAGAGTATCCTTTTTTCTGAGCCGAAAACCAATATTGATATGGATAACCAGCTTCGGTAAAATCATCAGCATTCAATTGATCTTGTTGAGCCTTTGTTTCTTGAATACAAATTACATCGGGATTCGCTTGTTTAAGCCACTCCAAAAAACCTTTTTTAATTGCTGCTCGTATACCGTTTACGTTGTATGAGATTATTTTCATTTCTATATTTGAATTATTTGTAGAGTCCCTTTAAGTTTATATTTTGAGTTCAATACCAAAAATATAAAACTTTTTACATCTGACACTAATTCATAAAAGAAACCCTTTCCATCTTGTAAAAAGGGTTTCAACTAAAATGCTATTTTTGTTTTATTAACTTAATCCTTATAGTTAATATCTGTATTCAAATAATTTCTCTCTTAATTTTAATCATTACTAATTTGTTAATATAGTATAAAAAAATAGTATCCAACGATTTTACTTAATTGATATTTTCTTTATCATTTAAATATTTCATTCGAGAGTCAATATATTTCGATATTTTTTTGTAAAACTTTATAACAAGAATTGACATATAAATTATAAGAATTATTAGTAAAAATACTAATATCTGCATTAAAATCATTCCTGGGCTAATTTCATTAATATTTGTTTCCATATTTTTTATTCTTTAGTTACAGTCATATTTATAGCATTTCCTGTTATATTATTAAAAAACACTTTAACTATCCAACTTTCAGTATATGTTAAATGAAGATTTCCAATAGAAATTCCAAAATCAAAGTGTCCATTTATAGTAACAGTTGTATAGCTTCCACTATAATTATAAAAATACGAATCTTGAACCCAATTAGTAAAAGGCATTGATCCTGTTTTAAATGAATTAACACTTTCTAGACTGAACTCATTTTGATTTGTGTTTGGATCATCTAATTTACTTGTAACATGAACATTCAAATATACAGGTAATATCATTGAATTAGTGAATTGTCCTTTAAATTTAGTTGTTTTTGTTCCATTTTGATTGTTCGTTAATTCATAACCACTTATAGAAAATGTATTGTTAAAATTGTTTAAAAAACTTGAAAAATCACTTACTGAGTTAAATTGAGCTAAAGTATTTAAGTTAGTATTTATTTTAAAGGAATCGTTACCCGTTAATATTCCGTTAATTTGATTTATTAAATTTTGAGTTTCAGTTAGACTGCCATCAGTATTTGTAAGTGAAGTAGCTACTCCATTTTCATTGGTATTGCTTCCCCCAATAGAACCTCCTCCAGCTCCAGTATTATTAGTACCCCCTGAAGAAGTTCCAGAACTAGAGCTTCCTCCACCACTATTACATGGTACTGATTGCCACTCATAAATCTCTTCTGGGTGTGTACAACCATCTGCTGCATGGGTAGTATGACAATGACAATCCTCCGTACCAACAAGAACTAATTCCATGCAAGTTCCAGCATGTCTGTTTAAACTAATTTGTTCTATATCAAAAGGCTATATAGTTACTTTATCTATCAACGATAAATAACTACCTCTATCGATACTTTCCCTTTCCTCTTTAGTTAAACTATATTTAACCAAATAGGCTTTATACTGATTGTTTTTAGATAGCGAAAGAACCAAGTTATGTATATCGAAGTTGTTTCTATTCTGATTATCAATTTTGAAAGTATAGGAATGGTATGTTCCATCAACACTTTCTAAATAAGTTGCATATTCTTTATTTAACTTAATTTCATGATTTCCCCCCTTTAGACCATTGTTTTGTTGATTAATTTTATCAATCCTATTTACCAGAATATGATTCTCTTTAATTTCTTTCTTTTGAATAGCTCTAACAACAAATTTTTTGTTGTTATCTAGGGTTATTTGTTCGTTGTTATTTTGGCAGCTAAAAAACCCTCCTGTAAATATGATAAACAGCAGTGTTTTTGCTACTAAATATTTAAATTTTCTTTTAATTCCTCTCATTTTTAATGTTTTTAAAAGTTTGACTTTCAAAACTATAAACTCAAAAATTAAGATCAGTAAGTCAACGACTTACTAAAAGTAGGTCACTGACTTACTTTTTTGTTTTTTAAGAGGCTTAATTGTTTAAAAATAAGTCTTTTGTGTAAATTTTATAGGTTTCCATAAATTAACACAAATTCTCTAACAATGTCTATAACTATTTTTAATCTATACTTTTTTCTTAATCTTTTCTATATGTGATTTCACCGTTATATGAGATTTTTGCAATATAACACCCCCTTCTTCAACGAAGGGTCCAGAGACTAATTATACTACAATTCTAAATTGTATTCCCTTTTAAAAGAGTTTTTCTCTTCATAGTATGTTAATCGATTTCATTGGAAGGTTATTTTAATTACAGGGGAATAACCAAAAATTAACTATCTGACATTCCCCCTCAGGCTATAGAATATTAACATACAAACCTAAGCTTACATATGGTAGAGCCTTTTTTTTCTTAAATATCCATTTCAGGTACTTCGCCATTTACAACAAGAGTACCTTCAGTTGCTGCTTGAATTTCTTCTACAGAAACCCCTGGCGCTCTTTCTAACAAATGAAAAGCATTGTCCTTAATTTCCAAAACAGCCAAATTGGTTACTATTTTAGTTACACAACCTACTCCTGTTAATGGTAAAGAACACTTTTTTAATAGCTTTGATTCTCCACGTTTGTTTGTGTGCATCATTGCTACAATAATATTATCAGCACTTGCTACTAAATCCATAGCGCCTCCCATTCCTTTAACCATTTTACCAGGAATTTTCCAGTTGGCAATGTCGCCATTCTCAGCAACTTCCATAGCTCCTAAAATAGTTAAATGAACGTGTTTTCCACGAATCATAGAAAAACTAGTTGCTGAATCAAAGAAACTAGCTCCTGGAAGTGTTGTTATTGTTTGTTTTCCTGCATTTATAATATCCGCATCTTCTTCACCTTCAAAAGGAAATGGTCCCATTCCTAAAACACCATTTTCACTTTGAAATTCAACTTCAATATCATCACGAACAAAGTTGGCTACTAATGTTGGAATTCCAATTCCCAAGTTTACATAGTATCCATTTTTTACCTCTTTTGCTATTCGTTTAGCGATTCCGTTTTTATCTAACATGATTTTTTTGGATTAGTTGATTTGAAAATTTGATAATTACTTCTTTTTAGAGGTCGCTATAATTTTACTAATTATTTTAGATATTGATTCTAAATCTTTAATTAGCTTTACGCTAGGCTTAGGATAAAACTCAGATCTATTACATAGTTCTAACCAATAAGTTAATTCATCTGCTTCTTTCGCAGAAATTTTAAATTTATGAATAAAATCTGCCTTACTCTCAGCATTCTGAGCTTCTTTTATATTTGCTCCTATAGATGTTCCACTCCTAAAAATTTGAGAAGCCATTTCATATCTATTTATGGCTCGTATCTCTTCTGAAAATTTGATTATATCCAAAGCAAATTCTAAAGTCAACTTAACAATTAAATTTTCTTTATCATTTCTCATTTTCAAATTCTCAAATCAAAAAATTAACTAATTACTTCTTGCGAACAGTTCTTTGTTCTATTCGTTTCTCATATTTCTCACCTTGAAAAATACGTTGTACAAAAATCCCTGGAATATGGATATTATTAGGATCTAATTCTCCTACAGGTACTAATTCTTCCACCTCAGCCACAGTGATTGTTGCAGCACCACACATATTCGGATTGAAGTTTCTAGAAGTTCCTTTGAAAACCAAGTTTCCAGCGGCATCACCTTTCCAAGCTTTTACAAAAGAAAAATCTGCTTTAAATGCTGGTTCTAACACATACATTTTACCGTCAAACTCTCTTGTTTCCTTTCCTTCAGCCACTTCTGTTCCGTATCCAGCAGGAGTATAAAAGGCTGGGAAACCAGCTTGAGCAGCTCTACATTTTTCTGCTAATGTACCTTGAGGAGTTAGTTCTACTTCCAACTCACCTGATAACATTTGACGCTCGAACTCATCGTTTTCACCAACATATGATGAAATCATTTTTTTAATTTGACGATTTTGTAAGAGTAATCCTAATCCAAAATCATCGACACCTGCATTGTTTGAAATACAAGTAACATCTTTAACTCCAAGTCGCACTAACTCAGCAATGGCATTTTCAGGAATTCCGCATAATCCAAATCCACCTAACATTAAAGTCATTCCATCCTTTACACCAGCTACTGCTTCTTGAACGTTTTTTACTTCTTTATTAATCATATATAGCTGTTTGTTTCGTTTTAAAAATCTTCCTCATTTTCTTCGCCCTCTCCATCATCTAAACCTTCTTTCTTATCGTCTTGTTTTGAACAATCGATATTAATGGTTAATTCTCCAGATGGCTTTTTGAAATCACTCTTACTAATACTTAGCGTTTCATCTGCATAACATTTTTGCATAAACAAAGCCCAAGTTGGTAATGACATTGTAGCTCCTTGCCCTCTACCTATTCCGTAAAAATGTGTTGCTCTATCTTCACCACCTGTCCATACTCCGGTTGCTAAATTCGGAACAATCCCCATAAACCAACCGTCTGATTGATTCTGTGTTGTTCCTGTTTTTCCTGCAATTGGATTGGTAAATTTATATGGAAACCCTGTGCTTTCTTTATTTTGCCTTGTCCATCCAGAACGTAACCTAGCTCCCGACCCCGATTGGGTAACCCCTTTCATTAAATCTAAAATAACATAGGCAGATTCTTCACTAAGAACCTCTTTTGTTTCTGGAACAAACTCCTCTAAAACTGTCCCATTTTTATCTTCAATACGTGTAATCATCATTGGACTAACACGCAGTCCTTTATTTGCAAAAGTAGAGTAGGCGCTTACCATTTCGATAAGAGATAAATCAATAGCTCCAAGTGCAATTGAAGGGTTCGCATCAATTGTTGAGTTAATACCTGCTGATTTAGCCAATCGAGCCACGTTAATTGGAGAGACCTTATCAATTAATTGCGCAGTAACCACATTTGTCGAATTTGCCAAAGCGGCTTTTAATGTTAACTCACCTCCGTATTTGTTGTTAGAGTTTTTCGGAGTCCAATCTTTAGGCATTCCATATTTTTCCTTCGGAATTGTATATGGAGTGTTTGGTAATTTATCGCAAGGCGACATTTTTAACTGGTTAATCGCAGTTGCATATACAAAAGGTTTAAAAGTAGACCCAACCTGTCTTTTCTGTTGTTGAACTGCATCATACTTAAAGTATTTATTATTGATTCCACCAACCCAAGCTTTAATGTGCCCAGTTTGTGGCTCAATAGAAACCAAACCTGACCTTAAGAAATGCTTGTAATATCTAATAGAATCATATGGTGTCATTACGGTATCGCGATCGCCTTTCCATGAAAACACTCTCATTTCTGTTTCAGTATTAAAAGCTTTTTCTATCTCGCTTTCACTGGCTCCTTTTGCTTTCATTTTTTTATAACGATCAGAATTTTGTTTAGCTCTTCTCATCGTACTTGCAATTTGCTTTTTATCTAGATCATAAAAAGGAGCTGTTTTATTTCTCTTTTGTTCTGTATGAAAGAAAGATTGAAGGTTTGCCATATGAGATGTTAAAGCTTCTTCAGCATACTTTTGCATTCGTGAATCAATGGTTACATATACCTTTAAACCATCTTTATATATGTTATATGGCTCTCCATCTGGCTTTAAGTTATCTTTAGCCCATCTCTTTAGAAATTGTTTTAAATTCTCTCTAAAATAAGTTGCCAATCCATCACTGTGGCTTTCAGGGGTAAAGTTAATTTTCAAAGGAAGGCTTTGTAAAGAATCTCTTTCTTGTTCGGTTAAGAAACCATTTTTCTTCATTTGAGAAAAAACAACATTTCTTCTTGCTAACGACTTCTTTTTTGAAATTGCCCTATGCGGATTAAATTGTCGAGGGTTTTTAAGCATTGCCACGATAATGGCTGATTCCTGTAAATCTAATTCCTTAGGTTCTTTACCAAAATAAATTCTTGCTGCCGAACGAATACCAACTGCATTAAAAATGAAATCCTGTGTATTTAGATACATTGTAATGATTTCGTTTTTGGTATATTGACGTTCAAGCTTAACCGAAACCACCCATTCTTTCATTTTCTGAGTAATTCTTTTAAGCTTATTTGACGAAGCTCTTTTTGTAAAAAGGTTTTTCGCTAGCTGTTGTGTTATGGTACTTGCTCCTCCACCTGCTCCCATTTTTGCAACAGCTCTGGCAAGCCCTTTAAAATCTATTCCAGAATGATCATAAAAACGCTCATCTTCAGTAGCCACAAGAGCTTTTATTAAATTGTCTGGTAAATCTTTGTACTGAATAGGTGTTCTGTTCGCTTTTACGTAGTATTTTCCTAATGTTTTTCCATCTGCCGAAATTACTTCAGTGGCTAAATCACTTTTCGGATTTTCAAGTTCTTCGAAAGTAGGTAATGGCCCAAACACTCCTAAAGACGCCATTAAAAATAGTAGGCAAATAAATAAAAAGCCTCCTAAAATAATTCCCCAAAACCACTTTACGTATTTTCTAAAGTTTGTTGTTTTTCCCTCTGTCATTACTTTGTTTTTTCAATTCTGAATCCAACATCAGTAACTCCTTCTAAATTTTCAATTCCGCTAACCTCACCGTTTTTCCTCATAGCTTGTCGAATTTTAAAGGTATAGTCTCCTTTAGTTGGAAATAGTATGTTTTCTTTATAATATAGTTTGCTCTCTTTAATATCTGAAAATCCTTGACCTAAAAACTTTCCTGTTCCATCAGCCATATCGTACTCTAAAGTATCTACTACCGTATTCCCATCAGGAAAATTCATCTGTGCAATTACAAATAAGTTACTGTAGCCGTAATCTTTATTATTTCTAATATTGATAAACAGGTTATTTAGGTTCAAAGTATCTTCAACTGAAAACGTAAATTTCAACTCATTATTTTTATTCCATTTTTGATCAGTTAATGATAAATACTCATCAAAAACTCTTTTTTTATCACAGGAAATAAAAAACATTGACACAATTAAACTACCAACTACAAGTTTACTTTTGCTTATTGTTTTCAGCATTATTTTTATTATTGTTTCTTCTTTTATTGTTATTATTTTGAGGCTTATTTTGCTTATTTTCAGCTTTTGGAGCCACGTTCTGATTCGACTCAGACTTTTGCTTATTATTATTTCTTCTTCGTTTGTTATTATTATTTTGTGGTTTGTTCTGTTTATTTTCAGCCTTTGGTGCTGAATTTTGATTTGATTCGGTCTTTGGTTTATTATTATTGTTTCTTCTCCTTTTGTTATTATTGTTTTGTGGCTTGTTATTATTCTGCTGTTTATTATTCTGTGGTCCCTTTTTAGAACTCTGTTGATTCGGTTTTTTCCCTTGATTGTTATTGGCTCCTCCCTTTTTATCTTGAGGTTTCCTATTTTCAACTTTTTGGGGTTTACCTTGGCCTTTGGTTCTATTATTAGCCTGCTTGTTATTGGTTTGTTTGTTATTATTATTTCCTTTTTTCGATTTCCTTCTATTTCTTCTAGGCTTTTTAGGAGTATCGAATCTAGTTAAACTATCTTGACCTACAACATTTTCAAAATCTTGTTTTGGTTCTTCAACTTCTAATACCTCTGATTCATATTCTTCAAGAGGAGAACCTAATTCGTCAGCTTCATTTAACTCAATAATTTCATGAACCTGATCTAATGATAACTTATACCATTTATAACTTTCCTCCTTATAAGTGTACCAAAGTAATTGCTTGAAGATATCCATTTTGACAAAAACGGCTTCTCCTTTTTCTGTTTTTAACACTAAATCTTGTTTTGGAAACTCTTTTAAGGCGTCTAAATAAGAATCCAATTCAAAATTTAAACAGCACTTTAATTTACCACATTGCCCTGCCAACTTTAGCGGGTTTAGTGATAACTGCTGATATCTTGCTGAGGCCGTATTTACTTTTCTAAAATCAGTTAACCAAGTAGAACAACACAATTCTCTACCACAAGATCCAACACCTCCTAATCTAGCGGCCTCCTGTCTCATTCCGACCTGTTTCATTTCTACTCGAATTGAAAAAGCACTGGCCAAATCTCTAATAAGCTGACGAAAATCGACACGATCATCTGCTGTGTAGTAAAAAGTTGCTTTTGTACCATCTCCCTGATATTCTACATCAGAGAGCTTCATTTTTAAGCCCAACTTTCCTATAATTTCTCTTCCTCTACGTTGTGTTTCTTTTTCGCGCTCCCTTGCCGTTTGCCAAACGTCTATATCTTTTTGAGATGCTTTTCGGTATATTTTCTTTACATCTTCACTATCAGCGCTAACTTTTCTCTTTCTCATTTGAACTTTTACCAGCTCACCTGCCAAAGACACAACGCCAACGTCATGACCTGAAGATCCTTCTACAGCTACCACATCTCCCATTGAGATGCTTAACTTTTCTGAATTTCTGTAAAAATGTTTTCTTCCGTTCTTAAAACGAACTTCATATATATTAAATGGAGCTTCACCTGTAGGTAAAGTCATATTTGATAACCAATCAAAAACAGCCAATTTTGTTCCACTACTACATGATCCAGTGGCACAATTCCCATTGCTTTTACAGCCATTTGGAACACTGCTTTTGTTAGTTGCGCAACTGCTACAACCCATAATTTATATTTATATTTTTACAAACACATCTTAAACCTGAACATTTTCAGCATCAAGAAACACTTGCACTTTATTGATTTTAAGTTATTTATTTTTTCTTCTAGAATATTTTCTTAATCAGTAAAGATACATATTCTTAGTCAATGTAAAAATTGAATTTTCCCATCGATCAGCAAGCTTTAAATTATGGAATTTGCAAAAAACACAATTAATCATAATGTATTTATTATTAAACACAACTAAAAATCAATATTTTAGCAAAAAATCAAAACAATTATTAACATTTTACCTTTCTAACAGAATGAAAAAAACAAATTTGAAAGTAGCGGCTCTAATGATTTTTGGAGCAATTTTTATTGGGTGTAATGATCAAGACACGTTAAACAGCCCTTCTGATGAAAATGCAATTGACAATGAGTCTAAAGTCATCAATAATCAATACATTATCACTTTAAAAAAGGGGACTTTGAGCCAACCTTCTTCAAGAGGTAGTAAAAGAGCTTATAACTCGTCTATGGAAACGCTCAAAAGTGAAGTAAGCAATAAATTCCAAACTCTAAAAATCGAGAATGACAACATTAAGGCAACCTTTGGATATGCCTTAGAAGGGTTCGTAGCGAAATTAACAAAAGCACAGATTGAGGAGTTAAAAAATGATCCTAGAGTCAAAAGAATTGAAGAAGATTACATGATTACCTTAGCACCTAAAAAAGGTAAGCCAGGAGGTGGTGGAGGTGGAAGTACTCCACAAGAAACTCCTTGGGGTATTACGCGCGTAGGAGGCGCTGCCAGTGGAGTTGGTAAAACAGCATGGATTATTGACTCTGGAATCGATTTAGACCATCCAGATTTAAACGTTGATAGTGGAAGAAGTAGAACATTCGTAACATCTGGAAAAGATGCAAGATCTGCTGATGATGGAAATGGACATGGTTCGCATGTTGCTGGAACTGTTGGTGCTCTTGACAACAGCACAGGTGTTGTTGGTGTAGCTCCAGGTGCTAATTTAGTTGCTTTAAAAGTACTTGATAGTAGAGGTAGCGGACAATTCTCTTGGACTGTTCAAGCTCTTGATTACGTAGCAGCTAATGGAAGCGCAGGTGATGCCGTAAACATGAGTTTAGGACCAAGATCAAGATACACTGATTCAGCAGTTGATCAAGCTACTTTAAATGTGGCGTCATTAGGAATTAACATTGCTATAGCAGCAGGTAACTCAGACGACGATTGTTCTTTTTACTCTCCTGCAAGAGTTAACCACCCGAATGTTTACACTGTGTCAAACATGACAATTAACGAAGTTCTAGCTTCATCTTCAAACTATGGAGATCCTGTAGATTATGCGGCTCCTGGAACCTCTATTAAATCTACTTGGAAAGGTGGTGGATACAACACTATTAGTGGAACATCAATGGCTTCACCTCACGTTTGTGGACTTCTATTAACTGGAGGTGTTACTGGAGATGGCTTCGTTCAACAAGATAAAGACAATAATCCTGACCCTATTGCGGTTAGAAATTAACTTTAATCATTTATACAACCAAAAAAACCTCATGATTCACTCATGAGGTTTTTTATTTATTCTGAATGGAAAAGTGTTTTACACTACTCCTTGATCGATCATTGCTTCAGCAACTTTCACGAATCCAGCTACGTTTGCTCCTTTTACATAATCAACATATCCACCTTCTTGTGTTCCATAAGTTACACAAGCCTCATGAATACTGTTCATAATTGCATGTAATTTGCTATCAACCTCTTCACGAGTCCAAGATAAACGCAATGAGTTTTGAGACATTTCTAAACCAGAAGTTGCTACACCACCAGCATTAGATGCTTTTCCTGGTGCAAAGAATATTTTAGCTTCTTGGAATACCTCAATAGCTTCTGGAGTAGAAGGCATGTTTGCTCCTTCAGAAACACAGATACATCCGTTAGCTACTAAAGTTTTTGCTTCTTCTCCGTTTAATTCATTTTGAGTTGCACATGGTAATGCCACATCACACTTAACACTCCAAGGTCTTTCACCTTTAAAGAATTTAGCTGAAGGATATTTTTCAACATATTCATGAATTCTACCACGTCTTACGTTTTTTAACTCCATAACGAAAGCTAACTTTTCAGCATCGATTCCTTCTTCATCATAAATATAACCAGAAGAATCAGATAAAGTAACTACTTTACCACCTAATTCAGTTGCTTTTTCAGTAGCATATTGTGCTACGTTACCAGAACCAGAAACCGCTACGATTTTTCCTTCGAAAGAATCGTTTTTAGTGTTTAACATGTTTTGAGCGAAGTATACATTTCCGTAACCTGTAGCTTCAGGACGGATTAATGATCCTCCCCAAGTAGCTCCTTTACCAGTTAATACACCAGTAAATTCATTACGTAAACGCTTGTATTGACCGAACATATATCCGATTTCACGACCTCCAACACCGATATCACCGGCAGGAACATCTGTATCAGGACCAATATGACGAGATAATTCAGTCATAAAAGATTGACAGAATGCCATAACTTCACGATCTGACTTTCCTTTAGGGTTGAAGTCAGAACCTCCTTTACCACCACCCATAGGTAATGTTGTTAAAGAGTTTTTGAAAACTTGCTCAAATCCTAAGAACTTTAAGATTGATAAGTTTACTGATGGATGAAAACGTAACCCTCCTTTATAAGGACCAATCGCCGAATTAAATTCAACTCTATATCCTCTATTTACTTGAGTTTCTCCATTATCATCTACCCAAGGCACTCTAAACATTAGTACACGCTCTGGCTCAACCATACGCTCTAATAATTTCTTACCTTGATATTTTGGATTATTTTCAATGAACGGAATTACTGTTTCTGCTACTTCGTGTACAGCTTGCAAAAACTCTGGTTCATATGCATTACGTTCTTTAACGTAATCCATAAAAGCATTTATTTTAGACTCCATAAACCTTTTAGTTGTTCTGTTATTAAATTTTAACAATTTTACGGAGCAAAGATAGTTAATTTACAATTTGTTAAATTCAATTTTTTTGTTTATTTTAAAGTATTCTACAACGTTTTCGTTATTCCTTAAAATCCCATGATTTTTTAACTAAAAAACCGTAAATTTGCCACTTAATTTTTGTGATTAATACATAATGTTAGATAAGGTAAAGGAACTAATAGGGGACGTTAAGACGTTTCAAGCTACATCTAAAGAAGAAATAGAGGCTTTTCGAATTAAATATTTAGGAAGTAAAGGATTATTGAGAGATCTTTTTGCTGAGTTTAAAAATGTTGATGCAGAATTGCGTAAGGACTTTGGACAGGCTTTGAATAATTTAAAGAAGTCTGCGGAAGCTAAGGTTACCGAATTAAATGAAGCTATTGAAAACTCCATAGACGAAAAAGGTAATTATGGTGATTTAACCAGACCTGCTGAACCTATTGAGTTAGGGTCTCGTCATCCAATTTCAATTGTTAAAAACCAAATTATTGAGGTTTTTAACCGAATTGGGTTTACCGTTTCGGAAGGACCTGAAATTGAAGATGACTGGCATAATTTTACAGCATTAAATTTACCTGAGTATCACCCTGCTCGTGATATGCAGGATACTTTCTTTATTGAAAAGAATCCAGACACTTTATTAAGAACTCATACCTCATCGGTTCAGGTACGTTATATGGAAAATAATGAACCTCCAATCAGAACGATTTCACCAGGTAGAGTTTTCCGTAACGAGGATATTTCTGCACGTGCTCACTGTATTTTCCATCAAGTTGAAGGTTTATACATTGATACCGATGTTTCTTTTGCTGATTTAAAACAAACATTATTGTATTTCACCAAAGAAATGTTTGGAAAGTCTAAAATCCGCTTGCGTCCATCGTACTTCCCATTTACCGAGCCTAGTGCTGAAGTTGATATTTACTGGGGACTAGAAACTGAAACTGATTATAGAATTACCAAGGGAACTGGATGGTTAGAGATTATGGGATGCGGAATGGTAGATCCGAATGTTTTGAAGAACTGTAATATTGATCCTACTAAATATTCTGGATATGCTTTTGGAATGGGTATTGAACGTATTGCCATGCTTTTATATCAAATTCCAGACATTAGAATGTTCTACGAAAATGATAAAAGATTCTTAGAGCAATTCAAATCTGTTATTTAAACAACATTTATTTGAAAGGATTTAAAGCTCTTTCAATTTTTAAAACATATTAAATTAAGGTTGCGAAGCTATCATGTTTTGCAACTTTTTTTATAAAAAACAACCTAAACCAATGAAAAAAGACATTCATATTCCAGAAGTTACTGATGTAGAAATGGCTATTGTGTTAGAGCATAACGAAGCTCATAATGTTGATGAGTGGATTGTTTATTTAATTAATAAAAAAGAAACCCCATTAGAAATGGTTGTTATTGTATCCCAAGGATTTTCAGACACAAAAACCACTTCTATATTCAGAAAGAAGATAGATATACTCTCAGGGAAATCTTCAGCCAAGATAGAATTAATTCAACCAGATCTATTTGCTTTAGACAATAGATTCCAAGTAACTTTTTTTGAAAACAACACCCTTTACGATAAAACATTTTTATTTAAAAAGAACACTATAAAAGAGGGTAGCTTGAGAAACATAAAAGACCTCAACAAACGCGGTGTCGTTTGTAAATAACACAACAAAAGGATGTTCTTTCGAACATCCTTTACTCAAATTATACATTTGAAAATTATTACCTTGAAATAGCTATCCATTAAACATATACATTTACTTCATAATAAGCATACTTATAAAATTCAATTGTATAATTCGAAAAACTAAAACCTACTATTAATATTATTGTACAGTAAGTGTATACTGCGGGGTTGGATTTAAAGGACAGAAGTACACGTACTTACCTTTCTTTAATGTTACTTTTTTAGTTTTCGATTTACCATTATTCTTCACTAAAGAAGTAACATATGCGTTTTTAATATGGTTTGCTTCGTCAGTTTTTCCTTCAGGAGCTATTACAAACCCTACATCATGACCTACTTCATTATTTGCAATCTCGAAAACATACGTTCCTTCTGAAAGTGTAATTGATTTTTGAGTAAACTCTCCTTTAGTTTGTTCAAGCGCCACTGTTTTTACTTCTTGTGCATTCCCTTGAAATGCAAACCCTACTAATAAAACTAATACTGCTACTATTTTTCTCATTTTAATTTATGTGTTATTTATTATTTTTAAGCGTTTACTGAATATTTTCCTGCTTCTACTTTCGGGAAATCAATTTCTGTTTCAGCAATATGATTTACATAATTTGTTAAGGTATTTGCTACCACATTCAATACTATTTCTAAAACATCTCCATCGTTATAACCAGCATCCTTAACAGCCTTTATTTCTTCTGAAGTAACATTACCTCTATTCTTAGTAACACTTTGAGCAAATTCTAATGCTGCTTTTACTTTGTCATCCGAAGCCTCACCTTTTCTATTGCTCTCAATTTCAGCTTCAGATAAACCATTCATCTTACCAATAGCTGTGTGCGCTGATAAACAATAGTTACAAGTATTTTCTTCTGCAATTGCTAAGGCTAATTGCTCTCTAAATTTGTTTGAAAAGTTTCCGCTAGCCGTTAACTCTCCTAAACTTAAATACGTTTGCAACGTGGCCGGTGAATTTCCGAATACCTTAATTAGATTAGGAATAAACCCTAATTTTTTATTTACTGCATCAAATAATTCTTTTGATTTTCCTGTAGTTGTTTCTGGATTTAAAGTTTCTATTCTTGTACTCATAATTTTTAATCTTAAAGGTTATTTATTTTATTATTTAAATTTTTACACTCGTTATTATTTATTGAATCTTCATATTCTTGGTATCCCCAACAGTTCGGACAATTTGTTTTTTCTGGCTTCATATACTTTGGTTTTTATTTCTGATACAAAGATGCAACCAGAATACACCTCAAAAAATGGACAAAAGTTCCTATGACTTGGACAAATGGGAAAAACAGGTGTTTTTAGGTTTTATTATTGATGTTTGACCTCAAAATTGAATTAGGAATTGCTTACCACCAATCAGGAGTTATCAGTTGTAAATTTTGAGTTATGAGTTAGGAGTTTTGTCTTTTGGGGCGGGAGTTTTTAATCTTGCTAGCCCAATTAATTATATAAGATTTAGTACATGACAAAAAACGACACTGCATTAATTGATGTCAAAATATATTTTGGTTGAGAGTGCCCTTCGAAGCAGTCGAGAGATCTTTTACTAAAACTATTAATATGGTCTCGACCTGACACTGAAAATAATCTAACGTATTTTTGTCATGCACTAAAATATAGGTTAAAAGTTTATGCAGTTTTTTGAAATTGTTTAGGAGATTTCCCTGTGGCTTTTGTAAAGAAACGTGAAAAATAAGCTGGGTCGTTGAACCCTAAATCGAATGCGATATGCTTTATGGCTTCATTGGAATATAACAACTGTCTTTTGGCTTCTGTTATTATCCTGTTTTTAATAAAATCACTTGGTGTTTGACTTCCTATTTTTTGAAAATGTTTACTAAGAGACTTAGGAGACAACCCTAATCTATTTGCATAATCAGTGACACTATGCATTTTTTTGAAGTTTTGTTCGACTAGTAAGCTAAAGTCTTTATACAACTTAGTTTCTGTATCATCTTTGATTGACTCGTATTCTTTCTTTACTCTAACAGAACAAACAATAAACTGTCTTAAATAAGACTGCAACATATCATACTGTGCTGTTTCTTCTTGCTCAAACTCTTCAATCAAACTTTCTAGAATAAAGTCTAACTTCTTAATATCCTTTTCACAAGGTGATACAAAAGGAGTTTTATATATATTATTAAAAAGAACACCATTACAAGCTACCTCAGCATCATGTGCCTGAATACAATAAAAATCTCTTGTAAAACTTAATTGGTAGGCTTCTTTTATTTTTTCAGACTCTATTGAAAACACCTGTCCAGGAGAAAGAAAAAACAATACGTTTCCATTAAAATCGTAGCTTTCAAAATCAATGTTATAGACTCCATGACCTTCTTTAACCCAAATAATTTTATACGAATCTATTTGCTCTTGCTTATTTAACACACATGCTTTTTCAAACACAACTTGTTGTAAGGAAAATACATTTTTAAACTCGTATGTTTTTATGTCTTGTACAGCCAAAGTTAACACAATTTAGAAGGAACCCTAAAATTATAAAAATAGATGAACTCATTAGCATCATTCACAAACAAATCTGGTAAATTTTGATAGAATTAACACTATTTGAACTTTATCCAGAATTATGGGTTTAATAAGGAGTTAGTCGTAAAGAACATAATTACTAACAAAAAGACGACAACCTCAGAGAACCAACCCGAACTCATGCTGGTAAATCGTGATATTAGACAGAAAAATGCACTTAGAAAAACATTAAAAACTACAAATCAACAAGTTAAAAAATCAAAATCAATTTCCATTTTCGTCAAAAAGTATCTTTTTTTTGTCAAAATCTTGCAAAGAAATACTACACACTCCGACTATATAACAGTAAATCATAATTTTACGTAACAATAACCCCTAAATATTATCACTATGTTGTTTATTTACGAATCTTCAAAAGAAACCTTTAAGTTTTACGTTCCAAGCAAAAAAGCAAAGAGTGCTTTTTATTGGAGTTTTAGTTTGAATTAGGCTATTTGCTATTACCAAATAGTTCAAAACCACAAAGCTAAATTGAATACAAATTAATTATTATTTTGTGATACCGCTAAGTTATCACAAAGAAACGAACTGTAGTTACTTAACTACAGTTCGTTTCTTATTTATACAATCAAAAACTCTTAATTACTTATAATCGTAGCGATCTTCGTCTGGATACCAATATAAATCTAAACTCTCCGACATCGTACCATTTTCATAATCTTTTAAGTGACTCTCTAAATGACCTGAAGAACTAAAATTAACAACTCTACCCGTTTCTTTCTCCACTAAAAAAGGAATACCGGTAGCCACAGAATACTTACGATTTCCAGTCTCAATAAACTTTTGAAAATTATAACTGTAAACATTTCCATATGGTTTTTCAACTGTTAATTGAGAAATAACGACCAATTTATCTTCTTCAGACCCATTTATTTTTCTTAAATATTTTTTGGCTATTTCTAGCATTTCACTATTTGTTAGCATAGTTCCTATTCTTTTCTAACCTAAAGACATCAATACGTATTTATAACTACCCGCTCTTGATTAATATGGATTGTAAAAGCTTCTTCTGTTACTTCAATATGACTAATTGGACTATCCATAACATTATAAGTCACAAGCTCTTTTTCTTGCTTAGAAAAACCTTTACCTACTAATTCGGACTCTATCCAAGAAAAGACCTCTGGTTGCTGCTTTTTAAACTCAATTTTCACAGACTGAATTGCCCAATAATCGTCATCCATTTCAACAATCATAGGTTTTATGTCTTGTAATTTACGCCTATTCATCTGTTCTTTGCTAGGAACACCTTCGTCATCTAAACCATACATTGATGTTTTAAAACTACCAAATTCAACAGGAAACCGATCTTTAAAAATCCAAACCAACGTACGCACAAAATCATCTAAACTACTTTCTAGTACTTGATTGCAAAATACTTTCTTATTTGGAAAAAATAAATCTCGCCATTTTGGGTCGTCCCAACTACTTTTACCAATAGCTCTGTTATTCTCACTTACATAAAAAAGCCATTCTGTTATTTTTCTATCTATCATAACAAATTAATAAACAACACTAAGGCACCCTAAACTCCCATTTAGCTCTGTTAATTTCCATAAGAAACTTCGAAGGAGAAACGGTCAACCTTAATATTGGGCTGTCGACTAATTCATAAGTCGTTATTCCTTCTTGGCTATTTTTTTCATATTCCTTTCCATTCAATTGTTCCTCTATTATTTCTTCAATGTTAGAAATTGGCTCTTTAAATTCATATTCCATACCTTCCAAAATAGAACTTTCATCTTCAGAAATCAACCCATCTTTGGTTTTAAAACTCTTCAAATCATTTCTGAAAATAAATCTATCTTCAAGAACATCATAACCATTTTCATCTTTTAAATACTCCACATTCTCCTGATTAAGGTCTACAAAGGAAAAATAGACTCTTGGATACTTCTCTTTAAATACATTAATTGTTAAACTTATAACTTTTTCTAACGGTTCTTTTTCAATAAAATCATAGAACTTCATTTTTTCTTTTTTCCATTTTTTCCAAAAAGGATCGCTCACCCCTATAGATATTCCTTTCTTTAGATATAAAAAATCTAAGTTTATGTCTGATATATTCATTTCTTGTTTTTTTCAATTATCTAAAGTACACGTAATTTTCTGTTAGCGAAACAGAGACAGTACAGCAACAGGATAAACCTATTCAAAAACCAGCATTTCAGCCGATAAAAATGGCTAGTTAAAGCCAAAATGAAAAGCCACTAGTTGCCTAATGACTTTTCAAATTAGATTATTCTTTCTATTATTTATGACTATAACGGTCTTCATCTGGATACCAGAAAGAATGTAATGATGTTTGAAAATCCCCATTCTTGTAATCTTCATATTGTTCTTCAGAAGAATAACGGGTTCCAAAATGTAAAACTCTAGATCGTTCTTTTTCTACCATAAAAGGGGAGTAGTTTATGACGTATTTAGGATCTAATGTTTAGGAAAAGAGTTTAACCCCAAAATCATAAATATTTCCGAGTGCTTTTTTTGTCACCCTTGTAATCATTAACTCATGACTGTTTTCTTCCCTACTTCAAGAGCTTTTTCTTCCTCCATTTTTCTTAAATATTTTTCGGCTATTTCTAGCATTTCACTATTTGTTAGCATAGTTCTTATTCTTTTCTAACCTAAAGACATCAATATGTATTTATAATTACCCGCTCTTGATTAATATGGACTGTAAAACCTTCTTCTGTTACTTCGATATGACTAATTGGACTATCCATAACATTATAAGTCACAAGCTCTTTTTCTTGCTTAGAAAAAACTTTACCTTCTAATTCGGACTCTATCCAAGAAAAGACCTCTGGTTGCTGCTTTTTAAACTCAATTTTCACAGACTGAATTGCCCAATAATCGTTATCCATTTCAATAATCATAGGTTTTATGTCTTGTAATTTACGCCTATTCACCTGTTCATTGCTAGGAACACCTTCGTCATCTAAACCATACATTGATGTCTCTAAGCATTCAAATTCAACAGGAAACCGATCTTTAAAAATCCAAACCAACGTACGAACAAAATCATCTAAACTACTTTCTAGTACTTGATTACAAAAAAGTCTTTCATTAGGAAAGTGTAAATCGCGCCATTTTGGGTCGTCCCAACTACTTTTACCAATAGCTCTGTTATTCTCGCCCACATAAAAAAGCCATTCTGTTATTTTTTTATCAATCATAACAATTCTTTTTATATAAATATTCTATACTCTAATTTACTTCCAAATGTATTCATCATTCCACCTCACGAAGGGATTCTTACGGCAGTGGGACGGCGCTTAAAGAATACAAAAAGCAAGCTTAAAAAGACTTTACTTAATGTTTAATACCTTTTCTATCTATTTTAATTAATAGATATTCTTTCGAAGCTCTTATACTTTCAATCACGGAGTCTTTTATTTGATAACGAAATTCTTTACTGAATAATTCCTCTTTATCAAACACAAATTCATTAATCACATCTTCAATCCAATTAAAAACTTCAATTTGAGGATTAACAAAACTAATTTTAAGATAGTTTAAAGTAATTACTGAATCATAATGCTCCTCAAATTCAAGGGGATGGATATCTCTTAATTCGCGCATATTAGTTCCTTCTATCACCTCTTTACTACCATCATCCCACTCCATTTGTCCCGTCTCAATATACCCATATTCCCAAGGATATTCATACAAAAAAATGGAAATCATCTCTTTTATAAAGTTCTCCAAAGAACAATTTAAAAGTTCTTTCCTATAATTTTCTCTGTGCGGAAAGTTTAACTTTAAATACAGCGGGTCATTGTATTCATTATTATCTAAAGTGTATTTGTATGGCGATCTGTAATATAACCATTCTCTTTTCTCTCTATTCTGTTTCATTACTTTTATCTATATATAATATAATCTACTTTATCTTTCATTTTACTCAAAATATACTCTTCTTCAAAACGTTCAAATTCCAGTTGAAATTTTACTTTATCAGAAAAGTATTGAGCATTCACATAATTATCGATTACAAACTTCGACTTAGCCTCATTCATACTTTTGTAAATTTTCCTCAACTCCTCCTTAGAAATATCAACCTTCGGTTTCAACTTCAAACTATAAACCTCTCCATTAAGATTAATTGCTCTTAACTCTTTTAGATCGAGTTCAAAAAACATTCTAATATCAGAATCACTGAATCTACTAAAATTAGGATGATTATGAGTCATTATTGCTCCCTTTAACTTCTTAATTCTTTCGGGTGTCATCTTTTCCCCTTCGCCAAAAGCCCATCCGATCCTCACCTCATCATTACTCCTAGAAGTAAAAGGTCTTAAAGTTTTAAAATTCCCCTCAGAATTCCAAATAAAAGCATACTCCCATTGATCATCTGCGTCTTTTATTTTCCCTACCTTCTTTAGAATTAATTCTTCGGCATTTTTTAACTCAATTGGAATCTCATCCAATACTTTAGGTAGAATTTTGGAAAACTTTGATATAAACGGGCTTATTTTCAAAGACTCTTGCAGAAGTCTGACATTTGAAAGCTCATTCAAAAGTCTCGATTTGAAAACCTCATCAACCTCCCCCTTTTTCGCCATATCATCCAAAGACTTTGTGAATTTAGGATTTTCTACAATTTCCTTAGCGGATTTCTGCAACTTTCCTTTTAAAAACACCGAAACCTCCCCCACTAAGGCAACCATTTCCAGATAAAACAAGTATTCAGAAATACTTTTCCCTAACTCCGTATCATCAATACTTGTAAGCTTTAGCAAGGTATTTACCGCACCAGAACTCACTTCGATTGCTCCAGCGGCTGCTTTAACAGTTTTAATTGCTGACGTTACCTGTCTAGTTTTAAACAATAAGGTTTTTCCATTTTTAAGAAGCTTTACCAAGCGACCTACTTTAATAAGGTTACCAACACCAGACACTGTGGTTATAATATCTACCGCATATTCCACTCCCGTAAATACATTTTTCCAAAAGGCAGTTTGGTCATTGGCATACAATAAAAATGCTGGTAGTTTTGTGCTTAATGAACCTTCTTCTTTATTTTGTTCTTTTAAAATAAAGCCCGGATTTTCACTGTCCTTTACTAGGATAGGCGAAAACGGATGATAACTGTATTTAAAAATTTCATAAATATCTCGGCTAGATTCCCTAAATCTTGACTTTTCTTCTCCATAACCTACATTAATTATTTCTGACTCTTCTTTTATTCCAACTTTTACCCTAACACTAAGATCAATTTTAGCCTTACTTTCTTCCCAGTTTATTTTTGCATTGTCTGAATGAAAACCTAAAATCTTGTTTGACTCATATGCCAAAATAACAGGACTGGCTTCTGTAATTTCAATTAACTTATTCGTTTTGGGGTTACTATTTGCATACGAACTATTTTTCCAAATACTCCAAATGAAATAAACATAGGCTTTGAATTGCTCTCCATCCAAACCATCGACCAGTTTTTGTAAAAGTGTTTTATTATCTGCTTTAATGGTAAGTAACTTTTTTAAGTACTCGTTATTCTGCTCTCTTACATAAACCAACTCTTTTTCTTCAACTACTTCCCTTCCTAGATCTTGCTTGTTTTTATACTTATGGGTATATCTATGATATAGAATTTTTAATAGTTTTAGCAGTAAATCTTCTTCATTAGTTCCTAAAATATCAGTGATATTACCGCTTGCCAGTGTCTCTACTGCTGCCCACAAAGAAGCTTTATTGTAAAACACAAAATACAATGCTTCTGGTATTTGATAAATAAGCGCTTTTCTATCTTTTAATCTTGACTTATTGGCTACTGGGGTTATATGGTATCCTACACGCTCTAAAAAACGATGACGCCATTTTGACCTGAAGTCATTTACTTCATTATAAAAGTTAAAAATAGTTTCGTTTAAAAAACTAAGCACACCTGATAAAGTTTTGAAACCAATTCTCAAAGCTATCATTGGAATTTCGTTTTCATCTAATAAAAAAGATGGTAACATTTTGTTTGCATCTTTTTTATAGTAATACGATAATTGATAGGGGTTTTGATCTCCCAATCGTTTTGACAAAATAGGAAAACGATGTACTGACGCATTTAAAGAAGCTACAGACATTCCTAATTTTTCATTGGCTTTTTCGCCGTAAACATTGGTGTAGTGATACGTATTTTCGTTAAAAAGAGAGAAATCCCCTGGATTAAAACTGATATAGTCTTTTGAATTATCGACATGTACCACCTCAAGTACCCCAACTAATTGATTATTTGGATTGATAAAAAACCGAAATCCTCCACTATAGATTTCCTCAGGAATAATTACCTCTACTAATGGTTCTTGAAAATCAGCATCGGTAAACACTCTGTCATCGTTCTCATAAGAAATATTTTTATAATAAATATCCCCTAATAAAACATGCTTATAATAAGCTACATTATTAGTATCCATAAAGAAGTTTTTAGAAATACTTACCTCTTTATTTTCCCTTGGAAAATCTTTTAAAAGCATGTTTTCCTCTTGAAAATCTTGCTCTCGTGTTATTTTTATTTTTATGATCTCTTGATCTACTTTTTGGGTAAAATCAGGAATTTTTAAGTAATCGATGAGATCATCCATCGTTATTATTTTACTCATACTTTTTCTTTTTTCTAATTAAACAATCGAAAACCTATTCCTATGTTGTGAGTTGGTTGGTTTAATTCATTTAGATTGATTCGATAGCTTGCAAACCATTTTTCCTTACGATTGTATTGGATTCCTATACTGAGATTATCAAATTTTGTAGAATTACCTCCTACTTCTGAAAACAAATACATCCCATTACTATAACTTTTTGCATACTCGATTTTTTTAGTAGTTATGATTTCCTTTGGTACTTTCAACTTGTAGGAAAGTCGACTATCCAACAAGCTTCCTTTAACTAAATCGAAGCTATAAATCTCAAAATCATCGTTGATTAGTGTGTCTCGATACACTCTAGCCTGCTCGTAGTTCACCGTGTCATTAAGAAAAACTGTGTCTTTTATAATTTTGGTAATATCATTTTTATGAACATAAACCTTCTTATATTTTATAGTTTGCACTTTGAGTGTATCCACTTTGGTCTTCCAAATCGTGTCGTGAACAATAGTAACTTTTGATTTTTTTACTTCTAATACTCTCTTTCTTTTTATCAATAAATTCAAGAAAAGTAAAACAGCAACTAACACCAACATTAAGTTTTTAATTTTAGTAATTTCCTCCATGATTTTTTCATTTTTGACAGTAGAATGGCGGGTGAACACGAATTGTATTCACCTAACCATTTTTCAAAATAGTATTGATTCTTAATTGAGTTAAGACATGATGTTAAGCCAAACCAAGGGGATAAACCCCATTGGTTTAGGTTTCCTATTAAGAATTGCAGTAATTACATTACAACCGCAACTTGATAACCGTCAGTTGTAATTACTCTGTAAGTAACATAGACAGTCATCCCGTCATTTCCTGAACTTACTATCCCCGATGTTTGAGCTGTAAAATTGGTATTCACTGGAATACCTCTATTTTCTTGTGATCCTTGAGATGTTTTTACAACATAATTATAGGTATTTACATCAGCTAACGATATAGCCATAATACCATGGTTAAACTCTAAATAAGCATCACCGTAATAAGTCCCATTAAAATTAAAAACAGAATTTACCGAAAGGATATCAATAATTGTATTCGCTCCTTGTGCTGGAATAATCGTTTTTAATTGATTTGATTGTAGTTCTGTCGCAGAGATAAAAACCTTTACTGTTTTCACCACAGAATCGTTTAAGGTTTTCAAAGAAACATTTCCTGATTTGTCAATATGAAATGTTCTATTGTCATCTCCAACGGGTTGCTGAGTATCGATATAACTATCAATTAAATCGGCATATTGTTGTTGTGTAGGTTTGTCACCCGTTTCAAAAAATTGTTTTAAGGTTTCTTTACTTTGTTTCATCTTTTTTATCTTTTTTCATTCATTTCGATAAAAAAGAGCCACTAAAAACTGGTTTTGCTAGTGACTAGACTTTTTGATTATTATTCTTTTTCTTCTAAAATTGGACTTAACTCTTTAATAGAATTAAAAATCGTGTGGGCCTCCGTGAGATTAAAAACTCCTTTCCCTTGAGCATACTCTGCACACTGCACTAAAAAAGCAATCGCCTCTTTTTGTTCTGATTTCATTTTCATTTTTACCTATTTTTATAATTGTTTTTCTTTTACCAAGTTGTTAACGCGGTTCTCTTCCAGGAATTAGCAGCAACACACACATAAATATAGTCAGCTGTATATCGGATCTCACCTTCTTCACCCGCTGCAGTAGAACTTGTTGGAGCATTATTTAAAGTTTTTACTTTAAAGGCTTTTCCTATGTATTGACCAGCAGTTAGTACTTCTTCAATATTTTCATCTCCAAGCGCGACTTGATTAGCTTTAGTGAATTTAGAATTTGCCCCTAATGCTGTACTATTTGAAATACTCTCCGTTAATGTAAAAGTATGGATACCGCTATCAGCCGTTGAGTACGTAAAACCTCTTTTTTGAAATTCAATGGTATTTGAATCAATAACTACAAAATTATAATAAAGGTTGTTCGTTAATCCACTAATACTGGCTCCTCCTGAAATATTATACTTTAAAACCACAGTAGCTCCAACTGAACCAAAACCATGTGCCATTAACGTTATTCTATTATTAACAGAATCTATATCTTTACTATTATCAGCTACGGTTTTCACTAATGATGAGTCAACTGGATTTCTTGCTGCCCGATACCCTAACACTGTATTATAACCTTGGTTTACTCCTGAACCAGTATACTGTAATGTTTCTTCTCCTATCGAAACATTTCCTGTTGCATTGTTAAACAAACCAGCGTTATAACCAATTACTATCGAACTTCCTGTACTTCCATAAGCCTGTTGCATTGCATTTGTCCCCATTGCAACATTCCTTTTACCTGTACTTGGATTATTATAAAGCACCTGATAACCAACCCCTACAGCATCTAATGCTTTATTTTCCCTAAGCGATTGCGCTCCTATACCAACACAATAATTACCACTATTTTCTGACATTGAGTATATTCCAATTGCAGTATTCAAAAAACCTCCATTACTAGCCCCTGATGAATTCCCAATTAAAACATTTGAAGCTCCTGTATTGTATAGACCTGCATGATAACCTAAAGCTACATTGGCGTTTCCTGTATTATTCTTAAGCGACTGATAACCAATTGCTGAATTACCTTCTCCTGAATTTACCCTTCCAGAGTCCGAACCTAAAAAGACATTATAGTTTTTAACATTTTCATAACCTGCAAACGCCCCTACAGCTACAACATTAGAACCGGAATTAGAGTAACCAGCCGCATACCCAACTGCTGTAACAACAGAACCAGTGTTATTTACTGACGAATTACTTCCAATCGCCACAACATTAGAACCAGTATTATTTTGCCCTGATTGAGATCCTACTGCTACAAGATTCAAACCTGTATTCAGATTTCCTGCGTAATACCCCATAGCAGTAATATTATCTTTTGTATTTGAGGTACCAGAATACACTCCTAAAAAAGAACAATTAGACCCCTTGTTATTTTCACCGGATCTAGCTCCAATTAAAGTAACATTACCTCCTGTATTATATACTCCAGCTCGAAAACCGTAACCTGAAAAATTTTCACCCGTATTTGTATTTCCAGTGTAATAGCCTGCTCCAGTAAAAAAGTTTCCTGAATTACCTCCCCCAACTCCAGCTCCTAAACCTGTAAAATTGTTACCAGTATTATTCAATCCAGTTGTTAAACCTACACCAGTAAAATTATCTTTTATATTGTTTGCTCCAGCTCCTAAACCTATACCAGTTGAAGTATTACCTGTATTATTAATCCCTGCATTTAAACCTAAAAAAGTAACTTCTTTACCAGTATTTTTATTCCCGGCTCCTGGTCCAACATGTAAGCTATTCGTGCCATTTACCCATGACGAACCATTCCAATGTTCTGTCTGCACTTTAAATACATCTTGACCGTTACTTCTTAAAGCAACTTTATGACGTGCTTTGTTCGGTACTTCAAGATTCTTACTAGCCTCTATCGTGTTGTTTCCTAAATCGACATCCTTATTGGCTCCTGTATAAGGAATCATGTTTTCCTCTAAGGCTAAAACACCTCCATTAGGTGGTAGCCTTAAATCAAAACTACTACTTGTTGAAGCGTCGTTTTGCTTTATGTTTACTCTATAATTTGTACTTGAATTTTTAAAAACTATCAATCCTCCTGCAGGACTTGTCATATTCAAATTATCACTTTCAAGACTTGCACAATTAACCAACTTTCTCCTGTTTATATCAATATTCTGGATTGCACCTGAATATGGCACTCTTTGATTTAAGTTAGGTTTATTCTTAATAAAGTCTCCTTGTGTATTATCGGTTTGATTCCAATCTGCCTGTACCTGCGAACTAGAACCACCTAAGAGAGTACTAAAATCAACAGTAAACGTCGAGTTATCATCTCTTTTAAAAGTTGCTATTCCTGCTGGATCAACTGTTCCTGAAACTAGACGAGATAAATTTGTATCATCTAAATAGGTTGTTAAATCTATTTCTTTGACAACCACTCCATCTTTTAATAACGATAGTTTATTTCCTACAATTTCTGAAAGTGTATACTCTGGTAGTTTTGCCTCCGAAGCAACACTTACTTCACCCGTTTCGTCGATAACAAATCTTCGATTTGCTTCTCCTGGAAATTGTTTTGCATCAACATAACTATCAATTAAATTACCATATTGTTCTTGTGTTGGCTTATCACCAGTTTCAAAATATGCTTTTAAAGTTTCTTTACTTTTTTTCATGTGTTAATTTTCTTTTTTACTGATCACATGTAACCTTAGATGTTTAAAACAATCATTCTCATTAATTTTAATGATTATTTTAAACATGTCGGTTTCATCTTCTTTATCTATTTATTCTTTGATAAAAAAGAGTCACTAAAAACCAATACCGCTAGTGACTAGACTTTATTTTTTGAATTATTGATTGTATACGTTCGTAATATACGTTCCCGTTACATTCACTTTCGCATTTACCCCATCAAAAACAATATCTGAATTTGTAACTCTATCCAATGTATAGCTTTTTAAAAAGGTCAACTTATTTGATATCTCTGTACTTAGTATCGATCCTGAATACCCAATAGAATTTGCCGAATTCCCTGCATCAAAATAGGCGACTGTACCCGTTATTACTCCTGGGTGAGATACCTTATAAATAGGAAAAGGTATATCTATTTGAAGCAACCCAGAAAGTCCTACTGTTGAAAAGTTTGATATCTCAAAAGCAAAAGTCACTTTATTCCCTTCTCTAATATATTTTGATTTTATAGTATTTGGCAAAATAGCAGTCGCTCCAACATGTATCTTAGGTAGCCAAGTTCCTTCCTCGTAAAACCCAACTGGTAGCCCCGCCTGAATTGAAGGTTTATTTTTAATAAAATCTGGTTGAGTATTATCTGTTTGGTTCCAATCCCCTTGAACTGGAAGTATACTGAAAGCGCTCATTTTTTTTGTATATACTCCTGTTGAAGTTGAAAACAACCCTCCGTTATAACCTACAATTTTAAATGCTATATACCCTGATCTATCTACTTCATTAGTTCTTTCAAGCTTTATATATTCTGCATAATTTTTAAATAGAATTGTTTTCTCTGAGTTTTTTAAAGTATTGAAAACATTGTATGCGTATGGGCTTTGAGCCGTTGATTTCAAAAACAAATAACTTTTTGAAACTACATTATTCACATGATAAAAAGTAACAATATCTTTATCAAAAACTCCATCACTAATATTAGTCAATTCAGAACCATAAGACCTATATTCTATTTGATGGAAACCTGGCTCTAAAGCCCTCAATAAATCCCTTGGGGCATTTTTTATAAAATCTTTTTCTGAACTATTTCCTTGATTCCAATCTGCCTGAACTTGCGTGCCCGAACCACCTAAGAGACTACTAAAATCAACAGTAAATGTCGAGTTGTCATCTCTTTTAAAAGTTGCCATTCCTACTGGATCGACTGTTCCTGAAACTAGACGAGATAAATTTGTATCGTCTAAGTAAGTTGTTAGATCTATTTCTTTCACAACAACTCCGTCTTTTAACAATGACAGTTTATTTCCTACAATTTCTGAAAGTGCATACTCCGGTAGTTTTGCCTCCGAAGCAACACTTACTTCACCCGTTTCGTTGATTACAAATCTTCGATTTGGTTCTCCTGCTGATTGTTTTGCATCAACATAGCTATCAATTAAATCAGCGTATTGCTGTTGTGTTGGCTTATCGCCAGTTTCAAAAAATTGTTTTAAAATTTCTTTGTTTTGTTTCATCTTTTTTATCAGTTTAAAAAATTGTTTGATAAAAAAGAGGCGCTAAAAACTGTGTTAGCGACTAAACTTTTTCTTTTTTCTCTTTTTCTCCTTCAGCTATTTCTCCCATAGCCTCATTAAATCCACTTTGATTTAATATTTTATACAACGCCTTTAATGGATTTACCCCATAAATTTTATTGTAATTTTCTAAGATTGATTTTATTTCAGTAATTGCAATAAATCCAGCTATTATTTTTAAGAATGGTACTTCATTTACAATATGTTTTTCTAAAAAATGCGCCGAGATTATTACCAAGTTATAAATAAAAAACTTTGATACCGTATTCGCTATTTTTTCACTTTTAATAGGTAATTGCAATTTTAACGACGCATAAGCTCCTGTTATAAAATCGACCATAATTAAAAACATTATGGTGGTTAACACTCCATTTAATGGCGATAGCAATGCAAATAGCCAAAAAACAAAATGTGTCAACTTATCCATTTTTACTCAATTTTCGATAATCTAAAATTCTATTCTTCGGATAAGCTTTAATACTCACACTATTTCCTTGGTTTCCACCTAAAAGATACACATATCGCTTTGATTCTTTTATTAGAAATCCGACATGCCCTTTCCAGCTCTCAGGTGACTCTCTCCATAAAACTACAATGTCTCCTTGCTTTGGACTCATTGTAGAGTCTCCAACCGACAACCAGCTTCTTGCCGTTAATCGATTTGATTTCTCATAACCTGCCTGTTGTGCCACCCAATTTACAAAGGCACTACACCAAGAGGTTTCATCTTTAAATTTTGAAGCGTCAAATCCTAAAGAAGTAAAGTAATTTACTATTTGAGGATGATCTTTTGATCCTTTTACTTCTTTTACTCCATATTGAGATAACGCTACTGATATTAAACTATTCATACAAATGTTTGATTTTAAGCGTTAGCAGATAAAAACTAGTAAGTTCCTGATTCTTTTTCTCATTTTTTCTTACCTGAAAGGGGATAATCTAACTTTTAAGTTTCTGCATAACATTAAAAAGGTTAATAATTCCAATGAACTGTTAGAAAGCTCTACAAAGATATAACATTTTACAAAAACACACAAACATTTTACAGTTTATTTTGTAATAATTTTAACTTCATAAATTAAAACATTGAATAATACTGTAATATAACAAAAGAGGTTGCCAAAATTTGGCAACCTCTTTTCAAAGTTTATCAATCTAGTCATGAGAACTTATTCATCGGTATACCCATATTCATCAACTTGAGGCATACCAGTATATCTAGCAACAGAATTGTATAACCCCTTGGTATTTACAAAACCACCATCAATTTGATTGCCTTCATTATCAAACTCGTAAAAAAACTACTGATGAAGCCCCATATTCAAGAGACTCATATTCAATTTTACCATTTTCGTGATAATCTACAACCCACCCCATAGTTTGACCATCAACATACTCTTGCTCTGAAGCAATGAAACCGTTATCACAATAACTAAACACCACAAAACCAGTAAAAGGCTCTCCTTTATACCAATATTCTGCTCCTATATACTTCCCTGAGTCCTTTCCTTCTAAATTCTTAAAAAAAACTCTTTCTTTTTCTGGTCTTTTTAATTCTTGATTCATAAAATAACTCTAAGCACTCTTTTAAAATTAGCATTTCTTTGTATTAACACAAACACCCTAAAACTTTTGATATGTAAAATCATGAGAATGAAAATCAACTAAGTTACCACTCCAATCATACCATTTTCCGGAATTAGTATCTTTGGGATGTTTTTGATAAACTCATCAACAACATCAATCAATCTAGTAAAAGTATCAACACCAAAGACTACTGTTTTATTGAATAGTCTTATTTCATTCTAAAAGGCTTTGAGCATATTATGAAAAAAGCACTCGTTTTAGCGAGTGCTTTAGTGTTACTCTTGTTCCCAAGGACGATTTGTTGGTCGATCATCCGTCAATAATCCGAATTCTTCATTTTCCATAAAAGATTTGAAATCCATTAAATAAGAATAGACTTCGTCATTTGTAAATTTTAACTTCCCTCTTACGGGAGCATTTTCCATTATTGATTCAAAATGAAAATCTGGATTCACTTCTGCCCATTTAAGCATTTCATAAACACCTTTTCTATCGTTTAATTCATCATAATCCTTTATTCTTTCGCCTAACTTTTTATCAAATATGACGTCTTCTATTTTCTTTACTTTATAAAGATATAATATAGGTGTCATTAGATATGCTTCTATTATTCTCATTAGTTATAACTATTTTTTAAATTGATATTTTTTATGTCGAACTCGTTTTCCAAAACCTTTAAAATTTGTTCGTTTAACTTTAAAGTTGGTTCATAGTGACCACTCGAAAGATCTATTTCTTTAATAACACCATTTACTACTTTTATCTCTCCAGCCGCACTAACTGGCGCTCCAGCTAAGAAACTAGAATGATGAAAATGCCTTGGGACGTAAAAATCTGACAAATAAATTGTACCATCTCTATCCATTACAAATATTGCATTCCTTAAATAATCTGAACTATCTCCAGCATTTTTAGTATCTACTAAATCACCTTTACTATTGTATAGTTTTTTGTTTTTTACAACAACTTTATATTTTAACCTTTCTGTTTCGTCCAAGTACTTTACAGAATATGGCCAACACCATCGTACTTTCATATTGGGAGGTTTATTTGGAAAATATCCGAGTCCTTCTTTACTTTCTGACTCCTCTCCTTTGTATTTTTTCTTCAAGGAGTGACTTTCGAAATTATATTTTTAATTTTTTTAAGCCTATCAGATAATTCATCCAAATACTTTTTAACAGCTTCATCTGATTTGTCTTTGGTTTTAGTAAACAATTCTTTCAGAAACTCTTCTGCTTGATCTTGCGTTAAGCCTTCTTTAAGTTTTTTATCATCATAATAAAAAACATACAAGCCGTCTTCACTTTTCAACATGGAAACCCCTAAATTATTGAGTTTTTTCCATGCGTTTTTACGAGCCATATCTACAAATAGTTTCCCCAATGCGGTAATCGGATCAACAACGCTATAAGCTAAATCATCTATCACCAACACCTTAGCTTGCAAACTAGCAATAAGCTCATCAATCCAACCTTTTAAAGTATCAATATGTTTTGGAATGTTTTTGATAAAATCAGCAACAACATCAATCAATCTGGTAAAAGTATCAATGCCAAACTTTACTGTTTTACCTACCAATCTTCCTACTTTCAAAGGCATTTGGATGAGTGCTTTGTACTATCGTAATGTTTCTTTTAAAACTTTAGCAATATTCCCAGTTCCTAATGTTAAGCAAAGTAATCATTTTGGGGCTTTTAAAAGAACAACCACCTTAATACGCTATTAAGGTGGTTGTCCTGAAGTCTTGTTATCCTATTGCATACTTTGTACAGATTACAATCCACACTAATCGATTAATTATCATCTTCTATTAGTCCAAAATCTTCCATAAACTTTTTAAAATTTATAAGGTGCTTATAAATTTCTTTATTTGAAAACTTTAGTTTACGGGGAGTAGGTGCATCTTTCATTATTTCCAAAAAATTATAATTAGGATTCTTATCAGCCCAACTTAAAGCATTGTATATGTTATTCAGTTGCGTTTGCGAATATACTTTTGACAATCTCTTTGCACTTTTATCGTTGTATTTAACATCTATTATTTTTTCAACATTATATAGAGGCCAAACTGGCATCATCAATTGATTTATGTAAACTTTATCTTCCATTACTTAATTCATTTATTTATTTATTACATCTATCTTAATATCTTCAACAGTCACTCCTTTGTTTTTCAAAAAAGTAATAAATTGTTTTATATGTTTCTCCCATGTTTTATAATGACCTGTTGCATTGTTTACAGAAACTATATATCCATTATAAACTTCTATTTCTCCAGCCATGGCGACTGGTCCACCTCTTAGAAAACTAGAATGATGAATAACGCCAATGTCATAGTATTTAGAAGCAAAAATCCTTCCATTTTCATCCATAACAAAAATAGCTTTTCCATTATTCATCATATCATCAATATCTAAAGAATCGAAAAACCTCCCTTTTGAATCCACTAATCTATTGTCTTTGATGAATAATTCACTTTTTCTTTTACCTATCTCGTCAAAATAAATAACATTGTCAGGATGAAACTCGCTATATTTCCTCGTATAAGGATGATAATCATAATTTTCCCCCAAATATTTTCTTGACATTGTCTTTAAATCTAGTCCTATTTCCTTTGATTTTCTTGCTACTCTCACCAACTCATCCAAATACTCTGTTATATACTGTTTTTGATACAAATTAACATCTATGAATAATTCTTTTAAGAAAAATTCCGCCTCTTCCGAAGAGAGATTATACTTAATATTTTTACCTTTAAAATTAAAAGCAAATACCCCTTTTTCATTCTTAATCATACTAACACCAAGGTTACTAAGCTTTTTCCATGCTACTTTTCCAGCAACATTCACAAATAACTTTCCCAATGCAGTAATTGGATCAACTACACTAAAAGCAACATTATCTATCACCAACACCTTTGCTTGTAAGCTAGCAATAAACTCATCAATCCAACCTTTTAAGGTATCAATATGCTTTGGAATATTTTTTACAAAATCGGTAATAATATCCACCAATTTCATGAAGGTATCAATACCAAATTCCACTGTTTTTCCTACTAGTTTGCCAGCATTTTTAGCGGCCTTTAAAGGCATTTGTGCCAAGGCTTTATACGATTGCAAGGTTGCTTTAAGCGCTTTGGCAACAGTTCCAGTTCCACCAGTTAAGAAAAAGGTGACTACCTCAGAGGCTACAAATCCAACAAAAAAGCCAAAATAATACCCTAAAGCTCCCGGATCGATATCCACTTTTTTATCTGACTTTATGAATGCAATTAAAATGTTAGTCATAAAAGCCGGTAAACTTGCCGCAAAACCAATAATGCTTTTTAAATTATCAAGCGTAAAGAGACTCACAAAGCCATCAATCAGGTTTTCAAAACTCTCGACAAAAAGACCTAAATAAGTTGCAGGATTATCAAAGAACTTTGTGCTTTTAATTGTTGCATTGAGTACATCAAAAAGCATTGCTAAAATATCAAAAATCGACTTAACAAACTCAATAATACTATTAATCAATCCAACCAATAATCCATTAATAAAATAATAGAGGTTAGTCATTTGATCAGCCACATCATCAAAAAAATCTTGAAGTAACTCAGGTATTTTATTCAACACCTGTATAACTTTATCAATATTAAAAGGAATAACCTTTCTTATAAACTTACTTTCTAAAATGTCTTTAGAAGCTTTGGTAATTTTCTTCGTTAACGGATCAACATAGGTTTTATAAATTGAGTTTATTAAGGCTTTGGTATCAATTCTTTCTTTTTCGTCTTTTAATTTTGGAAGTAAAGGGCCAAAATCCTTATTTGGCTTCCCTTTAATTTCTGTTTGCCAATATGATTTATTAAGTTTTAACTCGTTAACTTCATGGCTGGCAGATTTTAAAACTGCTGAGACTCCGGATAATATTTCATCAGAAGTCCAACGAATAACTCTTCCTCCATATTTTAATGATTTGGTTACCGATATATAAAACGCACTTTTATTATCTACCAACTCTTCTTTTATAATAGCCGTTAAATCATGAGTTTCAATAGTAACCCCATAAGCTTTAGCTATTTTTGAAATAGTCAACCGATCTACTTCTGGCAAGGTTTTTACATTTTTTCCTTTATGAATTCTTAAAACCGTTCCAAAAACATTACTTCCTTCGTTAGACTCAATTAAAATGACTACTTCGTTTGATTTTATGTTGGTTATGTTTTGATAAGCCCTCTCTAATTTTGCTCCATTACTGGAAACGAAAAGTGAAATATAAGCGTCATATTCAATTGCCACTGTTTCAGAAGGCTTAACTTCAATATCCGCTTTACGCGTAGCTTCAAGAAATACTTCATCAAGTTGAATTTCAACATTTACTTTTAAATATAACTTTTCATTTATTTTATAGTATGGAATCATTCCATTGGGTGCATCAACTACAAAACCTTGTAAAACGGAGAATTTTTCTTGATCGAAATTGTATTCCGATTCATTAATTTCTCCGAATGGGGGTTTGTTAGCCGCAAAAAAATCGCCATAATCTCCAGAAAGCCTACTATTTAAATGTAGCAACCAATTATTTGAATCTTCATCAACTTTTTCAATTTCAATATATATGTTAGGACTTGAAGGCAATGTGCTTTCGAACTGATTTTGCTCTTTATCAGAAAACACAACCAATCCTTGAAAATTGGTTTTGTTTTTGAAATACTTAAGTCCATAATCATGAGCTTGCATATTTTTTATGTTTTTAATTAATTAAAAACAAGCCTTATCTATGTAAATTCTGAAACAATCTCACTTCTCCTTTCCTTAATAAGAAACAATAATAGACTAACACCAATGCACTTAAAACATTGGAAACAATAAAACAAACTTGGAGTAAGGTGAATGTGTTTTTTTAAAAAACTTTATTAAATGTCAGCGATGGTTGCATAATTATGAGGTATTTGCAAAGACCATTGTTACTAACATTTTTCTAAAAGTTAACAGAATTCTAAAAACATAGATAAGACTTGCTATATTTTTTAGGCTATGGTGTTTGTTTGACCTACAATATCAAAATCAACACCATCAGGCGATGTTTTTACCGTATCAAACAATCCATTCCCTTCACAGTCTGGATTACAAGGAAGCCCACCTTCATTCAATGCAACAGAGTCAGCTTGTAAGACAGTTAATGAAGTTGGCACTCTTGTCTCCCAAGTACCTTCAATCTCTCCTTCAACAGTTTGCATTTCATCCGCTACTGATAAATACAACTCGCTATCCATATCAGTCACCATTCCTTGACCATTCCAAATTTCACCCGTTTTCATATACCAGTTAACTGCATCTTCAAACCCAGGTCGAACAGGCACTACCGCCCTTGCCATAGCACTTTGTAGAAAAGCTTTAAAAACAGGATCATTACCTTCAATATAATCAAAAGAATCAGCCCAGCTATCTTTCTTTCCATAGAAATAAGGATAAAAGGTATACGCCATAATCTCCCAATCGAATGCCTGCTCAAAGAATTTAACTGTAGCCGAGTGTTCATTTAACCCTGAATTTCTTACAACATCCGAATTATTCCCATCATTATAATGACTTTTACGAGTAAGAGCGCCAAAAGGTTTTGCCAATAAGTCAACAGCAAGACGCTTTAATTCACGTTTTTCAATTGTACGATTTAATTGCGAAGCAAATTCCTTTTTCTTCTCATCACTACCACCTGATTCAATTTCTCTTGCTTGAATGAATTCATTATACTCTTGTAATCTCTGGTTATAAGCGTCCATAATAGCTTTATAGGTTTCATTCTGCCAATCCTCCGATGCTTTTTTAGTTACTTCACACCAAATTCGGATACTCACACTACCAGAGTGACGCCCCATTACCGAATATGAAGCCGTAATTTTTCCAGTATGTTCCCCTGCTATTTGTTGCGGGTAACCTACAGCACAAGTCTTTCCACCTAATAAAACTTGAATCCCTCTACCATCATCTCGTTCATCTGATTGAGATATTGCCACTTCATACCAAGTTCCTTTATAACCTTCAGGAATAACAATCTCTTCAGCTCCTGCAGAAACCTCGTCAAACTCATTTCCACTATGTTCTGGAGTCGTAAAAGAGAACCCTTTTCCAACCGACACATCTGAAGGATAAGCCTTAACCTCGGCATTATATTTTGAAGAGAATTTTTGATAATTGTATTCGCTCAATATAGCTGCTGAAGTAAGTCCTTCTTCCTTTGGATGAACAGGTTTACTTGGAGCAATCAGTTCACTATTATTGGTATCTAATTTAGTATTTAAATACGAGTCAATAAAAAACTTTGCTGGCTCGGGTAAGGAAAATTCATACATTAAACGCTTACCGTAATTAACAAGCTTATTTTTATAAATTTTGTCAACCCAACGATAGACCCCTGTAATATGTTTATCTCCTTTTCTATTATCAAATCCATGAGTATTATTCTCTTCGAATTCACGTAGCATTCTAGATGTTCTTTTAGAACTTATCTTTTGAACCACTCGCTCCAAAGCTCTTTCGGTTACTTCTTGAGCATAATTTTGAGCTTGCAAGTTAGAATTGGAAACAGAACTACTATTTGAAGAACTAAAACTAGCATTTGCATAATATTCTTGATCCCATATTTTTCCTGAAACTCCAGCATTTGCCCCAAAGTTAGTTGCCGAATCTTTATTCATGATAGACGAAACCTCTCTTTGCATTTCATTACGCTCAGTTGAAGAAGTATCTGTTAAATTCTCCACCTCCGTTTCTGAACTTTGCTCGGTAGTTTGCTCTTGTGAGGTTAAGTTTCGTGTCGAACGCTCTTTATATTCACGAGCCATAACATTTTCAATATGTGAAACCTCTCCTGGCACGTAACAACACACTTCTTGTTCAACTCTTCTAAAATCAGCAATTCCTAATTGAGAAACCCCATAGACAATACCATCAGAAGAAACCTCGTCTGAAGGCTGAGAAAGAATCTTACATTTTCCTACAAACTCCCCAATCGCATCATACCTCCCAAAAATCTGTTCAACTAAAAATTGTCGACTATTTAACTCCAAATCAACCCCATTGCTTAACTTGATTGTACAAGATAATTTATAATGTCCAGCGGTTAAAGAGGGTAAATATTCAGGAAATAAAACAATTTTCAATAGAGAACCTGTCTTTCTAGAACTTTCAAATGTAGTACCTGGATATGATTTCTGCTCTTTGAATGCATTCAAAACATATGACACTTCCGTAGCCTCAACATTCTCTATATCATCTACCTTCAAAAAAAGTGTTATTTTACTTCCTTTGCCAAATTCACCGAAAACATCCCCTGAATAAGAATATAAAGGCATTTGGCTTTGAACATTGAAACCAAATCTTTCTCCATTAATATTTAGTTCTTTTTGATCATTAAGGGAATGATTTAAAATTATTTCGTTCTCCTTTTTGATTTCCTGCTTTAATTTCCTGCTAATTTCATTAAAACTTGTATATACTTCAAATTCGCTAGAATTTAAAATTACATTTGTCTCCTCCGAAAATTGGGATGTTGCGTTTGTTCCAACAACTCTTAATATTTCTGGATTTTTAGTAAATGTGAATTTTGGCAGTTCCAGATTAGGATATGTTTTAGAAACTCTTTGAAAACCCGTTTTAGCGTCACGAATTACCTCAACAGTTGGAACGGCTGCATTTTTAATATCTTCAACAGCAATATTATGATTTTCTAAAGCCTGATCGTAGCGCAACTTTTCAGTTTTCTGGTAAATTTCCTGGTTTTTCTCAAGTTCTTTTAACGCTAATTTATACTGCTTAGAGCGTTCACTTGCTTTATCTGTTTTTGACACCTTTGTCAAATAATCAGAAGCTATCTTAGACAACCTGATATTATCGGTATTCTCACCTTTAGCAGATAACACTACCTCTTTTGGAATTACAACACTAGCATTTGCCCTACGCTCAAACTCTTTTTTCTCTTCGTCAGTAAATATCGGTGAACCATCCTTAGGTAAAATTGAAGGTTGAAAATCAATAAATTCCTTAATAAACCCGAGCCCAATCAACAAATGAATCAACAAATCTCTTGCCTCTATTGACTTTTTATTAATTGTATTATAAAATAGTTGATTCCATAAATCATGCTCTGGATCCTTAAAAACCTGTCCCTTGTAAGCGATTTTTTCAACTAACCCATCTAGTTGTTTTGTATAAGGAAAGTTATCGTGAATATCTTTATAGGTTAATGCAGACTTATTCCTAGCCAACCACATTGAAAACTCATAAATACTAGTGTACTCTTTTTTTACCTGTAAACGTGTATCTAAAGGTTTAAAATTTGAGCTATAAGCATTAAGTAATGCTTGTTCTCTCCCTTGTTCTGTGGTAACAGTTTCAACAGCTGTTAAAGCCTTATTCGAAGAACTCTGTCCTTCAGGAAATTTAATAAACCCAATTTCTAAGTTTTTCTCTTCAATAGTTTGCGGACCACGCAATGTTACAAACCTAAATAGGTTTGATTTGATTGGTTTTTTACTCATTTTAATACTTTTTAAATTATTAACTAAGCTCTTTAGAGCAATTGTTTTTTGCTTCTCTAACAGCTCATTAGCGAACTTAATTCAATAAAATGTTTGAAATTTTGAGTAGGATTTTAAAAAAATGAAGAAATTCAAGTCAAAACCCTTAAAACACAATCACTAAAACTACACAAATGTTTGATTTTTACAATTTTTTCGTATATTAGCAATCAAATTACAATGCAAATATAAAACATTTTACAAAAACATACAAACAAAAGTTAATCTTTTTATTGTAAAATGTTTCAACCTACTTAAATATGCAGTCGGATGGAAATTTCTCAAAGAATAGCAGCTATCAGAGATACTTTTAATCTCAATAATTTTTCACTTTCAAAACGAATTGGTGTTACAGGAACTACTGTAGACAGTATCATTAACGGTAGACCACAGCCCGATGGAAGTCGAAAAAGAACAAAGCCAGGTTATGATGTTTTAACTGCCATTATCAATGAATTTGATATTAATCCTGAATACTTATTTGGAAAAAGTGAGGTGATGTTAAAGTCAGACACCAACCAAATTCAAACATATTCTGGAGTTCCACAAGTGGTGGCTGTAAATCCTACAGGGAATGAAAATGTTATTTATGTTCCTATTCAAGCAAGGGCAGGATATTTGAATGGTTATGGCGATGCAAATTATATAGAGCAATTACCCTCTTTTCACATGCCTCATTTAAACAATGGAACCTATCGTTGTTTTGAGGTTCAAGGCAATTCTATGGTTCGTACTTTCTTTGATGGAGATTTGGTTTTTGGGAAATATGTTGAAAACCTTCATGATATTAAAGATGGTCGTGTATATGTTATTGTAAGTAAAAATGATGGTATTGTTTTAAAACGTGTTATTAATCGAATTGAACAACGCGGTAAACTCATTTTAAAAAGCGATAATAAAACGGGTAACTATCCTACTTATACCATCAATGCAGAAGAGATTATGGAAGTATGGTACGTAACCATGTTTGCTTCTAAACAAATGCCAGAACCTGTTGATGTTTATGATAGATTGCATGATTTAGAAAGTAAAGTAGTTGAATTAGAGCAACAAATTGGTGGGTATAACTAAGATTTACGAATAAACTCATGTTGAAATACGTTTTATGGGGATTTCTATTCTGCTCTTCATCCCTATTTGCTCAATCTAATTGGAAGAAATTTCAATCACTATCGGGTCCCAAAAGGACTTGGGTACTCTTTCATCCTTTCAAAGCTAAGCGTGCTTTTTTAATATCAAAAGAAGCTCAAAGGGTTGCTGATTCCATGAAAACATCGCCGCTACTCGATAAAGATCCGTCAGGAGGACAGGTTGATGCGTTTAGGCATGCTTATTGGATGGCCAGATTGAATGAGGAAATAAGTGAGAGCGCTGCTCGATCATTAGGAAAAGCCCATGAAAAAGAAAACCATCAAACCTTCAAAAAAAGAAAACTTGAAGATGGTATTTTTCCTGATGAGATTTCAAGCACTATGGATTTATTCAATAACGAAGTTGGATTAAAACTTACTTTAACAGGAAAAAAAAGGTCGAAACAAGGTTTAATTTATAAGATAATTAATGCCATTTATCAAGGAAGACTCAAGGTTATCAAAAAAGATAAAAACGGGAACTTTTTAACCTGTTCAGGTAATAAAATTAAACCAGAATCGCTTCAAGGAAAATGGAAAAACAATAAGTGCTTAGTTCCATCAAATACAGAATAATCAAATGACAAATATATTTTTTATTTCAGGTACCATGTGTACCAAAGATTTATGGCAATATATATTCCCTCAACTTGAAAACATAAACCCGATTCATATCGATATTACTTCTGCATCTTCTTTTGAAGAGATTAACAATATTATTCTTGAAAGCATTGAAACCCCTTCGATACTAATTGGTTTTTCATTAGGTGGTTTTTCTGTTATGAATTTCGCTAGTCAATATCCAGAGAAAGTTGAAAAACTAGTGGTGATTGCTGCTAACTCTAAAGGATTAGATTCAAATGAAATTAAGTTACGAAAAAGCACCATTGAGTTTTTAGAAAAACATAGTTATAAAGGTATTTCTCAAGCTAGAGTGCAACAGTTTTTACATCCTAACAACCACAATAATCAGGAGATAATAGCTATCATTAAAAAAATGGATGCCGATTTAGGAAAAGATGTACTGATAAAACAACTAAAAGCGACTTCCAAAAGAGTTGATATCACCAATCAATTAAAGAATTACAAAAAACCAACTTTATTGATTTCGGCGGAAAACGATGCCTTAGTTGACCCTAATGAAGTAAAAAAGCTTTCAAAAGAAATGTCTAAGTCTACTTATGTAAATTTAAAACAGTGCGGGCATATGATTCCTTTAGAAAAACCGAACGAGTTGGTATATCTATTGTCTTCTTTTCTTGATTCATAATTATTTGAGAAAGCCTTATCTTTGCACCTGAAGAAATACTCTTTTAAATTTTTATCATTTTTAGGACTGTTGTATGGAGTTGAATGCAATTTTTGATACTTTAAGCGAAGCCGTTGAGGTTTCTCTGTCCTATTTGACTAGTCCCAATAGAAGAACTTACTTTATTTACTTACTATCATCAGCTGTATTGGCTTATTATGTTTATTATAAATCAAAAAACAAAGGCGGTTTTCTAAATTTTTTATTTCCTAAGAAAGTTTGGCTTGGTAAATCTGCTTTTGTCGATTACGCCATGGTCATTTTCAATAGTTTATTTAAGGTCATTTTTATTGGTCCTTATCTTATTCTTGGGCTGTATATTGCTTTTTACACCAACGAATTTCTATTAGAAAAATTTGGTTACGCTACAGTTAATCTTGGTAAAACAGAAACTATTGTTTATTACACCATTGCCCTAACTATTGTAGGAGATTTCTTCACCTATCTAATTCATCTTTTGATGCATAAGATTCCGTTTTTATGGGAGTTTCATAAAGTACATCATTCAGCAACAGAACTGAATCCATTTACCCAATATAGAATTCATCCAATTGAACTTTTGATTAACAATGCGAAGAGCCTTTTAGTTTTCGGAGTGCTTACAGGTATCTTTGACTATCTATCAAATCATCAGATTAACAAATTAGTTTTTTTAGGCGTGAACGTTTTTGGTTTCTTGTTTATGTTTTTAGGTGCTAACTTAAGGCATTCACACATTAAACTTACTTATCCTAATTTTATAGAAAAACTATTGATCAGTCCTTTTCAACATCAAATTCACCACAGCAATTCACCTGAGCATTTTGACAAAAACATGGGGTCAAAACTTGCTATTTGGGACTGGATGTTCGGTACATTAGTTCTTTCCAAGTCTACTAAAGAGATTAAATTCGGAATAGACGAAAGCGATAGTAAGTTCAGTACATTTTGGGGAAATCTTGCAAATCCATTTGTAAATATTTACAATTCATTTCGAAAGTTAATTAAATAAATTTTATCCTTCCTAAAACTATTCCTTCCTAGCTTTTATAAACAGCGAATTAAAGCAAATAAATACTTCAATATAAATTCACTTGGTCATTAGCAAAACACTATTTAAACCGATTCTAAATATCAAACAAAACAAATACGAAAGTTTGTCCAAGTAACGCATAGCTCTTAAATTTGTAGCTATTATTTAATCAACATACAAAATAATGAGCGGATTATTAAAATCTTCTATCGGAAGAAAAATCGCCATGGCACTTTCGGCATTTTTCTTAATGTTCTTTTTGCTACAGCACTTTGCAATCAACATTACTTCTATTTTCCCTGACAACGGAGCTACATTTAACAAATTATCTCACTTTATGGGAACCAACCCTTTAGTACAGTATGCATTGCAGCCTGTGTTGATTTTTGGTGTAGTTTTTCACTTTGTAATGGGATTCATTTTAGAGTTAAAAAACAACAGTGCTCGTCAAGTAAAATATGCTAAAAATAATGGTGCTGCCAACTCTACTTGGATGAGTAGAAACATGGTGTACAGTGGTCTTGCAATTTTAGCTTTCGTGGTTTTACACTTCATCGATTTCTGGATTCCTGAATTGAACACAAAGTTTATTCAAGGAGATTGGACTGGAATGCACAATGGTGAATTCAGATATTTCCATGAATTACAGCACAAGTTTGTAAACCCAATAAGAGTAGCTGCTTACGTAATTGCTTTTGTGTTCTTGGCATTACACTTATTACACGGTTTCAACTCTGCTTTCCAATCAGTTGGATTGAATAATAAGTACACTAGAGGATTGAAAACCTTCAGTAAAATTTATGCGATAGGAATTCCAGTTGGATTCATAATTATCGCGTTATTTCACCATTTCGTTCATTAATAAAACCACTTAAATTATGGCAATTTTAGATTCAAAAGTACCAAAGGGTCCATTAAAAGATAAGTGGACAACTTATAAAGATAAAATCGACTTAGTTAACCCAGCAAACAAGCGTTTAATTGATGTTATTGTTGTTGGTACAGGTTTAGCAGGAGGTTCTGCCTCTGCTACGTTAGCTGAGCTAGGATATAATGTAAAGGCATTTGCTTATCAAGATTCACCTCGTAGAGCTCACTCTATTGCAGCTCAAGGAGGTATTAATGCAGCGAAGAATTATCAAGGTGATGGTGACTCAACATATCGTTTATTTTATGATACTGTAAAAGGAGGAGATTACCGTTCTCGTGAAGCAAATGTTTATCGTTTAGCTGAGGTTTCAGCAAATATTATTGACCAATGTGTTGCTCAAGGTGTTCCTTTTGCTCGTGACTATGGTGGATTACTAGACAACCGTTCATTTGGTGGAGTATTAGTATCTCGTACTTTTTACGCTAAAGGTCAAACAGGTCAGCAGTTATTATTAGGAGCTTATTCTGCAATGAACCGTCAAATTGCTCGTGGTAAGATTGAAATGTTCAATCGTCATGAAATGTTAGATGTTGTTATTGTTGATGGAAAAGCTCGTGGTATTATTGCTCGTAACATGGTTACTGGTGAAATAGAGCGTCACTCAGCACACGCTGTAGTAATTGCTTCTGGTGGATATGGAAACGTATATTTCTTATCTACAAACGCAATGGGATCGAATGCAACTGCTGCATGGAAAATCCATAAAAAAGGAGCCTTCTTCGCAAACCCATGTTTTACTCAAATTCACCCTACATGTATTCCACGTTCAGGTGACTATCAATCAAAACTTACGTTAATGTCTGAATCGTTACGTAATGATGGTCGTATTTGGGTTCCTAAGAAAATGGAAGATGTTTTAGCAATTAGAGAAGGAAAGTTAAAGCCTACTGAAATTGCTGAAGAAGATAGAGATTATTACTTAGAGCGTCGTTACCCTGCTTTCGGTAACTTAGTACCTCGTGATGTAGCGTCTCGTGCTGCTAAGGAGCGTTGTGATGCTGGTTTCGGTGTTAACGCTACTGGTGAAGCTGTTTATTTAGATTTTAAATCAGCTATCGAGCGTTACGGTAAGGAGCAATGTAAATTAAAAGGAAACGACAATCCTACACATACTGAAATTTTAGCAGAAGGTGAAAAGGTTGTTGAAAACAAATATGGAAACTTATTCCAGATGTATGAGAAGATCGTAGATCAGAATCCATACAAAACTCCAATGATGATTTATCCAGCGGTACACTATACAATGGGTGGAATTTGGGTAGATTATAACTTAATGACGACGATTGAAGGTTGTTATGCTATTGGAGAAGCTAACTTCTCTGATCACGGAGCTAACCGATTAGGAGCTTCTGCCTTAATGCAAGGTTTATCTGATGGTTATTTCGTTCTTCCTTACACTATTGGAGACTACTTATCAAATGATATTAGAACTGGAAAAATTTCAACAGAAACTCCAGAATTCGAAGAAGCTGAAAAAGCAGTGAAAGAGCGTATTGATTTCTTCGTTAATAATAAAGGAAGTCATTCTGTAGATTACTACCACAAGAAATTAGGAAACATCATGTGGAATAAATGTGGTATGTCTAGAAACGAAAAAGGTTTAAAAGAAGCAATTGCTGAGATTAAAGCTTTACGTGATGATTTCTGGAAAAATGTAACAGTTCCAGGAGGTGCAAATGAAATGAATCCAGAATTAGAAAAAGCAGGTCGTGTTGCTGATTTCTTAGAACTAGGAGAGTTATTTGCAAGAGATGCACTGGATAGATCAGAATCTTGTGGAGGACACTTTAGAGAAGAGTCTGTTGAGCTAGACGGACCTCAAAAAGGAGAAGCTAAACGTGACGATGCAAACTTTACTTATGTTTCTGCTTGGGAATATAAAGGAGAGCCAGCGGATGCTGTTTTACACAAAGAAGATTTAGAGTTTAACGATATTGAATTAAAACAACGTTCATACAAATAAGAAAGGATTATTATGAATATGAATTTAACACTTAAAATTTGGCGTCAGAAAAACGCAAGTGATAAAGGAAAAATGGTCGAATATAAAGTGACCGATATTTCTGAACATATGTCCTTCTTAGAAATGTTGGATGTATTAAATGAGCAATTAATTGCAAAGGGTGATGAGCCTGTTGCTTTTGACCATGACTGTCGTGAAGGTATCTGTGGAATGTGTTCATTATACATTAATGGAGAAGCTCACGGACCTGATAGAGGTGTTACCACTTGTCAGTTACACATGCGTATGTTTAACGATGGTGATACTATATTTATTGAGCCATTTAGAGCAAAAGCTTTCCCAGTTGTAAAAGACTTAGTAGTGGATCGTTCTGCTTTTGATAGAATTCAGCACGCTGGTGGGTATGTTTCTGTAAATACATCAGGAAATACTCAAGATGCGAATGCAATTCCTATTAATAAAGAAAATGCAGATAAAGCATTCGACGCTGCAACTTGTATTGGTTGTGGTGCTTGTGTTGCAACTTGTAAAAACTCTTCTGCAATGTTATTCGTTGGAGCAAAAGTTTCTCAATATGCTTTATTACCTCAAGGACAAGTTGAAGCTACAGATCGTGTTAAAAACATGGTTGCTCAAATGGATTTAGAAGGTTTTGGTAACTGTACCAATACTGGAGCATGTGAAGTTGAGTGTCCGAAAGGAATCTCTTTAGAAAACATTGCTCGCATGAATTCTGAGTTTATTAAGGCAAATTTAAAAGGATAGTTTTTCTTTCCTTCGAAAATATAGAAGCTCGTTTGACTTATCAAACGAGCTTTTTTTATACTCTATTATCTTCTTTAGATTGAAAAAGCATGCATTCATTCCCCGAATACCGACGCTCATGCTTGATTATTTGATAATTAATTAAATAAGGTATATTTTTGTTTCAGTTGTTTGACTAAGTTTACATAAAAGTCTGGGGGGATTTGAGTGTGAAAACGTCAACACCTTACATTTCACAATCTCTAATGAGATATACTTAAGCCCGAGTGAAAAATCACTCGGGCTTTTGCTTTCTGAATGAAAATAAGCCCCCAAAAACTGTGAATACAATTTCCCCATCATATTTCCATTCTAATCGCAAATTGATCAAAACAATGATTAATTCGAAACAATAGTATTATTGATTCTTTCCACAAAACCCTTAATTTTAATCACCTTTCTTTGTTCTTTAGAGTTCGAATAAACAATTAACGACTTCATAAAGCCTCCTATTCTTTTTGTATCATATGCCACATCGATATAAGACTTTTCTCCAGGCATAATTGGTTTTTCCGGTTTTCTTGGAACAGTACAACCGCAGCTTGATTTAACTTCTTTGATAATTAAAGGTTCTGATCCAACATTTGTAAACTCAAAAGTTCTTTTACCTTCCGAGTTGTAGGCTACCTTTCCAAAATCAATAGTTTCTTGTTTAAACTCAATCTCCTGCGCTGCCATAGTAGTTACTCCAAGTAACAACACTACCATCATTTTAATTACATTCATAATTTTTATTTTTAATTAAACTTCTTTTTAATCTTTTCTATCATTGCTAAAGCATTTTTATCATTGGGTTTTAATTCTAATACTTTATCGTAATTTTCCAATGCTTCCTCAAACTTATTCAACGTATAATACGCCTCTCCCATACTGTCATACACATTGGGTTTGTAGGGATACATTTTAACATTTAGCTCAAATACAAATAAGGCCTTTTGAATCTGATTAGATCTTAACAATTTATATCCATAGGTATTTAATTCTCTGCTTCCAATGGTAAACTCTGCAAAACTTGCCGCGAATTGCATTATATTAGGTCGTAACTCTTCAACAGTATTCTCATTTAACAGTTTATTCAAATACCCCACAATTCGGTAGTTTGAAAAATATCTCTGCCCGCTAACAATGTTCAAAATATCTCTTTCAAAATCTTGTTTTGGAAACTCAACAATCCTATTTATTTCTTTTCCATCCTTATAAAAAATAAATGTGGGTACTCGGTGAATATTTAACCCTTTTTCCTCACCGTTTGGAGACTGTTTGTACGCATCCTCCTTCCTATCAACGGCAATCATTTCAAGGTTTCCCATGTTAAAATCTGCCTGTTCTATTGTTTTGTAAAACTTTGGTAGCTCTCTTTTACTATCCCCACACCAAGTCCCATAAAACACCTTGATATTATATTTATTTAACGAATCCTTGATCTTCGCAATTACCCTATCATTTACTAGATATGCATCATAATTGGATTTAAACCATTTGAAGTTATCCGTATTTATAACCGATATATCTGTTTTTCCTAATAGCATTGGTTTTCCTTTACTGTCAGAAACTAAACTGCCTTTGTTCTGAGCGAGTAATAATCCAGAGCTCCATAAAGCAAGAAATAAAAATGTTCGTATCATAGTTGATTATTATATTACTTCCACTAAAGTATTTAAGATCAAAACCATTAAAAAAAACAAAGGATAAGCTACTTACAAACCTGTATTACTGATTGAAGCACTGTAATTCGTACCGTGCAAATGGTTATTTGTACCTAAAACGAAAAATTAATCCAGCTTTTTCATTACTTTGACACTCCTATGCACTTTATTAAAAAATACGGTACACAAATTATTATTCATCTGCTCTTTTGGGCTCTTTTTATATTTGTGTCATTATTTGTGTTGACTCAGTATTATTGGGCCGAAAACCCGTTCCTACAGTACTTATTTATTCTCGTTGTAATAGTATATACCAACAATATGGTTTTATTGCCTTATTTCGTCCAAAAACGATGGTATTTCATATACACAGCCGTATTTTTAACTATTGCCTTCCTTGCAACACAGTTATATTGCAATGTATTTACGAGATGTGGATGTTCTTTTTTAAAATGCCTGAGCGACTATTTATGGCAAACCATTGTTCCATTAACATTCTTTTCGTTTATATGGATGCTTTTTAGATATATAGAAAGAACACAAGAAATTGAAGCCATTAAACAAGAACGAACTACTTTGGAATTAAAGTTTTTAAAGTCTCAAATTAACCCACACGTTTTACTGAATAATTTAAATACTATTTACTCTTTTTCATTAGAGAAACCCGACGAAACTCCGAACTTAATATTGAAGCTCGCTGAAAATTTAAAACATGTTCTTTACGAAAGTAATTCCGAAAAAGTACCATTATCCAACGAGTTATTATTTATTGATAATTATATTGAATTCCAAAAATTAAGAACTGAAGGAATTAAAACAATCAATTACACAACCTCCATTGACAATACGATTCATAGAATTGCTCCGTTGCTTTTAATAACTCTTATTGAAAATGCATTTAAGCATAGCTTATTAGGAAGTACTATTGATATTAAAATTAATGTTAACGATAATTATCTTAATTGTATTTGCTCAAATGATTATGACCCTAATAAACAAGCTTCAGAAACCAGTATTGGTCTTGAAAATCTAAAAAAGCGACTTGATTTGTTGTATAGAGATAATTATGAACTAAAAATTGAAACGAATGGAATCTTCAAAGTTACTTTGAGGTTAAATTTATTGTAGTTATGAAGTGTATTATTATTGAAGATGAAATACCAGCTCAACGTATCTTAAAAAGTTATATTCAAAAGATTCCAGATTTACATTTATTGGGTAGCTTTCAAACGGCTTCAGGTGCGAATAACTTTTTAAAGGAAAATCATGTTGAGGTAGTTTTGTTGGACATTAATCTTCCAGATATTCCTGGTATTGATTTCATAAAAACAGTAAAAAATCCACCGAAAATAATTTTCACAACGGCTTATCCGGATTATGCTGTTTCAAGTTTTGAATTAGAAACTATTGTTGACTATTTGGTAAAACCTTTTTCGTTTGATCGGTTTTTAAAAGCAATTTCCAAAGCCGAAAAACTGCTAAATAGAGAGGTTCTTTCCGAACAAGAATCAATATTTATCAATGTTGATAAAACTATTCATAAGCTTATTTTAAGCGATATATTGTATATTGAATCCGATCGAAATTATATTTCTTTTGTCACAATAGATAAAAAGCTTACCATTATAGACTCTCTTAAAAACTGGAAAGAGATTTTGAATCCGAATCAATTCATTCAGATTCATAAGTCATTTATTGTAAACTCTCAAAAGATTGACAAGTTTAATAGCAGCCATGTTTATATTCAAAATGAGAAAATCTCGATAGGTAGAACGTATAAAGAATCATTTCAAGAACGAATTCGCCCTAACAACTAATCATTATCAATAACCTCTTCTAGTTGTTTTTGAAAATCGATATGATCATCGACCCAAATAGCCAATTTTGATGCTTTTTTAGAAAATCCATAAAAACTATTATACTTAATTTCTTCATTGAAGTGTAAGATTAAGTTATGCCCAAGTGATCTTCCTAAAGGAGAAAAGCACTTAACATCTGTTTCCTCAGGTAATTCTTTAGAGTTTAGCTCAATACTTTTCATAGTTTTAAAAGGTATGACCGCTTTTGATAAAATTCCGAATTTTAAAATAAGTTCTTGCTTTTTCATATCAATGAAAATAGGTCTGCTCGACAGAGATCGCAATACAGCTATAATTTGCAAAAGGCTATATCCACTTAAAACGGCCAAAATAATTGATCCTTTTACGTTTCCGTTTTTCATCATAGCATGTGTTACGAACATTTCAACGGCAATCACCAATAAAAAACCTAAAATTAAACTAACTGCTGTGCTATTTTTATGATACGAGTATTCGAACTTACGCAATGTTCTTCTTTTCCAGTTAAACAGACCATAGTATATAACTGATATTTCTGTGGCTAAAACGGCACCTAATTTAAATGGTAATATTTCATTACAAATCTCTTGTGTTTGGTCTAAAAAGTCAAAGTTTTCTGAGCTACTTTTTACTTTTTTTAAAGATGTTCGAATCTTAATAATCACATATCCTATAAGTCCAAGCTCTAGAACTGGTATGAGAACTGATTGAACAATTGATAATGCATCTCTATTTTCATCAGGAAAAATATAATAAGCAGTTAAAAAACCAGCAACGATAACCGCTATAATCGATTTTTTTGAAATTTCCTTTTTCCTTATCAATAGATAGTGAATAAAAGGAATGGTTATCAATAAATCAATGGTAATAAAATAAGAAAGAAAGGGGCTAAAGAAAGATGATTTTACAACAACTGCTAAAATCAATATCAATAATAAAGGAATTCCATAAACGACAAGACTTCCTCGAAATTTAAGGACGTTTAACATTAGAAATAGTTTTTAATTTGATTCGTTTATAGGTTGTTTCAAATGTTAATATGTTACAATATTTAACATATAAATTCACCTAGAATCGATATAGAAGAATTGCCTTTAAACAATGTCTTTGTCCAAAACAAAAAAAACATCTCAACTATTAATTGAAATGTTCTTTATTCTTTATAATTAGATTCGTTTTCTATTTGTAAACTACACCATCTTTCATGACAAAACTAACCTTTTCCATAGTCTCAATATTCTTTAAAGGATTTTGATCCACCGCAATAATATCTGCATAAAACCCTTTTTTTATTTGACCAATCTCGTTTTCCATTTTTAAAATCTTTGCATTCGTAATTGTTGCCGATTGTATGGTTTCTATAGCTGGCATTCCTGCTTCCACCATATAGCCAAATTCTTTACCGTTATTACCATGTTTAAAGACCCCTGCATCCGTTCCAAATGCTATACCAACTCCTTTTTTATATGCCTTTGCAAAAGTTCCTTGAATTTGAGGTCCAACAGCCAAGGCTTTCGGAACCACAATTGCTGGATAAAACCCTCTAATTTTTGCTTTCTCTTCAACCTCTTTTCCTGCAGTAATTGTAGGAACTAAATAAGCATCATGCTTTTTCATCAACTCCATTGTTTCTTCACTCATATAAGTTCCATGTTCGATAGTTTTAACACCACCTAAAACAGCTCTTTGCATCCCTTCATCGCCATGAGCGTGCGCCGCAACATGCATCCCATAATCTTTGGCCATATCACAAATAGCTTTAATCTCTTCTATAGTAAACTGTGGATTATCACCACTTTTAGCGACGCTTAATACACCTCCTGTTGCAGTAATTTTAATACAATCGGCTCCATTTTTATAGCGTTGTCGAACAGCTTTTTTTGCATCCTCAACACTATTAACGACACCTTCTTTTGGGCCAGGGTCACCAACCAGTACACGACTACTACCATTTGTAGGGTCAGCATGACCTCCTGTGGTTGCCAAAGCTTTTCCTGCTGTGATAACTCTTGGTCCTGGAATTTTACCAGCATTAATAGCTTTACGAATTGAAATATTTACTCCCGTTCCTCCTAAGTCTCTGACCGTCGTAAACCCCTTCTCTAAAGTAGTTTTTGCAAACCCTACTGAATTAAAGGCTACATCCGCTTCGTTTAAAATATAGCGTTTTAAGCGTGTTTTAGCATCGAATTGACTTTCGATATGCACATGCATATCAATTAGACCAGGCATAACGTATTTACCCTTTAAATCGATTGTTTTATCGGACTTATTCTTTGGATTTACAAAACCATCTAAAACCTCTTCGATTTTATTCGACTTAACAACAATCGTTTTATCGCTTTCAATGGTTCCTTTTTTGGTGTCTATTAATTTTCCACAATGTATATAGGTAGTTTGCCCTGCTAAGAAAATTGTGTTTAACAAAAAGACAAGTAGTATGAATGCTCTTTTCATTTTTTAAAATGCTTATAGTATTTAATAGTGAAATACCTCATTTTCACAAATATTAGAATTATATGAAATAAGGTTTCTTTGGGTTTAAAGTATTGTATATTGACTTTAAATATAAGACTATTAAAATAAAAACAGCAATTTGATCATCGACTAGAAAATGGATAATCGAGATTCTGTAGTAAACTTCTCAAGAAACTGCATTCCTTTAAATGAATTTCCTTTTTCATTTAGTTTCGGACTCCAAACAGAAATTACGTATTCCCCTGGGTGAACAGCAACAATGCCACCTCCGACCCCACTTTTCCCTGGAAGACCAACTTTAAAAGCGAATTCGCCGGACTCATCATAAAAGCCGCAAGTTTGCATTAGCGCATTGATCCTTTTCGATTGGCTTTTTGTCAATACTTGCTCATTGCTATGTGGGTTTAAACCCTGATTTGCCAGGAATAAAAAAGAATTTGAAAGTTCTTCGCAACTCATTTCTAATGAGCAGATATCAAAATAAAAATCTAGTACTTCTTCTGGATTATTTTCTATATTTCCAAAGGACTTTATAAAATTACATAAAGCAATATTTCGATATCCCACAGCTTTTTCAGAAACAGCAATTTTTGCAGAATAGTTTATTGATTTTACTCCAGAAAGCTTTCGAACAAACTCTAAGAAATCGTGTCGATAATTTGGCAAGCAACTAATTAAAATGTCGGTAATAACAATAGCACCTGCATTTATAAAAGGATTTCTTGGAATACCATGATCCGTTTCAAGTTGAATTAAAGAATTATAACTGGTTCCTGAAGGTTCAACACCCAACCTATTCCAAATATCTTCACCTTTTAAACTATACGCTAAACTCAAAGAAAACACTTTCGAAACACTCTGAATTGAAAACTTATATCCACAATCTCCAATTCCATAACGAACTTGATTGTTAGCAGAGAAGTAAATTCCGAAACTTTCCGGGTTAACATTTAATAATTCAGGAATATAGGAAGCTACTTTTCCATTGTCTTGGGCTTCCTTAACTTGATTGTATATATCCTGAATTATTAAATCGAAACTCATTTTTTTATTTTATCATGTACTTTGGTTGGAATGTTTTCATTCCATTCGGTTAAAATATCTGTTGCTACACTAGCACCGCTTCCAGCCGCAATGGCGAACTGACTTCTCCATCCCGCCAACGTACCACAAACAAACAAGCCTTCTTTGATGAGGTGATTGAAATTCCTTAATTGAATTCTATCTTTCATTGCATTAGCTCTTGAATGCCTTTCTATATATTGCTCAAGTCCAGCAATTTCAAAAGGTTTTGCATAGTTTAAGGCAATTACCACAACCTTTGTAAAATATTCGTTTTTATTAGTAATTACTTTATATCCTTTTTCATCATCCAAAACCGCCATCACTTTTTCACCACAAATTTGTGTAACTTCAGGATATAACGTTTCCAACTGCTCTCTACCTTCATTTAAAATATCCTTTCCTAAGGTTCCTTGAGGTAATCCTAATACATTATTGAATAAGGCTTCTTGTAAATGAGAAGACTTCTGATGCATTATTATACTCACTTTTTTCCCTTTTGCATATTCTTTTTTTAAGGCAGAACCCAAAACTAGAGCACACTGCATACCTGCAACACCTCCACCTACAATTAACGTATCAAAAATCATGTATTATGTTAAAAGGATTTTAATATTGGCAGCAAATAATTTAACAGCAATTGCTAATAAAATAACACCGAATACTTTTCTAATAATTTTAATTCCGTTAGCTCCAATTAACTTCTCTATTCTCGATGAGGTTTTTAAAACAACATAGATGAATAACACATTTAAGAAAATAGCCACTAATATATTCTCCCAAGCATATTCTGCTCTTAAAGAAAGTAGCGTGGTTAAACTACCTGGGCCTGCAATTAATGGAAATGCAATAGGAAATACCGTTGCATTTAGTGCTTCCTCCTCATCTTCTTTGTACAATGTTATTCCTAAAATCATTTCTAATGCAATAAAGAATAAAATAAAAGCTCCCGCAACAGCAAAAGAGTTTACATCAATACCAATAAATCCAAGTAATCGTTGCCCTACAAATAAAAAGACAACCATGATTACTCCTGCGATAATTGACGCTTTTTCAGATTGAATATGTCCAACCTTTTTACGAAGATCAATAATAATGGGAACGTTCCCAATAATATCTATTACAGCAAATAATACCATAAATGCCGTAAAAATTTCTTTTATACTAAAATTCATTACCTGTTGTTTTTCGAGCGCAAAATTAGATAAGTATTCTCACAATCCACTATTTTTGCAAAAATTTTACATAAATCTAATATACCACTTTCAAGATAATTTCCGAGAAAAGGAAAATCTATAAGAAAAAGTATTTTAGCTAATTACGTTAAAACTATGTTCCAGTTAGGAAAAACCATTGTATCTGAAGATATTTTAGAAAAGGAGTTTGTATGCAACTTATCTGCATGTAAAGGAGTATGTTGTGTTGCAGGAGATGCTGGTGCACCTCTACTAGAAGATGAAACAAAGATTTTAGAAGAGATTTACCCAAAAGTTAAACCATTTCTTAGGAAAGAAGGTATAGAGGCAATTGAAAAACAGGGAACATGGATTACCAGTGATTTTGATGAACTAGAGACTCCTTTGATTAATGATGCTGAATGTGCCTATGTTACTTTTGACGAAAAAGGAACTGCCTTATGCGGAATAGAAGAAGCTTACAATCAAAATATCATTGACTGGAAAAAACCTATTTCTTGTCATTTATACCCTGTTAGAGTTCAAGATTATAGCGAGTTTTCGGCTATAAACTATCATCAATGGGAAATCTGTGATGATGCTTGCTCTTTAGGAAAAGAGCTTCAAGTTCCTGTTTACAAATTTTTAAAAGAAGCCTTAACCCGAAGGTTTGGCGAAAACTGGTATGAAGAGTTAACAAAAGTTGCTGAGCAAAAGCTTAAATAACATCCCCAGCCAACTTTTTATGTAAACGAATTGCAAATCCATCTGATAACCCAGCAACATAACTACATATAAGCATAACCCTGTCATATAGGCTTTCCTTTTCATGCTGATATTCTTCTGGTAACAAATTCAACACTAACTTATCATAGTTTGAAGCATTATTGTTAAACTTATTATTTAGAGCCGTTACGAAAACATCAAGTATATCTGCAATGATTTTATAACCTGCAACTTCCTTTTCTATAACTTCCTTGCTTCGGTATATCTTTTCAATACTTTTATTGATGATATCGTTTATTTGAGCTTCATACTTACATTTATCCATTAATCCTCTATCAAAATTTCCATTCAGTATAGCTTCCTCATTTTCTAGAAATATACTAACCGCTTCATCTATTAAAGACCCAATAGCCAACGCTCTTAAATATCCTGTTCTATCTTTTTTATGTTCTAAAGCATAGTACTTTTCTCTGTTGATATGCTTTGTTAACTTAGACATATACTCCAGAGCATATTCCTCTTCAATAAGCCCCAGATTAATCCCATCTTCAAAATCGATAATTGTATAGCAAATATCATCTGCAGCCTCAACTAAATAAGCTAAAGGGTGTCGATAATATGAAATTCCATCACCATCCTTTTTCTTTAAACCTAAATCTTCAACAATATCTAAAAATGCCTCTTTCTCTGACTGGAAGAAACCGTATTTCTTATCTACTATATGTTTTGTTGGTTTCTTAGGTAAACTTTCCTTTGGGTACTTTATAAAAGCCCCTAATGTAGCGTAAGACAATCTTAACCCTCCTTCAATTCCTTTTCTATTTTCGGTTAAAATTCTAAGTCCATTTGCATTTCCTTCGAAATCAATTAAATCCTGATACTCTAAATCTGTCAACTGATCTTTAAACTCTCTCCCTTTTCCGGTTTTAAAATACTCTCCAATCGCTTTTTCTCCAGAATGACCAAATGGAGGATTTCCAATGTCATGCATCACAGAAGCTGCTGCAACAATAGCTCCAAAATCATTAAAAGTATATCCTAACTCTACTAGTTTTGGGTGTCTCTTCAATAACTCTTTCCCAACTCTTCTTCCAAGAGTTCTTCCAACTACCGAAACCTCTAAACTATGTGTTAATCGAGTATGAACAAAATCCGTTTTAGATAATGGGATTACTTGTGTTTTATCTTGTAAACTTCTAAAAGCAGATGAAAATATGATTCTATCAAAATCAACTTCAAAACCTAATCTCGTTTCATCTTGTTTAGCTCTCAATCTTTTTTGAGTATCTCCGTATCTTTTTAATGATAATAATTGTTCCCAGTTCATTTTAACAGTTTAGATTCAACAAAAATATTTATTCTTTTTGTTTTATCGTTATCTTTTTATTCACGTTTATCTATCTGAATTATAGAAATTATTCATGTATGTGTAAATTAAATGGTTGACTTCTCTTAAAATTGGTTAATTTTGCATATTATTCCTTGTTTTACAAAAAAATTGTGTATATTTTTATTTAAAATTAGAAAGGTATGGGGACAACCAGTTCTGTTGCAAATGAGTTTCTAAAATTATCTGAACACTCTAAATCTGATCTTACTAACATGAAGTTAGTTAAAATGATGTACATTGCTCAAGGGCTTTGTTTATCTATCTTGGAGCGCCCTCTATTTGATGATGATAATATTGAGGCTTGGAAATACGGACCAGTTATTCCAAGTATTTATCATGAGTTCAAACATTTTAAGTCTGATCCTATTACTGCGAAATCAGTAGCTACTGACAGTAGTGATTGGGAGAGCTTTTCAGAACCTTCTCTTATAGATGAAGAAGATAAAAAAATAGTAAAATTGGCTTGGAATTTATACAAAGATACTCCTGCCAGAGAGCTAGCTATGTCTACTCACAGGTCAGGAACTCCTTGGAGTTTTACTTACAGTCCTTATGAAAATAATATCATTCCGAATAGTCTTATAAAAAAGTACTACGATAAATTTGTTAATAATTTAGAGAATTATTTAAAAAGTGCCTAAATCAAGATTAGATAATTTATTAGGTGAATTAGAAGAAGATAAAGTCAACACTAACGAAATTGACAAGAGTTCCTCGCTAACTTACCAAGAAATTCTTGATAGAAATCAAGATAGAGAAGAAAGAAAAAAATACGCTTTTAGAACCTTTATTTTTTTATGTGGATTTACAGGTCTTGTGTTGTCAATAATAATTGCAGCAGGCTTTTCCAAGTTAATTGGCTTTGAACTCCACGATTCGGTACTAATAGCTCTCATTACCTCATCTTTAGCAACCATTGTAGGTATTTTTATTTTAGTTATGAGGTATTTGTTTAAATAATAAAAAGAGGCGCTTAAAACGCCTCTTTTCTATTTAATTTAAACTTTATGTAATTATGATCCGCACATTAGACAATCATCCGGTCCAGCATTCTTAGAAGCGTCTACCATTGCCTTAAACTCTTCAGGGCTCATTGGCTTATCCTCTTCTTTCTTTTCTACATTTAATGTGAACTGCTTCGCATTAACTGCAGATTTTGTACGTAAGTAGTACATTCCTGTTTTTAATCCAGACTTCCAAGCATAGAAATGCATCGAAGTTAATTTTCCAAAATCAGGATCTTTCATAAACAGGTTCAACGATTGAGATTGATCAATGAAGTATCCTCTATGTCTAGCCATATCAATGATATCCTTCATACTCATTTCCCAAACAGTCTTATATAATTCTTTTAAATCTTGAGGAATTGATTCAATATGTTGAATTGAACCATTAGCTCTCATGATTTCTTCTTTCATGTTATTATCCCATAACCCAAGCTCTACTAAATCTTCTAATAAGTGCTTATTTACTACAATAAACTCTCCAGATAATACTCTACGAGTGTAAATATTAGATGTATAAGGTTCAAATGCTTCGTTATTTCCTAAAATTTGAGACGTAGAAGCTGTTGGCATTGGTGCTACTAATAAAGAGTTACGAACTCCATGTTCTAACACTTCTTCTCTTAATGCTTTCCAATCCCATCTTCCGCTTAACTCATCATCTTTTACTCCCCACATATTATGTTGGAACTCTCCTTCAGACATCGGAGATCCTTTAAATGTAGAATACGCTCCTTTTGCTTTTGCAACCTCCATTGACGATGTTACCGCTGCAAAGTATAATGTTTCAAAAATTTCCTGGTTTAACTTTTTAGCCTCATCTCCTGTAAATGGCAAACGTAACATAATAAATGCATCAGCTAAACCTTGAATACCTAATCCTACTGGACGATGACGGAAATTTGAATTTTCAGCCTCTTTTACTGGGTAGTAATTACGGTCAATTACCGTATCTAAATTACGTACTACTTTTTTCGTTACCTCAAATAATTTTTGGTGATCGAAAAACTTATTTCCATTTTCATCTTGAGCAACAAACATTGGAATTGCAATCGAAGCCAAGTTACACACAGCCACCTCATCTTCAGCAGTATACTCCATAATCTCAGTACATAAGTTCGACGAACGAATTGTACCTAAATTCTTTTGGTTCGATTTGCGGTTTGCTGCATCCTTGTACAACATATATGGTGTACCCGTTTCAATTTGAGATTCTAAAATTTTCTCCCATAATTCACGAGCCTTTATTGTTTTTCTACCTTTACCAGCTGCTTCATAACTTGTGTATAAACGCTCAAACTCTTCTCCATAAGTATCGTATAAATGAGGACACTCATGAGGACACATCAAAGTCCAATCAGCATCTTCTTGAACACGCTTCATGAATAAATCGGAAATCCACATTGCATAGAATAAATCACGTGCACGCATTTCTTCTTTACCATGGTTTTTCTTTAAGTCTAAGAAATCAAAAATATCAGCATGCCAAGGCTCTAAATACATTGCAAATGATCCCTTTCTTTTTCCTCCTCCTTGATCTACATATCTTGCAGTATCATTAAACACACGTAGCATTGGTACTATACCATTTGAAGTACCATTTGTTCCACTAATATAAGAACCCGTTGCACGGATATTATGAATAGATAAACCTATACCTCCTGCAGATTGTGAAATCTTAGCTGTCTGCTTTAACGTATCATAAATCCCATCAATACTATCATCTTGCATTTGTAATAAGAAACAAGAAGACATTTGTGGTTTTGGAGTTCCTGAGTTAAATAACGTAGGTGTTGCATGAGTAAAGTACTTCTTACTCATTAATTCGTATGTAGCAATTGCTTCGTCAATATCTTCTTTATGGATACCAATAGAAACACGCATTAACATTTGCTGAGGTCTTTCAACTATTTGCCCATTTAACTTTAATAGGTAAGAACGCTCTAATGTTTTAAAACCAAAGTAATCATAATTAAAATCTCTACTGTAAATAATTGTAGAATCTAATTTAGCCGCATTTTTCATGATGATTTCATAAACATCATCAGATAACAATGGTGCTTTCATTCCTGTACGAGGATTTACATAATTGTATAAATCCGTCATGGTTTCAGAAAATGATTTTTTAGTGTTTTTATGTAAGTTAGATACAGCAATTCTTGCAGCCAATTTAGCATAATCAGGATGAGCAGTAGTCATCGTTGCTGCAATTTCTGCAGCCAAATTATCTAATTCAGAAGTGGTTACTCCATCATACAATCCTTCAATTACTCGCATTGCTACTTTCACAGGATCAACGATGGTATTTAAACCATAGCACATTTTACGTACTCTCTCTGTAATTTTATCAAACATTACTGGCTCTTTTCTGCCGTCTCTTTTTGCTACATACATACTTTAATGGGTGTTTAACGTTGGTTATTAGAGTCGCCAAAGCCTTAGCATAGGCAACCTTGCAAATGATATAAATATGGTTTCTATATTTTTGAAACTAATAATAAAACTAAGTCACATTAATTTTATTACATTACCGCACTCAGGGGATAGCAGTATAAGATCTTTTTTTAAAAATCGGCATCAAAACTGATGCTTCCAGTCCCCCCAGATTTAACTCCGGCCTTTTGATATTCTGACACTCTTTTTTCGAAGAAATTAGTTTTTCCTTCTAAAGAGATCATTTCCATAAAGTCGAATGGATTTGTAGATTCGTATACTTTTTCACAACCAAATTCCAATAATAATCTATCAGTAACATACTCTAAATACTGTGTCATTAATTTAGCATTCATTCCAATTAAACTAACTGGTAATGATTCCGTAATAAATTCACGTTCAATATCAAGAGCAGAAACAATAATATCTTTTATTCTTTCTTTTGGAACTTTATTAATTAAGTGATTATTATGTAGGTGTACTGCAAAATCACAGTGCATACCTTCATCACGAGAAATTAATTCATTAGAAAAAGTAAGTCCTGGTAGTAATCCTCTTTTCTTTAACCAAAAAATAGAACAGAATGATCCTGAAAAGAAGATTCCTTCAACAGCTGCAAAGGCAATTAATCTTTCAGCAAAAGAGTCAGATTCGATCCATTTAAGTGCCCAATCTGCTTTCTTTTTAATAGCTGGGAAAATTTCGATTGCTTTGAAAAGTTTATTTTTTTCCTCTTCGTCTTTAATATAAGTATCAATTAATAAAGAATATGTTTCAGAGTGAATATTCTCCATCATAATTTGAAACCCATAAAAGAATTTCGCTTCAGAGTACTGAACTTCGTTTACAAAGTTTTCCGCTAAATTTTCATTTACAATTCCGTCAGAAGCTGCAAAAAATGCTAAAACATGTTTAATAAAATAACGCTCATCATCATTTAACTTTGTATTCCAATCATTTAAATCTGAATGTAAATCAATTTCTTCAGCAGTCCAAAAACAAGCCTGTTGTTTTTTGTACCAATCCCATAAATCATTATGTTGTATTGGAAAAATTACAAATCTGTCTTTGTTCTCTTGTAAAATTGGTTCGATGGCCGCCATTTTCTAAACTAATATTTTATCTGTTACTTTTTGTTGGTTTTAAGGGATGAACAAAGATTGAAATTTTTGGTAAAAATTGAAAGTTATACTTATTCACAAATCCCTTGAAGTTTTTAACAAATTGCTTCTTTTCATGATTCAAGGTGTTTTTTTAATATTTTGCAAAAACTTGTTTTTCAACAAGTTAAAACCCTTGTTTTTGCTTCCGTAGTGATTATCACTGAGTTTCTTAAAACAGCTTTTTTCAAAAAAAAAGTGATGCAAAATGCATCACTTTTATAAGTTACTTTTCTACTTTTAAAACATCTTTAATAATTTGTTCAATTTGTTTCTTAGGTAAAGCTCCATGTGCCATTTGCGGTTCTTCATTTTGTGGACAAAATAACATTGAAGGTATACTTCGGATTCCAAATGCGGCAGCCAATTCCTGCTGGGCCTCTGTGTCCACTTTATAAATTAATACTTTTCCTTCATATTCTTTACTCAGATCTTCTAATATAGGAGCTAACATTTTACATGGTCCACACCAATCAGCATAAAAATCAATAATTGCAGGCAATTCACCTTCGAACTCCCATTCTTTATTCTTTTCATAGTTGAACACCTTTTCCAAAAAGGTTTCTTTTGTTAAATTCTCTGTCATTTTATTACGTGTTGTTTTCTTAATAAGGTTTTGCATTGTTTGTCGCTCTTTCTTTCCATAAATTACAACCTTCGATCTCTAAGTTGTATTTGGTAAAGTTTTCGAAGTTATGAATAATTTATATTATACGTAATCTCTAAAAATCATTGATCAATAAAAGCTATTAATTCCCTATTTTTAACCTATTATTTTAGCTACAATCAATGAGCAATCTCACAGAAGTTTCAACTTTTTTTAAAACATCCTACCCTCTAAATGAGCATGGGCTAGAAGAGCTCTTTTCTTTATTTAAAACAGAAACCTTTAAGAAAGGAGATACACTGTTAAAATCAGGATCCAAAGAAAAGAAACTAAGATTCCTCAATAATGGTATTATTAGAGAGTTTTACAGTAATGAAGAAAAAGAAACAAATATTAATTTTTATATAAAACCGCAATTTATTTCCGATTTACTAGCATTTAACAATAACAGCATAACAAATAAAAATCAAGAATGTTTATCTTCAGTAGAAATACTGAGTATTGAACGTAATTCTTATTTTGAAATATTAGAAAAATATGAATGTGGTAAATCGTTTGTTACCGCATCCTTCCAGAAATTGTTGCAGGCAAAAGAAATGATGGAATTTAATCGAATAACTAAATCTCCTGAGAACTTATACAAAAGTTTATATGAAAACAAACCGCTGTGGTTACAACATATTCCACAATACCATATTGCTTCCTATTTAAATATAACTCCTGAAACACTTAGCAGAATTAGAAAACGCATTTCTTGATTTGAATCAATGTATAGGGTTTCTTTATGATTGAACTTTGCATTGAATTAAAAATCAAGTTATGTTAAAAATTCATCATCTAAGAAACGCGACCATGATTATTGAAACTAATGATCATGCTATCCTTATTGATCCAATGTTAGGTTCTAAAGGAAGTTTACCTCCCTTTGCTGTTTTCCGTCATAAAGCCAAAAAGAACCCTACGGTGTCCTTACCTGAAAACAGTTCTGAATTGCTTAAAAAAGTAAGTCATTGTTTGATAACGCATCTACATCCCGATCATATCGATAATGAAGGTGTAAAATTTCTTAAATCACGTAATATTCCAGTTACTTGCAGTTTTAAAGATGAAAAAAGCTTGAGAAAAAGAGGTTTAAATATTGTACAAAGCTTGACATACTGGAATAAAGAACCTTTCTTAGATGGAACTATTGAAGGAATTCCGGCAAAGCATGGTTATGGATTCGTTTCAAAACCCATGGGAAATGTTATGGGATTTTACCTAACGTTAAACAATGAGAAAACTATATATCTAGCTTCTGACACCATCTATACAAATGACATTGATAAAGTATTAAAGGAATACAAACCGGATATTAATGTTTTACCATGTGGAGAGGCACGCTTTGATTTATTCAAGCATTTAATTATGACAAAGAAGGATATACTTAAATTTATAAAGAATGCCTCTGGAGTAACAATCGCCAATCATTTAGAATCCATCAATCATTGTCCGCTAACACGATCTCAATTGATAGAGGTATTAAAAGAATCCAACATACTGAACAAAGCAATTATTCCTGAAGATGGCGACACTATTTCTTTTTAAGAAACAATAGGTTTAATATTTCATTCCGTTGGATTTTAAGTACTTTTAGTTTTTAAAATGTAACATTTAAATGCAATGATCGAAATAACCAAAAATGAGTTCAGATATACTGCTCCCCCCAAAGCGAAAATAGGTCGCGCTCTTCATTGCGATTCTTTCAACATAAACCTCAATTCAATTAATTTGATTGCCATTAGTCCAAGACTCGCTATTGACGATGAGATTTTATTTGTATTGATGATTACAGATACTCTAAAAACACACCCCATATATCTTGGAGATTTAGAAAACAGTGATGTAGAACTTCTTGAAAATCACTTTCAATTACCAGCTATAATGCACTTATGGGGCAAATTTGAATATGAAGACCATTATGAAAGCATTGACAAAATAATTTATCCTAAAAATTATTATTGGAAAAACCTATTTAAAAATGATTGGAAATTAAAAATCAGAAAGTTATATGCAGGTTTTCATCCAAAATCTTTTCTAGGTAACCTTAACAAAGAACTTTTTTAAAAACGAACTAACAGCAAAAAACCATCGAGTTTTCTTTATTTTTTTCACTTTTTTATGTTATTTTATGTTAAAATCATCATAAAATGTAACATCTCTGGTTTTTTTTCATCTAACTTTGGAAGAATTTTCCAACTATTTCTACACAATGAAAAAAATAATATTCCCTGTTCTTGCAGCCAGTTTTATACTTGTATCTTGCGAGAAAACAGCCAACAAAACGACTAAAAGAGATATAGCAGTGACATATCCGCAAACAGAAAAAAAACCAGTTGTCGATGAATATTTTGGCACAAAAGTTACCGACAACTATCGCTGGTTAGAAGACGATAGAAGCCCTGAAACTGAAAATTGGGTAAAAGCAGAAAACGAAGTTACTTTCGATTATTTAAGTAAAATTCCATATCGTTCTCAATTAAAAGATCGTTTATCGGAGTTATGGAACTTCGAAAAAGTAGGAACTCCATTCAAAGAAGGAAAACACACTTATTATTTCAAAAATAATGGTTTACAAAATCAGTACGTATTATACAGAACTGATGAAAACGGAAAAGATGAGGTATTCTTAGATCCAAATACCTTCGCAGAAGATGGAACTACGTCATTAGGTAACTTAAGCTTTACAAAAGATGGAAAAACCCTTGCCTACTCTATTTCAGAAGGAGGAAGTGATTGGCAAAAAGTTATTATCATGGATTCCGAAACTAAAGAAATTAAAGGAGATACTTTAGTTGATGTTAAGTTTAGCGGTATTTCATGGAAAGGAAACGAAGGATTTTATTACTCAAGTTACGATAAACCAGAAGGTAGTGTATTATCAGCAAAAACTGATCAACATAAATTATATTTCCATAAGTTAGGAACTCCTCAAAGTTCTGATCAAGTTGTTTTTGGAGCTACTCCAGAAGAAAAGCACCGTTATGTTGGTGGGTCATTAACTGAAGATGACAGATATTTATTAGTTTCTGCTTCAACTTCGACTTCAGGAAATAAATTATTTATTAAAGATTTATCGAATCCAAATAGTAAATTAACTCCTATCATTGATAATTTTGATAGTGACACCTATGTTATCGAAAACAAAGGGAGCAAGTTATATTTAGTAACAAACCTAAACGCTCCTAATAAGAAAATAGTTACTGTTGACGCAAGTAACCCAACTCCAGAAAACTGGAAAGATTTTATTCCTGAAACTGAAAATGTATTATCTCCTTCAACAGGTGGTGATTACTTCTTCACTAAATATATGGTTGACGCCGTTTCTAAAGTATTACAATATGACTACGATGGGAAATTAGTTCGTGAAATCAAATTACCAGGAGTAGGTACTGCTGGAGGTTTTGGAGGAAAGAAAGAAGAAAAAGAGCTATATTTTTCTTTTACAAACTATAATACTCCAGGGTCATCTTATAAGTATAATGTAGAAGATGGAAGCTATAAATTATACTGGAAACCTTCTATATCTTTTAACTCTGACGATTACGAAAGCAAACAGGTTTTCTTTACATCAAAAGATGGAACAAAGGTTCCTATGATCATTACTCATAAAAAAGGACTTGAATTAAACGGTAAAAATCCGACAATTTTATATGGCTATGGAGGGTTTAACGTAAGCTTAACTCCTAGCTTTAGTATAGGAAATGCCGTTTGGATGGAACAAGGCGGTGTTTACGCAGTACCTAACTTGAGAGGTGGTGGTGAATACGGTAAGAAGTGGCACAATGCTGGTGTTCAAATGAAAAAGCAAAATGTATTTGATGACTTCATTGCAGCGGGAGAATATTTAATTGAAAACAAATATACCTCATCAGATTTCTTAGCAATTAGAGGAGGTTCAAACGGAGGTTTATTAGTTGGAGCTACTATGACACAGCGTCCTGACTTAATGAGAGTAGCTTTACCAGCTGTTGGTGTATTAGATATGTTACGTTACCATACCTTTACTGCTGGAGCAGGATGGGCTTATGACTACGGAACTTCTGAGCAAAGTAAAGAAATGTTTGAATACTTGAAAGGATATTCGCCAGTTCATAATGTAAAACCAGGAACTGAATACCCTGCAACAATGGTTACTACAGGAGATCATGACGATAGAGTAGTACCAGCTCATAGTTTCAAGTTTGCTGCTGAATTACAAGACAAGCAAAAAGGAAATAACCCTGTACTTATTAGAATTGAGACCAATGCAGGTCACGGTGCTGGAACTCCAGTTGCTAAAACAATTGAACAGTACGCTGATATTTTCGGATTTACCCTGTACAATATGGGGTTTGATAGCTTGCCTAACCCACCAAAATCAAAAATCAAATCGTAATAAATATATAAGCAAAATGAGGACTTTTAAAAAACTAATGTTTACAACAGCAATCGCATCCTTAGGTGTGATTGCTTGTAAAACAGAACAAAAACCTGAGGAGAAAGTTCAGGGAATTGTTTTGGAAAACATGGACACTTCGGTACAACCTACTGATGATTTTTTCCGATATGTAAACGGGAAATGGGTTGACAAAACAGAAATTCCTGCTGACCGATCTTCTTGGGGAGGTTTTGGAGAGCTACGTAAAAAAACAGACGCTGATGTTTTGGCTATTTTAAGCGAAGCCATCGAGCAAGGAAACTTTCCAAAAATTAAAGATGCCAACGGTAATGAAATTGATTCTGATCAGCAAAAGGCAGTAAACTACTATGAGACCATCATGGATACTCTTGCCAGAAACAAAGCTGGTAAAGATCCTGTATTACCATTCTTGAAAAAAGTTGACGAAATTAAAAGCTTCAACGAAGTTCAAGAATTTATAACAAATATGGCTCCTTATGGAGGCGTTGGTTTTTATGGTTTCGGAGTTTTTAACGACCTTAAAAACAGTAATGTTAATGCCGGGTATATGGGGGCTGATGGTTTAGGTTTAAGCCGCGATTATTATGTTGATGAAAAAGTAAAAGATAAGCTTGAAAAGTATCAAATTTTCGTAGCTAAAATGTTACAAGAGTTTGGTGATGATGAAGCTACTGCTCAAAAGAATGCAGCTACAATTGTAGCTTTTGAAAAAAGTCTTGCAGAACCAAGAATGACTAAAGAGGAAAGAAGAGATACGCGTAAAATTTACAATCCAATGACTGTAAAGGAGCTGTCTGAATTATCTCCAGCCATTGATTGGGAAGCACACTTAAAAGGCTTGGGAGTTGAATCAATTGATAAAGTTATTGTAACAGATCCTGGGTATTTCAAAGCAATGAGCGACATTCTTAAAAGTCGTTCTATTGAAGATGTTAAGTTATTATTACGTTGGAACGTTATCAATAGTGCACTTGGATTGTTATCTACAGATTTAGAAAAAGCTAACTGGGAGTTTTATAGTAAAGAAATGAGAGGGGCTAAAGAACAACGTCCAAGAGATGAACGTGCTTTAGGAAGTCTTAACGGTGCTATTGGTGAAGCTCTTGGGAAATTATATGTTGATAAAAAATTCCCACCAGAAGCAAAGAAAAAAGCAAAAGAAATGATTGACAACGTAATGCTAGGATTCGAAAAACGAATTAATGCATTACCTTGGATGAGTGCTGAAACTAAAACAAAGGCTTTAGAAAAGCTAAACAAGCTTACCGTAAAAATTGCCTATCCAGATAAATGGAAAGACTATTCAGAATTACAAATCAAAGGTCTTAAAAACGGTGGAACTTACTTTGAAAACTCAATCAATGTTAGTAAGTGGAACTTCAATAAAAACATTGGAAAACTAGGAAAAGAAGTAGACAGAACTGAATGGGGAATGTCTCCTCAAACGGTAAACGCTTACTTTAATCCAGTAAACAATGAAATTGTATTCCCAGCGGCTATTTTACAACCTCCTTTTTACAATTACAAGGCTGATGAAGCTGTAAATTATGGAGGTATCGGAGCTGTAATAGGTCATGAAATTTCTCATAGTTTTGATGATTCTGGAGCTCGTTTCGATGGTGATGGAAATCTAAAAAACTGGTGGACTGAAGAAGATTCAGAAAAATTCGGAAAAGCAGGTGAGAAGTTAATCGCTCAGTTCGATAATATTGTTGCTATAGATAGCATGCACTTAAATGGTAAATTTACTTTAGGTGAAAATATTGGAGATTTAGGTGGTATTCAAGCCGCATATGAAGGTCTTCAAATTTTCTTAGCGAAAAATGGTCGTCCAGAAAACATTGACGGTTTTACTCCTGAACAAAGGTTTTTCCTTTCTTGGGGAACTATTTGGAGAACTAAAATGCGTGATGAGGCTCTTAGAAACCTAATTATGACTGATACTCACTCTCCAGGAATGTATCGTGCATACATGCCTCTTAAAAATGTTGATGCTTTTTACGAAGCGTTTGATGTTAAAGAAGGTGATAATATGTATTTAAAACCTGAAGAAAGAGTTAGAATTTGGTAATTTATTTCAATTCATATAAACAAAAAGCCGACTTTAGGTCGGCTTTTTGTTTTATTAATCAGCTAATTCAGCACAATAAAAACCTTTACTATGAACCCTGTTCACAATATCAGATTCTTCAATAAAGTCGGTAGTTTCAACACGTAAAACATTATCTATATCTTCAAGGTCAATTGATACATCGATAATCTCATTATCTCTACCCAAAACATCATTCATTGACTCTACCTTTTGCTTCGTGTTAATATCTGTTTTAAAAATAAATAATTTCATATCTATATTTTTACTGCGTATGCAGGTTACTTTTAAATGTTTTTACTTCCAATAATTGAGTTTTAAAGCTATTCTATCCATCTTTATCACTTTCCCCACCATCCATCTCTTTTTCTTGATTTTTACGTTCTATGTAACTTCTATAGGCTTTATCTCCCTCTTCTTCCCAAAAGTCATCATAATGTTCCCACTCCGAAAAATCTCCTCTACAGTTCTTTTCGTAATATGACTTAAACTTATGCTTTCTTCTTTTCTTTGATGAATGTTTTGATTTTTTCCCTCCGCTGCAGTCACCTCCACCAAAACCGAAAATAATTTTAGCCAGTACAAATAACCCTACTCCTTGCCAATATGTTACGGTTGGTAAACCAAAAATTTCAGGCATCAAAGTGTTCCATAACCACATGATGAGATAACCAAATAAAATGGCCAATCCAACAACAGCAATTGCTATAAAAACAACTTTTCCAATCAACATTCCTGGAGATTGTTTTTCCATTTTTTCTTTAAATAAATTCATTCTGTTCTATTTTTTCTTTCTTAATTTTCTTTAATAATAACCCTAAGGCTCTGTGTCTTCTAGACATTAAGGTTCCCATTGGAATATTGAGTTCTTCAGCTAGCTCTTTATAAGAATACTCTTCAAAATCAACAGCAACAATAATATCTCGATACATAGGTTTTAAACTCTCTATAGCCATTTTAAGTTCTTCTTTTACCTCTTCAGAATACTCATTATCAGGTTTTCCATAAATTAACTCGGTAAGTTCAGTCAACTTTGCCTCGTTAAGGTCTTCATCATATTTCGATGATTTATTTTTTCGAAACCCATCAATAATTCTATTCTTTAAAGATCGATACACAAAACCAGCAACATTGTTTATAGAACTATATCCACTTGCCGAAGCAAATAGTTTTAGTGCTACATCTTGAACGATATCCTCAGGGTCTTGATGAATACTTTGTTTTATTTTAGATCCAACATACGACTTGAGAACATGATATTCTTTATCAAAAAAAGCTTTAAGTTTTTTTACATTTTCTGATTCGTGGTTCATTTAGAAGCTTTTTAAATCGCTTTTCATTATTAATGACGAGTTATTTTAATTCTATTGCATTTTTTTTGAAATTATTTTAATAAGATAAAAACATCACATAAATCTCAACGAGCTTTTCAAAGGAAATAATTTATTTTTTGAATGCTAAACTAAATCTACGAAAGACTTTTTATAGTTAACGATTCCTTATTTTTGCTGAATGCTTCAAGTAAACAATATTTCGTTTCAGTATCCTAAACAAGAACAGACTCTTGAGAATATAAGTTTCACATTAAATAAAGGTGAACATTTATGTATAATGGGAGAGAGTGGATGCGGAAAATCTACACTTCTTAAAATAATCTATGGTTTATTAGATGTAAATAACGGAACGCTGTTTTGGAATGATGAACAAATTCTTGGACCAGCATATTATCTTGTACCAGGAATGGATTTTTTTAAATATGTGGCTCAAGATTTTGACTTAATGCCTTATACAAGTGTAAGTGAGAATATAGCCAAATTTTTATCAAGATTTTACCCTGAAGAAGCTAAAAAGCGAACGGAAGAGTTATTGGAAGTTATTGAAATGACAGAATTCGCCGATGTTAAAGTAAAGAACTTAAGTGGAGGTCAACAACAACGGGTGGCAATTGCTAGAGCTTTAGCCAAAGAACCCGAGCTTCTATTACTCGATGAGCCTTTTAGTCAAATTGATAATTTTAAAAAAAACTCATTAAGAAGAAAACTATTTCGATATTTAAAAGAGCAAAATATTGCTTGTATTGTAGCCACTCATGATGGAAACGATTCCTTATCCTTTGCTGATAAAATGATGGTTATTAGGAATCATACTGTTATTGCAGACAATACTCCTAGTAATCTTTACAGAAACCCAAAAGAAAAATATGTTGCTGCTTTGTTTGATGACGTCAATGAAATCAATATAAATGGAAAGGAACAGTTATTGTATCCTCATCAACTGCAAATTTCCAAAGAGGGCTCTTTAAGTGTATCCGTAGTAAAAGCCTATTTTAAAGGCTCACACTGGTTAATTGAATCTCTGTATAAGAATCAATCATTATTTTTTACTAATGCATCCAGCATTGAAGAAAAAAAAACAGTTTTGCTAAAAGTGCAAAACTGCTTATGATTAAAACAACTGATTCGATTGACATTCATCATAAGTATAACAATCTTATTTTCAGTTACCCTACCATACTCAATCATAACCATCTTGAAATATTGAGTTCTATAATCAGAAACTCACTCCGTCATTTTAGTAGTTTTAGAGCTTAAAGCCTATTCTTAAATGCAGATTTAAAGCAAGACCTCCAAAGCCATTTACTGAGTATTTTTTACTTTTAACAAAACCATTCCTTTTTCTGTATAAAAGCAAAAAGCTTCATTACTAAATACCTCCTAAACAGAATAAAAACCAACTTTTATTCAACAGTACTAGTAATGAAACTAATTTGTTTTCCTAAAGGTCAAAAACTTCTTAGAAGCCAGGTTTCTTCCAGAGTCTAAAAGCTAATCCTACTTGAAAATAATTAAAATCGTAGTTAATAGACTCGTTTCTGTAAGTATATCCTCTACTAGTTAAACTTTGAGAATATCGGGCTGTTACAGCAATTCCTTCGGTAATATTGACTCCAACACCAGCCATAAAGTTAATTCCTGAATTACCCATGAAGGTTCTGTCTAGAATTACATCAAACATAGGTCCCGCTTGTAAAGAAACTTTGTCTGTGATAAAAAACTTTGCAATTACAGGAATAGCAATCGTATTGAAATCTAAACCGTTACTAAAAGACATGGTATATAAGAATTCTGGTTGCACATGGAACCTTTCACTAAGCTCAACATCAGCGAATAAACCGATCATAAAACCATTGTTGTAATACTGACCAGCATCTTCGCTTGGCATTGAAATTTGATAGCCTGTATTGTTATAACCAACGATAATTCCTTTATCATCAATACATTTACACATTCTATCCTGTCCGTTTACATTAGTGATACTAATTAATAGTATAACTAAAAGAAAAATTTGCGTACATCTCATTTTATTGGGGGGAATAAAAATTTAATGCGGCGAATTTATCAGTTCAAAACACTCGTAAAAATTCTGTAGTAAATTTGAAGTACCTCTCTTTTCTCTAAGAAATATCTTCTAAAAGAATGTTTTTACCATTAAAATTAACGGATTCATTGATTTTTTTACCTAATAATAAACTCCCTATTGGAGAAGAAACCGAAACAGCAAAATATACTTTGTTTGAAAATTTAATTTGTCCAGCAGAGATACTCAGAAAATAAGTTCCAAGGTTTGTTTTAATAATGCTGCCTAAACAACTAGTCTCAGATTTCTTTTTAATATCAATTTTTGCCAGTGTTTCTTTCATTACCCTTATTCCTTGCAGTTGCTGCCCTGCTTTTTCCATTTCTAATTGTAACATAGCTCTACCAGTTTCGTGCTTATCTCCAGCCGAACTTTTGGTTTCCGATTGCAACGCTCGTTTATTTGATTCTATAGTATTTTCGATAGTTTGCAATCGCTTATTTACGTACTCAATACATTGATTATACAGCTCTTCTTTTAATTCCTTCAAGTTTTTCCTTTTAATTACACTAATTCTGCCAACTCTTTTCCTACAATACTTCCAATAGCCACTCCCATGCCTCCTAATCTAATACCACAATATACATTATTTGAAACTTGTTTTACAATAGCCTTTTTCTTGCTTCCAACCCCCATAATACCGCTCCAACGATGTTCAATTTCAATATTTTGATTTGGTAAGATGATTTCTCGGAGAATCTCTTCAAGTTTCTTTTGAATCAACTCTGTTTGTTCAAAACTTGTTGTTTCCTCTCCTTTAAAATCCAAATTTCGTCCACCTCCAAATAATATACGACCATCTATATTTCTAAAATAATAATAACCTCTATCCAAGTGAAATGTTCCTTTAATAGCTAAATTTTCAACTGGTTTTGTAATTAAAACTTGTGCGCGAGCAGGCTTTACCTTCTCATTCAGTAATTTTCGACTAAAACCATTGGTAGCTAACAACAACTTTTTAGTTGTAAACCCCACTCTATTAGTTTTTATAGAAACGCCATTCAAATTATCATCAAACTCTAGAACCTCTGTAGCATTTATAATTTGAACACCTGACTTAAGAACCTTATTTAAAAGTTCAACAACCATTTTTCCTGTATCAATTTGCCCTTCGAAAACATTTGTTATATAATTATTATGAATATTTCCAAAGTTGAAAATGTTCTCATCTGTTTTAAAGACAGATTGTTTAAATAACGGTTTTAACAAAGCATTAATTTCATCTTTCTTTTCAAGACATTGATAAAAAAGTTCTGAATTTAAAAACAATTCATAACCACCGTTTTGCTGAAAGTTAATATTCGTATCGCCAAGATTTCTCCTTAAAAGCTCTAAACCATGCCAACGTTTTTTTACTAAATTAAGAACTTCTTCCTTGGTATGAGTATTAAGATCATCAATTAACTCAGAAAGGCTTCCAAAACAAGCAAAACCAGCATTTTTACTACTTGCTCCCTGAGGCAAAACTCCCTTTTCAAGAATGACAATCTTTGCTTTTGGATATTTTTTTTTGAGATACAAAGCACAATTCAATCCTACAATACCACTACCTACAATGGTAAAATCAATATTAGAAAACCATTCCTTTAATTCCCAATAACTATAACTCAACATTTTTTAATCAGTAATAAATTAGTATTTTGGCACACTACTTGACCAAACAACAATAACCCCTCAGTTAAAAATGAGGAAAAACAGATGTGTAATTTAAATTTATTCCTGTGAAAATAATGAAACTCTTCGGTATTTTATTTTTTGCTCTTGGTTTTACCCAGTGTGCAAGTCAAAAGTTTGAAAACAAACCTCCATTTACTATAACCAGTGCTACGTACACAAACATTGTTGGTGGAATGCCTGGCAATAACTCTGTGGATTTACAGTTAACTTTTTCGGCAAGTAAAAAAATTGAATTTGATCAACTGTATTTTATAAACCGTACGACAAAAGCTGTTTTAGAAACGAAAGGAAAAATACAATATATAATGGGAAGATATAATTCATCTCCTAAAAACTCAAAGTATGATTTAGAACTTCATGGAGACTCAAAGAAGGAGTATGGAAATAAACCTCCACAAGAGAGCTTCCCTTTTAAACTTAAAAAAAATGAAGCCGTTTTAAGTTATAAAGATGGTAACAAAACTAAATATGTTAAAATAGAGAATATAAAGGAAGGAAAGAAAATCTTTATGCAATAAGACTTGCTCATAAATAAATTAAAAAAGCAGCTAAATTAATTTAGCTGCTTTTTTAATTTAAATGCAATTCTATATTGATTATAAGCTTATTTATTCAGAGCGACATCAGATCTTCTGTTTTTTGCCCTTCCTGCTTTTGTTTTATTAGTAGCAATAGGCTCTGTTTCTCCTTTTGAAACCGCTTTCAAACGATCTTCTAATATTCCACTTTTTGTAAAATACTCTTTTAAGAAATTAGCTCTTTCCTGCCCTAAATACATATTTCTCTTTGCACTACCAGTATTATCTGTATGTCCTGTAATTAAGCAAAAAGATGCATCAACCTTATCTAAATAAGTAGAAATGTTTACAATTTTTCTACGTTGATTTGGGTTCAGTTTTATTTTTGTTTTTCCAGTTTCGAAATTTAAAACTAATGGGTTTTCCTCAATGTCTTTGATAATACTTGCTAACAATTTTGAATAATCTTTCGATTTCCCAACACTTAACTTTAAAGGTTTCTTAATGTTCTCATCTTCATCTACCTCCAAATCATCTCTCAACTCGCCTTTAACATCAATTAATTTTGTAGGTATTCCTTTTTTAGAAACATAATTCTTAAAAGAAATTGCTCTTGCCAAACCAACATTAGGAAACACCGAGTTATTAGTTTCATCACTGGTGTAGTAAGAAGTAATTGATAATGACTTTTCTTTTTCTGAAACTAAGTATTCCTTTAACTGATCAATTTTTTTGTCTAATTCTTCAGATACTGGTGAATTAAAAGTGATGCTCGACTTTTTAAATTTCACCCCTCCATTTACAGGAATTGTAATGTTTCCATCAGCATCTAAAACACCAAAGCTTATTGAAGGTTTAGGATCTTCTTTAGGTGGTTCTGGTATTTCTACTTTGGCTTCCTCAACAACCTCATCATTACAGCAAAGTTTCCAACCAAAATATGCTCCAAGAAGTATAACGAGTAAAATTCCCAATAGGTAAAGTATTCTTTTCATTTTCAAAAAAATTAAAATTAAATAGTTCTCATCTATTGGAAACAAATGTAAAAAAAAGTCACATCAAAACGATGCGACTTTCAACATAACTTATTCAATTACTGCGTTATAGATCAAATTTTATTCCTTGAGCTAACGGTAAATCTGTTGTATAGTTAATGGTATTTGTTTGACGGCGCATGTACACTTTCCAAGCATCAGACCCCGACTCACGTCCACCTCCAGTTTCTTTTTCTCCTCCAAAAGCACCACCAATTTCGGCTCCAGAAGTACCAATATTTACATTGGCAATTCCACAATCAGAACCAGCATGTGATAGGAAGCGCTCAGCTTCGCGTAAATTATTTGTCATAATTGCTGATGATAACCCTTGTGCTACACCATTTTGAACCGCAATTGCGTTTTCAACATCTCCTGAATATTTCAATAAATATAATACAGGAGCGAAAGTTTCATGTTGAACGATTTCAAATTCATTAGAAGCTTCTGCAATTGCTGGTTTTACATAACATCCACTTTCATAACCTTCACCTTCAAGAACGCCACCTTCAACAATGATATTTCCACCTTCAGCAACTACTTTTTCTAAAGCAGCTTTATACATATTAACTGCATCCGTATCGATTAATGGACCAACATGATTGTTCTGATCTAATGGGTTTCCAATTTTCAATTGCTTGTAAGCATCGGCTACTGCATTTTTAACTTGATCATAAATAGACTCATGGATAATTAAACGACGTGTTGAGGTACAACGTTGACCTGCCGTTCCAACAGCTCCGAAAACAGCTCCAATAACGGTCATTTTTATATCAGCATCAGGAGTTACAATAATCGCATTGTTTCCTCCTAACTCTAGTAACGACTTTCCTAAACGTCCAGCAACTTCTTTAGCAACAATTTTACCCATACGAGTAGAACCTGTTGCAGAAACTAATGGAATACGAGTATCTTTTGAAATAAACTCACCCACTTTGTAATCTCCATTTACTAAACAAGAAATCCCTTCTGGCAAGTTATTTTCTTTTAATACCTCAGCAATTATGTTTTGGCAAGCAACTCCACACAATGGTGTTTTTTCAGATGGTTTCCAAACACAAACATCACCACAAATCCAAGCTAACGCAGTATTCCATGCCCATACAGCTACAGGGAAATTAAATGCAGAAATAATTCCAACAATTCCTAAGGGATGATATTGCTCATACATTCGATGACCAGGACGCTCAGAGTGCATAGTTAAACCATGTAACTGACGAGATAAACCTACAGCAAAATCACAGATGTCAATCATTTCCTGTACTTCACCTAAACCTTCTTGATATGACTTACCCATTTCATAAGAAACAAGCTTTCCTAAGGCCTCTTTTTTCTCTCTCAACTTTTCTCCAAACTGACGAACTATTTCTCCACGTTGAGGAGCAGGCATTACTCTAAATGTATCAAAAGCAGCTGTAGCAGCTTCCATTACCCTCTCGTAATCTTCTTTTGTTGAAGCTTTAACTTTTCCTATTAATTTTCCATCTACTGGTGAGTATGATTCAATAATTTCACCGTTAGAAAAATTTACTGAACCTGTAGATGTTCCTTCATTTATTTCTTGTAAGCCTAATTCTTGAATGGCCTTATCAATACCAAAATCAGTCATTTATTTTAAAGTTTAATTATAAATTGTACTTTTATTGAAACAAAGCTACAAATAAATTAGTTTTATAATAATTAAACAATTAAAAGAATTATGTTTAATTTTGAAACAAATTGTTTGTTTTCACTATAAAAAAGATTATGATAAGAACTAATTTAAACAAAAAGTTCCTTGAACAATAAAGCCCAAGGAACACATGTTCAATTTAGAACCCTTCTTAAATCAAACAAACTTATTGAGTGATGAATTCTAGATGAATCTGAGGGTCAAGAATAAATCTACTTGTAGAATCTTCTACAAACGAAACTCTAATCTTTCCATCACTACTGGTTGTTTTTACCCACTCTTTAGCTTTTCCTAATTCTGTAATTATTTTATTGATTAATTCATCTTTATTATCTGAACATCCAAAACGTGTTGATGCCACACTACTTGTATTGAATTCAATTCTTCCTCCGTCATTGTGATCTTTAGTATAACTATGCGCATCAATACCAAAAAACGTATTACATCCCTTTAAAGTCACAGCTCCATCAGCAGTAATTGTTAATGTTAGTTCAGAATTGATATCGTACTCTGTCACGTTTGAATTAAAAATTTTCCAAGTTCCTACTAGGTCAGAATTTGCAATAGTATCAACTACACCGCACTCACCAGCGATTCTAAAATCGTAATAGAAATCACCAGTATTATAATACTTTTGAATTACGTAAGTAGTTTCAGCGTTGTAGTAATATTGGTATTGCGCTCCCATTGGCACATACCAATAATAACTTGAATAACTGTAAAATGTATCATTCGTTAAAACGCGAATATTGCTACAATCTAAAGTGGCATTCGTATTTCTCCCACTCTCAGCTGTCGAAACATTTTTCAGTTTTTTAATATCGAGTTCTTTCGAATTTAAAACCTCTTGTGCTTCTGACGAAGTATTTTCTAACATCATATCTTCATTTGAAGAACATGAGTAAAATAATACGCTACTTAGTCCGATAGTTAATAAAAACGTTTTAATTGTTTTCAATTTAATTTTCATTTTTGTTTAAATTTTTAAGTTTTTGATTTTTAAAATTTTGGTTAAGCAAAAATGATTGTTCATTAATTTTCGACGGCAAATCTATCACAAACTTTCATAGGTTTTTTGAGGCTCAATTTTCCAGATTCTTTGTTTTTTGCAGAAAAAGCAAAATCATTGAGTTTTTAAAAAATCTCAAAAAGCTAAAACATTAATTACGAAAAGATTAAAAAAAAAGCCAATTTTCTATCGATTGTCAAGTCACACAGTTTTCCCATAAAAAAACGTGGTTTTTGCAAAAAGTAGTGTTGTTTTTTTACTTCAAAACCATGTAAAACCAAAGTATTTACTATGCTTGCATAAGTTTTTTAGTTATAAAAATGCGTAAAACCCGTTCAACAGATATTTTTTTATCGAATTCTTCTTTAAATCGATTATCTTTTGCCTTTATAAATCAATATCAAAACTTACTCAATGAAATATCTAACGTCACTATTAATAGCGGTCGCTTTTGTTAGTTGCAAAACCACTGTTCCGAAAGAAGAAACAAAAGAAGAAATCCAGCAGAATGAATTTGCCATTGTAATCCATGGTGGTGCTGGAACTATCTTAAAAAAGAACATGACTCCTGAATTGGAAAAAGCTTATCAAGAAAAACTAGAAGAAGCTGTAAGAAAAGGATACGATATTTTAAAAAATGGCGGCTCAAGCACAAAAGCTGTTGAAGCTTCAATTCATGTTATGGAAAACTCTCCCTTATTTAACGCTGGAAAAGGAGCAGTATTTACGAATGCTGAAACTAATGAAATGGACGCCTCTATTATGGAAGGTGCAACACTTAATGCCGGTGCGGTCGCAGGTGTAAAAACAGTTAAAAATCCTATTTCTGCAGCAATTGAGGTAATGAATAACTCCAATCATGTTCTTTTATCTGGAGCAGGAGCGGATCAATTTTCTAAAGAAAAAGGGCTAGAAATAATGGATCCGAGCTATTTTTATACAGATAGACGATTTAAATCACTTCAAAGAATTAAAGACAAAGAAAAAACGGAGCTAGATCATGATGAAAAAACTGCTTTTTACGATAGCGATATTAAAAACAGTAAGTTTGGTACAGTAGGATGCGTTGCTCTAGATAAAAATGGAAACATAACGGCAGGCACCTCAACTGGCGGAATGACCAATAAACGATGGAACAGAATTGGGGACTCTCCAATCATAGGTGCTGGAACCTATGCCAACAACAATACTTGTGGTGTTTCCTCTACTGGATGGGGTGAATATTTTATTAGAGGAGTTGTTGCCCATGATATTGCAGCTCAAATGGAATATAAAAACGTTACTTTAAAGGAAGCTACTCATGACGTGATTCAAAACAAACTAACGAAACTTGGAGGAACTGGAGGTATTATTGCTCTTGACAAAAACGGAAATATTTCTTTCGAGTTCAATACTGCCGGAATGTATAGAGCATCCATGAATGATAAAGGTGAATTAATCGTAAAAATTTATAAGGAATAATAAGATAAAGCTAATTCAAAGGAAGTTAATTTCATTTCACCGACTTTCTACTACCATTTAACGATAATTAATTCGGTTAATGGAGATAGTGGTTACTTTTGAAGTATAATTTTCCCAAAATAATTAGTTTTCCCGACTAAATATCATCTCAACATTGCCAACTTTTCCCAAAGCACAGTTGAGATGTTTTTTTTGCGCTATATTTTAAGTTGATACAACAAATAATCTTCTAACGGAATTAAACTGCAATTCGCCGACTTTCTAAAACCTTTAAACGAAAACTCTATTTACAACTTATAAAACTGGTTAATTTAGCAGTATAATTATTCCCCATTAAATAGTTTTTTTCCCCAATAAAAACATCTTAATTGTTGCTTTTTCCCCTAGCGCAATCAAGATGTTTTTTATTTTCTGGGTAATGAAATTGCCGAACGCATACTTATAAACAAGTAATCAAATTTAAGATCATAAAGAATAAGAGATTTATTTATTTCCGAGCGGTTCAAGAATCAACTTGAATTATGCAAAAAACCACTTTCCAGGAAGTGGTTTTTATTTATTTCTTAAAATTAGTAAATCAAATGCTATTGATCTTACTCTTCAAGCTTCATTGATAACTCAAACCAACGTTCTTCTTTCTCTTCAATTGTTTCTATAATTCCTTGAAGTTCTAAAGATTTCTCATTGATCTCTTCTGAAGCAACTTCTCCATTCGTAAACATATCTTCAATAACCTTTCGTTTCTTTTGCAGCTTTTCTATGTCTTTTTCTAAAGCACCATATTCTCTTTTCTCATTATAACTTAGCTTTCCTTTTTGAGGTGTTTTAGTTGCTGTTTCAGTTACTTTCTTTTCTTCCTTGACTTGTGGAGGTTGAGAATTCTCGTATGCTCTAAAATCGGAGTAATTTCCAGGAAAGTTCTCTACAACTCCTTCTCCTCTAAATACAAAAAGAGAATCTACTATTTTATCCATAAAGTAACGGTCGTGTGATACTACCATTAAGTTTCCTGGATAATCAAGTAAAAAGCTTTCCAAAACATTCAAGGTAACAACATCCAAGTCGTTTGTGGGCTCATCAAGAATCAAAAAGTTAGGATTTTGAATTAGTACAGCACACAAATACAAACGCTTTTGTTCTCCTCCAGATAACTTTTCTACAAAATCATGTTGTTTCTTTCTATTGAATAAAAAACGTTCAAGTAATTGTCCGGCCGAAATCTTTCTTCCTTTGGTTAAAGGAATGTATTCGCCAAACTCCTTTATTACATCAATTACTTTTTGGCCTTCCTTTATTTCTATTCCTCTCTGGGTATAGTAGCCAAACTTTACAGTTTCCCCAATAACAACTTTTCCTCCATCAATACCTTCTCTTTCCGTTAGAATGTTAAGGAATGATGATTTTCCTGTTCCGTTCTTTCCAATAATTCCGATACGTTCTCCTTTTTTGAAAACGTACTCGAAACCATCAAGAATTTTCTTATCTCCAAAGGACTTTTTTAAGTTATGAAGCTCAACAATTTTACTTCCTAAGCGCTCCATATTTATTTCAAGTTGAACCTGATGGTCTTGCCTTCTCTGATGCGCTTTCTTTTTAATTTCAAAAAAGTCATCAATTCTCGACTTTGATTTAGTTGTTCTTGCCTTTGGTTGACGACGCATCCAATCCAACTCTTTCTTGAACAAACTCTTCGCCTTGCTCAAATTGGTTGCTTCTAAAGCTAAACGCTCTTCTTTATTTTGAAGATAGTACGAGTAATTTCCTTTGTACTTATATAGCTTACCATTATCCAGTTCCAATATTTCATTACAAACACGCTCTAAAAAATAACGATCGTGTGTTACCATAAATAAGGTAATTTTCTCCTTTGCAAAAAATGCTTCTAACCATTCAATCATTTCTAAATCTAAATGGTTGGTTGGCTCATCTAAAATTAAAAGATCTGGCTTGTTAATTAAGATGATTGCTAACCCCAAGCGTTTTTTCTGTCCTCCAGAAAGTGTTTTTACCTTTTGCTTTAAGTTATCTAGTTTAAGCTTCGAAAGAATTTGCTTGTACTGTGTTTCAAAATCCCAAGCATTATGTTGCTCCATTAACTCAAATGCTTTTTGGTAAGCTTCTTGGTTATCTGGGTTTTCTAAGGCTTTCTCATACTGTTGAATTATTGGTAGTATTTTATTCTCTGTAGAAAAGATCGTTTCTTCAATGGTCAAATCAGGATCAAAACTTGAATCTTGAGCTAAATAAGCAATATGTATTCCTTTTCTGTTAATTACTTGACCAGTATCAGCAGTATCTTTCCCTGCAATAATATTAAGTATAGAAGTTTTTCCACTTCCATTTTTAGCTACAAAAGCAATTTTCTGGTCTTTATTGATTCCAAAAGAAATATCTTGAAACAATACTTTTTCTCCGTAAGATTTGGAGATGTTTTCTACCGTTAAATAATTCATGTGACAAAAGTAATTAAAACAGTACCAAAATATTCTCAAAGCAATACAAAATTCCCATAAAGAAAAAGAGGTTGCTTTTAACAACCTCTTTCTTCATTCACCATCGAGTATTCGAATCTTATAGAAAGAAACGTTTATTATAATTTGAACTTCAATTACTTTTTAATCAGCTTTGCCTTCAATAGTTTTTGTCCATCATTGATTTCTAATAAATAAATACCAGACTTTAAACTTGATATATTCATCTGAGACTTAAGCTTACCTTCCTCAATTATTCTCCCTAAAGCATCTGTAATAGTGTAAGGAGCATCTTTTAAAGAAGAAATACCTTTTATTTGAACAATTGATTCAACTGGATTAGGATATACGCTAATATCTGTGATTACATCATTTCTCAAAGTTTCTGCATTGACGCTACTGAATACTCCATTTGAAGCTCCTCCGTTTGAAATAATATTTACCGTATAATCTTCCACTTCTCCATATCCAAAAGTTTCACATGCTGTTTGACTTCCATTCCACTTCATTGAAACACGCATTCTTGTTTGCCCCAACAATGCCGAAGAAGGAATAGTAACCTCAGTTGTTAGTAAATCGTAACTTGATGAGCTTCCTTCCGTAACTTTCTCCGAAGCTGAGAAAACACCATCTTGGTTATAATCAATCCATGCAGCCCAGTATTCTACATATGGGGTACTTGAAAAACCAGCACTAAATAACAAATGGTAAGTTCCTCCTAGTCCAACAGTTGCTACTTTGTTGGTATAATCACCATAACCAAAATCACTTCCTGTGCTATTCGTCATACCACCAAAGGCCACATAATCGATCCATTCATAATTTGCATTATTTCCTCCTGAAGAACAATAGCTAACCACATTACTCAAAGTAGTTGCTGTTGTAGTCGCTTGAGATGATTCATTTCCGGCTGCATCAAACGCAACAACAGTAAACGTATAAGTAGTACTTGGATTCAACCCTGTAACATCCATAAAGGTATCAGTGGTTGTTCCTACAAGATTTCCATTTACATAAACATAATATCCTTCCACTCCAACATTATCTGTTGAAGCTGTCCAAGTTAAACGTACTTCTGTTTGTGTAATATTAGAAGCCGTTAAGTTAGTTGGTGTCGAAGGGGCTTGAGTATCTGCCTCTGATCCACCAATAACAACCGTGTAATCTTCTGTTTCACCATAATCATAAGTTCCACAAGCGCTTGGTATTGTATTATATCTTAAAATAACACGCATTCTTGTTGCTCCTTCTTTTGCACTTGCCGGAACAGTAAATGTTCCAGAAACTGCTGTATCTGTGGAAGGAGACTTCGTCCAAACTGTTTCCCCAGCATCTGCAAAATCGCCATCTTGATTGTAATCTATAAACACTGCATATCCTTCATTATATACGGATCCCGTCCATCTTGGTGTAATGACAATCGTATGTTCTGTTGATTTTTCTAAATCGGTTGAAACACTTGTATAGTCAGAATATCCACTTGTACCTCCAGATGTTTTGTTTATGGTTCCTAATTGAACTCTTTGAATATGTTCTTCACTAGGATTATTCCCACTAGACTCACAATATTGTGATGGCGGTGTACCTCCTCCTGATTGGGTTGTAAAGTTTACTGAGTTACTATAGTTTGAATTTCCTGAAGAACATACACTTCGAACTTGAACTTCATATTGTGTGCTTTCAGATAATCCTGTTAAGCTTGTTGAAGTAGATAGCACAGGTACTGTTGTCCAAGTGGTTGTTCCTACTTGACGGTATCTAACTTCATAGGTTGCTTCCGGAACAGCATCCCAAGAAACTGTTGCCGTAGAAGCAGTAACATCAGAAGTGGTAACTCCTGTAGGTACTATTGCATTACAAACCGAAGTATTGCTAGTAATCCCAGTAACTATCAATGAATAGTCTTGACTTCCTCCCACTAAAGAACCTTTGTGAGTTACAGTAATCGTATAGGTTCCTGAAGCGTTTTCAATATCAATTCTTTCATAAGGATCTACATTGTTGTCTTGCTTAGCACTCGTAGTTGCACCAGTTAACTTGTATGGTAAATACGTTGTACCGTTTTTAGACACTCTAATATCCAAATCATTTACCAATACTGGTGTAGTTGAATTCACCGTTGTATTCGCAGTTCCAGGTCTATCGGTCCAAGATATTGATGCCAATAATGGACTTGTTCCGTCCGACTGAACAGTAATGGTATAAGTTTGACCAGAACTTAATGTTAATTCTTCCATTTTAGATTGATTCCCTTTCTTGGTAATCGTCTCTGCGGCTCTCTTGGTATTTAATAATCCCCATCCGAAAACAGCATCAGGACCTGAAGCTCCAGCATCATCTGCAGTATGTAAAGCCAATCCTTTTAAGGTCGCTGCTCTCATAAAATCTCCATTATTCAAGTTTTTATGGTGCTGCTGGAGTAATAATAAAGAACCTGCTACATTTGGCCCAGACATCGAAGTTCCAGTAATAGAATAATAATCATCATCCGTATTTCCATCACTCAAATTTGGAGCTCCTGGATTCATTGCAAAACTTGCAAAATCAAACGATGAATATACTTCCGTTCCATTTCCAGTAATATCAGGTTTAATTCTAAAGTCATCTGTTGGACCTTCACTACTTGACGAATTAATCGCTACAGAAATCAAATTCCCGTTTGAATCGATGTTTGCATCTTGAGCATTTGCAACAACCAAGTTGTTTTTAGATGTCGCTGCTGAAGTAAGTTTATCAAACCCAAAACCTCCAGTAGGGTTGTTATTAGCACTATCGTCATCACCATCATTTCCTGCGGATCTAACCATTAAATAATAAGGCGCATTAAACATTAGTTCATCCCATTGACGAGATTCAGTTATGTATCCCCCAAAATAGTGTTGAGGAATCCAAACTTGTCCAGTATTTGGATCTCTAAACGGAATACCATAGGAGTGATTCGAAACTAACATTCCGTTTGAAGCTTCCGAAGTTGCCTCTGAAATATCGTTATTCCAATCAGCTGTTTTAGCTTTTGCATGAGGAGCCATTCCTTTAGCATTTGCTTGATAAACCCCAGATCCAATTAATGTTCCGGTAACATGTGCTGCATGGAATGTATTTGCATTCCTATTGGTAACACCATCAATAATCGATGCACGATTGTTTCCTCCAGGACCATCATAATCCTCATGCGTTAATTGAACGGCACCTCCGTCCCAAACATTAATCGTCATTCCTTGACCTAAAAGGTTAAGACCTAAAGATCCTCCTGTATGCAAATGATCTGTTCTCGTTGATTTCGCCGCATCTACATTGTCTGTGGCATAATAAATAGGCATTCCTTTATCAACTCTTTGAAGTTCCATAAAACCGCCATCCTTTTTCAAAATTTCAGTTTTCCAACCTTTTTGTTTTGCCAGTAGTAGTGCTTCTTGTTTTTGATTGGCTTGCTTTGCTCGTAGTGTTTTCTTGAGAGTTTCAAGTTTAGTTAAATCGTAACTACTACGAATCTTTTGAATTTGTTGTTTGTTTTGTGCCTGCAATTGAGTGAAAAGACTAGCGCCTAAACACGTACCCGCAAACACAAGCATTTTAAAATACCTGTGATTCATTTTTGAAAGGTTTTTTGTTAGATATAGTTGTTTGTTTGCCCCCCGATGTTAAGAAAAAGACATCTTAACATTTACTACAAATGGGTTGCAATGTAGTTGATATTCAACTAACAACACACCAAAAAAACAAAATGAAACAAAGAATGTCGTTTTTCTGTTAACACCCTTATCTTTTTCAGTAAAATTCAATAATTTTCATTTGGCAAACCCTTCGGAAAAGTATTTTTTCTACTACAAACTCTATCAATATACCCTGGTATACTACAATCTTTTCTAACAAAAAGCCCGAGAAAACCTCGGGCCTTTAACACAAATATGTACTAAACTAATCTATTTTTTAATGAATTTTGAAGTCATTCGCTTTTTATCCTTGACAACCTCTAACACATATATTCCAGAACTTAAAGAAGATACATCTATCCTTGATTTTATTTTACCAAACTGGATAACGTTACCTGCTTTGTTTAAAATTTTATAGGTTGTTTTCCATGATCTGAAATCAGCATTAACATTAATAAATTCTATTACTGGATTTGGGTAAACTACTAGAGTGAGCTCTTTATCAATGGTACTCTCAATGCTGTCGTCATTGCCAGTTTGATTGAAAGCAACAATATTTACATTATAATCTTCAACCTCACCATGTGAAAAGTTTTCGCAAGCGGTTTGTTGCTTATCCCATTTCATTGAAACTCGCATTCTTGTAGTTCCTAAAATGGCATTGGAAGGAATCTTTACACTATTACTTAAATGATTTGCGCTTGAAGAAGTTTTACTAACTACTTTTTCATTATCATCAAAAGTTCCATCTTTATTAAAATCAATCCAAACTGCCCAGTACTCCTTATAGGCCTTACCTCCAAAGCCAGCACTCACTTTCAAGGTATTGTTTTCACTCCCTCGTTGTACTTCGGCTATTTTATTTCCAAAATATTTATATCCGTTGTTATTTTTACTTTCATTAGACATTCCACCAAACGAAACATAGTCAATCCACTCATAAGAAGAATTCTTCCCTTTTGATTCACAATAAATCAGTTCAGCATCATCTGCCGTTTTCACATTTACTTTATTACTGAAACCTGAAATATTCCCATCTGCATCCTTCGCTTTTACAGAAAAGGAATATGAAGTGTTCGGCGTCAAACCAGTAATATAGGCTGTTGTACCTGAAATCGATTTAACTTTTATTGAACCTCTATACACATCATAACCAACCACTTGAACATTATCAGTTGATTCATTCCAATTTAATTCCACACTTGTTTGTGTAACTGCCGATGCTACTAATCCATTTGGAGCAGTTGGAGCCTCAGTATCAGTTTCTGAATTTTTTATTGTGACGGTATAATCTTCAGTTTCCCCATACTTATAAACACCACAAGATTTTGCTGGTTCGTTATAACGCATTACGACCCTCATCCTAGTTTCTCCTACACTTACCTGGTTAGGAACTTTAAAAGAACCATTAACTGGCGAGGTTTTAGTAGGTGCTTTTGTCCAAACAATTTCATTTTCATCTTCAAAATCTCCATCTCTATTATAATCAATATAAACGCCATACCCTTCAGCATAGGTATTTCCTGTCCATTTTGGAGTAATGGAAATTGAATAGGTTTTACCCTTATTTAAGTCTGTAGATATTGACGTAAAGTCGGTGTATCCATTTCCTCCTCCTGAAGAATTATTAATACCCCCAAGCTTAACTCCTTGTATATATTCATCCTTAACACTATTTCCTTTTGAACTGCAGTATGAAACTGTAATATCAGGAGTTGTAAAATTCAAAGAAGTACTATAGCTAGAGTTTTCAGAAGAACATTTACTACGCACCTGTAATTCATATTCAGTTGAAGCAGATAATTCAGTCAAAGAAACAGATACTCCAGAAACAGCCTTTGTTGTCCAGTTATTTGATCCAACTTCACGAAATCTTACATCATATGTTGCTTCAGGCACTAAACTCCAGTTTACAACAGCAGTCGAAGATGTAATATTTAATAATTTTAGCTCTGTTGGTACGGAAGTACTACACGCTACTGGTTCGTCTGAAACACCTGTTATGATAAGTGTAAAATTTTGACTTGCCCCAGTTAAATTACCTTTATGTGTTACTGTGATTGTATATAGCCCAGAAGCTCCGTTTACATCAATTCTTTCAAAAGGGTCAACGTTGTTATCTTTCCTTGCATTAGTTTTAGGACCAATCAGTTTGTAAGGCAGATATTCAGTCTCTCCTTTAGAAACTCTTAAATCTAAGTCATTAACCAATACTGGTGTTGTGGAGTTTACTTCTTCATTTTCTTGCCCGGGTCTATCAGTCCAAGAGATAGAAGCCAACAAAGGATTTTCGCCATCAGAATTTACTGTAATAGTATATGATTCTCCAGATTGTAAGGTTAACTCCTTTAATTTTGATTGACTTCCTCTTTCTGTAATGGTTTCAGCGGCTTTTTTGGTATTTAGTAATCCCCAACCAAAAATAGCATCAGGTCCTGATGGTCCAGCATCATCTGCAGTATGGAGAACTAATCCCTTTAGTGTTGCCGCTTTCATATACTCACCGTTGTTTAGGTTTTTGTAATGCTGCTGCAAAAGAACCAATGAACCAGTAACATTTGGTGAAGCCATTGACGTTCCTGAAATTGATTTATAAGCCGTATCGCTATTATCAAAAGTAGAATAAACCTTAGTTCCATTTCCCGTAATATCCGGTTTGATTCTAAAATCATCTGTTGGTCCTTCACTACTAGAACTATTTATAGAAACGGATACTAAATTTCCATTAGCATCAATATTTGCATCTTCTGCGTTTGCTACAACCAGATTATTTTTTGATGTTGCTGCTCCAGTTAATTTATCCCAACCAGCTCCACCTGTTGGATTATTATTTGCTGTATTATCATCTCCATCATTTCCAGCAGCTACTACCATTAAGTAATTTGGGGCATTAAATAGGATTTCATCCCAAGCACGAGATTCATCGATATACCCTCCAAAAAAGTGCTGAGGAAGCTGAACCTGTCCAAACTCGTTTCTTGCTGCGTATCCATATGAATGATTGGAAATTAACATTCCATTAGAAGCAGCATTTGTTACTTCTGACTTATCATTCTCCCAATCATAGCCAATAGCTTTTGCATAAGGAGCCATTCCTTTTGCATTGGCTTTAACACCAGATGCTATGATAGTTCCTGTTACATGAGCTGCATGATAGTGCCTTTTCTTAGAAGAATCTCCAATAGAAAAACGATTATTCCCACCGGGTCCATCGTATTCTTGATGAGTAGTTCTTGCCAAACCACCATCCCAAACATGAGCTGTCATTCCTTGCCCCAACAAATTAAGACCTAACGATCCTCCAGTATGTAAATAATTTGTTCTAGTCGATTTTGCGGCATCAACATTGAAAGTAGTATAATAAATAGGCTTTCCATTTACCACTCTTTGTAACTCCATATAGCTACCATCATTTCTTTTGATTTGAGTTTTCCAACCGTTTTTCCTAGCTAGCTCTAAAACTTCCCTCTTAGCTTTTGATGTCTCTTTTCTAAATTTATCCTTTAATGTTTTTAGTTTGGATAAATTGTATCCCCTTTGAATCTTTTTAATTTCCTGCTTATTCTGTGATTGTATTTGCGTTTGGAAACCACATCCTAAGATTGCTCCAACAAATATTAGGTTTTTTAAATAGTTGTATCTCATTTTGAATGAGTTTTTAAAATTATAGTTATTTTAATTTAACATTGATTTTTCGTTACAAAAATCACAGATCTGTATTTTTTTTGTTAAAACGATGCCAAATATATAATTAAATTTCTGTCAGAAAATCTCAAAACTAGGAAGTAAAGCGAAACTCTAATAAAACATAACATCAAGCCCTTAAGGCGTCTGGGGTTTTAAAAGAATAAAATATTTATTTGACTTTTTGCAAAAAAAAATACCTTTATCATACATAATAAAAAAGAAAGTAATTCTAAAAAAAGAGCTAGTATAAACAATACTATTCAAGTCAATAGCAAACCGAAAGACTTCCAATAATTTTCACGAAAAATCTATTTCACCTGCATAAAAAAACATATAAAAAACTAAACAACAACAAGTTAAAACAATCAGTAGATTAACCAATTTTCATTAACTTTCCCTTACTATACTACATTTCATTTGTTTCAATAAAATTTTACCAAATAGTTAGGTAATATTTCTGCGCGTTTTTAGCCTGTTTTCTGTTATTATTTTTTGCAATTGTCACCTCTCTTCCATTTAATAATACTATTTCCAAAAACACTATTTTAACACCATTTTGAATAAAAAACTTAGCCCTCATGCTCTGTTTTTTCTTTCAATTTAAAAAAGTTGAAGTTTTCATGACTCAACAACTATCAAAACAGCACAAAAAAACCCTGAGCAAAAGCTCAGGGCGTGCATTAGTTAAAAGAAAGAAGGGTTTAATAAGATATTTATCTCTTAACTAACTTAGCAGATGTTGATTTATCTCCGTTGGTCACCTCCAACACATAAATTCCGCTTTGTAATTCTGCAATATTTATTGTGTTATTGATTGTATTTCCTTGTTGAACTACTTGACCAATGGCGTTGGTTATTCTATAATTTACCTTGTCATTGCTTCCAAATCGTACAATAACATTATTAATAGCTGGGTTTGGATACACAGTTAAACTAGTTAAACCATCTTTATCTAAAGGTTCAGCATACTCATCATTTGAAGCCGTTGCTACCGCCGACGCCGAATTCGTAATATTTACTGTATAATCCTCTACTTCTCCATCGGCAAAAGTTTCACAAGCTGTTGAAGCACCGTTATACTTCATCGAAACTCTCATTCTTGTTTGACCTAAATTTGCCGAAGCAGGAATTGAAATATTAGCCGATCTATTTGCAGCTGTGCTTGACGAACCTAAAGATGTTTGCTCGTTACTTTCAAAAGTTCCATTTTGGTTGTAGTCAATCCAAACTGTAAAATATTCGGTATATGACGAACCACTAAATCCTGCGCTTACCAAAATCTGATTGGTTGTTCCTCTTGTAACGGTAGCCACTTTGTTTGTGAAATCACCATATCCTCCATTTGCTGCAGTTGTATTGGTCATACCTCCAAAAGAAACATAATCAATCCATTCATAACTTACTCTATTACCTTTTGAAGCACAATATGAAACCACATTTGCTAAGGTTGTAACATTTACAACATTACTTGAATTAGATTCATTTCCAGCGGCATCATTTGCCTTTACAGAAAAAGTATAGGCAGTACTTGCCGTTAACCCTGTTACGTTATAAGAAGTTGATGCTGTTGATCCGATTTTCGTTGTGCCTTGGTATACGTCATATCCCGTTACACCTACGTTATCAGTTGATGCAGTCCACGCCAAACTTAATGTTGTTTGGGCAACATTAGAAGTAGCTAAGCTACTCGGTGCTGTTGGAGCCTGAGTATCAGCCACCGCAGCTGATATATTGACTGTATAATCTTCTGTTTCACCGTAGTCATAAGAACCACATGAAGAAGGAATTGTATTGTATCTTAAAATAACACGCATTCTCGTTTCTCCATCTAAAGCTGAGCTAGGCACAGTGAAAGATCCACTTACAGGTGTTGTTTTTGAAGCCGATTTTGTCCAAACAGTTTCTCCTGCATCAGTAAAGTCACCATCTTGATTATAATCAATAAAGACACCATAACCTTCATTATATACAGTTCCAACCCATTTTGGAGTAATGGTAATTGTATTAGATTTTCCTTTTTCTAAATTCGTAGAAATTGAAGTATGATCGGTATATCCACTAGATGCAGTTGAAGTATTATCAATACTTCCTAACTGAACTCTTTGAATATACTCATCGGCAACACTGTTTCCTTTTGAAGCACAATATGTAATTACTACTCCTGGTGTAGTTACGTTTACTACACTACTTGCAGCAGACTCATTTCCAGCAGCATCTTTTGCTTTTACTGTAAAAGTATAATTGGTGTTCGCGGTTAATCCTGTAACATTAAACGAAGTATTTGTAGAAGTTCCAATTTTAGTCGATCCTTGGTAAATATCGTATCCAGTTACAGCAATATTATCGGTTGAAGCGGTCCAAGTTAAAGTTAATCCAGTAGCAGTTACAGAACTTGCAGTAACATTTGTTGGTACTGTTGGAGCTTGCGTATCTGGAGTAGCATTAGACGCTGTAAATTCACCTGTAAACACTCCTCTACCATATGTAGAAGCAATAATTTTATTGTTTGTATGATCTCCGCTTACATTCCAATAATCGAAAGATGTTACACTCACATCACTCATTCCATTATATGCTTGAGACCATGTTGGATTTGCATCGTTGAAGTTTGAAGTAGACCAAACACCTAATTGCGTTGCTATAATAGCTTCGTTTCTTGACAATGGGTTTTGTAAGAAATCTCTTACTGGAATATTCGGTAAATCTCCTTCTTTATTCACCCAGTTTGCACCACCATCAGCAGTTGCCCAAACGCTAGTAACTCCGTAATTGTGAATTGTTACAAAAATATCATTAGCCGTTGCTCCAAATCTTACAGAAGAAACTGATCCTATAAACGGAGTATTGATATTTGCCCATGTAGCACTTGAATTAGTAACATTTGTTAGTCTTAATAACTTTCCGTTTGCTAAACCAACATACCAAGTGTTATTTGCAAAAGGAGACGCTCTAAAAGCCGTTGGACTTGCATCTAATAATGCATTGGTAATGTTTCCTTTAGAATTAGCCGCAACGTTAATACTCTTGATAGATTTTGCTGCATCTGTTGAAGCATTTGTTAACAAACGGTTTGCTGAATCATCATATCCCATTGGGTTTACGAAATCTCCAGTACCTTGCTCATTTAATAAAGTAGTTGCTCCTCCTTGTTGTCTTCCTAGACCATTCCAAGGTAAGTTAAAGCGATAAATTACATTTCTTACATACGTAGCAATCATGTAATCACCATCTTTATCAACGAAAGTGTAAAATCCATCTCCATCACTTAAGAAAGTAGTACTGTTAATTCCTGGAGTTGGGTTTCTAAATGCTTGTGTACCGTTATCTTGTGCACCAGCTGTAAATATTCCACCAGTATCTCCAGCTCCATCAGGACCAATACCTGCTTTTACAAACTGTGTTACGTTATATCCTCTGTTTCTTACACTAATTGTTCCTCCAGCATTTCCTGAGTAATAAATACCTCCATCATTTCCGAATAACATTCTAGATGAGTTGTTGTTACCGAAAGCAATGGAATGTTGATCTGCATGAACGTTTTGGAATCCAAAACCTCCATACCAGTGTGATAGTTGAGACCATGAAGTACCTCCATTAGTACTTTTAAACAAATCAATTCCTCCAACGTAAACTACATTATCATTTGTTGGGTCAGCTTCAATTACTAAATCATAAAATGCCTGACCTCTACAAAAGTCATTAGCAGCAATTCCAGTATCCGCATCATTTGGTAAAGATGTTGTGGTAACACTAGCAAACGCATTTGTGGTTTTGTAAATATGTACTGGAGCAGTGTTTGCTGTTCCCTGTGTTAAAGCATATATTTTGTTTGCATTTGTAGCCGATGGCTCCAATTCAACTCTATTTGAGTTTGTTAATGGAGAAGCTGCTGCTTCTGTCCATGTACCCCCATTTGTCGAGCTAAATACTCTACCTCCACTATTTGAATCTAAAGCTGATGAAATCGTTCCCATCCAAAGTCTGTTATCAGCACCAACTTCTAAATCATTAGGAATATAATAATAGTCATTTCCACTGAAGGTATATTTCATGTTAGCCGACTCTATTCTTCCCCAAGTAGTTCCACCATTAGTTGATCTATATAAACCAGCTGATTGTAGTCCTAACCAGTTTCTAGGGCTTGATGAATCTCCGTAAACATGAGCACCAACAGCTACATATAGTTCTGTTGACGTTCCGTTATCCCACGCTAGTACATCATTTACATAGTGAATACCAGATAAAAATACGTTGCTCGCGTTATGATTGATATCACCTCCACCTGCAGCTGGTATATTTACAGCGTTCCATGAAGTTCCACCATCATTGGTTACATAAACTCCGTTTCCTACAACATCACCAGCTGTATATTGTTCACCTGTTCCAACATACCATCTGTTTGAGTTTCTTGGATCAATTGTAATAGATGTTACCGACAAGTTTCCTGGAACATTTTGAACTCTTGTCCATTGCGAAGTTGAACTTGTAATATTTGTATTCTTCCATAAACCACCACTTACACCTCCAGCATAAACAGTATTGTTAGAAGCATCATTCGGATCAAATAAAATAACTCTTGTTCTTCCCCCTACATTATTTGGACCTCTTTCTACCCATGAATTACCAGCTTCTCCTGGTGTACTTCTTTGGTTTTGTCTTGAAATTCTTTCCTGTAGTAATTGTTCTCTTAATCCTGCTAAGCTACCATCTTCCATTTTTCCAGTCGCTGGATTCATAGTTAGTAACTGCATTTGATCGAAATACCTGTTAGGCGGTAATCCCTTTAATTTTCTTTCTTTCTTTCCCCATTTTAACGTTTCATTCAACGGACTCTTTTTCATAAAAGTGCTATGCACTTCGCGTTTTTTAGCTATCTCTTCGCTAGCATTTTGTTCTTTTAAATACTTAGAACCAATAATTGAAACAGCCGCCAAAGACAGCCCTCCAATTAATACTCTAAACTTAATATTCATATTAATAAGGGTGTTAGGGTAAAAGCAGCGAGAGACAAAAAGTCTCTCACTGCCTTTGTGTTAATAATAAATGTGTTCTTCTAATTCTTTACTAGCTTGGTAGATATCTGCTTTTGACCATCATTAATCTCAAGTAAATAAACTCCTGAGTTCAATTGTGATACGTCAATATCAGATGTAAATACTCCAGATTTAACTGTTGCCCCGATAGTATTTACGATTTTATATGTTGCCCCATCTGTTCTGAATCCTGCCTTAACGTGTACAAAGTTTGAAGCTGGATTTGGGTAGGTTATTAAATCTGAAATTAGTTCGTTTCCTAATTTTTCAGTATTTGGATCTGAGAATGTTACATAATTTGCTGCATTCGCAGAAATGTTTACTGTATAGTCTTCAACTTCTCCATAAGAGAATGTTTCACAAGCTGTTTGAGAAGCATTCCACTTCATTGAAACACGCATTCTAGTTTGTCCTAAAACTGCAGAAGATGGAATTGTTACATTTTCACTTAAGTTTCCTGAACTTGCTGAAACTCCTGTTGCAACACGCTCGTTATTTGAGAATGTACCATCACGGTTGTAATCGATCCATACAGCCCAGTGCTCTGTATAAGAAGTACTTCTAAAACCAACACTAAATACTAATTGATAAGTACCTCCTCTTCCAACGTTTGCAACTTTGTTTGTATAATCTTTATATCCTCCATCATTACCTGAAGTGTTAGTCATTCCTCCAAAAGCAACATAATCAATCCACTCGTAGCTTGAGTTGTTTCCTTTTGAAGCACAATAATTAACTGGTACTGCTTGAGTTGTAACGCTTACAACATTACTTGAAGCTGATTCGTTTCCTGCTGCATCTTTAGCCTTTACAGAGAATGTATAAGTAGTACTTGCTGTTAAACCTGTTACGTTATACGTAGTTCCTGTAACTGTAGCTATTTTAGTAGCTCCTTGGTAAACGTCATATCCTGTTACTCCTACATTGTCAGTTGACGCATTCCAACTTAATGACGTTGTAGTTTGAGTTGTATTTGAAGCCGTTAAGCTTGTTGGAGCACTTGGTGCTTGAGTGTCTGAACCTCCTCCAGAAGTTGTAACTGATAAATCATCAACAGCAATATCACTTGACCAGCCATTACCTGTTTTACCAACAATTCTTAATTTTACAGTACTTCCTGCATAAGCGGCAAGATCTACTGAATCTGAGTTCCACTGATTTCCTTTGCTACCAGAAGCTGTCCAAAGATTAGCCCAAGTAGTTCCATCTGAAGAACCTTGTACTGTTAAAGTACCAATGTTATTACCATACATATGGTTTTTGAAGCTAAATGAAGCAGAAGTAGCCGATGATAAATCAAAACATGGGCTTTCTAAAATTGCCGTTGCATTATGTCCTATTTGCCCAGTGCTTCCATTTGTTGAAGCCTCTAAGAATAAATAGAAAGATCCTTCACTCGCTGAACCTGGTCCTGTTCCTGAAGAAGGAGTACTTCCACTTCTTCTTACCCAGTTTCCATCATCACCAGTTACTTGAGTCCATCCATCACCTGATTCAAATCCTTGTCCATATGGGAATGTACTCACTGTTGAAGAACAGCTAATTGGTGGTACATCTGGAGTTGTAAAGTTAACTGATGCGCTATATGCTGAATTTCCAGAAGAACATTTACTACGAACTTGAACTTCATAAGAAGTTAAAGGAGATAATCCTGTTAATGATGTAGATGTTCCTGAAACTGCATTAGTTGTCCAAGTACTTGTACCTACTTGACGATATCTTACATCATAAGATGCTCCTGTAACTGCAGACCAAGAAACTGTTGCACTTGAAGAAGCTACATCTGATGTACTTACTCCAGTTGGAACAGTTGCATCACATACAGAAGTTCCTGTAGCACCTGTAACAATTAATGTAAAGTCTTGACTTCCTCCAGTTAAACTTCCTTTATGAGTAACTGTAATTGTATAAGTTCCTGAAGCATTTGCTATATCAACTCTTTCAAAAGGGTCAACATTGTTATCTTGCTTAGCACTTGTTGTTGGTCCTGTTAATTTATATGGTAAATGATTAGTTCCTGATTTTGAAACTCTAATATCTAAATCGTTTACTAAAACTGGTGTTGTTACATTCGCAGTTCCAGTATTTGCTGTACCTGGTCTGTCTGTCCAAGAAATTGAAGCCAACAATGGGCTTGTTCCATCAGAATCAACAGTAATTGTATACGATTGCCCAGAGTTTAAAGTAAGCTCTTGAACTCTTGATTGTGTTCCTTTTTGCGTAATTGCTTCCGCTGCCTTTTTCACATTCAATAATCCCCATCCATAAACTGCATCAGGTCCAGAAGCACCAGCATCATCAGCTGTGTGTAATGCTAAACCTTTTAAGGTTGCAGCTCTCATAAAAGCTCCTTGAGTATTATTATAATGTTCTTGTAATAATAACAGAGAACCTGTTACGTTTGGAGATGCCATTGACGTTCCTGTTAGGTTGTTATAAGATGAATCACCATTGTGATAAGTAGAATACAATTGAGTTCCGTTACCAGTAATATCTGGTTTAATACGATAATCATCAGTTGGTCCTTCACTACTTGAGCTATTTATTGCAACCGAGATTAGGTTTCCACTTGCATCAACGTTTGCATCATTGGCATTTGCTACAACTAAGTTATTCTTAGATGTAGAATGACCTGATAATTTATCATAAGAAGAGTTTCCATTTAAAGGATTTCCATTTGAACTATTATCATTTCCATCATTACCTGCAGCAACTACCATTAGGTATTGAGGTGCATTAAACATAATTTGATCCCAATCACGAGATACTCCAATATAAGCACCAAAATAATAGTCAGGAATTTGACTTGCTCTATAACCATAAGAGTGATTCGAAATCAACATTCCATTAGATGCAGCCGTTGTAGCCTCGGAAGTATCACTGTTCCAGTCGTAACCAACTGCCTTTGCATGTGGTGCCATACCTTTAGCAGAGGCTGTTACTCCAGATGCGATAATTGTACCTGTTACATGGGCTGCGTGAAAGTTCTGTGATGAACTACCATCACCCACAGTAAAACGATTTGTTCCTCCAGCACCATCATATTCTCTATGTGTTGCTCGAGCAATTCCACCATCCCAAACGTGAGCGGTTAAATTTTGTCCATTCAAGTTTAAACCAAGAGAACCTCCTGAGTTTAAATGATCTGCTCTGGTAGATTTCGCAGCTGCAACGTTAAAAGTTGTGTAGTAAATGGGTTTACCATCGACAACTTTTTGCAGTTCAACCAAACTACCGTCTTTAGTTGTAAACTTCGTTAGCCATCCATTTTGTTGAGCTAGTAATAAAGCTTTTTGTTTTTCCTCTGAAGCCTTTTGTTGAAGAGATTGCCTCAGGTTTTCGAGTTTTGTTAAGTTGTATCCTTTTCGGATTTGTTCAACTTCACTTTTAGTTTGTGCTTGCACTTGCGGATTAAGGCCAAAGCCAATAAATACACCGACAACCACAAGACTTTTAAAGTACTTGTGTTTCATTGTAAGAAGGGTTTTAATTTAGTTTTGTTTGATTAATTATTACATTATCATTAATAATAATTGATAATTCATAATATTTTTACCAAAACACTGCCAAATATATATATTTTTTTTAACAAAAAAATAACTATTTACGAAAACACTATAACGATTTCGAACGAAAAAACACCATATCCCTAGTAATTATGTAGATTTTACAACGATTGATACACTTTTTTAACAAGTCCACACTAAAGCCTAATTTGCAAAAATTGCAAAAATTAGACGCTTTTTATGGTCTTATTAGTCCTTATTTCGAAGGTTTTTGATGAATCCTCTTTGCATAAAATGAAAAAAGCCCGAGAAAATCTCGAGCTTTTAAGCATATAATAATACCTTTTATAAGGCTATTCCTTAGCTAGTTTTGTAGTTATTAGTTTCTGACCATCATTAACTTCCAAAATATAAACTCCAGAGTTAAGAGAAGAAACATCTATATTTGATTGTAATCTTCCTGATTTCACTACACTTCCAATAGTGTTCATAATTCGGAAGGTTGCATTTTCTAATCTGAACCCAGCTTTTACATTGATAAAACTTTTTGCAGGATTCGGATATGTCATTAAATCTACGTTGTTTTCGAATCTTAACTGCTCAGCCGCAACAACTTCACCTGTTTTAGCTGTACTTGAAGTAATATTTACAGTATAATCCTCAACTTCTCCGTAAGAAAAACTTTCACAAGCCGTTTGAGAAGCATTCCACTTCATAGAAACTCTCATTCTTGTTTGACCTAGAGAAGCAGTAGAAGGAATAGACACATTATAACTTAAATTACCTGAACTTCTTGAAGATCCTGAAGCTACTTTTTCACTGCTAGAGAATGTACCATCTTTGTTATAATCTATCCAAATTGCCCAGTACTCGTTGTATGATGTACTTCTAAATCCAGCACTTACCAATAATTGGTTTGTTGTTCCTCTACCAACGGTAGCTACTTTACTAGTGTTATCTTTATATCCTCCGTCATTACCAGAACTATTAGTCATTCCTCCAAAAGAAACATAATCAATCCACTCGTAACTAGAATTGTTTCCTTTTGACGTACAGTAAGAAACAGTATTTCCTAATGTGGTTGCCGTAACACTTCCTGCTCCTGATTCATTTCCAGCTGCGTCCAAAGCTCTTACTGAGAATGTATATGAAGTATTTGCGGTTAGTCCAGTTACATTGTATGAAGTTCCAGTTACTGAAGTTATTTTTGTTGATCCACGATACACATCATATCCTGTTACTCCAACATTATCGGTTGAAGCCGTCCAACTTAAACTTAAACTTGTTTGAGCAATATTGGAAGCTGTTACATTTCCTGGTGTTGTTGGTGCTTGAGTATCCGCTTGAGCAGCACCAATTACTACGGTATAATCTTCAGTTTCACCGTAATTATAGGTACCACAAGAACTTGGTATTGCATTATATCTTAAAATAACACGCATTCTTGTTGCTCCTTCAGAAGCGCTTGACGGAACTGTAAAAGTTCCACTTACCGAAGTATCTTTTGAAGCTGCTTTTGTCCATACCGTTTCACCCGCATCAGCAAAATCACCATCTTTATTATAATCTATAAACACACCATAACCTTCACTATAAATAGTTCCTGTCCATTTTGGAGTTATTGTTATCGTATGAGAAGTAGATTTTGCTAAGTTTGTTGAAATAGAAGTATGATCTGTATACCCATTACTTGCTCCCGAAGTATTATTAATTGATCCTAACTGAACTCTTTGAATATACTCATCGGCAACACTATTTCCTTTTGAGGCACAGTAAGAAATTGTTACTGCTGTAGTTGTAAAGTTGGTAGAACTTGAATATGAAGAGTTTGATCCATCAGAACATTTACTACGTACTTGAACTTGATATTGTGTTGAAGCTGATAATCCACTTAATGAAGTAGATGTTCCTGAAACGGCATTCGTTGTCCATGTACTTGTTCCAGATTGACGGTATCTTACATCATACGTTGCTCCTGAAACGGCATTCCAAGAAACAGTTGCTCCTGAAGAAGTAATTGATGCAACAGTTACACCTGTTGGAACTGTTGCCGTACAGTTGCTTCCTCCACCTGTTTTATCAGATAAAGCCAAACTTCTTCTAACACCTCCAGTTTCTAAAACAGCACGCATTCTGTTTTTTTGCCCAGTAGTGAATAAGTTCATACATGTATCATCTGAATAATCCATATAGTTTTCAACCATATCGGCCGAACCACAAGATGAGTGGTTTGAAGAACATCCATAGTTAGCCGCGTCAGATTCTGGAGTATCTGATACGAAATCATCAACGCCACATCCTCCGTCACCCCAAATATGACGTAAGTTTAAGTAATGTCCTATTTCATGAGTTGTTGTTCTACCTTTATCAAAAGGAGCTGATAAATAGAATCCAGAACCCTTATCGGAACTACCAAAATATTGAGGACTCATTACAACTCCATCTGTAGCTGCAGCACCACCTGGGAACTGAGCATACCCTAAAATTCCTCCACCTATATTACAAACCCACATGTTTAAATATTCTGCAGGATTCCATGGATCTACTCCTCCTTGAGAAGATTTTTTCATTGCATCATTTGTTCCCCATGATGTTTTTGATGAAGATTTTCTTGTCACTCCATTTGTAGAATTTCCGTTAGGATCTACCTGAGCTAAGTAAAATTCAATCTGCGTATCTGCAGCCTGTGACCATTTATTCGTTTGGTCAGAGTTAGTTCTTCTGTAATCTTCATTGATTACATCAATTTGTGATTGAATTTGAGCTTGACTAATATTTTCTTGAGAATTGCTGTAAATAACGTGAACAACAACCGGTATTTTAATAATATTCCCAACAACTTGTCTTCCAGGATGTCCCATCATTCTCACTTTTTCTTGAGTGAATGTTTCAATTTGGAGCATTCTTTGTTTTAATTGAGGATCTTTTGATTGTCTATACTCTAAGTTATGCATTGTATGACAATTCCGTTTGTCTTGGGCTAGCAAAGCACCCACAAAAAACCAGCACAAAAGTGCCAAAGTAATTTTTGGTTTCATTTTAGAAGGGTTTAATTTAATGTTTTTAGTTTTCAAAATAAATCACAAAAAAATCATGATTTATCCGTCAAAGATACATTTTTTTATTAAAAACCTAAAAAAAAGACAGTTAACATACAGAAAAAACAAAAAAGCCCAGATAAAATCTGAGCTTTTTCTAAATCAATCCAATTATTTACGCGGAGAAATTATATCTTAATAAACTTTGTTTTGAATGTTTTTTGAGTATCATTTACTTCTAAAACATAAATTCCTGGATTCAGTTGTGAAACATCAATGGTTTTAGTCAAAGAACTAGAATCCGAAACAACTTTTCCTAAAACATTTATTATTCTATAAGTTGCTCCTTTAACTATTGATCTCATATTCACACCTAGATAATTTTGTGCTGGATTTGGATAGGTAACTACAGAAACTCCTTCTTCATACCCCAATGTTTCCTCATTATCAGCACTTGCTGAATCATCTATACTATTATTTCCTCTTCCAGAAAACTCCGAAATATTTACAGTGTAATCTTCAACTTCTCCGAAATCAAACTTTTCACAAGCGGTTTGAGGTGCATCGGACTTCATTGAAACTCTCATTCGTGTTCTTCCTAATTTCGCATCAGCAGGAATTGCAATATTTCTCTTTAAGTTTTTATCTTTTGATGATGATCCAGTAACCACTTTTTCCTCATCACTAAATGTTCCATCTTGGTTGAAATCAATCCAAATAGCCCAATGTTCAACATATGAAAGTGTTCTAAACGCGGCACTAAATACTATTTTATTTGTAGTTCCTCGTTCTACATTTGCCACTTTGTTAGTAAAATTACCATACCCAGCGTCACTTTTCGTTTTATTCTTCATTCCACCAAACTTCACAAAATCAATCCACTCATAGGAAGCATTCTTTCCTTTAGATTTGCAATATTTCAGTTTTTTTGTTCGAACAGTTAACACATTGCTAGACTCTGATTCGTTTCCAGCTGCATCTTTAGCTACCACATAAAAAGAATATCTAGTTCTCGGTGATAAATCCATAATACTTGCTGTAGTTTCAGTAACGGTTGTAACCAACTCTGAATCCTGATATACATCGTATTCTGTTACACCAATGTTATCAGTTGAAGCATTCCAATTTAATGTTAAAGATATTGCCTTAACATCAGAAGCAGTTAATTCTGTTGGAGCTGTCGGAGCTTCTGTGTCTCCTCCTCCAATTACTACTGTGTAATCTTCAGTTTCTCCATAAGTAAAAGTACCACAAGCATCAGGTGTTGAATTAAACCTTAAAACCACACGCATTCTTGTTGGACCTTCTAAAGCATCTTCAGGAATTGTAAATGTACCCACCACTGGTGTTGTTGTTGATGGAGTTGCCGTAAATACAGTTTCTCCTTCATCGTCAAAATCATAATCTTGATTATAATCGATAAATACACCATACCCTTCACTAAATACGGTACCAGACCATTCAGGAGTTATTGTAATTGTATGTTCAACACCAGTTTCTAAGTCCGTAGAAATTTCAGTGTAATCCGAATATCCAGTATTGGTTTCAGAAACATTATTAATATCACCCAATTGAACTGTCTGAATGTACTCGTCACTTACGTTAGTTCCTCCTGATTCACAATACATCGGAGGCGTTTCAAGAGTTGTAAATGTAGCTGAAGCACTAAACTCAGAGCTATCTGACGGGCAAATACTTCGTACTTGTACTTCATACTCTGTTGAACCTGTTAATTCATTAATAATACTTGGAATTTCAGAAGTTGTACTTAAAAGCCAATCAGTAGTTCCTACTGGGCGATATCTTATTTCGTAACTTGCATTTGTTACTTCATTCCAATTGATTGTCGCCTGCTCGTAAGTAACATCAGAAGCTGAAACGCCTGTCGGAATTGACGCATTACAAGGTAGGTCACTAGTTTTATCCGACAAAGCAAGTTCATGTCGAACACCTCCTTCTTCTAAAACAGCTCTCATTCTGTTTTTTTGGCCTAAAGTGTATAAATTCATGCAAGCATCATCTGAATAATCCATATAATTTTGAACCATATCCAATGATCCACAAGACTCATGAGTAGAAGCACATCCGAAATTCGATGCGTCTGATTCTGGAGTATCTTCAACAAAATCATCTACTCCACATCCACCATCACCCCAAATGTGACGTAAATTTAAAAAATGTCCTACCTCATGTGTTGTTGTTCTTCCTTTATCAAAAGGAGCATCTAAATAAAAACCTGTTCCTTTGTCAGAACTTCCAAAATATTGTGGCCCCATAACCACTCCATCTGTAGCAGCATTACCTCCAGGAAATTGGGCATATCCTAAGATTCCACCACCAATATTACAAACCCACATATTTAAATACTCTGCTGTATTCCAAGGATCCACACCTCCTTGTGAAGACATTTTCATTGCGTCTGCTGTTCCCCAAGAAGTTCTTGTAGAAAACTTTCGAGTAACTCCGTTAGTTAAATTGCCGTTAGGATCAATTTGCGCCAGATAAAACTCGATTTCAGTATCTGCTGCTTGTAACCATTGATCAGTTTGGTCAGCATTTGTTCTTCTAAAATCTTCGTTAAGAACATCAATTTGAGACTGCACCTGTTCCATACTGATATTCTCCTGTTCATTACTGTAAATAATGTGCACAACCACAGGTATTTGAATAACATCTCCCACAATATTTCGAGAATTTTCTCTCATTCCCATTATCTTGCGGTGAGTAAACCTTTCGATTTCCTCCATTTTGTCTTTGATTGAAGGATTTTTTAACTGTCTGTAGTCAAGATTGTTCATCGTATGACAGTTTCTTTTTTTCTGAGCAGATACAATACCTGCTAGAAACAAACACAAAAGTGTTGCTAATAATTTCTGTTTCATTTTCATTAATGTTTAAGTTAATTTTATGTCAAAATTATAAAAAAAACGTTAAAATTATTTTTTATTATTTGCGTTTTACACTAAAGCGTTTCGGATTTTGCGAAATACGCAAAACACTGGTTTTGAGTATTAAACTTATATTTGTTTAAAAAGACGTATTAATGCTGCAGATTAAAAACTTAAGTGTTCGCTTTCACGAAACCAATTTCTTCCTTGACAATATCTCATTTACCTTGGGTAAAAATGAAACCTTGGGGATTGTAGGAGAAAGTGGTAGTGGAAAATCCATTAGTTCTCTAGCTATTATGGGGCTTTTAAATTCTAATGCCGATATTCAGGGTGAGGTTCTTTTTAATAAAGTAAACCTACTAGATTTAAATGATCACGAGTTCCAAAAAATACGTGGAAAAGAAATTGCCATGATATTTCAAGAACCAATGAGTTCTTTAAATCCTACCTTGAGCTGTGGATACCAAGTCGCAGAAATTCTCAAGCGACATACTAGCTTAAGCAAACAAGAAATTTATGATGAGGTAATTTCACTTTTTAAGAAAGTAAAATTACCAAGACCCGAGCAAATTTACTCTGCCTATCCACATGAAATCAGTGGTGGTCAGAAGCAACGTGTTATGATTGCCATGGCCGTTGCATGTAAGCCAAAAGTTTTAATAGCGGATGAACCTACTACCGCTTTGGACGTAACTGTTCAAAAAGAGATTATTAATTTGCTAAAAGAACTTCAGGTATCTGAAAAAATGGGGGTAATCTTTATTTCTCATGATTTATCGCTAGTGTCTGAAATAACAGATTCTTTAATTGTCATGTACAAAGGAAAAATTGTTGAAGAGGGTAATTCAAAAGATGTTTTCTTAAATCCGAAAGAAAACTACACAAAAGCTCTGATTAACTCAAAACCTGACTTATCTGTAAGACTAAAAAACTTACCGACAGTTTCTGATTTCATGAACAATATGGTAGATCATACAATAATAACAGATGAAGAACGAACATCTATCCATAACACTATTTATGAAAAACCTCCATTACTAGAAATCAACAACCTAAAAAAAGAGTTTGTTAGCAATTCTTCATGGTTTTCAAAACCATCAAAGATTACTGCCGTCAATGAAGTGTCTTTCAAAATTTACGAAGGAGAAACTTTAGGTTTAGTAGGGGAAAGCGGCTGCGGAAAAACAACATTAGGAAGAACGATTTTACAACTGGAAAAAGCTACTTCTGGACAAATAATTTATAGAGGTAAAGACATTACCAAAATTTCAAAATCTGACTTAAAAAAACTTAGAAAAGACATTCAAATTATTTTTCAAGACCCATTTTCTTCATTAAATCCAAGGATTCCTGTTGGAAAAGCAATTATTGAACCTATGACTGTTCATAACATACTTTCTTCCAATAAAGAAAGAAAAGAATATGTAATTAATTTATTACAAAAAGTAGGTTTGGAAGCAGAGCACTTTAATAGGTATCCTCATGAGTTTTCAGGAGGACAACGCCAACGAATAGGTATTGCTAGAACTATAGCATTGCAACCGAAATTAATCATTTGCGATGAATCTGTTTCAGCATTGGATGTGTCTGTACAAGCACAGGTTTTAAACCTTTTAAACCAATTAAAATCAGAATTTAACTTCACTTATATTTTTATTTCCCATGACTTATCTGTGGTAAAATACATGTCGGATCAATTACTTGTAATGAACCATGGAAAAATTGAAGAAATTGGGGAAGCAGATAGTATTTATGATAGCCCAAAAACCTCATATACAAAAACATTGATAAATGCCATTCCCAAAGGATTATAACTTTTTATAAACATATTTTAATGGTATATTGCACCGTTAAAAAATATTTTTATGAAAGTCTTACGAAAATGCTTGGAAAATATTTAAGGTTGCTGTTTTCCATAACATGTAAGACTGTTGTTTGTAAATAATTTAGAATAAAAGAAATGAGAATTATTGTCCCCATGGCAGGAATTGGATCGAGATTACGACCACACACCCTGACCATTCCCAAACCCTTAACAGTTATTGCTGGTAAGTCAATTGTTCAACGTTTGGTTGAAAATATAGCTACGGTTGTTGATGAACCTATAGAAGAAATAGCTTTTGTTATTGGCCCTATTGCGAAAGGCTTTCCATCGAACACTAAAAATGAGCTTTTAAAAATAGCTGAAGGGTTAGGAGCAAAAGGGAGTGTTTATACCCAAGAAGAAGCTATGGGTACAGCACATGCCATTTATTGTGCAAAAGACTCTTTAAGTGGTCCTTGCATTGTTGCCTATGCAGATACTCTTTTTAAGGCAGACTTTACATTGGATGTGAATGCCGATGGTGCTATTTGGGTAAAGCAAGTTGAAGATCCAAGTGCTTTTGGTGTTGTTAAAGTACAGGACGGAGTAATTACAGATTTTGTTGAAAAGCCAAAAGAGTTTGTTTCAGATTTGGCTATTATCGGAATTTATTACTTTAAAGATGGTAACAAGTTATTACAAGAAATTGAATATTTAATTGATAACGATCTTCGTGAAAATGGAGAATATCAAATTACCAATGTATTAGAATCATTAAAACAACAGGGAGCTAAATTTATTCCAGGAAAAGTTGATGCTTGGATGGATTGTGGTAAAAAAGACCCCACTGTTGATACCAACAAACAAATTCTTCGTTTTGAACAAGAAGACGGAAACAATTTAGTTGCTTCTGACGTAGTTTTGGAAAACTCAAATATTATTGAACCGTGTTATATTGGTAAAAACGTAGTTTTAAAAAATGCTACGGTCGGTCCTTATGTTTCATTGGGCGAAAATAGTGTTATTGAAAACTCAAGGATTGTAAATTCATTGATTCAAACCAATGTTAAGATTTCAAATGCTGAGTTAGATAATTCAATGATTGGAAATCATGCAAAATATAATGGTAAATTCACATCAATCAGTATCGGTGATTATACAGAAATTACATAAAACCCAAACAAATGTTTTAATTAAGATAAAAACAGGGCTTATTTTAAGGTCTTGTTTTATCTTATTTTTAATCCTCTCCCAAACGATAATTGCTCAAGATAGTATTCCAGTATCTCAAGATATTGCAGACAAAAATCTTTTAAAATTTCAAGAAAACTTCTTCCAAGCAATTACACATAAAGCTATTAATAATTTTCAAAAAGCAATTGACAATTTAGAAACTTGCAATGAGTTAAAACCAAACGATATTGCGGTTCTATTTGAGCTTTCTAAAAATTACTACAAATTAAAAAGGCTTGTCGAGGCTATTACCTATGCAGAAGAAGCCTTAACTATTGAACCAGAAAATGTTTGGTTACTGGAACATTTGGTAAAGGTTCATAAAAGCAATAACGACTTTAGAAATGCTATTGCTACTCAAAAGAAATTAATTCAGAAAATACCAAAGAAGAAACAAGATCTTGTTTTTCTTTATATCCAAGGCAGTCAAATTGATTCTGCCAAAATTGTACTTAACGAGTTGAAATCGGCAAAACTTCTAAATGCTCGTTTACGTTATATTCAAAAAAACCTCAATCGATATTCAAAATCGAAACCTAGAAATACAAAACCCATTGTTAAAAATACTACTTCAAACAATGAAAATCTCGAATTGCAGTTTAAAAGTAACAAGTCGTATGTTAATTTAAAGCAGTTACTTGAGCAGCTTGATTCAAATAATGATTCAAAATTATTAACTTACAGTAGTGAAGGATTGGTGCTTTTTCCGGCGCAACCATTTGTATACTTAATGAATGCCAAAGCTTTCAACAAGTCAAAAAATTACAAGAAAGCGCTTCTTAGTTTACAAAATGGTATTGATTTTGTTATAGATAATCCAACAATGGAAAGTCGTTTTTACAATGAGTTTGTCATTAGCTACCAAGGGCTGGGCGATCATAAGAACGAAAGTAAGTATAGAAAAAAGTTAAATAAGTAAAAACTCTTTGTACTCAAGGTTTTAAGAAATGAAATTATTAAAATACATATTACCTATTATTATTCTCTTTGCTTCATGTAAATCAAACAAAGAAGCTGCTACTTCTTCAGCTATTAAAAGTATTTCGGCTAGAAAAGTAGCTAAAAAACATGTTGCCGAAAATTTTCACGAGAAAACAGTTGACGCCAAGTTAAAGGTGAACTACAAAGACAATAAGAATGGTCTTGGTTTTTCAGTACGTATGAAAATTAAGAAAGATGAAGTAATTTGGTTAAAAGGGTCAAAATTAATAACCATTTTCAAAGCTAAAATTACTCCAGACAAAGTAAGTTTTTATTCTCCTTATAAGAAAAATTATTTCGAAGGAGATTTTAGTATGTTAAGAAAGATTTTAGGAACAGATATTACATTTAAACAATTACAAAATCTTCTTTTAGGCCAAGCTATTATTGATGTTAAATCTCAGCGTCAAAGTGTTGAAATAGCAAATAACTCTTATCAGTTATCTCCTAAAAAACAACCTAATTTATTTGATTTGTTCTTTTTTATCAACCCAAACCATTACAAATTAGATAAACAATCATTGGTAAACGTAAGCAAAAACCAACGTTTAGATATTTCATACCCAAACTATATTCGTAAGAAAAACATTGTTTTCCCAAACAAAATAAACATTTATGCTAAAGAAAACACTAAATTTACTAATATTGATATGACGGTGCGTTCTGTGGATTTTAATACAAATTTGAACTTAAATTTCTCAATCCCAAAAGGCTACAAAGAAATTCAATTATAACTCATGAAAAAGTTTCGTTTCGCTTTAACAATCTTAAGTATTTTTCTAGTATGTTTTTCCTCATTTTCTCAATCAAGAAAGCAGCTTGAGAAAAAACGCTCAAACCTTAAAAAAGAAATTAAAAAGGTTAATAGTTTATTAATTGAAACTAAGAAAAGAAAAAGCAATGCGTTAGATGATCTTAAAGATTTAACTCAAAAAATTAGTATTCGAGAGCGACTTATTGAAACCATTACGTTAGAAAACGACTTGCTTAATAAAGAGATTAAAAAAAATCAAAAACAAATTAAAAAAAACAATGATGAACTGGCTAAGCTTAAGTTAGATTATCAAAAAATGGTAGTTAAGACCTATAAAAGTAAATCGCTTCAAAGTAAAACTATGTTTTTACTTTCTTCGGAAAGCTTTTATCAAGCCTACAAGCGTGTAAAATACATGCAACAATACAACGATTTCAGAAAAAAGCAGGGAGAGGAAATTTTAGTTAAAACAAAAGAAATTGAAAAGCTAAACGACTCTCTTTTGCAAAGAAAAACCGTAAAGGAACGTTTAATTGCTGAAGAAAAAGATCAAAATGAAGCTGTCGAAAAAGATAAAGAAAGTCAAGAAAAATTAATTTCTTCTATCAAAAAGCAAGAAAGTCGTTACAAAAGGCAGCTTATTAAAAAACAAAAAGAAGAAAAGAGGATTGCGGCGAGAATCGATCGTTTGATTAGAGATGCTATTGCTAAGTCGAACAAAGCAAAAGGAGCTAAAAAATCGGCTAAATTCGCACTTAACTCTGCGGAAAAGGCTCTTCGCGCAAACTTTGAACAAAATAAAGGGAGCTTACCATGGCCCGTTTCTGGAATTATTACTAGAAAATATGGTGTTCAGCCCCACCCTACTTTCCCTGGAATTAGTATTAACAGTACGGGTTTACACATTGCAGCAAAAGGAAATTCAGATGCAAAAAGTATTTTCAATGGTGAAGTCATGAGTATCCAAGGTCATCCCGATGGAAAGAAATCAGTTTATGTAAGACATGGTAACTATATTTCAGTATACAATAGCCTTGAAACCATTTATGTTAAGAAAGGTGATCCAATAAAAACTGGCGATAAATTAGGAAAAATTTTCACTGATAAAATAACTGGAAAAACGAAACTAAGTTTTGTTTTATATAAGAATACAACTCGTTTGAATCCTCAAGAATGGATTCAATAATAGATTGAAATTTGGTATACTGAATTAATTAACTAAATTTATCTTCGTGAAGAACTCAGCCAACGTTGTTATTGTTATTACCGCTATTATTGCCATTTTAGTTATTGGAAAAGGCATTTTAATTCCCTTTATTTTCGCGTTAATCTTTTGGTTTTTAACCAGGGAAATACGAAAATCCGTTTATAAAATTCCTTTTGCGGAAAAATTCATACCGAAATGGCTAAGTAATGTTATTGTTTTCAGTATTATCATTCTAAGCTTTAGTTTCGTTTCAGAAATTATAACCAATAGCATTTCTGATTTAACCTCATCCTATTCAAAATACGAATCGAATATAGATAGTATTATTAAGAACATTGATAGTTATTTTCATGTTGATGTTGTTGGATCTATTAAAACCTTAATTGGAAAGTTTGATTATGGTTCATTTTTAGGCGATATAGCAAACGGAATTAGTGGTTTACTAGGTGATACCTTCATGATTATTATTTATGCCTTATTTTTCTTCTTAGAGGAAAGCAGCTTTAAAAAGAAGCTACATAAAATGTTTGTGAATAAAGAACATAGTTTTAATAATATGCAACATATGCTGGGGAAGATTGAAAATTCCATTTCAAACTACCTGCGTTTAAAAACCTACGTAAGTTTGCTTACTGGTATTTTAAGTTATTTTGTTCTTTTGGGTGTGGGTGTTGACAGCGCTCCTTTTTGGGCTTTTTTAATTTTCCTATTAAACTACATTCCAACTATAGGATCGTTAATAGCGACCGTTTTCCCATCTATATTTTGTTTATTACAGTTTGGTGAGATTACACCTTTCCTTATCGTTTTACTTGCCGTTGGAAGTATTCAGGTAATTGTTGGAAATATTATTGAACCGAGAGTATTTGGAAAATCACTTAACCTGAGTCCAATGGTTACAATCTTATCACTTGCCATTTGGGGTAAAATATGGGGTGTTACAGGAATGGTGTTAAGTGTGCCTATTACTGTAATTATGATTATCATATTTTCTCAGTTTGAAAAAACAAAATCTGTTGCCATTCTGCTTTCTGAAAACGGTGATCTTGATGAGGTATAACTGCATATTATTCTTATAGCTAATCAGAAAAATTTAAGGTTTTACCAGACATTTGAAAACTAAAAAACCTTACATGTTAACATGTAAGGCTCATTTATATTCTTTTGGTAATCGAAATACCAATATTTAAATCGAAATCTTGTTTTTAAGACAGGAACAAAGCTTTTAACTCCTCTGCATCCTTAGGTTCCATTTTGCCAGCTAAAACTAAGCTTAATTGCTTTCTTCTTAGAGCTCCATCAAACCTTTTTTGTTCTAATTCTGTTTCAGGTTTCAATGCTGGTACAGGAACTGGCTTTCCAGTTTCATCAACTGCAACGAATGTATAGATTCCTTCGTTTACTTTTGTTTTTTCTCCTGATTGACGATCTTCAATCCAAACATCAACGTATACTTCCATTGAAGATGTAAAAGCTCGCGATACTTTTGCTTCAATTGTAACAACACTACCTACTGGGGTTGACTTTGTAAATGCTACGTGATTTACTGAAGCTGTTACTACAATTCTTCTTGAGTGTCTTCTTGCTGCAATACTACAAGCTCTATCCATACGAGCTAATAATTCACCTCCAAAAAGGTTATCTAAGTAGTTAGTTTCTCCTGGTAATACTAAATCTGTAAGTGTGGTTAGCGATTCACTTGGAGTTTTTGCTCTCATTCTAAAAAATTTGTTGCAAAGATATGCAATGAAACGAAATATTTCGTAGCGATGTAAGGAAGATTATTTTTCCAATAACCATGCTTCTTCCGAAACATCTTCCTTTATTTTCAATAAGGCTGTACGAGCTGATTCTTTGGTATGATAACTTCCGTAAACCACTTGCGTTAATCCAAATGAATTCTCTCCAATGATTTTAGCATCAAACCCCTGCTCTTTCAATTCATTTACTTTATTGTGAGCGTTTTCAACTTCTTGAAAAGCTCCAGCAACAATGTGAAAGTTTTTAGGTTCTTCTTTTGAAACCTTTAAGTCAATAGTTGGTAACGGGCTATCAATAACGAATGTAGCCGCTTGAATTTCTTTTTGTTGATTTGCAAGAAACTCTTGTTGCTCATTATGATTTTGAACACCACTCCATCCAGCATAAATAATTCCAACAGCAACTGCCGCTGCGGCTGCTCTTTTCACAACTAAAGGAATTACTTTACCTTCTTTCTTTTCATCAAGAACTACAACTTCAGCAACTTGAGCATCTTCTCTTTCCACAGAAGTCGCTCCAGCTTGAGCTAATCCGAACGAGTCAATTAAGAAATTGGTTGAAGTATTTGGTTCAAATAATAGTTTTCTTTCTTCATTACGGGTTAAAGTACCCACTTTCGCTACAGTAATAGTTCCCGTTTCCAATTGGTTTTTCCAAGTGTCCACTTCTTCCGCTATCTTTTCGGTAGCTTTTTCAAAAGAAATCTTTTCAGTTGAAGCAATATAGTTAGCCAACAAACCGTCGTTATGTTGTAAGTAAGCATTAAACGTTACTTGCTTTTTTGGTGGATAAATTGCGTTTGCATTTTCATCAACCTTTGCTCCTATTTTATTGGTTACAAAACCTCCAAAGTTTGGAACAATTACGCAGTCGTATCTATATAATAAATCGTTAATGTAGTCGGCTAATCTCATATGAACAAAACTAGCAAATTTCAAGTGTGGTTTTCGAATTTATATACAATACTTATTAACACTTTTTTTGTATATTGATACTCAATTTTTTGCGCTATGAAAAAAGAAAAATTACTGGCTATTTTGCGCCTTCAAGCTACCAAAAACATTGGTGATGTAATAGCAAAAAAGCTCATTTCCGCCTGTGGAAGTCCTGAACAAGTATTCAACGAGTCAATTTCTACATTGTTAAAAATTCCTGGAGTTGGAAGCCATGCTTTACAACATATTTTTGACGAACAAATTTTGAAAAGAGCAGAGGAGGAGTTGCTTTTTTTGGAACAGTCAAACTACACGTACCATTATTTTTTAGATAACGACTATCCTCATTATTTAAAGCAATGTATTGACGCTCCAATTCTTATTTTTATGGATGGAAATATTGAGCTAAAAACCGATCGCATTATTTCTATTGTTGGAACTCGAACTATTACCAATTACGGACGTGGTTTCTGTAATCAACTTATCAAAGACCTTTCTCCTTATCATCCTATAATTGTTAGTGGGTTTGCTTATGGCGTGGATATCAGTGCTCACAAAGCGGCTATAGATAATAATCTGCAAACCATCGCTGTGTTGGCACATGGCTTGGATGAAGTTTATCCGAAAGCTCACAAACGATATATACGTGATATTAATACTAACGGTGGGTTTATTTCTGATTTTTGGCATAACGAACCACCGATACGTGAAAACTTCCTAAAGCGTAATCGTATTGTTGCCGGAATTTCAAAAGCAACCATTGTCATTGAATCTGCAGAAAAAGGAGGTTCGCTTGTTACTGCTGATATTGCCAACTCATATCATCGCGATGTATTTGCATTATCAGGAAGGGTAAGTGATGAATATAGTAAAGGTTGCAATAATTTGATTAAACAGAACAGTGCGCATATATTAACTTCGGCAGAAGATATTGTTAACATGCTGAATTGGGATGTTTCCCAGAAACAAGTAAAACAAACTGCTCTTTTTATTAACCTCAACGAACAAGAGCAAAAAATCTTCGATTACTTATCTAAACAAGGCAAGCAACTTTTAGATATTATTGCAAGAGATTGCGATATTCCCGTTTACCAACTGTCTTCAATTTTATTGGAAATGGAATTGAACGGAATCATAAAACCTTTACCAGGTAAGTTGTTTGAGGTGTAGTGGTTAGAAGTACAGTCAAAAATTTATTATTACTCAACAACAAAAGTTATTGGTAGTGTGTATGAAACACTAACTATTTTTCCTTCTCTTTTTGCAGGAATAAAACTGGGTAGCTTTTCTATAACATCCATAGCTTCTTTTTTCAAAACTTCATGGGGTGCTCGAACTTTTATCTGTGATACTTTTCCTTCAGCATTAATAATAAATTGAGAATATGTCCTATACTTACCCGAATTTAACCCTAAGTTTTGGAGAAGTTCAGCATCGAAGTTGGACTGAACAAAATCATTCATTCTTTTTTGAAAATTTGTTTTTGCTTTTTCCTCAGACAAATGTTTATCTTTTTTGAAACGTGGTGTTTCTTTAATTGATATGAAGGGATAAGGTTCACTCTCTTCTAACTCAATTACTCCCATGTCAACAATATCTCCCATTACTTCTTCTTCAATTTCAGGTTCTCCAGTTGCCAATATTATTACTTCTTCAATAGTATCATCAGAATTGACCCCCTCACAGCTATTTGTGGAATTCTTATTTAATTGAAAATTGTTATCTGTTCTAGTGGAATCAATATCATTAATATTATCAGGAAACACATTTTCCATTGTTTTAACCGAATCCACTATTTTGACCTTCTCAATTTTTTGAACTTTTCCGCTTTCCGTTTTACAGCTCAACAACATGGTTCCCATGGTTAAAACCAATGCTAACACAAACAAACTTCTAAAACTATGCTTATGGTAAATTACTCTCTCTGGAATTTCAATAACCAAACTATCCAATTGCTTTCTATAAAAATGACCACAAACTTTTTGTTTTCTATTATTTAGTAAATATTCTTGAACTTGCTTATCGGAAAATTGGGTAAAATCAACCACCGTTTTTGCACAAGAACTGCAAAATCTTCCTTTTTCATTAGGTCTCATTTCATTCCAGTTTTCATGACAAGGTTTTGGAATGGTTAATTTAAAATGCTTGTTCATAACTGTATTTTTTCAGAAAAGTCAACAAATACCATTCCTTTCTCTATTTTTTTCCTAGAAAAAGTTATTTTTGAGAAAACCCTAATTGTATGGCTTCAGAAGAGAAATTAATGTCGCAGAAAAAACCTGCATTTCCGGTTACTGATCAATTAAACGATTATCTTGTTGAAAACAGTAGAAACATAAAAATTCCAATTTTTTATGATGACTTATTGCGTTTTCAAGGTTCTATTGTAGTTTATGATAAAAATGATGAGGATACTTTATGGGTGAGAACCTATTATTCAGAATTTGAGCGAGCCGAAATTGACTTAAGTCTGAAAAAAGTTTATACTATTTTACATTCCAATGGTAACGAGGACACCATCCCTTTTTTGAATATTGATGCCATTGATTATTGCACCTTTGGAAACTCGAAGCCGTTTCGTGTAAAGGTTCGAAATATTTTGAATGATAACTACACGTATTTCTATGTAAAGAAAACTGATGCTTCTCGTATTTACGGACTGGAATTAGAACACATTTTATCACCTTACAATCTGAATTTTTTAGTATATAAAGACACCCTGATTGAAGAGCATATTGCAGGCATTCCTGGTGATGATTTTATCAAGGATTTTTTACCAAAATGTACCGAGTCTGAAAAAGCTCAAATTGCTAAGGAGTTTGTGAAGTTTAACGAACGCTGTATGATTCGATTATTAGGAGACATGCGTTCTTATAACTATGTGATTGTTCCTACACACGATTTTGATCATGTGGTATATAAAATAAGAGCCATTGATTTTGACCAACAATGTTTCGAAGGGAAGTTTAAAGTATACAATCCTCAGTTTTTTAAAGAAAATATGCCTATGGTTTCCTTGGTAGGGCAGAAATTACAAGAAGCTTCTATTAATCAGTATAAAATTGAAGAACGTTCCATTGTTGCCAAGCGAATTTTAAGTTCAGTGAACAGAATTAGTAAACTGGTTGCCTGCATGAAAAACGATTCCATTTCCACAGCTAAAAATATCGATTTATTAAAACACCAAGTATTTGATTTCACCAAAGATGTCGCATTTAAAAGAAGTAAAAATATGGGTGAGATTTTAGCGGCTGCTTTAGGGTTTGTAAAGAGAAACTATGAAAACATGAGAGTCAGTTAATGAAATAAGAAAAGGGTGAATATATTTCACCCCCCTTAAGTTTAATCGAAAGAATAATTAAGAATTATCTATTCTCAATTAGCTTTCTTTAATTCCCCCATAGAATTGTTTAATTCTTGTAGACAAGTCCCACAGAGAAACCTCTTTCATTTCCGAAGTTTCTTCCGTCTAGATTCAAACCATACCCAGCGGTAACACCAAAAGTTTGTTTGTAAACAGGTACGTACACGTCAAATGACAAATTGGTATAATCTACCTCTGTTTGTGACAAAGCAACTGGTCCTCCATTAGCTCCGAATTCCGAAGAACCGATATCATACCCTGAAGTAGAATCTTGGATTCCTAGTTTAGCGTGCACATAAAACTGATTTGTGAAATACCCTAACTTTAAGCTATATAACAAAGCATCTGGAACATCAAAATCAGAATTACTTCGAATACTGTAACCCGTTTGGGCTTCAGCAAATAAGTTAAAATTGGTAGTATACTGTAAAACTACTAATCCGTCTATGGCAGTTGCCTTATTACCAATAGATAAAATACCATTGCCTTCATAATCTCCTAAAGGAAAAGCAATACCAGCAGATCCTCCTAACGTAAATTTAGAACCGTCATTAAAGTTTTCTTCAAACATTCTTGCTTTCAGAAAAAGCGATAAATCTTGAATTCCGCTTTGTTCACTTTCTCCATGAACTGGATCAGGATTCCCTGCGTCGCTTTTTACAGAAACATAAGGAAATGTTACTACTGCTGATAACCAATTATTGATACCATAATCAGCGTAAACTCCCACAATTGAAGAAGATATATCTCCTAAGTTTGCAGGATTTCCGTCTGACAGTTCCTCTCCTAAATAAAACTTATCGTAACTTTTAGAGAAATAACTTACAGCAACTGTTAATTGATTCTTTTCTGGATAGAAGCCTGTGATTGGTGATTGTGCATGTAAAAACACTGGGAACAGCAAGGCAATTGCAATCCCAATACATGCTTTTTTCATTGTAAGCATAATTTGAAAGGTTTTAGTTTATTTCAAACCTTAGACGAACGCATAATTCATCTCTTACATAGAAAACATGATTTATTTTTTACTTCGAATGCTTTCGATAACAACCGTTGCCAAAATTAAACTACCACCAATAAACGTATTTACCGTAGGGATTTCTTTTAAAAAGAAAAAAGCCAAAATAATTCCGAATATTGGTTGAACACTGCTAATAATACTTGCCGTAGACGCCGTAAAGAATTGAAGTGAATGTACCATTAAACTGTGTCCGATGGCTGTTGTTAACAGTGCTAATAATAGTAGATAAGGTAGTTGACTTTGAAAACCTGAAATATCCATAAAGAATAGGGTAGGCAAGAGGCATATTGAAATTACAATTGTTTGGTAAAACATAAGCATTACTCCGTTGTACTGAAGTACATATTGCTTCATAATTAAAATTCGAACCGAATAACAAAGTGCTGATAAAACTCCGAATAAAATCCCTTGAAGATTGGTGCTTTCAAGGTTAAACTCTGGAGATAATACATACAATCCTATTAACACCAAAATTCCTAATAAAATATACACTGGGCTAAACTTGGTTTTTAGAAAAACTGGTTCTAAGAAAGCAATGATTACAGGAAAGGTATATAAAGATAACATTCCCATGGCAACATTCGATAGTTTTAATGCGTAAAAATAGGTAACCCAATGGGCCGCCATAAAGACTCCTGCAATAAAGAATGGCTTATTGTGTTTTGGGGATTTTAGTTTAAAATCCATTTTTCTGTACTTACAAAAAATGAACAAAAAAACAGCAGCAAAAGTGGAACGAAACCAAATGATAACCTCCGACGGCATCGCTATATATCTTCCTAAAACACCCGAAGTACTTATAAAAAAAGTTGCTAATAATAAACCGATTACATTTTTTAAATGATTGCTTTGCATAGTCCCCTGTAAAAAGAGTCAAATTTAGTAAAGTTTCATTCCAGCAAAAGACAGATTCCTAATTAACTTTCTAATTGATTCTTTTTTAAACGAATTCGTTATGTTCTGTTATGAATAACCAAAAACAAAAAGTTGATAGTATTCTCAAATTTTTAGATTCAGAAAAATTTATGCAAGTTCGCTGTATTGATAAATTTAGTTGCATATAGGCAATTTAGGAATCCTGATTTTATCAGATATCATCTAAAAATCAATAGCAAAATCAGGATTTACAATTTACTTTCTAATTTTTTAATAACTCTTTCAATACCTCTTTAGAGTTCTCACTTCCTAAATTTGCGGCTTTTTTATAATTTTGTGTTGCTTTTAATTTGTTACCCAACTCTAAATAGGCTTCTCCCAATGAATCCCATACATTAGCTTCTTCAGGAAAAAGGTTTGCATTTGCTTTGAAAAGTTCTAAAGCCCATTCTTTATTTTTAAATTTCTTCAGAACTATATATCCCAATCTGTTTAATATTTCTGGTTTTTCAAAACTTGTTTTATGTTTATTTTTAATTAATGAAACCAAATTTTTAGATTCTGATACTGAGTTGTTTTTTACAAATTCAACCACCATAAAATATGGGTTTTTCTTAATTGGTTCCGGCTTAAATGAGCTGTTAAAAACCATTTTTTCTACAGTATAAGCTACACCTTCAATAAAAAGACTACTAGCGTTACTCGAATAAAGTACCAGTACATCTTCATCTATGTTCCACAAAATTGTGTGACAAAAACCACCATTTCCTCCATTATGAGAAATTCGCTTCGTTTTTCTGTTGGTATTTATGATTCCCCAGCCATATCCAACTTTATATCTATTACTTTCTGGTCCACCGTATGGAGTAATTAGTTTTTCAAATTGAGCTGCCGTTAATACCGTGTTATTCTTAAGTGCTAAATACCATTTATACATATCTTCCTGAGTAGAGTTTATGCCACCATTGCCCTTTAAATGCCATGATACTTTTCCCTCTTTTTTATACATATTAACCATAGGACCACGAGGTATTATATTCTTAGCATATCCAACGGCTAGTGTAACAGGGCTCCAGTAGGGAAGAAGGTAACCTGTTTGAGTCATCCCTGAAGGCTTAAACAGATGTTGGTTTAAAAAAGACTCATAATTCATATTTGAAACCAATTCAATAATTCGAGCCAGAATACTATACCCAATATTTGAGTACGAATATTTAGTACCAGGTGCATGAAGCAACTCAGAGTTAAATACCTTAGTAAAAAATGCTTCGCGAGTTATCTTGTCAAAATCATGCCCAACTAACTCAACTAATCCCGATGAATGTGTTAATAGTTGATGAATGGTAATTTGTTTCTTATCATTAGGCAAATCTTTGAAATACTTACATAAAGGATCACTTAGTTTCAGTTTCTTAAAACCTTCCAGTTTTAGTATTGCAGCCGCTGTAAACTGTTTGGTATTAGAACCTATGTCGAATACTGTAGAAGAGGTATTCTTCCTGTTTTTCTCTTTATTCGCCAAACCATAGCCTTCATTTATAATTATTTTCCCTTTTTTAGCCACTAGAATGGCGCCATGAAACCCGTTAGTTACTCCTTCTTTTAAATAGTCGTTTATTTTCGCTTTTAAAGTTCTATTTTCTTCGAAATTTTGACAATGGCATACTACTGGCATTGCTACAATTAGTATGCAAATGATGATTGATTTTAAAGTCATTGTTATTTAATTTTATATTAAAATTTTGATAATAGGATCCCTAGCCCTCAATTAAGAGCTTCAAATTCATAAATATGTTTAGGTTGATTTGGAGTATTAACTCCTGAGATTAATTATTAAATCGTTTAAGGTATTGAGCAAAGGCTAAAAAGCTTAAGGCAATAAAAACAGCCATGATTCCTATAGAATGTAAACCTAAAGGGAATTGTTTAACAACAAACAATCCAATACCAATTCCCATAAGTATAAGAAACCACTTAATATTGTTATGTCCTTCGGTTTTATTACTTGTTTGAAGTATCTCTGAGATGGTCTCTTGAGGAATCCCTTTATCGATTATTTTACTTTTTAATTTATGATCTAGTATTTTTCGAAGTATAGATAATATAAACATCATAAATATGATAATTAAAAAAATGATGATTGCTATTTTATATACATCTGGGTCTATATATGGAATATTATTTATGTTCAAGGTATTCATGATAATCTCTTTATTTATACATTACTATTAGACAGAATAGTTATTTTTTGGTTGCAAGTTTTTATTGAAAATTGAGTTTTTTTAGTTTTTTATTATATGTTCTTAACATATCTTGACATAGTCCTATCATTACCAATATTGCCGTACTAATTATAAGGTAATTCTTAAAATCTGAAATTACTTTGAATAGATTGCTAATCTGAGTTAAGAATAAAATGAATATGACAGCCCCTATTCCCAAACATAGTATTGAAACTATATAAATAATGTAGTTTAGAGCCATATCTCTTTCTGGTTTTGGATAAAGTTGTTCTAATATCTGCTCTGAAACATCAAAATCCATTATTGGTTCTGGAAGAGACTTTAATTCATCCAAAAGAATACCATAATCATCTACCGCTTTTCGGCAGAGATCACAACCTTGTAAATGATCTAAAATTTTTGGATCAGCTACATTGGATTCAAAAACTAATTGTTGAATATCATTATCATTTAAGTGTTCTCTATTCATAAATCTTCTTTTTTATAATTACGCAATAGATTGTTTTTTAATATTTTTCGTGCCCTATATAAATAGCTTTTTACCGTTCCTTCTGGTAGTTTGGTTATTTCCGCTATTTCTTTAATTGTCGATTCTTGTTGATAGTACAAACCAATAATGGTACTATAAAGTGGGGGAAGCTTTTTAATTTCCTCTTGTAGAATAATAGATCTTTCTTTTTTCTCTATATAGTGCTCTGTTCTATTTCCATCACTTCCCAGTTTTTCTTCAATACTGTTGGTATACGTTTTATCTTTTTCATGCTTCAAACCGTCATAAACTTTAATCTTTTTCTTATCCAAATAATTTAAGCAACTATTATAAGCTATTGCACCAATCCATGTGGAAAGTTTGGAGTTATGCCTAAAAGTAGCCAACTTGTTATAAACCTTTAAATACACTTCTTGGGTAAGATCTTCTCTATCTTCTTGATTTGGTATCATTTTATAAACGATTTGCCACACCAATCTTTGTGAGCTAGAGATTATTATCTTAAAGGCCTTTGAATCGCCATTAAGTGCTTTAACTATTAAATCTTTATCTGTTAGTTTTTTGGGGTTCATTAATTGGTTCTAATGATTAATTAGACATGGTTTAGAAAATTTGGTTGCATTTTTCTATATTTTTTTTGAATTACTGTAATATATTGTTTTAAAAATATTGGTTGTTTTTTAATGTAGCTATTACAAGAGTTAGAAACCAACGACACATATTCTACTCTATGAACTCGCAATATCTTCCTGAAATGTCTTTATTAAAAAAATACTTGAGTTCTTTTGAAACTAAAAATACATCCGAATATCAAAATGAGCTTTTTGAAGATACTTTTAGCCAAGAAATAAAAGCATTTTTAGAGCAGTTTAAAGCAACCATCCATGTTGAATATACCATTGCAGGATTAAGTATAGATTTACTGTTAGAAAACAACAATATATGCCTTGGAATTGATTTAATTGGTTATCCTGGAAGTTTTACTGCAGCTTTTGATATTGAACGCTATCGTATTTTACACCGTGTTGGAATACAAATCGTTCCTGTTTCCTATCTTTCTTGGACTTACCATCAAGAGGAAACAAAGAAGTTTTTGAAGGAGATGATAAAACCTTTAACAGAGAAATAACACCTAAAATTGAACATATTTATAGCATATATTTTGATGCTTCTTTCGAAATGATTGTTTCTATTGTCTCAATTTCATTCTTTGCTTTTTGTTTGTTCATTTTTGCAAAATAAACAATGTCTCTAAGTTCTTTATTACATTTCCAAATAAGCTTAAGATTCTTGTTTTTTATTTCTTGTTCACATAAAAAACTAGGAATTAATGCAATGCCGTTACTAGTTTGCAAGCATCGAATGATAGAATTCATATTTGGAACAATATAGTTTGGTTTGTTGTATTGTTTTCTGTTAAAATTTAAAAGCCAAAATTGTTTTATGAATCCAGTAACATTTGAGGAACTATACCATATTTGATTCTTAAGTTCATTTTCTACTACATTCCAATGTTTATTTAGAATTGCTTTTTCTATTTCATCTGTATCTACATTGTTACTAGAAACTAACCATACTTCCTGATTGAAAAAACGGGTATAACTAATATTTTGATTCTTATTTTTTTTTGGTGTAATAACTAAATCTAAAATCCCTTCTTCTAATTCCTTAAGCATTTGAGGATATTCTCCAAAATGAGCAATAATATCAAAATCAAAATATTTCATATTGGGTTCAAATAAAGTCTGAAAAATCTCTGAACACATTCCAATACTAAGCGTTTTCCTGTTTCCTTTTCCCGTTTTTCTAAAATGCTTCTCCGATTTCTCCAATTTTTGTAGTGCATCTAAAATATAATCATATAAAATTATAGCTCGCTCTGTTGGTACCATAATCCGTGGTTTTCTTTCAAAAAGTTTATACCCTACATACGACTCTAAAGAACTGATATGCAAGCTTACTCCAGGTTGCGATGAAAACAATCTTTCAGATGCTCTTGTTAAATTTCCTTCTTCATATACCGCTTTAAACGTTCTATACCATTCTAAGTTTATCATTACTATTATTTTTATAATACAAATGTATAATTTCCATTATTTCAATAATACTTTAACTCAAAATATATTTGTAGAAAACAAATACAATACAAATGAAAAATGTTCTAATAATAAATGGTTGGCACTCTTTTTCAGACGCAAAAGGTCTGTTTAATAAATCATTAAGTACCTTAAGTGCTTCTTTTTTTTATTCCATAGAAAATTACACAGTTAAAACAACTCAAATAAATGAGGGTTACGACATAGCAAAAGAAGTTTTAAAGTTTACATGGGCAGATGTTATTATTTATCACACTCCTATTTGGTGGTTTTCTATACCTTTTAAATTTAAAAAATACTTTGATGAAGTATTAACAGCTGGCTACGGAAATGGACTTTGGATTAGTGATGGTAGAAGTTCTAAAAACCCTAAAGTTAATTATGGGACAGGTGGACTCCTAAGCGGAAAAAAATACATATTAACATCAAGTTGGAATGCCCCTAAGGAAGCATTTACCATGCAAGGTGAATTCTTTAATCAAACTAGTGTCGATTCTGGTGTTATGTCTGGGTTTCATGCGATGAATAAATATTTAGGATTAGATTTAATAGATTCATTGCATTTTCATGATGTTGAAAAAAACGCAAACATTCCTGAAGAGCTAAAAAAATATAGCTTCTTTCTTGAGAAAAACTTTATGGTTACAGTATAATTTTAAAAGTATCAAAACTATATTTAGGTATAGTTTTGATACCTTTTGTTAAAACAAGTAAGTAATCTAATCTTTATTCATAAAGAAACAACAGATTTCCACTTGCGACCAAAATGACTTTTATTAAAAAATATCATTCGGATCTACTAGTTGTTATTGACAGTAATTTTTTTCTTAAAACTATAGCTCCAGTGTGGAGCATCTGTTCGATACATTGCATAAATAATTCTCCATTTTGCCGTATTATTATTTCCATAATTAGGAAATTCCATACTGCTAGTCGATGAACCTACTTCAAACCTGCCCATATGTCTCCATTTTACATCTGGAGTTGAAGGATCTTGATTTTTAACTTGAAAAGTTATCCTATACCCTCTCTTATTCGGTGGAATAGAATTTAAAGCCGTTTGCGTCGGATAATAAGAATAAGTAACTTTTTCGTAAGCATTAACAGTGCTTGGACCGTACAAACCTGGAGGAATTCCAACAACAATGTTTTTATTGCTGCTATTACCTTTCAGGTCTTCTATGATTTCTACTTCACTAGATTTTTCATCCACTTGGTAACCTGAGATCTCGTCTGTTTCGTTCTGATTACATGCCGTTAATACCGTAATTACAAATACTAGGCATAAATAAATTGTTTTTTTCATTTTCGTTCTTTTTTAAATAATAAGTTGGTCTCTGTGTATTTTTATACAGATCACAGAAAATAATCTGTCTATTGAGCTAATGGCTCTTAGTATGTGTTGAACAAAAGTATATTTGAAATGAAAAAACAAAATCCCAAAACATTGATTTTCAAAATAATAGGACACATATTTTTATAAACAAAAATGTAATTTCCTTTAATAGAAATGCCATTTCAGAATTTAATGTATTTTTAAAAAGTTAGAATATTTAAAATCTGTTACGCAACGTAAAAACCATCCTCTAAATGAAAACCATAAAAAAGAAAAAAGTTGACATATTTTGGCTTCTAGAAGTTCTAAAAATGGAATCTCATTCTAACTTAGTTCTTGACTTAATAAATCTAATCGAAAATGGAAATATTCTACTAAGTTTTGCTTTCACACAACCAATAGAAGAAAAGATATCTAGTTTAAAAAACAGATTACTTTTTGCTCTACAGAATGGAAAAATATCAGAATCAAACTATGCTGAATCTGAAAATGAATTAAACCAAATAAAAAATGTTAGTTCCGGCGATTTTATTACCATTATTTCAATACAAACCGAAAAATGGATTTTCAAAACCTTTTGGAAAAGAGAAAAACAATTTTTGGGAATAATTCGATTTCCATCACCAAGAAATATTTCTGAACAAATCAAAGAATACAAACATTTGGAATTATCCGGTCATAAAATCGAAGAAACTGAATTTGAAAAAATGATTAATAAATCTACCTTTGATTAATATGTTGCCTAAAACGTTTATAAAACATAGCTAATAAATGCTAAACCGAAAGGTTTGTGTATATTTAGAAAGTCCGCCAAATTAAAAAATTTGGCTTTTTATTTAAAAACGAAAATATAAAAATTCACCTGTGTGTTAATATGAAAAGTTAGTGTCTTTTTGCACATTACTTATTATACACAAGTTCTTTAATTACAATAATACTCATATGGCATTCCAAGTACTGAACGCTCAACAAATCAATCATGAAATCATATATTTTTATGGCTGGTGGCAGCTTACCGTGTGCTTATTTGCTTTTATTGCTTTACTCGCTATTTGGTGGCATATTGGTAAAAAACAAAACGATTTTGGTCAAGTATGGCTAGCACTTTCCGTTTTGTGCTGGAGTATTTCTGGAGCCTTTGAAATTTACTTTATCGAAAGCAATACAACTTCTGAATATGTAATTAACGGATGGAGAAGTATATGGTCTTTACTCAACAGCTTGTTTATTTTGCTATCGCTTCCTTGGTTTCGATATTTACCTGTTCCTATTGGACACATCATAAAGTCTAAGTATTGGATTTACATTGTTGGTATTCCCTTTCTATTTTCATTGTTACCTACTTTGAGTCGTATGATATCAGGAACAGTAATTTCCGTGATTAATGAATTGGATGTGTATTACGCCTTTTTTACGCTGGTTTTTTTAGGTTTTGTTTTATGGGAGTCATTTTTAAAAAGACGTTTAAAGGCTTTGGCTTTTTTATCCTTGGCTTGTATACTGGTAGTATTAGTTGCTCAAATCTATAAGCTTTCTGGAAACAATATCAATCTCACCTTATTCTCGGCTATTTTCAAAACATCTTTAATCATGATATTCTTTGCATTGGCATTAAGTTGGGTAAAAGAATTGGCTGAAAACGTTATTCCGAATTCAAGTGATTTGCATATTAACTTTCAAAAGAATAAACTTTCATCAGGAAAAATAGAGAATTTAGTATTGCTTAAAGGCTTCCCTGGTTCTGAAAAACGTAAAGTAAAATTATCACCAGCTTTATTCGAGCTATTCATAAAGTTTGCAGAACGTAAATTATCCGATGCCGATTGGCTGGAAATTAAACCTAAGAATTTTTCTGCACCAAATAAAATCTTCGATATTAAAGATTATAATGAAGTAAAAAGATTGCTTATATCATTACTTGATGGTGTCTTTGGTAAAGATAATTGGACAACAGAACACCACTTAAATCCATTAAAAACAACACTTTTCGAAATGTCAGAAAAGCGAGATAGAAAAATTCGCCTGAAAGTACCTAAAGAAAATATATCCCTATAAAACAAAGACTTAACACTGTTTTGTCAGTAGTTTTTTTACTGACAATTTCAGATTCTTTCTGATAAAACCTTCTATAAAAAATTCAATTTTAAACATTGCGTTGGTAATCATAAAACTATTATCATGACCTTAAAACAACGCATATTAACAATTATTCTTCTTTTATTTCCGTTTATAAACCAAGCTCAAAACAAAGGATTAGACGAGCAAATTAATGATGCTTTTATGCCTTTTGCCACTTGGTGGGAAGGATTTATACTGTCAACCGTCAACATTTTTGGGTATGGAATTCCAATCGTACTTATTATCTTACTTCTTGGAGCGCTTTTCTTTACCCTTTATTTTGGCTTTATTAACATAAAACATTTTCCAACTGCTATTCAGGTAGTTCGAGGAAAATATGATGATTTAGAGTTTCTCAACATAAAAACAACTGCTCATGTTCATGAGGTTAATGGCGACATTATCGATACCATCAAAGACGAAAGTCATCACGGTGAAGTAAATCACTTTCAAGCCTTAGCAACCGCCGTATCAGGAACTGTTGGTTTAGGAAATATTGCTATGGTTGCGGTTGCCATTTCTATTGGTGGACCAGGAGCCACATTTTGGATGGTTATTGCTGGTTTACTGGGAATGTCTTCAAAATTTGTGGAATGTACACTGGGTGTAAAATACAGAGATATTGATACTGAAGGGAATGTTTACGGGGGTCCGATGTACTATTTATCAAGAGGACTTAAAGAACGAGGTTTAGAAAAATTAGGGAAGTTCCTAGCTGTTGTTTTCGCTGTTTTATGTGTCGGTGCCTCTTTTGGAGGAGGAAATGCCTTTCAAACCAATCAAGCTGCAGCTCAAATTATTTCGCGATTTGGTATTGATGGAGCAGCTTCTGGAAGTCTTATAGGACTTGTCTTTGCTATTTTCGTTGGAATCGTAATTATTGGAGGTATCAAAAGAATTGCTAAGGTTACAGAAAAAGTAGTTCCGTTAATGGCTATTTTATACGTTGTCGCAGCCTTATTCATCATTTTTTCAAACGTTAGTTTTGTTGATGATGCGATAGCATTAATTATAACCGAAGCTTTTACTCCCAAAGCGACCATCACCGGTGGTTTTATTGGTGTCATGATTCAAGGGTTTCGTCGTGCAGCATTTTCAAATGAAGCAGGGGCAGGGTCGGCTGCAATTGCTCATTCGGCTGTAAACACTAAATATCCAGCTTCCGAAGGACTTGTTGGCTTACTAGAGCCTTTTATTGATACAGTAATCGTCTGTTCTATGACAGCTATTATCATTGTTATGTTTAATATGGATGGTGCTTTTATTTATGGAGATGTAATAAATGGTCAAGCATTAATGGCTGACGGATCAAGATTGGGTGGTGTTAATTTAACCTCATTAGCTTTTGACAATGCTATTCCAGGAGCTTCTTATGTTTTAGTAATAGCAGTAACTTTATTTGCCTTTTCAACCATATTATCTTGGTCTTACTATGGATTACAATCATGGAAGTACTTGTTTGGTCGAGGAAAATGGACTGATTTAACTTATAAAATCATCTTTTTAATGTTTACAATTCTAGGTGCTGCTGTTACTCTAGATGCTGTTATTAAGTTTTCTGATGCTATGATTCTCGCACTAGTATTTCCTAATATGATTGGATTGTTGCTTTTATTTCCGAAAGTTAGAAATGAGATTAGGCGTTATTTACACGATATTAAATTGTTGAAATTGAAAAACAGTTAACCATCTCTCGAAATAACAAGGCGCAAAACAACTATTTCTAGTCATTTCGAAGGAATGATAATGACTGAGAAATCTCAATGTTATTCGAGATAATAGATAACTCTTATCAAGATTTTTTACTTAAATAATTTCGCTCGAAGTTGTAAAGGTTAACTAATTCGTTGACAAAATTTTATATTTTGCCATGCGAATAAATACAGATGATTTAACATTGGTTCGAAGTTATTTACAGAAAT